>JAGXTF010000045.1 GCA_018333525.1 Bacteroidota bacterium | reverse complement strand
GTGGAGCTGTATTTAGCGTAATGGACCAAAAACCGCAAAATGACAGGGAAAAATGGAATATGATCGACAGCAGTTTCATGACCACACTTCCGGATGCCTGGGCCATCAACAAGAAATTCATCATGTTGCCGGTAAACCGTTGGGATGAAGAATACGAAAGGGTCTTATTAGGTGGAATTACCTGCGACAGCGATGATTATTACAATTCCGAACAACATGTTAATGCGATTTACCTTCCTAAATTCGATGCCGCGGATCCCTTATATATCGGATTTTTTCATACAGGCGCATACCAGGAAAGCATTGGCGGATACGGAGGAATTCAACACTGCCTGACACCCAGCCCCAAACACGTTATTATCGACAGGGATGAAAACAACGATTATTTCTTTCGCCTTTTCAGCAAGGAACAAAGTTATAAAAGCATGCTCAAGACCCTGGGATATCTCTAAAAATGGCCTCTTTGGAATTGTCAATTAATTGTCATTCCACCCTCTAAATTCTGCACAAACAATCCAAACTATTTCCTATCTCTTTTTAAAGTTCTAACTTGCTTTCCGTCGATTATCGGCACTTACCAGTAAATTAGAATTATGAAAAAAAATCTGCACTACGCCACCTGTTTCGCCTTTTTATTCCTCACTTTTATCCTTCCTGCACGCGCACAAATGTCGGGCAATGTTAGCATTGATGCTTCCGTTGCAGCAAGCAGCACCAATTTCAAAAACTGGTACAGTTTCTGGCGTTCGTTACAGGGATTGAGCAGAACTGACGGTGGACCGGCTATAACCGCAGGAATAAGCGCATCCGTTATTGTTGATGTAAAAAGCAATCTTACTGAAGACAGTATGGTGAAATTTCCTTCCATTGCAGGAATGAGTGCAACAAAAACGATCACTATAAAAGGTAACACCAAGTACCTGGAATATGGCAATGGCGGTGAAGCCATTTCATTTCAGGGTGGCGATTATTTTTATATTCAGGATCTCACCATCAGAAATAAAGGAACCAATGCATCAGCGGCCAGTTGTGTGCGGTTTTATAACAATTCCGATAACAATTCCATTGACAATTGTATTCTCGAATTTTCAGGCTTCACCAGCGGCAGTACCAATGGTAGTGCTTATATAGCATTTGCCCCGATTGCTTCTAATTTTTTTACAGCAACAGGAACACTAACCGGTACCGGAAATAGTATTACCAATAACATTTGCCGCACTACCAATAGTTCAAACCCCGGTCCGGCGATGGGTATCACCTATATCGGTGCTTCATCCGGATTTTCCACTACTGCTTATAACAATAGTTTTAATAATAACAGCATTCAGAATTTTTATTATATCGCTATTTTTAACAGTAATTCCAATGGAAACCAGTTTGTAAACAATAATATTTCCAGAACAAACAGCAGCAGCAATAACTGCAATTCACAATTGTTTGGAATGGTTTCTACTTATACATATAGCACCGGAAGAAGTACTTTATTTAAAGGTAATTATATTCATGATTTGCCATATTCCGGTTGCACTGCATCCAATGGAGTAAAAGAATTAACGGTAATTTACGGAACCAAAAATAGCGGTAGCAGCTCCTACCCTTTTACCCTGGATAGCAATTCGGTAAAGAATCTTGCGGTTTACAACAATGTTTGGATGGGTTTTTTACGAGATAATTCAAGAATAAAAATTCTCAGAAATTCTGCCGATAATGTTCAATCCTATGCCAATGTTACCACCCTTGCACTATGGGATTTACGTGCATCCACAGACCTGAGTTTTAACGGGAACAAGCTCATCAACAGTTATCTGGCCGCAGAAGAAAATTATTTTGTTTTTGGAGATAGCCTATGGGCTCCGAATTATGGCACTGTTGAATTTAATTTAAATTCGGTAAGTAATAATTCGTTTTATATGGCTGCATTTATCATTTTTCCGAATGAAGGTGAATTTAAAATTCATGGCAATACAATTTCCGGAAATACCATAACAGGCAATAACGGAGGCTATTTGTTTGCAATTGCTACTCAGGAATTTGAAGACATACAAATTAGCAATAATCTGATATATAAAAATATTGGGCATGATGGATTTGTTGGAATTTATGCAAATTCCAATCAGTCAGGAAATTATAAATGCAATATTATTCAAAATACGGTACATAGCGATGGCAGTAAAGCTCCCAGCGGAAAATGGTATGACAATAATGCGGAAATTATATCTCCATATTTTCATACAGATGTGGTTCATACAGGAAATATTTTTTACATCATAGAATCCATTTCTGCAACTTTTGCTGCCATGGATATAAATGATACAGCATATATTAATAACTGGAACAGCAATACGTATTACGGTTATAACAACGGACAGGAATTATGGTACATGCAATCCAACACCGGTTTTTCATTCAGCGATTGGAAATCATTTGGCATTTCAGGTCCAACAGAAAACGTGCTCGATCCTAAATTTGCGGATATTTCAAACAATGATTTTCACAGTCTAAAATGGCAAACTCAAAATGATGTTGTAACGGATGCAAATAATCCAAACGACCTTTCCGGAGTAACAAGAAATTTACCTCAATCGGACCGCGGAGTATATGAGCAAACTTCAGATCTGAAAGCTGTTAAAACCGGATTTACCATTGCCAGTTCAGTATGTTCCGGAACTTATACCAATCCGATAGACATTACTGTTAAAAATCTATTTAAAGATACTGCCTATAATTTTAAAGTGAGTTATTCCGTAAATGGAGGAAATGTAGTTACTCAAAAAGTAACCACTAAAATTCTGGCAAATGATTCATTAAAAATCACATTTTTTCAGCGATTACAATTGAGCAAATGGGGCAAAAACAGAATTGCCATTTATATTGATGCAGCCGATGATGATGCATCCAACGACAGTTTTATTTTCATCACTACCGTTAATCCGGCACCAGGTGGATCCAAAATACAGGCTTCATCTAAACCAACCAAAAACATTTACTATGGTGGCTCGCCATACGACATCGTATTTTTGGGTCAGCCCTGGATATATGATTTTGGTGCACCACGTGCTTATTCCAATTCAGATTATGGAACCAAATGGACTGCATCCGTTTATGCACAAACTGCCCGTGGAACCGTATTTACAAGTGGATTGTCTCTTACAATTCCTTCGGGTCCCAATAATGGAGAAGTAACTTTTATTAATAACAACACCATCTTCGAGGACAGTTTTATTTCAGTTTGTATCAAATTTACAGATTTAACCAATGGATGCGACACATCCTGGTGCCTCAATCTGTATATGAATCCAATTGTACAGGCTGACTTTCAGGGCCCAACATTAATATGCGGTTCTGATACTGCCATTTTTAAAAACCTGAGTTATATTAAAAAAGGAGGTATGCATTTTCATTGGAATTTTGGAACCGGAAATATTGCGGATACCAGCAATGCAATTGATCCCTGGTTTATTTACTCTACGCCCGGAACATATAAAGTTAAATTAACAGCTTATACGATACCACTCGGTTACGAAACCTACGACAGTTCCACCATTACTGTTAAAGCGAAGCCTACGGCTGCTTTTACCCGAGTAAATGCATGCGAAGGCGAACTGGTATCGTTCACCAATAATAGTACACCCGGAACCTCTTCGTGGTTATGGAAATTTGGAGATGGAACAACTTCTGCCGCTAAAGATCCAACCCATGATTATCCCAGCCCTGGACAATATACCGTGAAATTGTATGTGACCAATAATGGATGTACAGACTCTACTTCATTAAAAGCGTTTGAATTTCCAAAACCAAAAGCAGGCTATTCCTTTGGTGCAAACCAATGCAGCAATACTCCTGTTTCTTTTACTAACGGCACTACAATTGCGAGTGGTATTTTTGCGAGTTACTGGCATATGGAACCGGGTGTAATCATCAGCACCACCCATCCAAAATACACCTTTAGTACCAATGGAAACCAGACTGTAAAATTGGTAACAGTTTCTGATTTTGGATGCCGCGATTCCATTACAAAAACGGTAACATTAAAAAGTGCACCAATAGTGGCATTTGACAACACGGAACTCTGCTCAAAAGATGCCACAATCTTTACTAACAAAACTGCTCCAATATCCGGCACCAATCCAACTTATTATTGGAATTTTGGCGATGGCACTACCTCCACTGCACAGAACCCAACGCATAATTGGTCTACGTTAGGCCCTAAAAACGTAAAACTGCGTATATCCTTAGACAATGGTTGTAAAGATTCTCTTACAAAAACTTTGACTGTAAAAGTGCAACCTGTTGTGGCATTCCAGCACAATGCCCCTGTATGTTCAGGAACACAGGTTGTATTTACCAATAACAGCACCTGGGCAAGTGGAAACATTTCTTTTCAATGGGACTTTGGAGATACCAGCAATTCCACCTTGTCCGATCCCGGACATACCTACAGTCCATATTCCAGTACCAATTATAATGTTCAACTATGTGCCATGGTCGATAGCGCCTGCAGAACCTGCGCAACCAAATCCATAGCCATAAATGAACAACCACATACCTGTGATTTTGTAAGTATTCCCGATTATGCTTATGGTTTTTACGGTGTGAAATGCACCCCTAAAAATGCATCCACCGGGGATACCGCGCCCCAAACTGGTATAAATTACACCTGGAATTTTCACAATTCAGGTCCGGTTAGCGGCAAATGGGGACAATACAATTTCCAATCTGATGGCACCTACAATGTTACCATGTGTGCGGAGGTATCAACTACTCAGTGCAGTTGCTGTGTAACCAAACAGGTGGTAATGAACCGCTCCGGAATAAACAATTCCACTGTTAAAAAAATAGCGATTTATCCCAATCCAAATTCCGGTGCATTTACGATGGATGCAACTGGCATAAAAGGAGAAAAGCACATTAAAATATTTAACGGAAGCGGTGCCTTGGTTTTTGAAACCACCTCAACCAATGATATTATTTCTGTAAATGCAATTCATTTGGCCAATGGAATTTATATGGTACAGGTAGAAAATGGAAGCATAGCTGTTAGGAGCACTATGCATATCATGGACTAAATACCTGTTGGGAATTTACCTTGGTTTTTCTGACTTTTTTTGAAGGCCTTTTCATTTCCGAAAGCATCTTTTTATCTCGGTTATAACTGTCGAAAAAATAATTAATTTTCCCTGCAGAATTTACAGAACAGGTAAAATACACCAGGTAAACGGGAATGGATTTATCATTCTTGAAATATCGGTTAGGCTTGGGTTTTAGCTTTGCAGCCCTGACTGAATCTTTCATATCCTCCTGGTATTTTTTTATTTTTTTCTCATCCAAAACGGGTTCCATTCCGGCAGCAATATAAATTTCGTCTATGTTGTTTTTTTTGTTGAAAGAAGATAAAAATTCGGCCATTTTCAGAGGTTCTTCCATTCTCATACAACCATGACTTACGTGCCGGTCTTTATATTCAAATGCAAATTTCGAAGGTGTGTCATGCATAAAAATGCTGTATTTATTTGGAAAATGAATGACGATTTTACCCAGCGCATTTTCTTCTCCGGGAAGCTGCTCCATTCCGTATTTCCAGTTTTTTTCCGTAACCTGTGACCAGTCGATGCTGTTGGGATCAATTTCTTCTCCTTTATAATTGCGGAGAATATAATTTTTTTCCGTTAATATACTCCTGTCTGTTTTTAACTGGGGAAGCAACTCCTTTATCATAATATTTTTGGGAACAAACCAGGAAGGATTTACAACCATATGCGTCATTTCGGCCTTCATCAGTGGGGTTTCCAGATTATCAGGTGCAGTTAATTTCTGATCTTTTTTCGCGCGTTCCAATTTATTATAATATGCCGTATCTCTGCTTTTGCCGGAACAAATTTTCATCTCTACTTTTAAACTATCGTTTTTAAATGCGTAAACTTTATTTTCACCAATATTCGCCCATACATAGGAATGCTCATTTATCACACCCAACCAGCGCCAGCGCTCCAAATTGGCACGAAGAGAAATCAACATTTCGTCTTTTGTCGTTTGCAATAACAACCTGGTTTTATAATCTACATTACCGCTTACTTCCAATCCATTTGCCGCTTGTAACAGCTCCACAGCGTGCATTAATTCCCAATTGTAATTTTTTATTTTATGGATATTGCTATCTTCCACAGAATAGTAGCCAAAAAGTTTAAGCCTTTCGGCCAAACGTCTTGAAAGAAATGCCAGACTGTCTCCCGGCCTCAACATTCTTCCCAGATAAAGGGCTTTTCCATCCCTCGGGTTCCGGCTATTTTTTACACGCATATATTCCTTTTGTAAAAAACGATATTCCATAAATTTTGGGATGCAATATTTTAATGCAGGGAAAGTGGAATCCTCCAAAATCAATGGGAGTAACAATCCATGCCGGCGTCTGGGTAGCACGTCTAAACTGCCGGTGTAGGAAGGGTCAATTCTGCCACTCTGCATATTGCTGTAAAATCCCATCACTGCATCTGCAGATAAAACCATGAGCATAGAAAGACTGTCATACGGAACTATGCTATCCCATCTGTTCTTTTGAATGCTTTGTAATGCGGAATTTAAAAAGCCAACATGATAAAACTCGTTTTCCAGGCCATGGTTTTCTGCCTGTTCCAAAATACCCAGAGTTTGTTTGAATAGTGCGTTATTATCCGAAAGCAATTTATTAAACCAAAGCTCCATATTGTCCTCGTTTTGAAAGAGAACAAGCAATGTGTCGGCAAAATTGAGATAATGCCCGTAAAGTGTCCCGGAATCGCTTAATTGCCCCAAATGTTTTAAAGTATGACCATGTAACTTTGAAATTTGGGTATGGTTTTGCAGGGTTGTTTTTACCAAAATCACTTTATCCCTGGAACGGCATGAATAAAGTCCAACCATTCCCAAAGCAACCATACAGAGCCATTTCCACATACAATTACAAATGTAGAGCTGTAATTTCAGAAAAGTAACGATATTCATCAATAGACATCATGCAATGATTAAAAGCACCATTAAATCGATTATACGCATAAAAAAAGCACTTCCTTAGAAGTGCTTTAACCTAAAAACCCGGTTTGAGCGAAATCAAACCTTTTAATTTACCGCAATTCTGTGGAAATCGGATTGCGCCATTTCCATTTTCTAATGAGATATATCGTTGATGCAGCGATCAACAGGAATACCGGCAATAGCCAGCTCGGTGGTGCACCATTGCCATGGAACCAGACAGGAAATGAATTTCTGTTTTGACCATCTTCCTTTTCAACCGGAACTTTGGTGCCATCTCCCAGTTCCACATAAAAAGGGTATTCATCGGAATCCCAACCTGCCATCGCCTGCATTTCCTGCAGTTCCAGCCTTCTGCGAGTGCGCAAATCCTGCAAATATGTAATTCCCTCTTTACATTGAAAATCTCCGGTTGCAGGATGTGTAATAATTTGCCGCACCTGATATGTCGCGTTGTTGGGAGTTTCTATAAACGTTAAATCTTCAGGGAATTTTTCGCGGCTGTAACGCACATGCAATCTGGTAAAAAAAACATTTCCGGTATAGGATTGCTGGGCATCAATCCATCCAACACCTGCATTTATCAAATCCTGAACTATAGGCGGATTACCTGTGCAGGGATCGCATTTAACTCCCCAATTCGGAGAAACATTCCATGCGTATTCCACAAACACAGCATTTTTTCCTTCCTTTTCATAATTTTTGTCAAATACATCTTTATAAAATTGTACAAAATTCTGCTGTACAAAAGTTGGAATTTTTTTAGCAGACGGTATTTCTATGGTGCGGTAATTGGCAGCTTCTACCCTTCCTGTTTTGGTAAAACAGTAAATGATCAAATCTTGTTCCCCATTGCTGTTTGCCATTCCCAAACGAATAGGTAACATAAATTTGGGAGTATTAAATGTAATTTGAATAGGTCGCAAATACTGCCTGTTCATTTGCCTGGCCTTTTCTAAATTTATTTTAACGGCAAAGAATTTCATTTTGTCTTTGATATAAGGTTGCAACACTTCATTTGCATTCTCCGGAATTGCGTAACCATTCGATTTCAACCACTCTTCCAGCCCACCACTTTCGGTTGCAGACAATATTACAATTTCATATTCTTCCACAGTATATTGTGCTTCTATAGTTACTTTCTCCCTTTTGTATACGCTACTGGCTTTGTCTTCCATGGATGATCTGCTGCTGGCCTTGAGATTCTCATACATATCACTTTCGTAGTCCCATTTTTGACAGGGATTTTGATCAAAATATTCCACCATTCTGGGTGCGGAATAATTGTCGAAAGTGCCAAATAAAGATTGTTCCATTACGCGGATATCGTTGCGTTTTAATACCACAGGAACGGGAATTACCATGGCAAATTTTTTGAGATCTCCTTTGAAATCATTGAGCATCGTAATGGTTTGTTTGGTTCCATCGCGCACAATAATTACTTCACTTTTGTTATTAAAGACCGATGCACCTGCCTGTGCAACATAAAATCCGCAAAATGCAGATGCGCTGCCGTACAGCAGCGTAAAGATTGCGAACAATAAGAATTTACTTTTGTGTTTCATATAATTTAACTTTTGTGTTTTGTTTCCATTCAAACTTGTTAGCCTGAAATAATTTGTCGAAAAGAGGTGTAAACGGACTCAATAAAAACAAAGCCCATACAGGTGCTTCATAAATCTGGTATCGCGCAGATAAGATAAAGGTGAGCAATGCCAAAATCGTAGCCCAGACCATTCGCGCCAGTTTGTGATTGGGCGTAGTCATTGGGTCGGTTATCATAAATAAGGCATAAACCAACAGCGATCCGGAACTAAACCTGTGCAATACCAAATCCATTGGCCATCCCAGAAATAAATAGCGCTTTGCAAATTCTAAAGCAAACAATATTCCCAGAAAAATAAATCCGGTTTGTGCGCGCTTTACTTTATAGCATACAATAAATCCTGCAATTAATATAGAAATTGGATACAAGGTGTCGCTACCCCATTGGCCCGGTGAAATCCAGGCTTTACCCGTAAAAAAAATAGCCGCAACTATTCCAATATTGGCAGGATTGAAAATATGTTTTCCATTTATTTTAATAAAGAATTTGGAGGAAATAGCCACGGCTCCAGCCAATACCAACACCCACCACTCCGATGTTCTGAGTAATAGACAAAGACCCAATGCTGTAATCAATGCGCTTCGAAAACTCTGCAGATTCTGCAATCCTCTCCAAATAAAAAAAACCTGAACAGACAGGCATGTTGCAATAATTAATACCAATCTCCACCATTCCTGTTGCCAGCCGAGAACCAAAGTACCAAACAATAAGAAGGCCGATTGAAAACCGATCTGGTACCACCTGGCATCGGTTTGAGGCAAAGTAATTTCCTGCATTGGTACTTCATACCAGAGGAAATGAAAAGGTAAATGCCTATTCTGAATTTTCTTTATCTTCTGATATCCAAAGACTTTTAAAGCGATTGTACAGGAACGAAACTACCAATAAAAGCAAGCCAAGAGAAATGTAGAGTATGGTTTTGGGAAGCGTTTCCATTTCCCGGCTGTCATACATAAATAATTTAAGGAATACAATTCCAAATAATCCCAAGGCAAAAATCCGAAAATGTGCTTTCCCTTTGAATATCCCTATCAACACAAAAGCCATGGCCAGTATGCCCCAAAGCATGCTCAATCCAAAACGAAATTCATTATGTATTCCTGCATGTTTTGCGCGATGCATCCATTCTATACTACCCATCCAAAATACCAAAAGCATCAAAAATATTTCTGTATACTTCCATGCCGCAACCGGAAGTCTTTTTTTAACAATGGTAGTGCCCAGGAAAGCCAATGCCAACAGCATACCTTCAAATACATAATAATGCCATTCCTGAAAATGATAATGTGGGGAATCTTCCATGGCAAATATTTTTGCAACTTCAGTTGTCAGGGCAAATACCATAAATGTCCCAATAACTATTGCAAAACTCCCGGCAAATTTTTTCCATTTAGGATGCATCGAAATTGCCGAGAAAACACCAATATAAAAACCTCCATATATCCATTGCCAGTAACGCAGCCAATTTGGTAAATGATAGGCTTCTCCGTGAGAAAGGTAAATGGCTAACTGCTGATCGGATCCCAGAAATAAAATGAAAACACCACCTAACACAATGGCCCCGGACAGAAATTGCACATATTTGTTTTCCGAATGTTGCCTCGCAACCCAAAATGCAGGCAACAAGGATGCAATAAAATAAATGAATGTGGTAAGCGTTGAAATATTCCAGATCAATGTATGCGCTTCAAAACTGCTTTTGTCAAATTCACTCCGTAAATCCAGGATATGGCTCAGTGCGGCAAACCCAAAAAGCATAACCGATACCTGAAACAGAAATCTATAATTGGTTCGGAATGCTGCATAAAACAAAGCAATTGCCTCTGCCAGCCATAAAAGTGTAACCCAATTTCCATTCAACTGCACAGGAACCGCAATAATGATACTCGCCACAAATAACACAAAGAGCATCATTAATAAAGTTCTATCCTCCCGGTTCTTATAATAAATCAGGGAGGCAAAAACCAGATGAATCAAGGCATGTGTAATTGTAAACATACCCGAATAGTTATGCTCCGGCTGAAATCCAAGTAGTGCAACATATCCAATTAAATATGCCGTAAAAGAGTTTATTAATACAAGTAAAATATGGGATAAACTCACTTTAATCCGGTATCTGATTTGATACAGAATATAGGATGCATAAAACAACAAATAAAATACAAATGAAAACAAAATTGCCAACCGGTCATCCTGCAGGCTGTCAGCCTCAAAGGCATACCAAATACCGGTAACAGACCATGTAACAATAAGGGAAACCCAATGCAGGGAAAGCCAGTTTTTAAAATAAGAAATACATAATATACCGGCATTAATCAATGCAAAATAAGTGAGCAAAGCGCGAATATTTTCATCTCCGGTTGTAAGCAAAAATGGAATACAGTATGCCCCAATAAGCCCAAGATGTGCAATGAGTATTTTGTCATATCGGATAGCTTCATACACACATAATGCAGTAAACAGCACCATAATTAAAAAAGAAAGCCACTGCGGGAAAAGATGAAAATTGTTAAATGCTCCAAAGGTGATAAGGTAATTAATCACAATGGATCCACCGGATAAAACGGATGCAAATGAACTGTATTTTTCTTTTAAGTATCTGGAAACAAAATAGAGCCCGAAGCCCAGTAAATACCCGAGAAATATACGCAACCCTGCGCCAATCCACTGATGGTCAATGGCATATTTTACACCAAAAGCCACCCCAATAATTAATACTACAATTCCGAGTTTGCTTGCAATATTCTCCCCAATAAATCTCTCAAAACTTTCATTGCTCTGTTTTACTTTGAGCTTTTCAGGAGCGGGATTTACCGGTTGAAAAGGCGGTAAATCCTCAGTTTTAGGGTTAGAAATCACTTCTTCTTCATGCACTTCATCTTTGGCAGACTCCTTTTCCATTTGCATCAAAATCTCATACCTCAGTTTGCTGATTTCCAAATTCGCATCCTGGTATTTTTTAGAGATTTCTTCCAGCCGATTTAAAAGTTCATTCCAATTTTGCATAAAATATATAAGCGTTAAGTTGCCTTAACTGATATAATAAAATTCAATTAACGGCTTTTTTTCGGGAACCCAAAATGCTTACCAAAGTTAATCCGATAAAAGTGAGCATGCCATTGATTAGCAATAGCTCAAATCCAAACTTGTACCCACCTATTGCGGAGGGAGGAATTTTACTGATAAGGAAAGTATAAAACGGTGCAACAAGACATACCACGATGGCTCCTGTTCCACCGGGTTTCATTTTGGTGAGAATACCAAAAGCAAATAAACCGAGTAAAGGTCCGTATGTAAACCCTGCTACCATTAATACTGTAGTTATCAGACTGTCATTATTCAATGCGCGTATAAACAGAATTAAACCAAGCAATAAAAATGCAAAACCAATATGTAAGAAATTGCGAATGTTCTTTTTTTGTTTTTCATTGAATTTGCTGCTGTTATCCAAATGTAAAAAATCTATATATGTGGAAGTAGTAAGAGTGGTTAAAACACTGTCCGCACTGCTGAAAGTTGCGGCGGCAAGTCCCAAAATAAATGCGACTGCGGCGGCTAGCCCTAAGTGTTTCCCCAATACCAGCAATGGGAAAATGGCATCCGTATCTGCAGTTCCATCCGGTTTCAGGGGCATTGGAATATGATGTTGAAACAGGTACTGCAACATCAGGGCACCCAAAGATAAAAAAATCATATTTACAATAAATACCACCGAACCATAACTGAGAATATTCTTTTGTGCATCCTTCAGACTTCTGCAACTCAAATTTTTTTGCATCATATTCTGGTCCATTCCTGTCATGGTTATACATATAAATGCACCGCCCAAAAAGTGTTTCCAAAAATAAGTTTTACTCCCAAAATCCCAATTGAACCAGTTGCTGTGTCCGGATGTTTGTACCCATTGAAAAATATCTTTACCTGGTAATCCTTTCAATAATGCCCAAACACAAAGTACAAGTCCTCCAACCAAAAAAGCGGATTGTATCGCATCTGTAAAAACAAGGGTGCGAATTCCACCTTTGATCGTATAAGTAAGAATTAGAATAATGATGATTGCCACACTTGCCCAAAATGGAAAACCCATTGCATCGAATAAATATTTCTGTAGAATTACTGCAGTAAGACAAAGTCTCGCAGCAGAACCAACCAACCGGCTTAGAACAAAATAAGCAGCTCCGGTTCTCTGGTGGTCTTTTTCGAAACGTTGTCCGAGATAACTGTAAATACTGGTGAGCTGCAATTTGTAATAAAGAGGAAGTAATACAAATGCGATTACCACATACCCGAGTACATACCCCATCACCGTTTGCATGTAAAAGAAATTGGAATTGTATACATCTCCCGGAACACTGATAAAGGAGACCCCGCTCATGGAATCACTAAGCATGCCGAATGCTACCAGCCACCAAATGGATTGCCGGTTACCTAAAAAATATGAATCTTTGGTTGCATTTCTACCAGTCAGCCAGCCAACTCCAAGCAACATTAAGAAATACAACACAAAGGCAAGAACAATCATCCACGGCTCCATTCACGCAAATTAGTCTCATTTCTTTAATCCCCGCAAACAGCATTATCCACGATTTGTGAAAGCTGTTTTAATTATTTAGAAATACCGAGAATTTTCTCTAATTCCTTTATGTTCTTAATGCCTTTGGGCATCTCTGTAACCGGCAAATACACAAAAGAATTGTTCCTGATTTGTTTTTGACGAAATTCGGCAGCAGTAATATAAAAAACCCTGTCTTTGTGATCCACACAGGCAATATAAATCAAACCCGGAGGATTTATTTTACATGTAAAATTTTCTGCAGCCCCAAAACTCTGGTATCGATATGGTGCAGCATGTGCAATATAAACACGTTTAACGTCGAGAGGTATTCCTCCGTTGTCCGTAAATTTTAAGATGATATCGAAGCTGTCATCCGCCAATACCGGGGCAGCCCAGGTGAAGGCACCCATACTCCTGATGCGGAATTCCGCATGTTCTTCGGTTTTAGAATTGTTAGTAAAAAATAATTTTGTTTTGGTTTGACTTACATGACTGGTATGAAATTGATTCATGTAATTTATAAATGCATTTTCTTTCTGTAACCGAATGGTTTTGTATTTCTGATACCTTTTCAAAAAATCATTTTGTGCCGATTTTGCTTTTGCAGGTTGGTTTTTATATTTGATGGAAGCCGGAAATAAAGTGAGTCTCCAAATTCCCTCATCGGTGCGTAAATCCAAATAAAACTGAGGTCCCACCTGCACAATTCTGAAATCGCTGTACACCATTCCCCTAATGAATGCTGCACTGAAGTCGCGCGGTAACATGGGTGTTTCCACTTCAAAAATATAATTCTCAAAAGCCTTTAATTCCGGAAATAAACCCAATGATTTATCATAAATCTGAAACTTTACAATTCCCTCCTCTTTTTGCCTGTCTACATATTCCTTTTTTAATCCAATTAAATTTTTACCGCGTTTTAAAGTCAGAGCATTCGCAGCAGGGGCGCGGTCCAAAAAGGGCGCAACCCAATAACCGCCATAATTTTCCAACGCCACTTTTTGCATATCCGGTTCCAGCAAATAAAAATAACCGTAGTTTTCAAAACGATCTGAAATACTACTTCTGTCAACCCCATACATTTCCTTTCCGTTCTTTTTACCTGCATAAAAATTATAAAAATCTACTACCGCCAAATTTGCATCATCAAAACGATAATCATAATCAAAAAAATTCTCCCATTTGGAATTGCGTGAATTCCATGCGTAAAATCTACTGGTGGTATCTGATTTTTGCATCATGGAGAATTTTAGAAAATATCCGTTTCGGATATCCAGCGTGGACCTTCCATCCGTTGCGGTTATTTCCAGAACGCCCTGTGGTGCCAGCGTATAATGTTTAAAGGAACTATCAAAATTTAAAGGCAATCCGCGAATAAAGTACTCTCCTTCCCTGTTTGCCCAGCTGCATTTCAACTGGTAATTTCCATGAAAAATGGAATCGTTAATATCTTTCATGCACAATTTCGGAACCAGAAGTGCTGCATCATTGCCCAAATACAACACCGAATTTTGTTCCGAATTTACTTCAAATTGAAAAACTCCATCTTTAAATTCCGGCATGATATAGGTATCATACCAACCATTTTTCAATTTGGATGGCAATGCTTTTCTCAAGGGAATAAAATCCGTAAAACTGCTGATAGCACTGCTGTCTCCATTGTTGTAAACTCGAGGTGCATAACGCATTCCCGGAAAAACATCTGCCAAATGCCGGTTGTCCCAGGGTTGTAATTCTGTCTCTAATGCGAAATAAGAAAATTGGAGTGATTTGCTTTTCCCGTTAACTGCGTATTCTATGCGTTTGTTACTTACGGGCAAATTCTCGTAATACTTTTCTGTCATCCAACTTAAGTTGTCAATCACAATTAGTGATTGCAATCCGGACATCGAAGTAATGGATTTAGGCAACTCAGTCAACCTGTCAATGCTAATGCCAAATTGTTTCAAACCCGCAATGGAAGATGCTTTTCCCACAGCAATTGCTGCCTCTTTGGAAACGAATGGCGCAATAAAAATCAGAGATTTTATCTTCTTTAGATTGTCTATAAAAAAATAATCTTCAGGTACCACTTCAAATACCAAAGTCAGGCCGTTTAATTTCCCCAAATTATCATTCAACAACACCTGATCTTCTTTTCCATTCTTCAAAAACAAGGTGATATTGTTCACCCATTCCAATTTTAAAAGTGCATCCTCAGTCAGTTCTCCTGAATATTTTATCAATTGAACGTCTTGCAAGTCTTCTAACAATTCAAGCACAGATGCAGCCTGTTCCACATTAACGGAACCATTTACGCGCACCCGCTGAACACCATAGAAACGCTTTAAATTATTTTTAATAAATTCCAGATCCTTGTTGTCTGTAATTTCAACGGCAACCGTAATTCCGGAATTGGCTTTTTTGGGAGAAACATAGGTTTGCGCACCGGAATTGGAAATGACGGTGAACAGACAAAGCAGCACAACTAAATACCGGAACCATTGCCGGTGGCCAATATGCAGGTTTAAATCACCCAGATGAATAGGATTACGCAAAAACTTTACCACGAAGCTGCAAAGTTCCCAATATGGCGTAATTAAAGGAAATTTGTTATGCGCATGTATGGTTTGCAGTACAGTTTGTTGGCAAATCAAAGTACCTTTTCATTTGTTGTCACAAACTATTTTTAAGAGAAAATGTTAAAACCCTATTCCAATTTATACCCAAACACAGACCATATGAATATTTTTGTACCTGTTAATTGTAATAGAATCCATTGAAAAAATACAGACTTCTACTCGTCCTGCTTTTGTTATTTGCAACCCTATTTGCAATTAAATTTCTCTTTTTAAGTCCGAAAGTTACCGGTCCGGATAAGAACCTGAAAAAAGGTCCGGTTAAAGTCGGAATATATGTGGTACAACAATCCGCTTTGGATAATAACATCTTTCTGTCCGGAACACTAAAAGGCAATGAATATGTATCCATACAGGCCGAACAGGCAGGAAGGATAACCGGAATTTATTTTGTGGAAGGACAAAAGGTGGAAAAAAACCAGTTGCTGGTTAAGCTCAACGATGAAGAATTGCGAGCCCAGCAAAAGAAAAATATTGCATTAACCAACCTGGCAGTGGAAAAAGAAAAACGGTTAAAAAAACTTTTAGATATTCAGGCCATTGGACAAGAAGAGTACGATCAGACTTTGAATGAACTGCATAATTTACAGGCGGATGGGGAAGCGCTCACCGCGCAAATACATGAAACAGAAATCAGAGCACCTTTTTCCGGCACCATGGGTTTAAGGGAAATAAGTGAAGGTGGCATGGTGAACACGGCTACCACTATTTCAACTTTGGTGCAAAAAAATCCATTGAAACTTGATTTTTCCGTGCCTGAAAAATATTTGAAATTATTAAAGAAGGGGGATAATATCAGCTTCACTGTAGATGGATTTCAGGGTGAGTTTCAGGGGAGGGTTTATGCCATTGATCCGAATCTGGATGAATTAACCAGAAGTATCCGGGTTAGGGCACTTTGTGCTAATCCGGGCGAAACGCTGGCACCAGGGGTATTTGCAAAAGTCAAACTCAGTCTGGGTTCTAACGCCACTGCGTTATTGGTTCCAACGGAATCTCTGGTATCCGATATCCGTGGTCAAAAAGTATTTCGGATTGTACAGGGAAAGGCGGAACCAGTTGTTGTAACCACAGGTATTCGAGCCGCAGATAAAATTGAAATATCATCCGGCTTAAATGTTGGGGATTCCATAGTAACCGGAGGCGTATTGTTGCTCAAACCCGGTTCTGCTGTTGTGCCTGTAAGATCCAATTGAAATGAATTTATCTTCATTGAGTATTAACCGACCGGTATTGGCAATTGTGATGTCGGTTATCATCATACTTTTTGGTGTTATCGGATTTGAATATTTAGGTGTCAGGGAATTTCCCAATATAGATCCACCCATTATTACCGTGCGCACCACTTACAGTGGCGCAAATGCAGAGGTGATTGAGAGCCAGATTACCGAACCATTGGAAAAAGCTATTAACGGAATTGCAGGGGTAAGAACCATTTCATCTTCCAGCAATCTCGGAAATAGCAATATCACAGTAGAATTTAATCTGGATGAAGATTTGGAAGCGGCTGCAAATGATGTCCGGGATAAAGTGAGTCAGGCAGTGCGTTTATTGCCAAAAGACATTGATGCTCTTCCGGTAGTGACAAAGTCCGATGCCAACTCCGATGCCATCATTGCGATGACTTTAAAAAGCAATAAAAGGGGAATAATGGAGGTAAGCGATTATGCGGAAAACGTAATTGCTGAGCGATTGCAAACCATCAACGGAGTAAGCACCATTCAGATCTGGGGTCAAAAGAAATATGCCATGCGCATATGGCTGGATCCGGCCAAACTCGCCGCACACCAAATGGTTCCATTGGATGTTAAAAATGCTCTGGACCGGGAAAACATTGAACTACCTGCAGGGAAAATTGCCGGAAATGCAACAGAATTGACGGTAAAAACTATTGGAAGACTTACGGACGAAAGTGCATTTAACAATTTAATTGTACAGGAAAATGGAAAAGGAACACCCGTAAAACTCAGTGATGTGGGTAGAGCTGAATTAGGACCTGAAAATGAAGAAACCGCGCTAAAAGATAATGGTTTGGACATGATCGGACTCGGTATTGTTCCACAACCCGGAGCAAATTATATCGACATTGCAGATGAATTTTATAAAAGACTGGGGCAGTTAAAAAAGGATTTACCCTCGGATTATGAAGTGAATATTGCGCTGGATAAAACACGTTTTGTAACCAAATCCGTTGCGGAAGTTGAGGAAACTTTATTAATAGCTATCATACTTGTAATCCTCATAATTTTTCTGTTTTTCAGGGATTGGCTTATTGCTTTCCGGCCTTTAATTGATATTCCTGTTTCATTAATCGGTGCATTTTTTATCATGTATCTGATGGATTACTCCATCAATATACTCACACTACTGGCCATAGTTCTGGCAACCGGTTTGGTAGTAGATGACGGTATTGTGGTAACGGAAAATATTTATAAGAAAGTGGAAGAGGGAATGGATCCGATTGAAGCTGCACACAAAGGTTCTAAAGAAATATTTTTTGCGGTAATTTCTACTTCCTTAACACTTGCAATTGTGTTTTTACCCATTATGTTTTTGCAGGGCTTTGTGGGACGCTTATTTCGGGAATTTGGCGTGGTGCTTGCCGGAGCTGTATTAATCAGTGCATTTGTATCCTTGAGTTTAACTCCAATGTTAAATGCCAGAATGGTGAGAAAAAATCATAAAAAGAGCCGTTTTTATGAAAAAACAGAACCATTTTTTACAGCATTGGTAGATTCGTATTCCGCATCCCTGAATGGTTTTATGAAATTCAAATGGTGGAGTATCGGTATTATTTTTATTTCTGTTGGATTAATTTTTGTAGTCGGAAAAAGTATCCCATCCGAACTTGCACCACTGGATGATAGAAGCTGGTTCCGGATTTCAGCCACTGCACCGGAAGGGACTTCTTTTGAATACATGGATGATTTCATGGGACATTTTTCAAAATTTGTAGATGATTCCATACCTGAAAAAAAGATTATGCTTGCTGTTACGGCTCCCGGTTTTGTGGGTTCCGGAGCTGTGAATACAGGTTTCGGAAGGGTGGTTTTGGTTGATCCCGATAAAAGAAAAAGGAGCCAGCAACAAATTGCAGGATATATCATGAAAAAAGCGGAAGACTTCCCGGAGGCGCGCATTTTCGTATTGCAGGAACAAACAATATCTGCCGGGGGAAACAGAGGTGCGTTGCCGGTTCAATTTGTAATTCAGGCACCCAATTTTGAAAAATTAAAATCGGTAATACCTTTAATTCTGGATGATGCAAAAAATGATCCTACCCTACAGGGAGTAGATATTGATTTGAAATTTAATAAACCGGAACTGGATGTGGAAATAGACCGGGAAAAAGCCAATAATGTAGGAGTATCGGTAATTGATATTGCCCAAACCCTTCAACTGGCTTATAGCGGACAAAGATTTTCCTATTTTACCATGAATGGAAAACAATATCAGGTAATGGGGCAAATGGAGCGTGTAAAAAGAATGCAACCCGCAGATCTTTCATCTATTTATGTTCGCTCCCGAGATGGGAAACTGGTGCAGTTAGACAATTTGATTAAGTTGACAGAACTCAGCAGTCCGCCGCAATTATACCATTATAACCGATATACCTCTGCGACGATCAGTGCAGGTCTTGCGCCAGGTAAAACCATTGGACAAGGTATTACAGCAATGCAGCTTATCGCAAAAAAACATCTGGATGAATCTTTCAGCACACAATTAACAGGAGCATCGCGCGATTTTGAAGAGAGTTCTTCCAATATTTTATTTGCATTTGTATTTGCTCTGGTTCTGGTTTATTTGGTGTTGAGTGCACAATTTGAAAGTTTTATTGATCCGTTTATAATCATGCTCACTGTGCCTTTGGCAATGTCCGGTGCTTTGATATCCCTTTGGTATTTTAATCAGACACTTAACATTTTCAGCCAGATTGGAATGATTATGCTCATTGGTTTGGTTACAAAAAATGGTATTTTAATTGTTGAGTTTGCCAATCAGTTACAGGAAAAAGGCATGCAAAAACAACAAGCAATACGGCAGGCAGCCGCACAAAGATTGCGACCAATATTAATGACCACAATTGCAACGGCTCTGGGTGCTTTGCCAATTGCACTCGCTTTGGGAGCAGGTTCTAAAAGCAGAATGAGCATGGGAATTGTGATTATTGGAGGCCTTTTATTTGCGCTAATATTAACTTTATATGTGATTCCTACGATTTATTCCATTTTATCACGCAACAAAAAAGCCCTATGAAAATTCAATTGTTTCTCATCACCGGATTTTTATGTTTTCAGCCAAACACTTCACTGCGCGCACAAAATGCACTTGGACTTAGAGAAACCATACAGGTAGCCTTGGAGAATAACTATGAAATAAAATTAATAAAAGACTGGAGCGCTATTTTAAAAGAACAGGCAACAAAGGGAAATGCAGGAATGTTGCCTTCTGTTTTCCTCAATGCTGGTGCAAATAAATCATCCAACAATATTAACCAGGTATTTTCCACCGGACTGGAAGTAAACAAGAATGGCGTTGGTAGCGGAAATCTCAATGCCGGTCTCGCATTGAACTGGACCATATTCGATGGTATGAAAATGTTTACCACCTACAAAAAATTAATTGAAATTTCCACGCAGGGTGAATTGCAGGTGAAACAACAAATGGAAAATTCTGTGATGGATATTATCACCAATTTTTACAATTTATCTCGTTTAACCCAAAAGAAAACTGCAATTGAAAATACACTTGCCATTTACCGGGAACGCCTTTCCATAGCGGAAACCAGGTTGGAAATAGGTTCTGGTTCAAAGGCCGATATATTACAGGCAAAATTGGAATTAAACGAACAATTAGCCGCGGAATTGCAACAAAATTTTGCGATACAAAATTTAAAATCAGAATTAAACAGGCAATTGGGTGGAACCCAAACTTATGATTTTATAGTGGATACATCTCCTGCCGGAACAATTCAGGACAGGGCGTTTTATGAGAGTAAATTATTGAATGATAACAGCGCGGTAAAAATTGCGGAATCAAAGTGGATACAAAACAATTATCAAATTAAGGAAGCGATTTCTCTGAGCTATCCAAAATTAAATCTGGTTGCCAATTACAATTGGAACAGAACTAACAGCGAAGCAGGCTTTGCGCTGTTAAATCAAAGTCTTGGATATACCTATGGCCTCACTTTGAGCTGGAATTTATTTAATGGTTCGGTGATTAAAAGCAACATTCAGGTTGCAAAAATCAACAGCCATTATTATGAAATCGGAATATACTCGGAGAAGAAGCGTGTTCAGGAAGCCTTTAACCAGGCATACCAGGCGTTGACACTCAGTTATGCACAACTAAAACTGGAAGAAGAAAGTGTAAATATCGCAAAGGAATATATGCAAATTATTTTAGAAAGATTCAAGCTCGGTAAAAGTACTTCCCTGGAATTAAAAGATGCGCAAAATGGTTATTTACAGGCTCAGCTTCGATTTGCGGATGCCTCCTATGATCAGAAAATTGCAGAAAGTCAGTTAAAAAAATTGAACGGGACTTTGTTATAAGTTATTTACGAAACTTATTAAAAAATCCGCCTACTTTTCCCATCATTCCCATTAGTCCGCTGTCCAGCCCAATAAATTTCATTACCCCAGCTGAATCTGCAGTATAACCGCCTTCATCAAACCGCTGTTTCAAACCGGCAATGGCAAAACCCAATGCAGTTTCGGCCAAAGTCTTTTTCTTTTCATAATCCCAATCCAAAGCGTAATAGCTCTCCGTACATTTTTGAATCAGATCTGAATAAAAAGTACTGTCTTTTAATGCTTCCGGATTCGAAGAAATCATCTGCTGCATTTCATTCATTTTTCCACTCATAAGCAATCCCTGCAGATATTGCATGGCTGCTTGTGTGGTGAGATCAAAATGCGCCTCGCTCTGGCCTTCTGTAAAACCAAATTCGAAACCATGACGCAAATGGAATTCTTTTTTTATTTCATTTAAATACTCTTGTAATTTCATATTTTAAAATAGACTATTTTTTCTTCTTTTTCTGGTACTATTCAATCCCAAAACTCCTAACAAGCCACGTGTAAGCTCCCGCACCACAGTTCTTCCAACGGAACTGCTAATAGCTTTTTCTACAAATGATTTCTCCTCCCTGCCACCTGGTTTTGGATTTTCATCTTCCGTTTCCTGTTGACTTTGGTGTAGTTCTTCTATTTTTTTAGCCAGAATTTCACTCGCAGATTCGCGATCCAGTTCGTTTTCGTATTTCTGAGCAATAGTAGATTTTCGAATGGTTTTTTCTAATTCATCAGCAGTTAAAACATCCATTCTGCTCCCCGGTGCACACAACATGGTATGAACGAGCGGTGTTGGCACCCCTTTTTCATTCAAAACCGTTACCAGAGCCTCTCCGATTCCTAACTGTGTTATCAGATTTTCGGTATCATAATATTCGCTGATCGGATAATTTTCGGCAGCCTTTTCAATGTCCTTTCGGTCCTTTGCCGTAAACGCACGCAGGGCATGTTGCAGCTTAAAACCCAATTGACCCAAAACTTCATCGGGAATATCCGATGGATTTTGGGTAATAAAAAATAAACCAACCCCTTTACTTCGTATCAGTTTCACCATGGTTTCAATCTGGTTTAACAATTCTTTGGTTGCATCTTTAAATATCAAATGCGCCTCATCCATGAATATTACCAGTTCCGGTGCATCCATATCGCCACGTTCCGGCATGGTGGCATAAATCTCAGCAAGCAGACATAACATAAAAGTGCTGAACAATTGTGGCTTTCCCTGCACATCGGAAAGACGCACTACATTCACCATGCCTCTTCCCTGGTTATCCAATCGTATCAAATCATCTATATCAAAACTGGGTTCTCCAAAAAATTTAGACGCCCCCTGTTCCTCAATTCGGATAATATTCCGAAGAATTGCACCAACACTCGTGGTGCTTACCAGTCCGTAGTTTTTTTCAATTTCATCCTTTCCCTCCTGGCTCATGTATTGAAGGGTTTTGCGCAAATCAGTAATATCCAGCAGCGGCAATTTGTTATCGTCACTGTATTTGAATAACAGGGAAATGGTACCGCTCTGCACATCATTTAATTCCAGTATTCTACTGAGTAATACCGGGCCAAATTCACTCACTGTAGCCCGCATTCTTGTTCCCGGTTCATCGCTGATACTCAGAAATTCAGCATTGTTTTCTATGGGCTCCCATTTCAAGCCCAGCAATTTGTGCCTGTCTTCTATTTTCGGATTGCTTTCTCCGGGCACAGCAATGCCACTCAGATCGCCTTTGATATCCATAAGAAGTACACTTACCCCTTTTTTGCTCAATTGTTCAGCCAGACCCTGTAATGTTTTGGTTTTACCGGTTCCGGTTGCACCGGCAATTAATCCATGCCTGTTAAAAGTACTTAGAGGAACCCTTACAGGCGATTCCTGAATTACTTCTTCGTTCCAAACGGGCATTCCGATGGTAATAGAATCGCCCTTAAATGTATATCCGTTTTGAATGGTTTGTATAAAACCTGTTTTATCTGCCATTGTCTTATGCTTATTTGCGAATTTATACCTGCGGCATAATTCTTTTAATTACAGCCAGATGGTGGGTTAGAGTTCCATTATCGCGACAAATGATACCTCGCGCTGTCAGATCATCTATCCGTACCCTGCCGCTTGCATGTATGAAGCCATGTCTCGCTACAATTCCCACATGGGTAATTTCACCGGTTTTATTGTGAAAAAATGCCAAATCGTTGGGCAAATGCTCACCAAAGGGTACAGTCACACCCAATTCAGCCTGTTTACTGGAATCTCTTGGCATTCGTTTTCCCATCATTTTAAAACCTACCTGCACCAATCCGCTGCAATCCATTCCACAATCGCTTCTGCCTCCCCACAAATAAGGCACATGCATAAATCCCGAGGCATGTTGCCACAATTCCAGATATAATTCCGGATCCCTTATAGTCAATCTCCATGATTCTTCGCGAATTTTTACAATATCGCTGTCGGGAATATTGCTGCCAGCCGTCAAATGTATACGATGGCTGTCATGCATTAAAACTGCACTCTGTGAGCGCAAAACATGTTTCCAGTTTGAATATTCGGAAGACATATCTTCCAGGTAATTTTCCGGAATCCATCCCGGATAGGAATCAAAATCACATACAATTTCCAGCCAATCTTCATGTTTGTTTTTCACGGTTACCGTTTCTCCAAAGAGAAGGCTGCTTATCATTTCAGATTTTGAAGCTGGTTCTCGCCTAAGGGGAGCCCAGGTTTGTAGACAAATTTTGCGAATGGACATGGGTGGGTGATTTTAGCTGCTAAGTCAATACTTAAGTTAGGGCATTTGTTCGGGTTTTATTTGCAATTTAACCGTATTATACATGAAGTCGTTCTTTTCGATCCAGCAAAACTTCTTTGGATTCCACATGGTCCGGATCCGGAACACAGCAATCCACAGGGCAAACTGCGGCGCATTGGGGTTCCTCATGGAAGCCTGTACATTCCGTGCATTTATCCGGAACAATAAAATATACCTCCTCGCTAATAGGCCCAAATTTATCGTTTACATCTACTTCCCTACCATCAGCCATTCGGTACATACCCGTTACTTCAGTACCATCTGCAATAGTCCAGTTTACGCCGGCTTCGTAAATAGCGTTATTCGGACATTCAGGCTCGCAGGCTCCGCAATTGATACATTCCTCTGTGATAATAATTGCCATTTCAATAAAATACACTGCAAAATTACAATGAATCCTTATTTTCGACCCTTAAAACTTTTACCAAATGGTATTTGGCGTACTCAGCGATATACACGATAATTTAGCAAACCTCGCTACAGCAATAGACAAGATGAAGTCGCATGGTGTCTCCGAAGTGATTTTTTGCGGTGATTTTTGTGCCCCTTTTGCAGCCAAACAATTAGCCGAGAGCGGTTTTACTGTTCATGCAGTTTTTGGCAATAATGATGGTGACCGGTTTCACATTCAAAAAGTTACGAATGGATTTGCCAATTTTCATCTTTATGGTGAGTATATTGGGGATACAGAAAACCTCTTATCTATTGATGGAATTCGCATTGGGGTTACCCATTATCCGTTTTATGCAAAAAGTCTGGCCAAAACAGGCTGGTATGATTGTGTTTTTTACGGACATAACCACAAGGCAGACAAACAAAAATTTGGAAATTGTCTGCTGATGAACCCTGGAGAAATTGCCGGTGTTTTTGGGGCACCATCTTATGCAATTTTCAATACAGAACTTAAGAGTTCTGAAATTGTATATTTTTAAAGTAAATTATTTCGGAAATGCAACGAGCATTTCTCTGATACTTTGCCCGCCAAATGCACCATATCCGCCTTTCACATTACTAAATATTTGTACGGGTTCCGAAAAAGGATTGTTCTGATTTTGATCGTTTATTTTTACAGTATAAACATGTTTCGAAAAATCTTCGGTAAATGAATAAATGCGAATGGAATAATACTCCAGTGTGTCTCCGGGACTCATAAATGTGTTGTACTCTGATTCGGTATTAAATTCCAAATCAATTTTCTTTCCATCATATAAATCATCATTTAAAAAATAGGATTTACCCCCGGTACCATAAGAATAATCGAAATTGTCAATGGTCTCCACCCCTTCATTATCACAAACCCAGCTGTTGAAATAATAGTCATTGCTATGGCTGTTTTTCCAACCTTCATCAATGGTAATCATATACCGGTTTTTCACCCCAGATTCATCCATAAAACTGCATTTAATGGTGCCCGATTTAAATCGTCCGTAATATTTCCAACCCGCGCCAAAATTACTGCTGTCCAATTCTTTTTGTTTGATTTCAATAGACACTCCTGAAGTGACAACATCATTTGGCAGATAGGCATTGGCTTCGACCGGATCATAACCTTTTGCCGATGCTTTAATCGTATATGCAACCCCGGTTTCAGGTATAAATTTACTGCTGCCATAACAAGTGCTTGACGAAATATATTTTGCAGTATCCAGCAACAAACCGTTTTTGTAAATAAGCACTAAGGCATTGGGAACGGATTTCATAGGTGCATTATCCAGTGCAGACAAACTTTTATTGAGATAGATTTGAGGCACAGAACCTTTCATCAGCACACAATTGAGGCAGAGCCTGGGTTGTATGTTTCCGATATTCTCTATTTTTTCAACTTTTCTGCATGAAAACAACAGGAATACAAGCGATATAATGGATAAATATCTTTTCATTTTACTTTTAAAAATAATGTATCATTGGTGTAAGAACCGAAAACACCTTCCCCATTTTTAATATTTGAATATAACTGAACCGGATCCTGAAATACATTGTCTTCTGATGCAACATATAAAGCCATGGCATTGGTATACTCGAAAGCATTTTTTTCCATGTTTCTAATATTTAAAACAAATTTAGACATAGAATCACTTCTGTTATAGGTAGTAAAAGCGAATTTTACCTTTTGGTCTTTTGGTATAAATTCTATTTTTAAAATTTTAGATTCCTGATTCAAACATATAAATGTATTCGGATTATTTCGATTCACAGTGCTGTTTGTAGTAATATCAGGTTGAAATCTGTTATATTCAGTGGTATTTAATGGAGAAATTTCCTTTGATGTGGTGGTCCATTTATTAAACCAGGTAAAAGAATTTGGATTCGTATTCCATTGCTCTAAAATGGAAATAACCATACCATTGGAATGATTTCCGGGATTGATATCGGTAGAAATTCTGCAATTATTTAAAAACGTATAATCATATACTCCATCCTTTCCATATATGCGATTTGAATAGGTAACTGCACCTGAAACTGTTACAGGATTTACCATTACCGTTTCTGCATAAACATCCTGAAATCCTTTGCAACTTACCTTTATGGAATATATTTCTCCTGCAACAGAGGATACTTTTGAAATATATTTTTGTTGTAGTGCATTGTATTTTATGGTATCCACACAAAACCCATTATGGTAAAGGTAAACCGTAGCATCCGTGCGCTGTTTACTAACATCTGCATTGTCTAAAACGGACAAAGTTCTGAATATCATAAATTCAAAATTCTTTCCAGTTTCCTGCATACCCAAAACACACAATTTACTTTCAACAGGTATTTTTTCAATTTTCTCCGCTTTTTGGCAGGAAGAACCAAATGAAATAATCACTGCTAAATATACCATAATTCTCATTTAAATGTGAAATTGAAAGTGAGAAATGGCAGCACAGGAAACAAGCCCACTCTGTATATCTGTTTCTTTTGATTGGAATCAAAATCAATGGTATAATAAAACGGATTAACCCTGCTGTAAGTATTATATAATCCGGCGTTCACCATAACCTCTCCCCATTTTTTGGGATAATGAAAGGTATACATCAAATCCAGCCTGTGGTAATCTGCACCGCGAAATTGATTGCGCTTGTCAAAGGTTGTTACCTGTACCAACTGTCCTTGTGGATTTACACCCACAGTTTGTGTATTTGCCAGTGTAAATGCATTTCCTGTAGAATACACCCATGTAAGCCCTAAAGTATGTTTCTTGTCCACATCATAAATCATTACAATGCTTCCATTATGCCTGCTATCGTATTTATACGGGAACCTCTCTCCAAAATTTATAGTTGGAAATATTCGGTCTGTTTTGCTCAAAGTATAGCTGATCCATCCGTTTAATTTTCCAATTTTCCTTTGTAAAAAAACTTCCAGTCCAAAACTTCTTCCTTTACCAGACTCCACTTTTTTAAACCAATCTTCGTAACTGCTATAAAAATTTGCGCCGTTTTTATAATCCAAAACACCAACCATGGTTTTGTAATATCCTTCAACGGTAAACAGGTATTTTTTCATCAGGGTCTTCGCAATTCCCAAATTATACTGGTAGCTGTGCTCCGGCTTTAATTCCTTCACACTGGGCACCCACAAATCCGTTGGAAGGCCAATGGTGCTGTTGGTAAGCAAATGAATGTATTGCTGCATGCGCACAAATGAGAATTTTATTGCATAATCTCTGGGCAATAAATATCTGGCAGAGATTCTTGGCTGCAGGCTGTGGTACATTTTATCCTTCAGGTGAAACTGGCTGTAATGCAAACCATAATTTACCTTCCATTTCGGAGTTAAAATCATATCGTTTTCTGCATATACATAATTTTCAATTGCCCTTACTGTACTGCTTCCCAATGTGCTGTCGAATTTGGTAGCGGCGGCATCATCCTGCAATTTATAAACTGTTGCACCCGGTGAAAACTGATGGTAAATAATGTTCGCCCCAAATTTCATCGCATTTTTATTATTGGGATTGTAATCGATGTCGTATTTCAATCCGTAATCTTTTACCAGACTGCGAAAATCTCTTCCAAAACTATTGGTTATCACTCCGGTATCATTGCTTTCACTTTGGTTACTCATTTGGTAAACGCGATATTGGTAACGGGTAAAATTTGCAATGAGCGAGGAAGTCATCTTCGGCGATATGCGATGGTTCCATCTGGCTGCTGCCAGGCGGTTTCCCCAGCCCAGTTCATCTTTGGCTTCGTTTTTATAAATTTTGCCATCGTATAAAAACTCATTGGGCTTTACGTTGTTGTAAAATTTGTCATCCCCACTGTACCAACTCAACAAAATCTGATCTTTGGAAGTGGGACGAATATTGATTTTTCCGTTTAAATCATAAAAATAATATCCCTGTTTGGCATACGAATTATAGGAAGCGGTGCGCAACAGCGGTTGATACAAAGCATCCAGATAGGTTCTGCGCGCTGAAACAATTACAGAAATTTTATCTTTCCAAATTGGTCCTTCTACCGTGCCACTGGAACTAATCAAACCCAGGTTTGCGGAACCGCGCCATTTGCGCATATTGCCGTCTTTAAGGGTAAGATCCAATACCGATGACAATCTGCCGCCATATCTGGCAGGAAACCCACCCTTTGTAAGTTCCACATGATTCAGGGCATCGGTATTGAATACAGAGAAAAATCCATATAAATGTGAAACATTGTAGAGTGGCGTGCCATCCAGTAAAATCAAATTCTGATCCGGGCTTCCGCCGCGCACATACAAACCACTGGTACCTTCCATTCCGGGTTTTACTCCGGGCAGCAATTGCAATACTTTCAATACATCGCTTTCGCCGAACATGGTTGGAATTTTTTTAATTGCCTGTGCAGGAATAGAAATATTTCCAATGCGACTGGTTTCTGCAATATTTTCCGCTTTTTCTGCTGTAATTACCGCTTCCCCAAGGGTTTTGGCAAAAATCAATTCTACATGCAGTGCATAATCTGCTTGTAAATCCACTTCAATTTGTTTTTTGATATACCCAACCGTGCTGAATTCCAATATATGTTTTCCAGCGGGTAACTGTACATTGTAATTACCTGAAGATGCTGTGCCGGCAAGTGGTTTCCCATTTTCAAGAACGATACAGGAAACTATTTTTTCTCCGGAAAGTGAATCTGAAACATTTCCATAAACCTGATAAAGATTTTGGGCATTTAATGAACCAAAGAAAGTTGCAAAGAAAAAAATACAATTTCGTAAATACATAAATGTGCAATTAACTCTTAGGGGTAACATAATATTCTGAATGAGAAGAAATTTCGATTAAAAATGACAAATCACTTTCAATACGTTTTTGTCATGCTTTCTGTTACAATTATCGTAAAGTCGGCCAGTCCTTTATTATCGTTGTCAATAACCCGGATGTCCCCTTGTTCTGCGGATGCAATTGTCACAATCTTAATTCCCGGTTTGTATTTTTTTAGATACCAGACTATTCCTTCGTAATTGTTGCTGTGGTAGGTTCCGTTGTAATGAATAAATGCCTTCCCTTCTGCCAGATTTTTCACAATAAAATATGCCATAGTTGCATCTTTACTTGCCTGTGCCTTTGCAATATTCTTACTTCCATGCCCACTGCCTCCCATTGCTTTTAGAATTTCCGCATATCCGGGAAGTGAGCTGTCATACATAATTGGCAATGGTGCAATCCACAGTTTTTCGCGGTAACTGAGGGTGTCTAATCCTTCAAATCCACGGCTATTGACCAGTCTCGCATAACGTCTTGGAATATTGGATGCGACAAAATTCAATTTCTTTTCTTTAGCAAAAGCTACCAATGGTTCATAATCCGTATTGTAATTGGGCCATAGGCGCGCAGCCTGTTTCAGTTGTTTGGCATCATAATGGCCTTCAAGAAAGGAATCCAATGCTTTTTGGTTATCGGATTCAAACATTTCTGCGCCCAATACCAGGTCATTTAATTTCGTCTTATAAATATCCTTGGTGAGTTCCAGCTCCAGCCAGTGGCAAATCGGATTGTTGTGCAATTCCCCAAATAGTACCACGTCTGCTTTCAACGCCGCATCCAGCATTTTTTGATATTCCACCCTTTTCCCTTTTCCATTAAAAATGGTGTAAGCAGGCTTATCTCCTTTCATTCCAAAAGCTGAAATCAAAATCCATAATGCCAGCCACTTTATGTTTTTTTGCATGCCCAAAATTATGCATTTCCAGAGAGCAGTTCTACCAGAATTTAAAATGGATATTGAAAAAAAGAATAGAATTGGGAAAGGAAAAGAAAACGGACAGAAATCTTAAGGTGTTAATTCTAATTGTTTACACTTATTTTTGAATTCCTTAATTTTAACCATTCGAATGCAGGAAGAAAGGCCAAACCGCGAAATGCGTTACTCCAACGGCGATATCACCATTGTATGGAAGCCCTGGTTATGTATCCACAGCACGCGTTGCTGGAAAGAATTACCCGCTGTATTCCATCCCTTGCAAAGACCCTGGATTACGCCAATGTCGGCCAATACAGAAGAAATAATACAACAGGTAAGCCAATGTCCTTCCGGGGCATTGAGTATTGAAAAGTCAAAATAAATTAAAGTTGATTTTTCAGGAAACTATCCAACCAGGAATCTATTTTTTCAAATAGTAATATGCTATTTCCGGTGCCTTCTGTTGAATTCTCCAAAATTAAATCACAGGTATCGCGATGCGGAAGTATGTATTTTTCCCAGGCTGAAGTCACATGGTATTTCCATTGATAAATACTGCGATCTGCCGGTATTCCGCGTTCCTGCGTATCTCTCCTCAACCTGCGTTCCAGTGCTATCTCTGCGTCTGATTCTACAAAAACTCTGTGATTTAACAATGAATTACAAGCTTCAATTTCAAACGTAAACAAGCCCTCTACTACCACAATTTGAGCCGGAGCTAAAATTTCAGTTTCCTGCGGCGCTTCAAAGTTCTCAAACCGGTATTTTTGAATCACAACCGGATGTCCGGAAATGAGCTGATGCAAATCCAACAGCAGTTTTTCATGATCTACAGAATCCGGCAGGTCGAAGTTCAGCATACCGTTTTCATCTGGTTTTTGTTCTGAAATGGGCCTGTAATAATCATCAAAACTTATAGCAGTAACCATAGTTTTAAAATGATTTTTAATTTGATCGAGGTAATAAGATTTACCCGATCCGCTTATTCCTGAAATACCTATTAACAGTGGTTTTGTCAAGCCTTATTTATTGTTTTTCCTGGGCCTTTTATATTTCTTTTCTTTTGTAATATTTCCACTTTCGTCATACCATTGTTTCATCAGCAATTTACCATTTAAATCAAAAAAATGCCATTCCCCAACCATCACATCGTCTGCATAATTGCCTTCTCTGTGCTGGTAATTGGTAAACATACCATAACGCCAGAAACCATCTTTTTTCCCTTCGCTAAATTGACCGATTACATCCACACCGCGTTCTATAGTGTATAAATTTACATCCAGACCGGTTTTGCGAGATCGTACAGGCTGCGCCACTTTTCGTGAATCCCATTGCATGAATTCCCCATCCAAAATATTGTTTTTAAAATTCTCTACCGAAAGTGTATCTCCGTTCGCATCGTATTTAATAAAAACACCATGTTTATTGCCAAGCAAATAATGTTCCTCCTGAATCAGTAAACAATTCAGTTCATTCCAAATGCGCTTCACACTATCCGGCTTGCCCTTTTTATAATAACTTTCCATGGCAGGGCAACCACTTCTTCTGTGAAATTGATAATGCCTTCCATTTCGAATTCCCATTTGAAAATCGCTGATGGAATACAACAAAGAATCGGGGTAATATTCCAAAACTTCCCCTTGTGGAATGTTATTTACATAAAATGCCACCTGCTCCGGAGCTCCATTTTTAAACCATGTTAAAGATGCGCCATTGCGTATACCATTGCTGTAATTTACCGCGTATTTTTTAATTCCGGTTGCATAATATCCTGTTACCAGACCGTCCAGTTCCCCGTTCACAAATGTTCCTTCGGATTGTTTCGGCCCATTTGCATAATAATATTCATATGGCCCGTGCTTTGTTCCATTTGAATAGTTCAAAACCGTCACCAGAGTGCCATCTTTGGTATATTCCCTGTACAGCCCTTCCTTAATACCCTCTACCCAATGGAACTGTTCATTCACCTTGTTGTTTTCCCACAGAAGTACCGAACTGCCTGTAAATGGTTTTCCCTTATACAGGGCAATTCCATCCATGGTGAATTCCAGTGCTGTATGTCTCACATTAGGCAGTTTGCTCTTACCATTTTCCTGCGCTTGTAATTGCAACGAAACGAATATCAGGAAGCCCAGAATTGCTATTCTCATCATAAAAAACTTTTCAAAATTAATGCCGCGTATTAGTTTTGCCCTTTCGATTTTACCCACATGCAATTTGACCTTATCCGCAATTATTGTTTGGGGAAACCTGAAGTGGTGGAAGATTTCCCTTTCGGACCGGACGTAATTGTGTGGAAGGTTTGCGGCAAGATGTTCTGTTTGGGTAATATCGAAGACTTTTCCAGCATCAACCTCAAATGCGACCCTGAATATGCCATGGAACTCAGGGAGAGATTTGAACAGGTGCAACCAGGCTATCACATGAACAAAACGCAATGGAATACCGTTTATTTCGATGGCGTCCACGAAAAAGATATTTTGGACTGGATAGACCATAGCTATAACGAAGTGGTACGGAAGTTGCCAAAGAAATTGAAAGAACGAATCCTACATGAATAAAATTATCCTTGCATGTGCTGCTCTTTTTGGCAGTATTGCAACAACTTACGCCCAGCTGCCATCAAAAATCACCAAGAACAATCTGGCATGCAGCCAGTCTATTGTGGCCAAGGAATCCAAAGGAAAAACAACCTATATAACCAAATATAAAGTGGAAGAAAACTATCAGAAATACGATGACGGCATGTATGCTGAATTCAATACCGACAGCGGTATCATTGTTTGTAAACTGCATTTTGACAAAACACCATTAACGGTTTGCAACTTTGTTGGGCTGGCCGAAGGCACCTTGCCAAACGAAGCCAAAGCTTTTGGAGTTCCTTTTTACGACGGTCTTAAATTTCACCGCGTAATCAGCAAAGCCAATGGCGATGGTCAGGATTTCATGATCCAGGGCGGGGATCCACAAGGTACCGGAGCCGGTGGACCCGGATATAGTTTTCAGGATGAATTCAACACATCGTTAAAACACGATGGTGCCGGTATTCTGAGTATGGCCAACAGCGGACCAAACACCAACGGCAGCCAGTTTTTCATCACCCATGTTGCAACTCCATGGCTGGACAACAGACATACCGTTTTTGGCAAAGTGGTTTCAGGTATTGATGTAGTCAATAAAGTTCGCACCAATACCCAAATAAAATCTGTTAGAATTATTAGAAAAGGAGATGCTGCGTACAAATTTGTAGCAGATAGCAATTCTTTTAAGGATTACCAAAAAAGCATGTCTCAGGGCGGCGATTTTGCCACCGAAGATGCTGCTGTATTAAAGCGCTACCCCGGTGCTAAAAAAACTGCATCCGGATTGTGGTATGTGGTAACCCAGGAAGGCACCGGAGCAAAAGTGGAAAAAGGCATGAGCGTTTCTGTACACTACAAGGGTATGTTGGCAAACGGTACTGAGTTTGATAACAGTTACAGCAGAAATGAGCCGATTGCCTTTAAAATTGGCGTAGGACAAGTAATCAAAGGTTGGGATGAAGGCATTATGTTGATGCGCGAAGGGGCTAAATACATTTTAATTATTCCATCCAAACTTGGATACGGTGCAAATGGCGCAGGTGGTGTAATTCCACCAAATTCAACTTTGGTATTTGAAACAGAACTGGTAAGTGCCAAAGCAGCAGATGCCAATTTGGATTTTGCCCAAAATGCTGAGGAAGTATTAAAGAGATACCCTGAAGCCAAATCCACTCCAAGCGGGTTGTGGTATGTCGTGAAAAAAGAAGGTACCGGTGATGCAGCAGTAAGTGGTAAAAAAGTTGCAGTTCATTACAAGGGAATGCTGGCAGACGGAACCGTTTTCGATAATAGTTACGACCGCGGTCAGCCCATCGAATTTGTACTCGGACAGGGAAATGTAATACCTGGCTGGGATGAGGGAATTGCCCTGATGAAAACAGGTGCACAATACCTTTTAATTATTCCATCACAACTGGGCTATGGACCCTCAGGCGCAGGCGGAGCCATACCCGGAGATGCCACACTCATATTCGAAACCGAGTTGATGAGCGTAAAATAAATTTTAAAAAGCATCCAAATGGATGCTTTTTTTTTCACCTTTGAATCCATTTTTTTATGAATGAAGCACTACTTCATGATTTAGACGATATCCAATTTCGGATTTCCGAATTTCTACAAAATCTAAGTTCACAAGCATCTGTTTACAAACAGGCACCGGAAAAATGGAATATACTGGAGGTAATGGAACATCTCAATATTTCCGATAAATCGAGTATGCTCGCAATCTTGAGGGATGGCGGACCGGAAACAGAAGATCATGTCAGATCTTCCACAAACAAGATCAATGAAATGCTGGCTTATAACGGGCAGGGATGGGTAGCGCCGCAGGCAGCAGAGCCAAGCGGCAAATTCCGCAATACGGAAGAAGCATTGGATACTTTTATAAAAACCCGGATGAAGCTTCGGAAATTTGCCGAAGAAAATGAATTAAACCATATAGCCGGAGGCTTCGATCATCCCAGATTGGGTACACTTTCCAAAGCGCAATGGATGCAATTTTTGGTATGGCATGCGAACCATCATTTCAAACAAATGAATCAAATTGCAGATGCATATCAAAATGCAAAAAGTTAAAAGAATCTAACGAAAACTCCTGTCTAATTACTTTTATTTCAGCATGTTGAAAAGTCCGAAATATCTTTCTTTTTCGCGGCGGGATATTTCATCGTAACTTTGCGTCCCGTAACGTTCCAATTTTATTGGAATCTTCTAACATGAAAAGTGCAAAATACGTTTTCGTTACGGGTGGGGTAACATCTTCCCTTGGCAAAGGAATCATCGCAGCATCACTGGCGAAATTATTACAGGCAAGAGGTTATTCGGTAACCATACAAAAATTTGATCCATACATCAATGTGGATCCGGGTACATTAAATCCTTATGAGCATGGGGAGTGTTATGTTACCGAAGATGGCGCAGAAACTGACCTGGACCTTGGCCATTATGAAAGGTTCCTGAATGAATACACCTCACAGGCCAATAACGTCACCACCGGCCGTGTATATCAGACTGTAATCGAAAATGAAAGACGCGGAGATTATTTGGGAAAAACCGTTCAGGTAATTCCACATATTACCGATGAAATTAAACGCCGCATGAAAATATTGGGTGACAGCGGCAAATACGATATTGTAATTACTGAAATCGGGGGAACTGTTGGTGATATTGAATCCCTTCCCTATATCGAAAGTATGCGTCAAATGATTTGGGAATATGGGGATGACAATGCTATCGTAGTGCATCTCACATTGGTTCCATATTTGGCCGCTGCAGGGGAATTGAAAACAAAGCCAACCCAGCACAGTGTAAAAAACTTATTGGAATTGGGCGTGCAACCCGATGTTTTGGTATGCAGAACTGAACGACATCTGAATCCGGAATTGCGCAAAAAAATGGCGCTGTTTTGCAACGTTACACCCAATGCTGTAATTGAAAGTATTGATCTGAGAACCATTTATGAGGTGCCTTTGGTAATGCTGAAGGAGAAACTGGATAAGGTGGTTTTAGGCAAATTAAAACTGAGTTCGCGCAATGAACCTGAAATGGATAAATGGCGTGATTTCCTTTTTAAACTGGAGCATCCCAAAAGTGAAGTAAATATTGCACTCGTAGGTAAATATGTAGAATTGCCGGATGCATATAAATCCATCAATGAAGCCTTTATTCATGCTGGTGCGGCAAATGAATGTAAAGTTAAAGTGACTTTCGTTCATTCCGAATTAATTACAGATGTAAACGTTGGTAATAAACTCAGTGGATTTGATGGAATACTAGTGGCTCCGGGCTTTGGAAGCCGGGGTATTGAAGGAAAACTGGAAGCCGTTAAATTCGCAAGGGAACAAAATATTCCGTTTTTTGGGATTTGTCTGGGTATGCAATGTTGCGTAATTGAATATGCAAGGAATGTTCTGGGTATTAAAAAAGCCCATTCTTCAGAAATGGATTCCAAAACACCTGATCCGATTATTGACCTGATGGAACAACAAAAAAAGGTAAGTCAAAAAGGTGGAACCATGCGTTTGGGAGCATATGCCTGCGACCTGTCCAAGGGATCCAACGCAGCACGGGCTTATGGCAAGACCCACATTACGGAACGTCACAGACACCGTTATGAATTGAACAATAAATACAAACAAAAACTGGAGGATGCGGGCATGGTAATTACGGGTGTTAATCCGGAAACCGGACTCGGTGAAATTGTAGAAATTCCAAGTCATAAATGGTTTGTAGGTGTACAATTCCATCCGGAATTAAAAAGCACAGTTGCCAATCCACATCCGCTTTTTGTGCGTTTTGTAAAAGCGGCACTGGATAAATAAAATTATTGGATATTTGGCGTATCGGCCAATCTGCGAAACAGATGTTGAAACTCTTCCTGGCTGCGCAATAATTTTGCGTTTGCGGGCAATTTTACCATTTTATTTTGCATTTCACCGTCCAAAACACGCGCCTTAACATTGTCGTTTAGTTGAACTTCCAGGAAACGTGTAAGCAATTCACGATGCTCCTTATCCAGTATTGGTGTTGTAACCTCTACCCTGTATTCAATATTCCTTTGCATCAAATCAGCACTTCCAATATAAACTTCCGGTTTTCCGCCATTTTCAAAATAATAAATACGTGAATGTTCCAGATATCGGTCTACTATACTGATGGCGCGAATATTGGGCTCACCGGTCAATGGAAGACAACAAATTCCGCGAACAATTAAATCCACTTTCACACCGGCGCGGGCTGCGATGTATAACAATACACAACTCCTGTCATCTACCAGACTGTTTAGTTTAATTATCATTCTTGCTGGCAATCCGCGTTTTACATTTACCATTTCACGGTGTACCAATTCTTCAAAATTGCTTCTCGTATTCACCGGACTCACCCAAAGCGTATTAAATTCAAACTTTTCCGGTTCAAAATTCATGATCATATCGAATACTTTTAAGCATTCCTGACTAATCTTTTTTCTTGAGGTTAGCAAGCTGAAATCGCAATATATGCGGGCCGTTTCCTCGTTAAAATTGCCGGTACCAATATGGGTACAATAGGTAGTTTTAAAATTTTTGCGACGTGAGATTACAATTAATTTAGAATGCACTTTTCGATTGGGAATTCCTTCGATAACTTTTATTCCCTCTTCTTTTAATTTATTGTACCACCAAATATTGTGTTCTTCCATAAATCTGGCGCGCAATTCCATGAGCACAACTACCTGTTTCCCATTTTGCGCAGCATTGATTAATGCTTCAACTACGCTGGAGTTTTCAGCAATTCGATACAAACTGATGTGGATGGAATAAACGGTAGGATCTATGGCTGCTTCGCGAAGCAAACGAATGATATAATCAAATGTCTGATAAGGATAACTGAGCAGTATATCTCTTTTTTCTATTTCATTCAAAAGCGATTTGGCCTGATCCAAATCGCGAAGTCTTGCAGGTGTAAAAGGTGCATATCGCAATTCCCTGCTACCAACATGCGGAAATTTAATAAAATCACGGAAGTTGTGGTATTTGCCCCCTGCTATCAAATTGTCTTTATCCAGGAATAATTTTCTGGTGAAAAATTGCAACAGGTCTTCAGGCATATTGGCATCATACAAGAAACGCGTTGGTGCACCCGTTTTTCGTTGTTTTAAACTTTTCTCCAGCTTCTCACGCAATGGGGTGGCCAATTCTGAATCCAGGTCCAATTCTGCATCCCTGGTAATTTTAATGGTATGTGCCGTAAACTCATCAAAGTCCAGACTTTTGAAAAGCACATCCAGCGAGCATCTTAAAATGTCATCCAATAAAATTATTTTACTGGTTTCAGATTTACCCGGTAAAATATAAAATCGTCCAAGTGCCTTTGCCGGAATACCCACAATTGCATATTTCACTTCCGCACTTTGCCTGTTATATAGCTTTATAGCCAAATAGATATCCCCGTCATTTAACACCGGAAATCCTCTGGATTCGTCTAGGATTATTGGAAATAATTTTTGGGAAACCACATGCGTAAAATGCTGACGAACCGATTTCAATTCGGCCTCGGTAAGCGATTTTTCGTCTACAATCTGAATGCCATTTTCACGCAATTGGGGTAGAATTTGCTGCGTGTAAATCTTGTCGAATTTTTTCTGTTGTTGTATTACTTTAGCAATAATGGCCTCCAATGTTTTTTTGGCCTGTTTTCGGGCAGTATTGCTGATTTGCTTGGTATTTACAATACGCCTTACACCAGCCACTCGCACCCGGAAAAACTCATCCAGATTGTTGGAAAAAATCCCCAGAAATTTAATTCTTTCTAATAGCGGAACATTCAAATCCGAAGCTTCCTGCAAAACGCGTTCATTAAAGGAAAGCCAGCTCAGCTCCCGGTTGATGAGCTTTAACCTGGGTGCTTTCTCAGTAGACTTTTTCCCTTTGCCTGCGCTTTTTTTATTCATATTGAAATGTGGCCATTACCGGAAAATGGTCGCTGTATCCATTTAACCATTTTTTCCCCGCAAATGTTCGCAAAGGTTGGCCTTTATATTTAGGATTTGTATCACACATCCACTCAGGTCCAAATATTTTAAAACTGTTATTTTTATAAATAAACTCTCCTCCCGGTTTCGCATACATACCGGGCGTATGCCCCGGAGGATAAAGGCTTTCCATATTAATGATGATCTGGTCAAACATATTCCATTTACCGCCAAAACTCAATGTACCAATGGTATCTGAATGGAATTGGTTAAGAGAAATATAAACGGAATCTGTTAGAATTGCTTTTGTATTTTTTGTCTGGGGTATCACTTTAAGACCTTTACTGATGCTTAAATCCGCAGGGTCATCATTAAAATCACCGAGGAATATGGTTTTCTTTCCGAACAATTTATTTTTTCTCACAAAACCCATTAAAGTATTCGCTGCTTTCATCCGTTTTTGGGCACTCCTCTCCTGTCCGCCCCTTCTGGATGGCCAGTGGTTGACAAAAACATGCAGGGTATCAGGATGGTTAATTATTGCCAGTTTTACATATAAAATATTCCTTGTTGCATCGCTGTCTGATACACGTACATTTATTTTTTCCGAATAAAGTTCCTTTAATTTCTCCTTGTTGTAAATAAGCGCTACGTCTATTCCCCTTTCATCCGGAGATTCAAAATGAACAATCCCAAATGACGTCATTTTCAATCCTTCCGCCTGTAGCAAAAGCGCAATTAAATTCTTATGCTCAACTTCAGCAAATCCCATGATATCGGGATGCATAGCAGAAATTACCTGTTGCAAATGCCGCACCTTTTGTGTAAATTTTTCGGTATTCCATTTGCGAAATCCACCTGGAGTAAATTCACTATCCAACCCAGGGTCGTCAATGGTATCCATGAAATTTTCCAAATTCCAAAATCCCGTAACCATTTGGTTACTTATATTCAGATGGCGTTTACCATTGCCGTTTGTGCTGCCAGAATAAAATAGCAAAAATACCAGAACCGGTATGGCGCAGCGCTTCATATAGTGCAAGATATTCGGGCAAATGTAACCCATCAACAAATTGCAACTTAATAAATTTAGTTTAAATTGATGTTAAGGCAAAATTGGCTTAACGGCTGTAATTTGGGGCTTCGCGTGTAATTGCAACGTCATGCGGATGGCTTTCTTTCATACCCGCATTGGTTATTTTGATAAAAGAAGCAGTTTGCAATTGTGCAATACTGCTGGCTCCACAATAACCCATTCCTGCGCGAAGTCCACCAACCAACTGGTAAACTACTTCACTCAAATTTCCTTTATAAGGTACATTTCCTACTATGCCTTCAGGCACCAGCTTGGCAATTTCATCTTCCGCATCTTGAAAATACCGGTCTTTGCTGCCATCCTTCATGGCATCAATACTTCCCATTCCGCGGTAGCTTTTCACTTTTCTACCATCAAAAAAAGTGGTTTCACCAGGGCTTTCTTCAGTACCTGCGAATAATCCTCCGGCCATTACGGTTCCTGCACCTGCTACCAGTGCTTTAACAATATCTCCGCTATAGCGTATACCTCCATCGGCAATTACCGGTATACCGGTTCCTTCCAGGGCTTTCGCCGCTTCCATTACCGCGCTGAGTTGTGGCATTCCAATACCCGCTATAATTCTGGTCGTGCATATGGAACCCGGACCCACTCCCACTTTTACTGCATCAGCGCCTGCTTCAGCAAGCGCTTTTGCTGCATCTGCAGTTGCCACGTTTCCGGCAATAATCTGCAAATCGGGATAAGCTGTTTTTACCCGTTTCACTTCATTCAAAACGCCTTTGCTATGCCCGTGTGCGGTATCAATAGCAATTACGTCTACTCCAACGTCTACCAGTGCAGCTACTCTTTCCATGGTATCGGCTGTAACTCCCACTGCAGCCCCAACCATTAGCCTTCCCAAATGGTCTTTGCAGGCATTTGGATAGCTTTTAAGCTTCTCAATATCTTTGAAAGTGATTAACCCTTTCAAATATCCCTGGTCGTCCACAATGGGAAGTTTTTCCACTTTGGTTTGTTCCAGAATTTGCTCTGCAGAAACCAGATCGGTTCCCAAAGGAGCTGTGATCAGGTCATTCACAGTCATCACCTTGCCGATTTTCTGGTTCATATCTCTTTGAAAACGGAGGTCTCTGTTGGTGATTATACCCACCAGTTTGCCTACTTCATTTACCACAGGAATACCGCCAATTTTATTGTCGCGCATCAACCTCAATGCATCATTCAGGCTAGCTTCCGGCGTTAGGGTAACCGGATCCTGAATCATTCCGCTCTCGCTCCTTTTTACTTTTTTTACTTCCTGCGCCTGGCGCTCGATGCTCATGTTTTTATGGATGATTCCAATACCTCCTTCACGGGCCATGGCAATGGCCATGCGGCTTTCCGTTACGGTATCCATGGCAGCGGTAACCAAGGGTACGTTGATTCTGAGTTTTTTGGTAAGTTGGGTGGATGTATTGGTATCTCTGGGCAAAACCTCTGAATAGCCGGGCACCACGAGTACATCGTCGAACGTAAGACCTTCAAATAAAATTTTTGGATTTGGCATGCAAATAAGCTGGTTGTTATTTGCGGTGCAAAATTACGATATTTCAGCAATATTATTGCAGCTTTTTAGTTATTCCCTGAATCCATGCACCGTAAAACATTCATTTTTGTTCAAAATCCCATACTGGCTTGCATCTTTTTACTGAATTTTCTTTTATTTTCAGAAGTAAATGGGCAGTTAATCGGTCAGGATTCAATAAAATCGAAAAAAGGACATTTATTTAGTTTTTCATTTAATGTTTCATTGGGCACTTCTTCTTATTATGGATATTTAAATCATCGGTATTGGGAAACTTTGGTGAAAGGAACTGACATTCAATCCATAAAATTTCACACAAATAAAGATTTCATTTCATATAAAGACATATACATGGTGTCTTTTTTTCCAAGCCTGGAATGGAGATATAAGCTTTCAAATACAAAATTAGCGCAACATTGGGAATGGGGAGTTGGACTTGGCGTGACAACTTTAAATGATCAAACTTTTACAACCTATATTTATAAAGAGAATCAGATGAATAATTTACAAGGTGATACATTCTCTGTTTATGGAATGAATTTGCGATCGTTTGGTTGTTTTTTAAAAACATCAATACACACAAAATCAATTGCAAATTTTATTGGATTCACACTGGGGGGTGAAGTTTTCATGGGTTATGGAGCATATGCAAAAAACCTTGGAGGAGAGCCTTTTATTGGCTCCAAAATCCTTGGGTCTGCGGCTGGAACGTTTTACTCGGCTTCGTCGCCAATTGGAATAAAGTTAAATCTAAGTTGTGACTTAAATATTGAAGCTTTCTATAAACCAACAATTGGATGTATGAATCAGGATATACTGACACCGTCTAATTGGGCAAGATTTCAAAACTATTCTGTTTCCTTACGATATAAATTTAATTCCACACCACCCGCTGATAGATATAAAAGAACCGATATGTTCTTCTGATTTTAATCCTAACTTTGAATCCTATGGCAGGATTTGAAACCAAATATCTCGGCGAGCTCAGAACCCAGAATACACATATCCAGAGCGGCACCATCATACATACAGATGCCCCTACCGACAATCAGGGCAGAGGCGAAGCATTCTCTCCTACAGATCTTTGTGCACTCAGTCTCACGGTTTGCATTATCACCACAATGGGAATTTATTGCCAGAATCATGGATACCATTTAGACGGTGCGTCGGCAACTACAATCAAACATATGGCTAACGATCCCCGGAGAATTGTGCGGATTGAAGTAAATATGAAACTAAAACTAAGGGAAATAGATGATATGCATGCACGTGAAGGGGTATTGCGAATAATTAAAACTTGTCCTGTAGCGCGTAGTTTACATCCCGATATAAATCAGGATGTGCATGTAGAATTTGAAGAATAAATTCAGTGGATTATTCTGCCGTCTGCCATTTCAATAATGCGGTCGGTTCTTTTTGCAAAATCCAAATCATGGGTTACAACCAGAATGGATTGTTTTTTACCCGAAGAAATATTTCTGAAAATATCAAAAACCACATCGCTGTTTTTGCTGTCCAGATTACCGGTTGGCTCATCTCCCATGATAATATCCGGATCATTAATCAGCGACCTGGCAATGGCTACACGTTGTTTCTGACCACCTGAAATTCTGGTCGCTAGTTTCTTTGCAGTTTCAGAAATATCCAACATTTTTAATTTTTCCATGGCATCATGCTCAATTTCATCTTTATCTTTTTCTCCCAAACGCAGCGCGGGCAACATCACATTGTCCAATACTGAAAATTCAGGTAATAAATAATGAAATTGAAATACAAACCCAATACGCTTGTTTCGGATTGCAGCCAATTCAGTGTTTTTCAAACCACGCAGGTTTTGATGGTGCAATTCTACATTTCCTTCATAATTGGTATCCATGGTACTCAGAATGTACAGCAGGGTACTTTTGCCACAACCGGATTTCCCCATGATAGAAACAAATTCACCTCTGTTTATTTGCAAAGACACATCTTTTAAAACATGATTGTCTATGGGATCAAAAAAATGTTTGTTGATGTCTTTTGCACTTAAAACGATATCCATTTATTGCCCTCTTAAAATTTCAACCGGATCTACTTTGCTCGCTTTCCGCGCCGGCATCAGCCCTGCAAAAAAAGTGGTGAGCATTGCAAAAACAGTTCCTATAACATAAAATTTCGGATCAAAATTTACCGGAAAATAATGAATGGTCGGTAGCGCTTCTGTTTCAAATGGCGATTTGCTAATTGCCACAGAGCCGGTATATCCAATTATCAAACCTATAATTCCTCCAATAATGCCAATCATCATTGCCTGGTATAAAAATATTCTGCGCACATCTTTACCAGAAAAACCCGTGGCCTTTAAAATGGCGATATCATTCATTTTTTGAAAAATGAGCATATTCAAAATATTATAGATACCAAAACCCGCCACAATCAACAATGTGATGGAGACTGCATAAGTTATCATATTTCTGATTTTGGTACCTGTTTCAAATTGCGCGTTTGCAGCAATAATGTCTACTGCATTTAATTGAAATTTATTTCGAATTTCTGCGGCCATTCCCACAGCATGATTGATATCCCAAAGTTTTACGTGAATATCGGTGATAAAATCCCTTGGCATACCCTGTATTCTCTGGCTGGTCTTGATATTTACATAACTCTGCATATTGTCGATATCTGCAAGTCCACTTTGAAAAAAAGCCACAATTTTAAGCCGCATTTTTTGTCCTGTGGTTGAAATAACCTGCACATAATCGTTTAAATTCAGAGATAGTTTTTTGGCAACACCTGCACCTATAATAATACCGTTTTCATTATTTGCCAGATTCTCGGATTTCCCTTTGGTGATATAATCTCCAAAATTGAATAACCGGGTTTGTTCCTGTACATCTACGCCAAACAAATTCCCGTTTAATTGTATGGCACCTGAAACATAAAACACCCGGGCTCCAACCACAGGAGTAATACCTTTTACTCTTGGATCTTTCTTTAAAGCCGCAATAAGTGGTTGGTTATTGTATATGCTGATCTTACTTTGCTTTGGCTTTATGCTATGTATGACGTGCAGGGAATTCTTATACTTTTCTGAATTTTGTATGGGTTGTGTTTCCGACGGTTTTATTTCATTGTAAATTCGAATGTGAGGCGTTCGGTTTAAAATCAAACCATCCAACAGTCCATTCAACCCTGTCATAAAGCTCACCAAAATCACGAATGTGCCAATACCAAAAGTCACCCCCAAAGATGCAATTGCAGTTTGCCTTTTGCGCGCCAGTAAATGGGTTCTCGCTATCTTCAACAAAACTCCCGGTGGCATCAGGGTCTGATTAACTTGGTGCCTGAATCAATACCGGAAAGTATCTCCACATATTCCAGATTTTTCAATCCTGTTTTTACCGTTAATTCTCCATCTTCGGTAACTACTTTGTTATTTTCTTTTAAGTATGCAATTGGAATTACCAATGTATTTTTCTTCTCACGAATCACAATACTTGTTTCAGCTGACATACCAGGATACAAGGTTTTAGGAGATTTTACAAAATTGGATTCCACTAAAAACGATTGTGTTTTCATATCCAGATTTGGATATATTTTAGTTACAATTCCATCAAATACTTCGCCGCGGTAGGCGTCCATGGAAACAACCACTTTCTGTCCGATTTTAATTCTGGAAATATCTGCTTCATCAACCGCCATTTCCATCAGGAAGTTACCTGACTGTCCTACTATGGCTATTGGCAACTGCGGAGAAACCAATTCTCCGGGTTCATAATTCAGCGAATAAACCATCCCACTTATTTTGCTCGTAATTGAAAAGTCACTGTTGGTTTTTGAAGTAATGGAATAATTATTTCTCGCTTGTTCTGCTGCTGTTTCCAATTGAATTTTAGATTGCCTGTATCGCGTTTTTAATGCAGAATAATTATTTTGAGAAACGTGCCAGGCCTGCTCTCTTAATTCCAGCTGCGACCTGGTTCCAATATTTTTTTTCCATAATGCAATCTGTCTGAAATAATTGATAGAATCCAGGATGAGCTGGCTTTTCGCGGAAGACATTTGTGCTTCCAGCTCTTTCAAACCTGCCATATTTCTCGTTGCAAGCTCCAGTGCAAGTCTTGCGTTTTCGGCATTTAATCCCGGGTTTGCATTTTCTATTCGTGCAATAATTTGTCCCGCTACAACCGAATCCCCTTCCTTAACAAAATTTTCCAACAACAACCCGGAGACTGGTGCGATAGCATTGTATTGCTGTGCTGCCTTTATGGTTGCACTGGCATAAACCGATTCTACAATGTCCTTTTTCTCCGCCTGAATTTCCTGCTTTTTTGAATTACAGGAAACCCCTGTAAATAACACAATTATAATTAGCAGTATTTTATTCGTGGCATATTTAAGCATCATGGTTCTGTACAATATTCGCTAAAAGTAAAATAATTCCAATAACAAATTTGCGAAATAAAAAAGGGGTGAAACACCCCTTCCTAAATTTCATTTTAGAGATTTCCTCTCAATTCCTGCTCTCTTTCAATGCTTTCAAATAGCGCTTTGAAATTGCCTTTGCCAAAACTCTTTGCACCTTTGCGTTGAATAATTTCATAGAATAACGTAGGTCTGTCTTCCACCGGTTTGGTGAAAATCTGAAGTAAATAGCCTTCTTCATCCCTGTCCACCAATATATTCAAACGTTTCAGGTCGTCCATTTTTTCATCTATGTATCCGATACGTGCTGCAGCTTCTACGTAATAATTTTCCGGAACATACAAAAACTCCACACCCCTGTTTCTCAGTTCAGAAACGGTAGCCACAATATCATGAACTTCCAATGCCACATGCTGACATCCGGGGCCATGATAAAATTCAATATATTCTTCAATCTGTGATTTTTTTCTGCCATTTGCAGGTTCATTGATTGGGAATTTCACATAGCCATTTCCGTTGCTTACCACTTTACTCATTAAAGCGGAGTATTCTGTGCTGATGTCTTTATCATCAAAAGTAAGCAGGAGTTTAAAACCCATTACTTCTTCATAAAATTTCACCCAGGTATTCATTTCCCCTAAGTCCACATTTCCAACGCAATGATCTACATGTTTAATACCAACAGGTTCTACTTCAAGCGCATTCAATGGCGCTTTATAACCCGGTAAAAATGGTCCATTGTAGGCATGACGCTCTACAAAACGATGAATAGTGTCACCATAAGTATGAATGGCACTGATTACCACCCATCCGAATTCATCCTCCATTCTGGTAGGTTCCATATAGGGTTTTGCACCTCTTTTTACGGTTTCATTAAAACTCTTGGTTGCATCATCTACCCAAATGCTCAGGAACTTTACACCGTCGCCATGTTTGTTGTTGTGGGAGCTGATATCGGTATCAGGGTGCATGCTTGCAGTGAGCACCAGTCTCACTTTTCCCTGCTGTAACACATAACTCGCGCGATCGCGAACACCGGTTTCCGGTCCCGCATAAGCCACCAGTTTATATCCCCAGGCTTTTTGATAGTAATATGCGCTTTGTTTTGCATTGCCTACATAAAACTCGATGTGGTCTGTGCCATTTAGTGGCAGAAAATCCACTTCGGTCTCTGTTGCTGTATATTCTAAGGTTTCCATTTTATTCTAAGTCCACAAAATAACGAAAGTGAATCAAATTTCACAAGGACTAAAGTCACGACTCTAAATGTACTTTTTCATTTGGATTTTTATTGCGGATCCACGTCAAAATCCAGACGCACACTTCGGAATTCGGGAGTTTTGCGCAAGACCTGTTCCACGTCAGTAAGGTATTTTTTTATACTGCCGATATTGTCTTTGGTTGGATCCATTTTCACCAACATCTGCTGAATATAATAATTGCGCACTTTACTCACTACCGGTGGTTGCGGACCAACCACGCGATCCGCCATTACTTTTTTTATCGTGTTTCCAAAGGCGTGTGCAGCTTCATGTACCAATTGGTTTTCTTTATGCCTGAAAATGATTTTAATTAATCTGGAAAATGGTGGGTATAACAACATTTTGCGCATTTCAAGTTCCTGTTTTGCTAAACCGTTGTAATCATTTTCCACCAAAGCCTGAATCACAGGGTGTGCTGCCTGATAGGTTTGCACCATTACTTTACCCCGCTTTGTTCCCCGGCCGGATCTTCCCGCAACCTGATGCAACTGCTGAAATGCCCTTTCATGGCTTCTGAAATCCGGAATGTTAATGAGCATATCCGCATCTGGAACTGCCACCAATCCCACATTTTTAAAATCCAGTCCTTTGCTCAACAATTGGGTGCCAACCAAAATATCAATACTACCGTTTTCAAATCCATTCAATATTTTTTGAAAATCACTGCGCTTTCGAATACTCTCCTGGTCAAATCTCGAAATTCTGGCATCCGGAAATAACAGAGATAATTCCTCGGCAATTCTCTCGGTACCAAATCCCCGCATGCTCAGAGAATTGCTTCCACAGGCAGGGCATTGCGCTGGTGGATCCTGGGTGTAACCGCAGTAATTGCACTTCTGTGTTTTAAGACTTTTATAATAAGTAAGTGCAATATCACAATTGATGCAGTGAGAGGTAAATCCGCAAAAATCACAGCTGATATAGGGAACATAACCTTTTCGGTTTTGAAATAATATTACCTGACCTTTTGAATCCAGTTGTCTTTGAATCTCTTCCAACATGGGCAAACTGAAAATGTCTTTCATTTTATTCTGCCTTTTTGCTTCACCCAAATGCAAAATTTCAATTTCAGGTTCCTGTGTTTCCGAATATCTCTTTTTTAAAGGAACCAAAGTCATTTTACCGGCTTCACAAGCATGCATCACTTCGTATGAAGGGGTTGCAGAACCCATTAAAACATTGCATTTCCAAATACCAGCCAAATACAATGCAGAATCTCTTCCATGATAATGAGGTCTTTTTTCAAATTGTTTGAATGAAGTTTCATGCTCTTCGTCAATTACAATCAATCCCAGATTTTTAAACGGAGCAAATAAAGCGGAACGCGCGCCCACCAGTATTTGAATACTTCCGTTTTTTATGGATTCATAAATTTCAGTTCTCTCACTTCCAGAAAAATAATTGTGCCAAACCGCCATTTTTTCTCCGAAGAATTCAGACAATCTGCTAACCAAATGCTCCGTTAAAGCCACTTCGGGCAACAGATATAATATTTGTTTTCCCTGCTTTAACTGTTCGCGTATAAAATGGATATATACATAGGTTTTTCCACTACCTGTAATGCCGAATAATACTGCCGGTTTATTTTCCTGAAATGACTGATTTATCAATGATACTGCTTCCCTTTGAACTTCAGTCAATTCAAATTCTGCAATAGTTGTCTGATGTTGCAAATACCTTTCTGTGCGTTTTTCAAACACATCCAAAAGCCCTTTTTTTTCTAAAGTTTTTATATGGCTGCTCTCAATGCCATAATTATTGGTTAATATTTTTTTCGAGAATTCCCCTTTGCCCATACCCAGTAAAGCCAGAATAACCGAAGCCTGTTTGGGTGCTTTTTTCTCTAATGTATCCAGCGTTTTTTTAGCAAATTCCTCATCATTCCAAACTTCATTCATGCGCAGATAGGTCTCCGTTTTAGGACGAAAATTCTCCCTGATTTCTTCCTGCATATAAATGATACCGCGCAAATACAATGACTTGATATATTTCATCGCAGTTTTTAAACCAATTACTGTTGCAGCTTCTTCAATTTTTAATTGTTTTTTCTGTTGCAATGCATAAATGATTTGCCATTCTTTTTCATCCATTTCCTCAGCATCCTCTTCCTGAAAATCCGGATTCAACACAACCACACTTTCACTTTGAAGCCTGTATCCGGCCGGCAAAGCAGCCGCCATAACTTCTCCCTGATAGCACATATAATAGCGTGCCATCCATTCCCAGAATTTCAATTGAACCGGTGTCACCAACGGATTTTCATCCAGTATTTCTAAAATATAGGAAGCCTGGTATTTCTCAGGTGGCTGATCTGTAAAATCCAAAACAATTCCAGCATATATTTTTCTGGGGCCAAATTGCACCACTACCCTTTGCCCAATCTCCAGATTATCATTCCATTCCACAGGTACACGGTATGTATACGCTTTTGGAACCGGTAGCGGAAGCAACACATGGGCAAATAGAGTAATCCGTTCCGACACCTTGTCAAAGATAAATATTCTGTGATAATTATTTTGAACTCTAAATTTCGGATATAGTTTTGTGTATGGAACATTTCACGAAAGAAATAATTTCATTACAGGAGCGACTTGCAGTATTTCCTGTTTACCACCAGTTGAATCCAAGGCTTAGCCAGGAAGAATTTGAAAGGCGGATGACTACTATGATGCAATATAAAAATTACCACCTGCTCGGTATATTTTCAGGTGAGCGATGTGTGGCAATTTCAGGTTATTGGATTGGGCATAAATTATACTGCGGAAAATATATAGAACCTGATAATGTGGTGGTGGACCGGGAGTTCAGATCCATGGGAATTGGTGAAATTTTACAGAAAAAACTAGAGCAAATTGCGAGAGAAAACGCCTGTGAAGTAATGATGCTGGATGCTTATCTGGATAATGAAGGCGGACACAGGTTTTATGAGCGCCATGGTTATGTGCGCAAAGGTTTTCACTTTGTTAAAAACCTATCCGAATGAAATATAGCCCGCAATTGCCAGGCTAACCAGATGTACCACTATTACAACTTTTAAAAGCGTATCGGCAACCTGATACAAATTGTCGGATTTCGCCACCAAACAAGCTCCTGAGATAAGAAAGGATGCGGTTATGCTAAATCCACTGATAAGTGAAAAATAATCCCAGTTTTTTACAAATAATGCAAAGCCAATCAGAAAAATAATGGCGAGAATTAAATTTACAAAAACCAACCATTGCTTTGCCAATTCCTTACCTGCAGCAACAACAACAGTATGATAACCAAAAATAATATTGCCTTTATTCCCTTCCAGATCTTTCACTACTTCTCTGGTAAAACCAACAATGGCCAAACTTCCCATGTACAAAACAAATCCTGCATGAAAGGTCGCTCCATAATGCAGCCATATTGCAATTAGTGGTGCAATTGCCAATAATGTTGCTGTTACTTCACGAATCAGCGGTAATTTTTGCAACTTATGGCTGTAAAACCAAAATGTAAAAATTAATCCTCCTACAAAAATAAAAATACTGAAGCTTGCTATCAAACCCAGTAAAATTGCAAATACACAAGTCGCGGCATAAATATTCAGCAAAAATCCCTGTCCTAGTTTTTTATATACAACAACCCGCTGCGGCTGGTTAATCAAGTCCTTGTCCAAATCATAAAAGCCGTTTATGAGAAAAGCACCTGCCAAGGACAAGCAGGAACTTAAAATAATCAGATGCAGTTTGGTATCATAAATAAACTCTATCCTGCTTCCGGGTGTTTCAAAAATAAAAACTGCAATCAGATATTGACTTACCAGTGTAAGCGCAACATTATACCATCTAACAGCCTTTAACAGTAAAAGAAAATTTATCAAAATATTCCGTAAAAACGGAGCAATTACAATTGGTGTATTACCTGTATTTTTTCACCTTTTAAAAGGTGTCTTGCTTTTTCTATATCCTGGGTAAAACCCAGCACAAATCCACCACCACCGCTGCCGCACAGTTTCAGGTAATATGCATTTGTTTCAATCCCCTTTCTCCAAAGTGCTTCAAATTTATCGGGAATCATGGGTCTGAAATTTTCAAGAAATAACTTACTCAATTCTTTCAGATTTTCAAACAATGGTTTGGTGTCTCCCTTTAAAAATGCTTTGATACATTCATCATTGTATTTTTTTAATTGGGTTCTCACCAAATTTCTAAACCCATCTTCTTTCAGTTTTTGTAAAAACAGGGAAACCATGCCCTGTGTTTTGCCAGGTGCTCCGCTGTTTAAAAGGAATATCGCACCTTGCGCATCCTCTTTACTGCCGGGCATCACTACGGTTCCAACATCACTTTTTGATTTAATCAGAACGGGTAAATTCAAATAACAAATCAAGGGGTCTAAACCGGAACTTTTTCCATGGAAAAACCCTTCCAGAAAAGCGAGGATTCCTTTCAATTTCAAAAGATTTTCACCATGTTGAATATCTTTTTCCTCAATTTTATTCTTACAATATTGATCGTAAATAGCTGCAACCAAAGCGCCACTGCTACCAACTCCAAAACCTTGTGGAATGCTGCTATCGAAATAAAGTCCGTTTTTCAGGTCATTTTCCAAAGACACTAAATCCAATTCACAAGGCAAGTTGCCGCTCTCATAGGAATGTTTCAAAAATTGAAAATATTCCTGTAAACTTTGATTGGATTCCCGATGTGCTCCATCCTTGTTGTCCTCCGATTTCAATAGTTTGCCTTTATAAAAATGATATGGAATACTCAGACCCATGGAATCTTCAATAATTCCATATTCTCCAAACAGAAGAATCTTTGCGTAATAGAGCGGATCTTTAATCATCAATTCAGTTTTACCGGCGCCGCGCCGGTTGCACTGCAAAAGTACAATCCGTTTTGGCAAAAAGGTAACAACTCAGTTTCTATAAAGTTCACAATCTGTGTTCTGTACAATTCAGGGAACAGCAGGTGCACATTTGCCCCGGCATCTAAAGTAAACATAACCGGAAGGGAACTTTTTTCGCGGAACTCCCAGACCTTTTCGATAATTGCAACTGTATTTGGTCTGAAAAGCATATAATATGGACTGGATACCATCATCATAGCGTGGAGTTGCAAGGCTTCGCTCTCCACAATGGAAATGATACTGCGCATGTTATCCCTGCGAATGGCATGAATCAGGTTGGTAATATTCTTTACAGCAACTTCATATCGAACTTCGGAATAAGGATTTGCATCCAAAAGGGAATGCCCCTCGGAACTGCTCACCTTTTTTTCTCCGGCATCCACAATCAACACGATATCCATTAAAGGAAAACCATTGCCTTTTTCCGGTTTGAGTATTTCAATGGCATGCAGATTACTGCTATTTGACACTTCGCTATGCTCACCCCATTCCACCAAATTGGGTAGAATGCTCCTGCATGCAGAACCGGATCCCAATCGCGCAATTTTACTCGCCTCTTGTTCAAAATTTGGAAATACCTTTCCGGTTACTTGCTGCTCCAGATCACATATACATAAAGCCAGCGCGCCAAAACCTGCAGCACTGCTGGCTATTCCTGTTCCATGCGGAAAATTATTGCGGGATTCAATATGCAGATGAAAATTTCGAACTACTTCAAATTCTTGCCAGATACGCTTAAAAAATGTCTCAATTTTGGAATGAAATGAATTTTTGGATTGGCCATCCAGTAAAAATGAAAACGCCGGTAAGCCGCTAACATTCCCATGTTGTATGGTCACTTTAGTTTCAGCGTACAAATCCGATAGATTAATACTGATACTGGGGTTTGCAGGTATTTGCGCCGCTCCGTTTTTCTTACCCCAATATTTGACCAATGCAATATTAGAGGGGCATCTGTAATAGGAACTTAAATTCTGGTTTTCCAAATTAATCGGCAATTACAAATTCGTTCCACTTCTTTTTATTCATGCTTCCGGCAATATTCGGATATGCATCCAATATGGTTTCATTCACCAAAATGACGTCTCCACCCCAGGCACCGAGCCATTTGCAAAGTCCTCCTTTTACAGGTTGAATTTCCAAATCATCATATGCTCTTGGCAGTTGAAGAATATTGGATAATATCGCCTGCCACATTTCCAATCCCGCTTCCAGCATTGCGGTATTCGCAGGATTGTGAAAACTCTGAAGAATGGTTTGCAGTTGTGCATTTAACAAAGGATCTGAAGAAATCTGTTGCAGTGTTTCGCCAACAGATGCCAGGGATTCTCTGCTATTCATTTTTTTACCCGGAAATAACAACCACCAATTCTGTGTAAGATCGGGATTCAGCTTCCATTCAGACCAGTTTGGTTTTTGCTCCTCCAGCCAATAAATCAGTGGTTTGCGCAATCCGGCAACGGCAATATCATATCCGCTCCCGCTAAAAACCTGAAATTGCAAACGGAATGGATCTGTTTGTGACCATTGCGACAACAATGAAATAAGTGTGCTGCTACTTCCAAGTCCATCATTTTGACTAAAGCTGCGGTCCAATTCCATTCGCAACAAACGGTGGTGAAAAAAACCTGGTTTGAGATTTTCAATTTCCCTGAGTATGGAAACGATGGTTTTGGCAAGGTTTTCATCGGTAGTTTCCTGAACATGGAAAATATCAGAATCAATTCTGGCTGAGAACCAAACTTTTCCCTCTTCATCCCTGCTTTCCCAAATAATTTTGGCATTGGAAGGGGATGGACTTTCCCAAACTTTAAGCCATTGCCCCGCTCTAACCGGTAAAGCAAAGCATTCCATCCCTATAGTAACGGTATATTCACCGCACAGCATCACTTTACCCGGGGCAAAATATGTTTTCAACAGGGTTCAAATCTATTACTGAATTTTGAAGAAGAGAATATTTCATTACTTTTGGATTTATGAAGCTAAAAAAATTACTCATATTACCATTTTTGAGTGCTACTGCACTTTTCGCTACCAACCACGTAATTTCTATAAGTGGAACCAACTATTCACCGAATTTACTGCTTGTTCAATTGAACGATGTAGTTACCATTGAAGCATCCTCTACCCATCCGCTGGTACAGGTTAGCAAAGCTACCTGGGATGCAAGTCTTACTACAGAACTGGCCGGAGGTTGGGGAACCAAGACCGCAAACCACCAAATTACTATTTCAAATACCGATTCTATCTTTTTTGTGTGTCAGAATCACGCATCCGCAGGTATGAAAGGAATGATAGTATTTGACCAGGTAAACAAAACTTCTGAAATTAAAATAACTTCTGTAGTTCAAATTGAAAATCCTGTTAAAAACGGGTTACTCCAAATTCATAATTCCAACTCTCAGGCACTGGATATTCATATGTTTGACCTGCAGGGAAGACTTGTAAGCACCTATACTGCCAATACCGGCAACTCCACATTTGCAATTGAAAATGGTGGTACCTTTATAGCAATCATCAGAAATAAAGAAGGAATAATTAGCAAGGAAATTCTGCTGGTAGAATAAAATCTATTTGGTTTTTCTTGCCAGACTTTCTTCGCTGATTCCACGTATTTTACAAAATAC
>JAGXTF010000044.1 GCA_018333525.1 Bacteroidota bacterium | reverse complement strand
TCCTCATGCCGCATAAGCGAAGCATGCGGTGACCAACAGCATCTCATCTACCGATTTTGATATCAAACTTTACTTTCAGAGAATATTTACCGGAAGAGTCAGTTGTCGTTGGTCGCCTTGTGCTGCGCAGGCAAGGCATGAGGAACAACAACGATCCAATCAGTTACATACTGCTTTATTGCCGATTACTTGAGCCCTGAAATGAAATTAGAACCGAATTTCAACATCTTAGTGGCGGTTTTCACTAAATTGCATGTACTAAGTTCTTAATGATAAAAATCCATCTCCATTATTGCGCCTGCTTCTTGATTGTAGCTATTCTTTTTTTTGGTTGCAAAGAGGATAATAAGGACTCTGGCTCAACCCTTCCTGTGGTTAATACTATTTTGGTTTCCTCAGTAACTGCAGATTCCGCAATAGTTAATGGCGAAATATTGAATGAAGGAAATTCAGCTGTGCTGAAAAGGGGATTTTGCTGGGATACTGCGTCAACGCCGGATATAGGAGATGACACCAGCGTAAATGCCACTGGCTTGGGTACTTTTAATCATGTACTCACAGGTTTGAAGTCAAACACAAAATATTTCATAAGGGCTTATGCGACAAATGCAAATGGCACTGCTTATGGCAATGAAATTTCATTTAAAACCAGGTTCAAAATCGGGGGAATCGGACCTGCAGGTGGATTGATCTTTTATCTCGACAGCGCAGGGGGTGGCCTTGAATTGGCCCCGGCATCTGCGGAGGTGCAAGTGACATGGGGGTGTTACGGTACGTCCGTCACAGGAACATCCACCGCGTTTGGAACCGGAAAGGCCAATACCTCAATAATTGTTACTAGCTGCGGCCTTAATTCTGCAGCTTCCACTTGTGATAAACTGGAATTTAATGGTTTTAAAGACTGGTATTTGCCCAGTTTGGATGAACTCAAATTAATATATGCCAATATTAAAGTACCCGGTTTGGATGTGTTTCAGCCGGGTTCATACTGGAGTTCTTCTGAACAAACTGCCACCCACGCCTGGCGAGAAAACTTAAGCATTGGAATAATTGGTGCAAATCCCAAGGCAGATATATGGTGGGTAAGGGCAATCAGGTCGTTTTGAGTATTCCAATCCTTTTCCCTCCCGCAATTGGTCCTCATGCCGCTTAAGCGAAGCATGCGGCGACCAACGGCAATTCATTCCTTCGCTTTCGCCTCATCCCAAAACGCGTCCATTTCCTCGAGAGTCATTTTCTTTAATTCTTTTCCGGTATCGCGTGCGCGGTCTTCGATGTATTCAAAACGGGTTTTGAATTTGCGGTTGGTGTATTCCAAAGCATCATCCGGATTGATGCCGGATTTGCGGGCATAGTTTACCAGCGCAAATAAAAGATCTCCAAATTCCTGCTGTTTTTCGGCTGCGGAAGCGGCATTTTCAAACTCGGCCAGTTCTTCCTTCACTTTGTCAAATGCCTCGGCGGCCGTGTCCCAATCAAAACCAACGCTTGCAACTTTTTCCTGCATGCGGTAAGCCTTTACCAGTGCGGGCATGGATTTGGGCAGCCCCTGTAAAACGCTTTTGCGCAATTCCCCCTTTTCGGCCAATTTGATTTGCTCCCAATTCTGCTTCACCGTCTCGGAATCATGGGCATTCACCTCGCCATAAATATGCGGATGGCGGCGGATGAGCTTCTCGCAAAGCGAATCCATTACGGCCCCCATATCAAACAACGCTGTTTCACTGGCAATTTTGCTGTAAAACACAATATGTAAAAGCAGATCGCCAAGTTCTTTCTTGATTTCCGGATTGTCTTTTGAAATAATACTATCTGAAAGCTCGTATACCTCTTCAATAGAAAGATGGCGAATGCTCTCCATGGTCTGCTCGCGGTCCCAGGGACATTTTTCGCGCAATTCATCCATAATGGTCAACAAACGATCAAACTGTTCCAGGGTTTCTTGGCGCGTCATGCAACAAAATTAGGGCTTATTTCTTCCCCTCAATTTCCTTGCGGTAGGACTTGTAAAAATCATATAACAAAATTGGAATGCTCAAAAGCACAAGGACATAAACAATAAGAAAAAAAATGCCGGAGAAATCAAAAGAAAGAAACAATTTTGGTTGTTTAAAAACTTCAATCAATGGCCGGTAAAACATAAATATCAAAGCGCCTATTTCCACTATAAGTATTGCGTTTGCGAAATGCCGGAAATTGGAAGCGGTATAAGTTAGCCCCAGAATGAAAATAATGGGCACCAATAGGTTGATACTTTTCATTTGATAAATAAACAATACCAAAAAGGGCAGAAAGATAATTGCCATTGCGATCCAGCGTTTGTGCATAAAGTATTGTTCCGGAATATAGGAAATCTTACAGAAATGTATTCATAAACAGACAGTTCTGTGAATTTTTAAGCAACGTATTGGGTGAGTTTGTGTCTAAGTTTGTAGTACGTTCAAATCAAAGATTATGAAAAGATTTATTGCCGTTTTTACAATTTCACTATTATTTATTTCAAATGCCGCATTACATGCAACCCACCTTTTTGGAGGATATTTTAGATATGAATTTATCTCTTCTACTTCCACCACAGAAACTTATAAGCTCACGCTGACTGTATTTCGGGACTGCAGGGCTGATGGGGATTTAAACAAAAAAATTCCTTTGGATCCAACAATTCTTATTTGTGTTTATAACCAGATTGATTCTGTGGTAAACAGAATTAATTTAGATCTAACTAACTCGGCATATGTAAATCCGGAAAAGCCCGATTCGTGTGGCTCTGCCATGTATCAATGTGTTGAAGCTGGCACATATAGTACCAACATTACTTTAAGTAAGGCATTCGGTGTATACACTTTTTATTGGGATCGATGCTGCAGGGGTTTTGTCAATAATTTATTACAAAATGCAGGAAGTCCGGAACAAGGTGCAACATGGAAATGTGTAATTGCTTTGGATGGAAGGAAAAACAGCAATCCAGTATTCTCACAAACGCCATACGCAATGATCTGTTTTGGTGACAGTGCTAACTGGCATCTTAATGCAACCGACCCGGATGGAGATTCTTTGAGTTTTGAACAGGTACATTTATGGCAAGGTGCTTCAGTTCAAAACCCAATTTATTCAACGTGCCCCAACAAGCACGGGAATCCTGTAAAGGTCGATTACAATAATTCTTTTTCAGCCGATTACCTATTTGGTACCGACGGCATTTCTCAGACAGATGCTATAACCGGAGATATTTTACTAAAGTCTTTTAAAGTAGGCTATTTCTCAGGAAGCACGGAAGTAACAGAGTGGAGAAATGGTGTCGCCATTAACAAATCAAGGTTAGATTATACCATATTAGTAGAATATCCACTGTCGGCCAAAACATTTGAAAAACCGAATATTATGCTTTTTCCGAATCCTGTATCAGAAACCCTGAATGTAATCGGATTACGAGATGAAAATCTGAATTGGGAAGTTTTGGATATACGCGGTGCTAAAGTGATTGGTGGAAATGCAAAAGGCGATTTCATCATGGAAACAAATAACATTTTGAATGGTCTTTATATCCTTCGAATTACCAACGGTACTGAAATCAGCAATCTGAAATTTGCTGTGCAACACCAATAAATTTAATTATATATAACATGCTGATTTTCTTTCGTTCAAAAGCTTATCATTGAAGCGCATTAATTATAATTGGCTAAAATATTTTGAATAAAATTCCTGAAAGTATCATTCAGACTTTATGAAACATTTGAAACTTAGATCCGGAATTTTTTTAATTGCAGGTATGCTGATTTTCGGTTGGCATAATCTCGGTGCTTCTCATCTATTCGGGGGTTACTTTCAATATGAGTTTGTATCTTCTACAACGTTAACAGAAACATATAAATTAACTTTAACAGTATATCGCGATTGCAGGGCCGATTTTGATTCAAGTGTAAAAGTTCCATTTGATAAACAGATAACTATTTGTGCTTATAATTCTGTGAACGAATTGCAACTCAATTTAAAAATGGATTTGAAATCTACGAGATATATGAATCCTGAAAGATTGGACTCATGCTCCACCTCCATGTTTCAATGCGTGGAACTAGGTGTATACTCAGATACTATTGTCTTAAACAAACAAACAGGTGGATATTCTTTATATTGGGAACGTTGTTGCAGAAGTATTTACGATAATTTAGAATCCAATGGTGGCATTCCCTATATGGGTGCAACTTGGAGGTGCTATATTCCCATGAATGATTTTCAAAACAGCAATCCGGTTTTCAATAATATTCCTTATTCATTATTGTGTTATGGAGATACTTCCATTTGGAATTTAAATGCCGTTGATAAAGATGGGGATTCTTTGAGTTATAAACTGGTCACACCCTGGGACGGTGCAAGTACGGCAGACCCTATACCAGATAACTGTGTAACGAAGAGGGCCTCTGCAATAAGAAATGTCGATTATTTAAATGGATTTTCGCCTCAAATGTTATTTGGTTCCCATGGTATGTCGAATTTGGATAATAAAAATGGCGACTTAACATTAATTTCGTTTAAAGTTGGTTACTTTTTAGGAAGTACAGAAGTTACTGAATGGCGCAAAGGTATAGCTATCAGTACATCCCGATTGGAATACATCGTTTCTGTAGAATTCCCCTTGTCTACATTACCTATTGAAAAACCCAAAATTTTGCTATTTCCAAATCCTGCTTCGGAAACCCTGAAAGTTAGCGGCTTACCTGATGAGAATCTGACATGGGAAGTTTTGGATATGCGTGGAGCAGAATTATCCAGTGGAAATGCCAACGGAGATTTTATAATTGAAACCAACAATATTTTGAATGGTATTTATATCCTCCGGATTTCCAATGGTATTGGAATCAGCAATTTAAAATTTGCGGTGCAACACATATAAAATAATTAGGAATTAAACTATTTCGAAAGCTGATTTTCCAGCCACAAATCCATTAAAACCACAGCAGTTAATGCTTCCACAATTGGTACCGCCCGCGGCAATACACAGGGGTCATGTCTGCCTTCAATATTTAAATCAATTTTATTTCCGGAAACATCTACACTTTCCTGTGTTTTTGCAATTGAAGATGCAGGTTTAAAACCCACTTTGAAATAAATTTCTTCTCCGTTGCTAATACCACCAAGCATGCCACCACTGTGGTTGCTGCGCGTATGAATTTCCTCACCATCCTTAAAAAAGACATCATTATTTTCTGAACCTTTCTTATATGTGGATGCAAAACCATCTCCAAATTCCACTCCTTTTACTGCGTTGATGGAGAGCATGGCTTTCCCCAATTTTGCGTGCAATTTTCCGAAGACAGGTTCACCCAATCCTACAGGACAATTGCGAATGATACAGGTAATACTTCCACCCAGGCTGTCACCCTGGGATTTCGCTTCTGCTATGGCATTTTCCATTTCTTTTGAAGCCTTCAAATCCGGGCATCGCACCACACTTTTATCAACCTGTTTTCTATTTTCAGGTGCAATTGTTGCTGCCTGAATGTTATAAATGCGATCTACAAAAGCCAGAATTTCTATGCCTTTTTTTTGGAGAAATTGATCTGCCAATGCACCGGCCACAACCCAACCTGCAGTAATTCTGGCGCTGCTTCTCCCGCCTCCTCTGTAATCCCTTACACCGTATTTTTGATTGTACGTATAATCCGCATGCCCGGGGCGAATTACATTTTTTAATTTCTCATAATCCGCAGGTTTTTGGTCCTTGTTTTCAATGATGATGCAAATGGGACTTCCTGTTGTTATGCCTTCAAAAATGCCACTTAAAATAACAGGTTTGTCTTCTTCCTTGCGGTTTGTAGTTACTTCACTTTGCCCTGGTTTTCTGCGTGAAAGTTGTTGATACATTGCCGCTTCGTCTATCTGAAATCCTGCAGGAAAACCGTCGATTACAACCCCAACTGCAGGGCCGTGGCTTTCACCAAAACTGGTAATGCTCAGTATTTTACCTAATGTGTTACGCGCCATTTTTTGAAAGTTCAAAGTTACATGTACCAAGCGCACTCCAGAAGCCGGGAAAAGATTTTACCACCGATTCTGTTTCATCTAAATTCAAATTACCGCGCATGGCAAAAATACTCATTGCCATTGCTATACGGTGATCGTTAAAGGTTTGTATGGAATATTCTTTTTTTACAGGAACTTCTTCGTATTTCAATTCCCAATGCTTTTCCTTTTGAATGATTTCAACTCCAAATTGTTTTAAGTTAGCCTGCAATGCTTCCAGTCTATTGGATTCTTTGTAAACCAAATTATGTATCCCTTTAAATTGAACACTTGCATTTAAATAAGCACTGCAGCAGATGATTGCCGGCGCCAGATCAATACAATTGGTAAAGTCAATTTCGATTTCTGAATCCATTTCGCCAATGTTTTGCAATAAAATCCCATCGGGTTGTATTTCGCTTTTTACACCAAAATGCGCAAATAATTTTGCTGCTATTTCATCACCCTGCATTCCGCTGAATTTTAAACCCTGCAATTGAATAGTGAATTCAGGATAGCAGGCTACCAAAGAATAAAAATAGGAAGCGCTGCTCCAGTCTGTCTCTATCTGCACCTCAGCCGGTGCCAAAAATCCTTCGCTATGAATAGAAATACAATTGGATTCCGGATTCCATTTGCTGGAAATACCGAAATTTTGCATGCATTTTTTAGTCATTTGAATATAAGGTTCTGAATTTGCCGGACCATGCAAATACAAATGTACCACACCGGAAAGCAGCGGGGAAACAAGCATCAGGGCAGATACAAACTGGCTGCTTAATTCCCTCGAAATATGTATTTGGCTTGTATGTTGAAGTCCTTTTTCAATAACAATCGGCAAATAACCTTCCCGACCTTCAAATGAGAATATAGCACCTGCAGCACTTAACGCTTGTGTAAGTGGCAAATTACTGCGTTTGCTCAACCCAGGTGTACCTTCAATTTTGCAAGGCATGTTCCTGGCTGCGGCATACGCGAGGAAAAACCGCATGGGTGTAGCACCATCTTCAAACCAATAACAATCTTTATTTAATTCCAGAGCAGTTTTCAGCAATTGGGTATCCCTGCTTTGGCTTAAGCCCTTAAGAATAGTTTTACTGTTAAAAAGATGTTTTAAAATCAGGTATCTGTTGGATATACTTTTGGATTCCGGTAGTTGAATTACAGCATCATGTTTTCCCTTGGTGGAATTAAATTTTAGCAGCATTTTTATTGTATATTTCAAATGCCCTGATAATATGTTCTCTCGATAAAACCTGATCCGGAATTACTTGTCCAATAGATATTGGAAGTGCAAATTGCAATTCACCGGCAACCGTTTTTTTATCGGATGTCATGGCCTGGAAAAATGCCGGCTCCCAATTGCGTGCGATGGGAATTAAAGGGAATGTTTTGGCAACAGTTTCTATGATTGCCTGAGCTGTAGCGGTGGGTGTAATTGAGGCCAATTCTCCTGCGATGCTTTCAATTACCATTCCTATTGCAACAGCATGTCCGTGTGAAATATATTCTCCATGTGACATAAATACAGACTCGAGTGCATGTGCAACGGTATGTCCCAGATTTAAAATTTTGCGCTTACCGGATTCTCGCGGATCTTCCTGCACAATTTGTTTTTTTAATTCGATATTCAACAAAATCAATCTGGACCAGATTTGGGTTTCTTTTATTGGTGGAATTACAGCCCGTGAGAGTTCCCAAAGCTCCCCACCGGCAATAATGCCATGTTTGATAACTTCCCCCCAACCGTTTTGCAATTCTTCTTCAGGCAGGGTATATAAAAATTCAGGATGCAGCCATACCTGCTCAGGCTCATGAAAAGTACCAACCAGATTTTTAATGCCACCCAAATTGATGCCATTTTTGCCACCAACCGCGGCATCTACCATACTTAACAGGGTGGTTGGGATATTGATGGTTGAAATTCCGCGCATATAGGTGGCTGCGCAAAATCCACCCAAATCCGAAAGAGTGCCTCCGCCAATATTTACCATCCATGATTTTCTGGAAGCGCCACCTTTCTTCATTTCTTCCCAAATAAATTGCGCAGTACTTAAATTTTTGTGTTGTTCTCCTGCGGGAATAATGATGTGAAAATGTTTGGTTTCCAGGGTTTCAAATGCTCCCGGCAGCAGTGGATAGGTATTTTGATCACTGAGAATTACCAATGAATCAAAAGCGCGCTGCTTCTCTAATTCTTTCAGCTGCGCGACAATATCCTGAACAAAAAAAATCACTTTTTTATTTCCTGGTACTTGGGCGCATTCGTTGGGTCCAGTTGCGCAAGCAATTCCAAAATACTATTTTTTTCAGGAACAGTAGCGCCTTTATATATATCCACCAATTCGGTGTTTTTAGTTGTAAAAAAAGTGCGTTGCAGCAAACTTCCCGAACCATAGGAAGATACGAGTTCCTGAAGCGTCTTTAGCGATTCAGTAATGGTTGCTCTGGCTTCATCCGGGTTTTCATAAAAATGGTCCATTCCTTTGCGATGGTAACTGTAATTGAGTTTACGCACCACCTGAAACCGGGTGTTGTTTATATTTTCGGAAAGAAAGTAACGGTTGCGAATTCCTTCGCCATCCGTTTGTCCCCAGCCTGTTTTTCCTGTCATCAGACTTACAATGGCCTGTGCTTTTGTGAAATAGGCACTACCTCCCAGTTCTCCAAAACTATCATAATCATAACCCAAAACGAAATAAGAATAAAATGCGAGGAGTGAGGTCAGATCATGGGTATTTTGTCCGTCTGTATAATCCAAACTTTCAAATTCCCGATATTTAAAAACCACATCTTTATCGTTGAATTTAAATACACTGGTTTTATACGTAGAATTAAAAACGGGACGGGTAGAAGTGATTTGCAAAGTGGATTGAAAATCATTATCCTGTGTTACGCTTGTAACGGTAAACACCATAGAAATTTCAATTTTTTCTCTGTTTTCAAAATTGTCTTCGGTCCATTTGCGGTTATTGATAAACTGTTCAATGGAAGTTTGCAGGGTAGTTAAAATTTGTTTGTTGGTCATTTGTACCCCTGGTGCAGTTACCGACACTGTACATTTAATTTCCTGAGAATATAAACCCGGTAAAAACGCAATTAAAAAAGTGAAAATCAACCAGCGCATCTTTGCAATATTAATTGTTTTTGTTCATCATCTGATACAAGGCATTTGCAATGTCATCAGCAATTTCTGTTTTGGATTTCAGTTCCAACTCCTGTTCCCTGTCGCGAAATACCAAAGTAACTTTATTGGTATCTGTACCAAATCCCGCACCAGAATCTTCCAATGTATTCATCACAACCATATCCAGATTTTTATTCTCAAGTTTTTTTCTGGCATATTCCAGTGCATTTTCTGTTTCGAGTGCAAAGCCAATTATATGTTGATTGGGTTTTCTGTTTGCAGACAACTCAGAGAGAATATCCGTTGTTTTTATTAATTCCAAAGAAAAGGTTTCTTCCTTCTTTTTTATTTTATTTTCCGCTTTGGTTTTGGGAGAATAATCTGCTACGGCGGCGGCCATGATGATAATATCCGCTGAATTGGATTGTATTCTGCAAGCTTGTAACATTTCCTCGGCGCTTTCGACTTTGGTTATGGCACAATTTTCCGGAGGACTTAAATGTACCGGACCACTTACCAGATGCACATCTGCTCCGAGTTTTGCAAAAGTTTCTGCTATGGCATATCCCATTTTTCCACTGCTGTGGTTGCCGATGAAACGCACAGGATCCAGGTTTTCATATGTTGGCCCTGCGGTTACCAGAACTTTTTTACCGGAAAATAACAATTGGGGTTGCAGGTATTTTAGTACAAAATCAAAGATTTCCGAAGGTTCAGGCATTCTCCCGGGGCCATAGAGTCCGCTGGCTAGTTCGCCTGATGCAGGTGGTATTACCAAGACACCATCCTTTTTCAATACTTCCAGATTCCTATTGGTGGCGGCACTTTGAAGCATATCCATGTCCATTGCGGGTGAAACTGCCACCTTGCATCTGGAAGACAAATAGGTGGCTATAAGTAAGTTATCTGAAATTCCTTTGGCCATTTTTCCCAAAGTACTTGCAGTAGCAGGTGCGATAAGGAAAAAATCAGCCCATAGTCCCAATTCCACATGGTTGGTCCATTGACCGAGTTCATCTTTAAAGAAATCGGTATGTACCGGTTTTTTAGAAACCGTAGACAAGGTTTCGGCGGTAACAAATCGGTGTGCATTGGGTGTCATGATCACCTGTACTTCTGCTCCGCTTTTTACCAGAAGTCTAACGAGTTCGGGAGTTTTGTATGCGGCAATTCCACCACTAACTCCCAGTAAAATTTTTTTATTTTTCAGGGAGTGCATTTGGTGCAGGGTCCGGAAGTCTGAAATAGGTTTTTTCTTCCATAAATTCCTGCGTGGCGAGCAATGTGGGTTTGGGCATTCTTTCGTACATCAGCGAAATTTCGATTTGCTCACGATTTTCCTGAATTTCTTCCAGATTGTCGGTATCATTTATAAATGGTTCCAATCTGTTTTTCAGCTCTTCTTTTTGCTTTTCAGCAATCTGATTCGCTCTTTTAGAAATAATCACGGTAGACAGATAGATGTTTTCTGTTTCTTTTTCCAAATTGCGCAAGTCGCGTGTATCTGCACTTCTGGATATATTGTTATTGCTCATATATTTTCTTTGAGTTTGGTTAATTGGGTTTCTATTTTATTTTTTAATGATTCTGCCTCGTGGGAATATTTGCCATTTTTTCCGTTGATATAAACGTATTCCTTATAATTCTCCAGGGCTTCAATCATGCGCTCCAGACGTTTTTTTTCGATACTATTTAACGCATACAGATATTGGGCTTTAACAGTGAGAAATTCAAGTTCCTCCTTTTGCTCCATATCCGGAAAACTTTTCAGGGTATTCCGGGCACTTACCGCTGCAGCGCGGTAATGTCCCTGTTCAAAGTACTGAACCACCATGTCGTATTCCTTTTGTTGCAGTTTTCTTCTTAAAACGTCGATATGCTCATTGCATTTCAGCGCATAACTGGAATTGGGGTTGTAGTTAATAAACGTTTGTAGTTCCCCAATTACCCTTTTGGTATTGCTTTGATCCAGTTCATAAGTGCCAATAGACAAATAATCACAATAAACCGCCATGTAAGCGCATTCTACCGCCCGTTTACTGCGGGTAAAGCTTTCGGTAAAATCTTTAAAGAACATGGAAGCATATTCATAATCTTTTAACCCAAAATGGCAATATGCAGTGTAATAATATACTTGTTCCATACTGTCGCTGGCCTTGTAAATTTCACGAAGTTGCTCCAGCAGGGTGAGGGCTTTGCCATAGTTGGTGGCAGTTTTTTTGTTGTACAATTCCACTGCCTTATTGAATTTCAAAGTCGGATTTTTCGACTTGGAAATTTTCGCATAATCCCCGCAGGAACTGCAAAACATTATCAACACAACAGAGAAAACCAGGCTCCTCATTTGAACCCGCAAAAATAGGCATTTTCCGGCGTTTTGCCAATTCATATTTGAAGGTTACGCAAGCTTTGGAATAATGTTACAATCTCTTGAAAAGTTGTGTATACCCTTTTACATAACTGATTCATTTTTGCAGCAATGGCTAAACTGGCCGAATTGCAGACAATTGCCGCACAAGTACGGCGTGATATAGTGAGAATGGTTTTTAACGCGCAAAGTGGCCACCCCGGAGGCTCTCTGGGCTGCGCAGATTACTTTACCGCTTTGTTTTTTGAATTTATGAAATTCAAATCTCAACCTTTCAATAAAGAGGGTAATGGCGAAGATATGTTCTTTTTGAGCAATGGCCACATCTCTCCGGTATACTACAGCGTATTAGCCAGAAGTGGCTTTTTCCCTGTTTCCGAACTGGCAACTTTTCGGAAAATCAACTCCCGGCTTCAAGGCCACCCGGCTACCCATGAAGGACTTCCCGGGATTCGGGTGGCAACCGGTTCCCTCGGACAGGGTTTAAGTGTGGCCTGTGGAACAGCCTTGCAAAAAAAGCTCGACAAAGACAATTCCCTTATTTATGTAGTTACCGGAGATGGTGAATTACAGGAAGGGCAAATTTGGGAAGCGGTGATGTTTGCTGCACATAACAAACTGGATAATATGATTGTTGCCGTGGATTTTAACCAGCAGCAAATTGATGGCTCCACAGTGGATATCATGGGCTTCAACGAAATTGGCAACAAGTTTGCTTCTTTCGGTTGGGAAGTGATGCACATGGATGGAAACAACATGCAGGAAATTCTAGAAAAGGTACCGCAGGCACAGGCCAAAACCGGAAATGGAAAACCTGTTATGATTGTAATGAAAACTGAAATGGGAATGGGTGTTGATTTTATGATGGGCACACATGCCTGGCATGGAAAAGCACCAAATGCCGAGCAGTTTGAAAGCGCCATGCAGCAACTCCCCGTTACCGAATTGGGAGATTACTAAATGAAAATATTTTCAAAATTACTTTTGCTGATTCTGATGTCATTGGCAACGATGGCACAGGCTCAGGTGAAAAATGCATATGCCGGGCGCAAAACCCGCATTTTGTTTTTACTGGATGGTAGTGGTAGTATGGTGGCTGAACTGGGCCAAACAACCAGGTGGGCTGCATCCGTAAATCTCATGTCACAAATTGTAGATACCCTCCGCGGTGTCGAAAATCTTGAAGTGGCATTGCGCGTTTTCGGACACAATAAACCAATTACCGAGCGCGATTGTCAGGATACCAAACTGGAAGTGCCTTTTGGACCCACGAATCACAAATTATTTCAAACCAAACTACATACTATAAAGCCGTTGGGTTATACGTCTATAACTCAATCTCTGCTTGCGGCAGCCAAAGATTTTCCGGTAGATAAAACCGCCAGAAATCTGATTATCATTATAACCGATGGTATAGAAGAATGTAACGGAGACCCTTGTGCGGTTAGCGCAGAACTTCAGAAAAAAGGAATTGTTCTGCAGCCATTTATTATTGGCGTAGGTTCTAATCAGGAGGCATTTAGAAAAACTTATAGCTGTGCCGGTAGGTATTTCAATGCAGAAAATGAAGAAGAGCTGCGGAAGGCAATGGGTGTAATAATGAATCAGGCACTCAATAACACCAGTGCACAAATCAATTTACTGGATGAGCAGGGTATGCCTAGAGAAACCAATGTACCTGTTACTTTTTACGATGCACATACCGGTCAAATCGTGGAAACCCTGGAGCACACCATGAATGGAAAAGGTGTTCCGGATACGCTTTACCTGGATCCTATTCGCAAGTACAATATTGTAGTTCATACTTTGCCGCAGGTGGTAAAAAATGATGTGGAGATTATCCCTGGCAGGCACAATACCATTGCGCTGGAAACTCCAATGGGCGACCTGGCATTGAAGATTGGCGGAATTACAAGGTACGGCCGATTGCAGGCTATTGTGCGCAAAGCAGGGGAGACCAATACTATTGTTGCACAGGAATTCAATACTTCACAAAGGTTGATTACAGGTAATTACGATCTGGAAATATTAACCACTCCCCGCATTGAAATGAAAGGGGTGAATATCAAACAAAACCGGACAATGACCATTGATATTCCGGCGCCGGGACAATTACAACTGAGTACCGGTAAGGATATGCTGGCTTCCATTTTTGTGATTCAGGATAATAAAATGGTTTGGGTAAAAGATATAGATGGAACCAGACCCAATCAGGATTTTCCAATGCAGCCAGGCGAATACAAAGTAGTGTATCGAATTAAAAGCGAAACCAGAACCATTTATTCTAAAACAAAAGATTTTAAAATTACCTCAGGAGTCAATACCCAAATTTCCCTATAGTCCAAATGAAAAAAATTGAAGTTACCGGCCAAAAAGATACCCGCAGCGGTTTTGGAGATGGCCTGCTCGAAGTTGCAAGAACCAACGATAAAGTAGTGGGTTTATGTGCAGATTTAACAGGCTCCTTAATGATGGACGGATTCCAGAGAGAATTTCCGCATCGCTTTTTTCAAACCGGAATTGCAGAAGCGAATATGATGGGATTGGCTGCAGGATTGGCGACTGGCGGTAAAATTCCATATACCGGAACCTTTGCGAATTTTTCAACAGGAAGGGTGTATGATCAGATTCGCCAAAGCATTGCCTACAGTGATAAGAATGTGAAAATTTGCGCTTCACATGCCGGCCTCACTCTGGGCGAAGACGGCGCTACACATCAAATTCTTGAAGATTTGGGATTGATGAAAATGCTGCCCGGTATGGTAGTAATTAACCCATGCGATTATAACCAGACCAAAGCGGCAACTATTGCAATTGCGGATTATCATGGCCCGGTTTATCTGCGTTTTGGCAGACCGAAATGGCCAATTTTTACATCTGCCGATCAAAAGTTTGAAATAGGGAAAGCATGGCTGATACAAGAGGGAACGGATGTAAGCATTTTTGCAACAGGACATTTGGTTTGGAAATCTATTCAGGCAGCAGAAGCACTTGCTGAAAAAGGTATTTCTGCCGAAGTAATCAATATACATACAATTAAACCACTGGATGTAGAAGCTATTTTAAATTCTGCACGTAAAACAAGATGTGTGGTAACTGCAGAGGAACATCAAATCAATGGCGGTTTGGGTGATTCTGTTGCACAAGTGTTGGCGAGAAATCTCCCCCTTCCTATGGAAATGGTGGCCGTTATGGATAGTTTTGGGGAAAGCGGTAAACCGGAGGATTTATTGGCAAAATATCATTTGGATACCCCGGATATAATTGCCGCAGTGCAAAAAGTAATTTCAAGGAAATAATTTCTTCCGGATGCGTTTTTCCGGCGTTGTTTTTGGTTTTTTGATTTCTGTTTCTGCCTTACAGGGACAAAAACTCACGTTAAAATTTTTAGATAACAACTGGATTTTGGGAGGAAAAACCCAAATGGAAATTCACTTTATCGACAAGCGAGGTCGTGATTTTTCGAGCAATCCGGATGTGGTAGGACGTATTTTAAACAAGCACAAACTCCGCATTTCTATCTACCATGGAGTGTATTATCCAAATTATGGGTTTGCTATAAAAGTAAATGAAATCAAACCTACCGACGCAATAATTATTTCTTTAAATTATACCCAGGGAAGTAAAGAATATAAAAAGGATACAACTATTTATTTACCTGAGATAATATCGGTAATTCCGGAATATTTTCACGCAGATACTGCCATTCCGGGAGAAAAAATAGTTAAAAATTTACGTGTGATTTTCTCCAATGGAATAGAAGCAAACACCACCCAAAATATTGGTCTTCCCGGGTATTTTGAAAATAATTCCAATTTCCGTAATGCCATGCGGGACGGGGTTTATCCGCAATTGAATGCAACCCGATTTGAACCTGTTTTTATTTGGAATTTATTTATAAAATCTACGCAAAAAATATGTTATTCCGACAGCTTAATTATTAGATTTAAATACAATTATGTCTTTAGTGGTGGAGGTGCAAATGGCAGAAATGGCAACAATGGTAGTTCCGGTGATAATGGTAAAACTGGAGAAAATGCAGGCGACGGAGCTCATGGTCAAAATGGAGAAAACGGGACAAATGCTGATGATGTGCAGGTTTATATTCAGCGAATTCAATCTGGTTCAACGGTGAGTAAAGTAAAGATTGTAGATTTTCATACCACACATTTGGCATATGTGGATCTGGCAAATGGGGGAACCATTCTATTGAATCTCAATGGTGGGGATGGTGGTAATGGTGGTCAGGGAGGCGATGGAGGCAATGGAGGGCATAGCAATGCCGATGAAGGGTTGCGCGCCGGCCAGGGAGGCAATGCAGGTTATGGTGGAGATGCCGGCAATGGCGGTAATGGTGGAACTGCAATCATTTATGTGGATTCCCTGAATATGCGGTATTTAAATCAAATTAGGATTTCCAATAATGCAGGCAACCCCGGAAAACAAGGCATTAAGGGATCCGCAGGTAACGGAAAAGAGGGGGCATCTGATGGTGCTTACGGAAAAGACGGAAATGCCGGTGTTGCCGGAAGACAGGGAAAAGAAACAGTGTTCCTGAAATGGGAACCTTGAGGTTACTTCTGGAACTCGAGAATTTTTATAAAATTGCCATCGCACTTAGTCGTGTCTATGGCGTAGCGAACTTTCATATAAACTGGAAATGCAGTGCTGTCTGTAATTCCAAATTCCGCCGGGTCGTTGCTGATGGTGCGATATTCTCCATCAAAGGAATTTACGTGGTTTTGAAAATTGATTAACAATCCTCCGCAACAAGCGCATTCACGTGCGTCGAATCCAGTAATTACTGCCGGGTGGAAACCCTCAACAGTTTTCTTTTTGTAACAGGAGGTGGTTGAAAATAAGGCCACAACACCTAACAAGATCACTATTTTGTTTTTCATATTGTTCATTTTATCATGGATTCAGATTCGCTTTTAGTCGGTTCAAATTGCTTGGTATTTTCTCAATTTGACAGAGATAAAACCCAAATCTTCCTCCACAGATTATTGGTTGGTTTGGATGCAAAGTTAAGTCACAACAAGGGTTATCAAAATAAGTGAATCCACATTTTTTTTCATGGCATTTATATTGAACACCACATGTGGAAGTGATTAAGGATATGAAAAACCAGAATAGCAATTGGATGTGGCAGCCTTCTCCCACCATAGCCGCAGCTGCTCAGGCGCAGGCGCAAGCAACAAGTCAACCGGCATTTGTAGTGAAATTAACGGATAATCCCGGAAATTTCGCCGGTCTTGAAGTGGAAATTCACAAAGTGAGTGTGTACTCCCCAATTTTAGGCTGGATGGGTATGGTCAAGGATGTGAGTTTTGTGGATGTACTTGAACTTACCAACGGCAGGGAAATCCAATTGGCACATTGCCCTTCCTATATTCATGATCATTTTGGATTTTCTAAAATCAAAATAGCTTTTGGAGACCATAATCGCCTGGTAACATGGGACAAAGCAAATGCTCTATCCGGCAGAAACAGGCAAAAAGTGCATTGTTTTTCCGATACCGAACATGAAGTGGTAATTCCTTTACACGAGGTGGATTCGGAAAGGGGAAGCAGGGAAGTGCTTTTAGATTTTGATGTGGCCCAATCGGTTAAATCAGATTCTGACGGATACAAACTGGCTCCACGAATAAAAGAGGTAGTGGATAAAAGCACCGGACTAAGGGGAAATATTGGCAATGGGGGACACCATGTGGTTTTTGCAACAGACTTTAAAGATTCTTACTCCTGCTTTACAGATCAGGCAGGTCAATTTCTGATTCGCGGTATGAAATCAGGCATATATTCTCTTTTGGCATATGCACATAGAAACACCGATGGACAACCAATTGCCCGCTTATTTGTTGAAAATATAAGAGTGATAAATGGAGAGATATCAGAATTGTGCCTGTGATTTTCAGCACATTGCTGTTGGCACAATATTTTTCTTTGATTCCATTCATCTAATTTTGTTATGAAGGATATCATGAGAAACAAGATTGTACAACAGTTGAAACTTCGAATAAAAAGTTTTGAGTTTCGGGTATCTGCCATCATTTTTACTGCGGTATTGGCAGTTGTGGCGATCGGGTTTACAACCTATTCTTCTCTTACACAAATAGTTTCCGGAGTTGCTCAAAGCACCAAGCAGGATGGAAAATTATTGTTGCTGAAAGAAATTCTGGCGGAAATTACTGATGCAGAGAGTTATGCAAAATCCTTCACATTTACCAACGACGATAAGTACCTGGGACCTTATGCAAGAAGCATTGATGTTACCCACAGTAAATTAAAGGAATTAAAAAAATTAAGTACCAAGGATAGTTCGGAATTGGTAATTGACAGCTTAACGCTGTTGGTACACAGAAAATTTATCGTTCTCAACGATTTTATTGCATTGCGCGATACAGGCCGGTTGGATGTTGTCCTTGGAATACTCTCCGATAAAATTAACCCAGGTTATAGCCGGAACGATAGAATATTGAGTTCAAAAGATAAGGAATCCCTTTTGAATCGGATCTTTAACCGGAGAAAAAAATCCAAAACAAATGGAGCTGAAAGCGGCACGGTTTCTTCATTTAAGGATATGCAACAGGAAATTGAACGACTGCGTTTTCTTGAAGAAGTAAATGCAGAAGAAATTGCCAGATCTCAAATGGAATTAACCGAACAGGATAAAGTAATTATGGAAAATATCCGCAAAATATTTCAGGATCTGGAAACAGCGGAAAGAAACAAAATTGCCGCAAATACCAAGGCTGCAGAATTGCTTGCTCAAAAAACCAATACCAACATAACTGCATTTTCTATCGGGCTTACTTTTATTTTGTTTTTATTGGGATATGTAATTGTAAGTAATATTAAGAAAAGCAGAGAATATAATTTACAACTCGAAAAAGCAAAATCAGAAACAGAACAACTCGCGGAGGCAAAAGAATTGTTTGTTGCCAATATGAGCCATGAAATTCGCACACCTTTGCATGCCATAACCGGATTTACAGAACAGGTAATGCAATCCGAACTGCAGCCCGAACAGCGTGAACAAATGGAAATAATCAAGAAATCCGGCGATCATTTGTTGAAACTGGTGAATAATGTATTGGATTTAACAAAAATACATGCCGGTAAATTGGTGGAATTTAAAGATGTTTTTCTTCCAAAAGAATTGTTGTCAGACACTTTAAATCTGATTGCGCCGTTAGCAAAAGAAAAGAATCTGGGTATCCACTCTATAATTTCCAATAAAATACCCGAAAAACTTGTGGGTGATGTAATAAAATTCAGACAGGTTTTATTGAATATTCTTAGCAATGCTGTGAAATTTACGGAAGCGGGATCTATATCCTTAACCGCGGGAATAAGGGATCAAAGTAATGGAATGGTAACCCTTGAAGTGAAAATTTCAGATACGGGAATTGGAATTTCCGAAGATCAAATGGGAACTATTTTTGATGAATTTGTTCAGGTTTCAAATAAGAGTTCCATGAAATATGGAGGTACGGGTTTGGGTTTATCCATATCCAGAAAGCTCACCGAATTTATGGGTGGTAAGTTGAGTATCGAAAGTACCAGAGGTGTTGGAAGTACCATAACCATTGATATCCCATTTACTGTAAATCTAAAAGAAAAGGCACAGGTAATTCCGGATAAAATTATAGATACCAGTGAAATAAAAAATAAACGCATTTTGGTTGCTGATGATGAAGTATTTAATGTGAAATTGTTAAATGTTCTTTTGCAAAAATGGCAGATTCAATTTACCAGTGTTAGCAATGGTCGGGATGTGCTTCAAGCGCTCTCTACAAATTCTTATGATGCAGTTCTTATGGATTTGACCATGCCTGTAATGAATGGTTATGATACTGCAAGAAATATTCGGGAAAATCCGGATAAACGTATTTCCAATTTGCCAATTATTGCATTAACAGCTTCTGCAGAACCAGAGGTAGCGGAACATTGCAAAAATGCGGGAATTTACTTTTTACTTATTAAGCCTTACCTGGAATCAGATCTTCTGGAAACGTTAAAACTGGCAATTCGCGGAGATCTTCCTAAACAACAACCACGTAAACAAGTGCAGACAGAGACATTAAAAAACAACACAAACATTGCATCTTATGATTTGAAAGGATTGAAGGCAATGGCTCCGAATGATCCCGATTTTGTGCGAGATATGCTGGAAACTTTTATTCAAAGTACCGGTAATAATCTGGAACTGATGTGGAAGGCATTGAGAGTTGGAGATGCACACAGAATCGCAGAATTGGCACATACCATGATCCCACCTTGCAGGCATTTAGGTATGTTCGTAGCAGTGGATTTGCTGAAAAATGCTGAAACACTGGCAAAAGAAGACAAAATCGAGAATACGCTTATAGGAGAGATAGAAAAACTGGATGCCTTGCTGAAAAAGTCTTTTGTGTTGTTGCGTGAGGAAATCAGCGTAATCAGTGATATTCGCGCCTGATTCCTTACTTTCGCATTACATGAATTCCAAGCCTTTTCAGGTCTTTATAGTAGAAGATAACGATTGGTACAACAAGTTACTGGTGCACAGCGTGTCGTTGAATCCGGATATTCAGGTAACCAGTTTTTCCAACGGTACCGATTTCCTGAAAAACCTGACACTGCGCCCCAATGTTGTTACGCTGGATTACAGGCTTCCGGATTTCACCGGTGCGGAATTATTACAAAAAGTTAAGGATTTTGACCAGAACATTCAGGTAATCATTATTTCAGAACAGGGTGATATAGAAATTGCTGTGGAATTGCTGCATGCAGGGGCCTATGATTATCTGGTTAAGTCCGATGATATCAAGCAGCGATTGCTCAACAGCATTCACAATATCATCAATACCAGAAAACTGGAGCAAAAAATAGAAACTTTACAAAAAGAAGTAGAAAAAAAATACAACTTTCAGGAAAATATTATTGGAAACAGCGAAGGTTTAAAAAATGTATTCGCCCTCATAGAAAAAGCATCTGCAACCAATATCAATGTTTCTCTTACCGGTGAAACCGGCACTGGTAAAGAGCTGGCGGCAAAAGCAATTCATTATAATTCCGATAGAAAAAATAAAAATTTCGTTCCGGTCAACCTTGCAGCATTACCTTCCGAATTAATAGAAAGTGAGTTATTCGGGCATGAAAAAGGGGCATTTACAGGAGCTATTAATAAACGCATTGGAAGATTTGAGGAAGCACATGGCGGAACTTTGTTTCTGGATGAAATAGCAGAAATGCCCCTTGCAATTCAGGCAAAATTATTGCGTGTATTGCAGGAAAAAGAATTTACACCTGTCGGTAGCAATAAAGCTCAAAAAACAGATTGCAGAATCATTGTAGCTACCCACAGAAATATGCGGGAGGAGGTAAAGCTAGGACGTTTCCGTGAAGATTTATTCTACCGGGTAATTGGCCTGAGCATTGAACTTCCGCCATTGCGTGAAAGAGGAAATGATATTTTAATTCTCGCAAAATATTTTATTAAAAATTTCTGCAAAGAGAATAATATTCTTGAAAAACAATTGGATAATCTGGCGCAGAAAAAGCTACTTACGCATGGTTTTCCGGGAAATATCAGAGAGTTGCGGTCTATTTGTGAAACAGCCACCGTTTTGGCAAATGGGGATATTATCGAAGCCTCGGATCTGATTATTTCAGGCGAAAATAGTGTTGCCGATATTACCTCGGAGGAACTCACCTTACGTGAATATGATTATCGAATCATAAAAGCAATGAAGGTAAAATACGATAACGATCTGCAGGTAGTAGCTCAAAAATTGGATATCAGTCTTTCAACTATATATCGGATGATGAAGGAATTTGAATCGGGAAAATAATTCTCAATTTGAGAATTATTTTGCAAAATGATTGGTATAATTCAATTTTAAAAAATTATTAAAAAATTGAATATCAAGAACATACATCGATTTTGGCCTTTGGCATGTTATTGGGTTCCATAGGGTCATAGAAAGGATTGTTATGAAAAACCCAAGATTTATGTATCCCGTATTGATTCTGGCCTTTGTGCTGGTGCCAAATTGGGCCAAATCTCAGGATTACAACAATGCGATCGGGCTTAGAGCCGGCCTTACCAGCGGATTAACCATTAAGCACTTTATGGGCAATTCCAGGGCAATTGAAGGCATCATTGGGATTTGGCCGTACAGTACTTCTATTACCGGATTGTATGAGGTGTACAAAGGAGCCGGTGCAGCCGGATTGAATTGGTATTATGGTGGTGGTGCACATGCCTCTTTTTATACTGGCAGAATATATTACAACCGTTATTATGATCGTTATTACCGGGCATATGATGACCATGCATTTGGACTGGACCTGATTTTGGGTTTGGAATATAAAATACCTGAAATTCCATTTGCCTTAAGCCTGGATATTAAACCTTTCCTTGAAATACACCGGGGTGGTGGAACATACACCGCTTTGGATCCCGGACTTGGATTAAAAATTGCATTCTAAAACACAAACTAACCAAACAAACAATATGAAAAACGCATTAAAAATTCAGATTCTGGCAGCCGTAGTGGCTACATTTTCCATCGCGGCCTGTAACAAAACAATTGATGGGGCAAAAATGCATGTTCGCATGACCGATGCTCCCGCAATTTTTCAGCAAGTAAATGTGGATGTAAGGCAGGTGTCCATTCACTATACAGACTCAACAACAGCTTCCGGAGGATGGGTGAATTTGAACACCAACGCTGGTATTTATGACTTGCTTACATTACAAAATGATGTAACTGCAACCATCGCCGGTGACAGCTTATTGCCTTTAGGACAAGTTGACCAAATGCGCTTGTTGTTGGGAGACAGTAATTATGTAATGGTCGATAGCGTGTTGGTACCATTAAAAGTACCTTCCGGAAGTCAAACTGGTATTAAATTCAACTTGAACACTGAATTAAAAACCAATGCAGACGTGGATGTTGTTGTGGATTTTGACGCCGGAAAATCGATTGTAATTCAGGGAAATGGCTCTTATTTGCTGAAACCTGTAATTAAAGTTAAAAGCGTGGTCGAACATTAAAACCTCCTTTTACATACCTGATCACGTAATTGAAAAAAACCCGGAAACTCCGGGTTTTTTTAAAAGTTTTTGAGTTATTTGCATCACATTTTTTAAAAAATAATATCATGAAAAAATGCATCTTTTATTTCATATTCATCTTCATTTCTTGCCATGTATTTGCACAGGAGCACGGATTTGGATATGGAACGATATTGGGAATCGGACAAAACACCATTAAGTGTGACGGATTAAATGGAGCAACACCGAAGGTTGGTTTTACCGCCGGTATGGCTACTTCTTATAAATTCAACAAAATGTTCGGATTGTCTTTGGATATTACCGGCGTTACCAAAGGGGTAAAAGCGAAGGGATCTGAGGTTACTTTTCCATCTCAAACCCATAATTACCAGGAGAATTATACCTTCATTGATCTGGATATTCCGGTAATGGCAAAACTATATTTGGGTTCAGACCGCATTAATTTAAATGCGATGGGCGGAGTAGGGATGAATTTTAATTTGGTTGCAATAAGTTCCAGAACTTATGATGAATCAGATTATAATTCTGACAATGGTTATTCCGGTAAACAATTGCAGGATATTAACCCCACCAATTTAAGTTATACCGCAGGTGTTGGAATTACAGCCAAATCTGCAGAGAATTATTACTTCATTCACCTCAGATTGACCGGTCCTTTGAGTGAACTTGGCAAAATAAACGGCAACACTGCTTTCCACAGTAATTTTAACATTACTTTCGGTTACCTGTTTTACTAAAATGTATCGGTAACGGATACAAAAAACTTTAAAAGCCACATGTATGTGTGGTTTTTTTGTTGCACCAAATATTTTGACAAATTAATTTTCAAATTGACTCATTTCCTTAGGTATAACGGAATTAATACAATTTATATGTGATGCCATATCAACGATTTAGAGGTTTATGTGACTTCTGGCATCAAACTGGGGTTATTTGACGTGAACCATGTTTCACCATTTAACAGAAAGGAAACCCTCATGAAAAACTTAAAAAGAATCTTATTTACAGGAATGGTAATAATTTTAGCTATTTGGGCTTGCAGAAAAGATGTTGTAATGAACCAATCCAATACATCAAATGAACCTAGTAGCCTTACGATTAACATGGTGGATAATCCGGGTGATTATTTAGGCCTGAATATGGAAATAGTTTCTGTTGAAGCTTTTCTGGAAGGTCAGGGATGGGTGATGCTAAATGATGATTTGCAAATGGTGGACGTGGCAAGATTAACCAATGGTAAAACAGCTACAATTGCTTTCAAAAACGAATTACAGGCAGGGAATTATACACAGGTAAGAATTGTATTTGGCTTGGAACATCAGCTTACTTTTCTTGCAGATGTAGGTGATAATTCCGGGTTGAGATTTGTACAACAAACCAATATAGAAATCTCCGGTAGTCGGGAAATTGTAATCCAAATTAACACTCAGGTTAATGCTACAACCGGTGCCGAAGTATTGCTGGATTTCGATATTGCAAAAAGCATCATAAAAGATGTAAATGGTTACGTAGTAAAACCGATTATTACCTGGATAAAAGATTCCAGAACTGCGATTGCGGGAGATATAAATGGTGCTATATCTGCAGCCGTACTCTTAAAAACTGAAGGTGATTCTATCTCTGCATATACCGATGCAGAAGGTAGATTTTTTATACATGGAGTTGCCGCAGGTGTGTATGATTTGGTCATTTATCCCGCGAGAAAAACCATACTGGAAGCCAGTAAAGCACCCATTGAAATCAAGGGAATTATTGTTGCACAAGGTGAGGTGAAATACCTGGGAGAAATTAAATTATAGTTGAATAATAGTCTGGGAAGGTCGTCTGATAATATGGACGGCCTTTTTTTTTAACACTCAGGTAAGTTAAATTTGAAATATGAAATTCAGAGGAATATTAATAACACTGGCAATGTTGATTTTTGTTGGAACAAATTCCTGCAAAAAGATTTCAGAACACAATAAAATCAATCCCCATGCACTATTATCTGATGATAAATACAGCAAACTGGTGGTAGAGATTCAAAGTTTTGAAGGTCAGGAACCAGACGCAAATACACTGGAAAATATTAGAACATTTTTGGAAGCACGGTTAAATAAACCGGATGGAATTTCATTGGTTTCCAATACAATCAATCCGGAAAGAGCAAGTAAATATTCCTTAAGTGAAATTGAAAAACTGGAACAAAAAAATCGAACCATTTTTTCGAGCAATTCCAAAGCTTCCATTTATTTTTTATTTGTAGATGGAGAATTTGCGGATAATGCAAATGGAAATGTTACCCTTGGCGTTGCCTATGGCGCGTCGAGTATGGTAATTTTTGAAAACTCCATTAAACAGTTGTCTGGTGGTTTCGGGCAGCCATCAACTACCATTTTGGAAAGCACGGTTTCATTACATGAAATTGGGCATTTGTTGGGATTGGTAAATAATGGCAGCAACATGTCTCTGGCACATGAAGATACCGATCATGCCAGGCACTGTAACAACAATAATTGTTTGATGTTCTGGCAGTCTGAAACTTCAGATTTTATCAAAAATTTCTTTGGGTCTATCCCTGCATTGGATGAAAACTGCATAAAAGACCTGCAAAAAAATGGCGGTAAATAATTTATTTAAAATCCCCGCTATTGTCTAATAAGACAGTGAATATTTGGGTAGCGAAGGAGGAGTTAAAACTGCTTGTATTGCCTACAACCATATTTAAATTGTCTTGGGTTTTAATAACTCCATAGGCTGCATCCGCACTTTTTCCTCCGAATGATCGGTACCAGATTCCACCACCTTCTGCATTGAATTTGGCTACCAAAATGTCTTGATTACCTGAGCTTTTAGGGCCGGTTGAGGTCCCGGCAACAGTGTAAGTGTCATCGCCATTGCTCACAACAGAATATGCAAATTCACTTTGTTCTGAATATCCAAGACTTTTAGACCACATCGCTTTCAAATTCGCATCTAATTTAATGATGGCAATATCACCGGTGCCACCTCCAACACAAATCAATTTTCCGTCTTTGGTCGCGCAAATGCCATTGGTTTGAATAAAATTATTACTGATAATGGTGTTCTTTTTTATCTCCGCACCAGCTGCATTGATTTTCAATACAAAAGTACTTCCGGCATTACTGGGACCAACGAGCACAAAATCTCCGTTTTCCATTTCCGTTACATCTGTAACATAGGCGCTGGAATTGGTATAGAAGTTCTTGTACCATTGTGTATTTCCATCGGCATCCAGTTTCCACGCAAAAAAATCATTAATTCCGGATCCCCCGGCTTGTTGTATATACCCACACGCAATAACCCCCCCGTCATTGGTTTTTTTCATGGTTCTGGAAATTTCTCCAAGCGGCCCTCCATAAGTTTTTGTCCAAACTGTGTCCCCATTTTCCGTTAGCTTTAAGAGGATGAGATCATATTTCTGAGTAGTCCAATCTTTAATAATGGAAGTTAAGGCAAAAATGCTGCTATTACCGGAAACAGCGATACAGTAACTGCCGGAAGATGAGGTCATAGCCATTGTTTTATGTACCAATTCTTCGCCATTTATTTTAGACCTGATAAATGTAAAATATCCATTGGTATTATCGTTGGCAGTCATAACAAATTCATTATTACCAAATGGTACAATAGGTGCAGGATTTGCATTAAAATAGGCATTGTAAATATGATAATTCGGCTTGCCGGGCATATGAGTTTCCTCTTTTTTACAACCCTGAACGAGAAAAAAGGCGAAGATCAGGAGTAAAAGACCGCTGGTTGTTTTCATGGTTTGCATCAAACTTAGTTAAAGGACGTTGATTTTTCACTATCGTTGTCTGCGCAATAGTCAAGCCATTGTCAAAGCTTTGTCATGGTAAATCTTGGAAGCGTATCTAAACCATCTCCAAACTCGGCCAACAGTTTTAAATCTATTGTCTTATCTGAAGTACTACAAGAATTTTCCGTTGCTATCTATTCGAACTCCAAAAAGTTGGTATTCCATTTCCGCATTAAAACTGTTAGAGCTTCCCAAAATTAAAAATTCGTTATTACCGGTTGGTAAAGTTCTAAATCCGAAATCTGATTTGCTGCCCCCAAAAGATCGGTACCAAAGCAATTCACCTCCAGCACTTATTTTTAATACTAAAATATCCTGCATTCCACTGGATTGACCGCCAAATCCGCTACCGGTTACAATAAAGCCATTGTTGCCATCTGAAACCAAGTCCAATGCATATTCAGATTGTGTAGAAAGTCCAATGTCTTTTATTTGTATTCGTTTTAATTGAGAATTCATTTTAATATAATGTACTTTATTGTTTCCGCTGTAAATGGAAACTATTTCCCCATCTATGGTTTCTTTAATACCCTGAATTTTAAATAAAACATTTTCAGAATTCATCAACCTATGTATTAAACTTCCAGAGCCATCGGTTAATACCCAAGCCGGACTGCCATTGTCCGTAACCCCTGCAAGGACTAAATTCCCTGATTTTGTTTCCAGAATCTTCGAACAATAACTGCCTTCATCCGATAAAAAGGTTTTGGTCCATAAAATATTTCCATGAGCATCAGTTTTTGTCAAAAAGAAATGCTGTACTTTGCCAAACGGAGGTTGTTCAAAAGATGCAATCAACATCCCTCCGTTAGAACATTTTACCGCTGTAGCAAGCTTTGCCTTTTTTAATCCTGTGATAAATTTCTTTCCAATTTCATTTCCGTTTATATCCAAGGAAATGATTGCAATTGCCTGAGTACTATTTGAATCTAAAGATTCTTCTATTCGGAACAATTGATTATCCTCTGTAACTATAAATTCATACCAGTTGGAATTTACAATAGATTTAAGTTCCTCATTTTTCTCATTACCAAGCATATCCAATTCAATAATTTTAGAATTAATAAAAGCTTTTTGGTATACCGGAAGAATTATTCTTTGTCCTTTATAAATGCTTGCACCTTCCATTTCAGAAAAGTGATAGTAATTGTATAATTGATATTTCGGCTTGCCAACCGGTGTTGTGGTTTCTTTTTTACAATTAAAGAAGAAGACGCTAATGAATAATATATATAATATATGCGGTTTCATCCCAAAGCCAAATTTAGAATAGAATACAGGCAAAAAATAGAGTAAATTGTCTTGCTGTGGTAAATACTATAAAAAACCCCCGACCTGGCAAGTCGGGGGAGGTAAGGATATATATACCCTCCTATGGGTATTCCTCCTAATACGGAGATACACAAATTACCGTTTTTTTGCTTAAAATCCCAAATATTAAGTAACAAATGTTACTTAATTGTGGAGAATTCCATTGGGCTAAAAAGCCAAAAACCCGCTGGCAGGCGGGTTTTTGCTCGAATCAGGAGGTGGAGGGGTTTTCCTGATTGTATGATTAATACTCCAGATAATTCCTTTAAAAGCAGGCGATTAGCGCACAATGATGCGGGTTTTGAACATGTCGCCGTTGTTGCCTGCAACAACTACAATGTACTGTCCTGTTTTCAGGTTCCAATTGTTGCTGTTGATTGCTACCACTTCGTTTTTAGAATATGTGGAAGCCGTTGACTCGGCGGCAACCTGCATATTCATATTGTAGACAGCTACTTTGTATTCACCGTGGTTCGGCAATACCATGTTGATGTTCTCGCCAGCAGGTGCAAGAAGGGTGGGGTAGATTTGGAAAGCATCAACCTGAGTAGTGTTGTTTTTTACATATTTGGTGGCCAGCGCTTTGCTGTTGCCATTTTGATCCGTTTCGCTAAGGCGAACATAAAAGTTCCCTTTAACTCCAATAATATTAAAGCTGTAATCGGATGCATTCACTTCTTCGTTTCCACTCACAGTTCCTGCATTAAAATAATCGATGCCATTGGTGGAAATTTCCACTTGAAAATCGCTTTTATTGCTCTCACCAAGTGCGGTCCATTGCAATTGAAAATCTGCACCATTTTTAACTACTTCTATGGAAGATAATTCAACCGGAAGAATGAAACTGATAAAGGAACCGCTAGGGTTGCCTGATGCAGCAGTAGTAGTTAAATAATCGGCAAATCGTGGTCCGTTATTAATTGTATTTCCACCATTAAATGGTCCTGTAATTTGAGAAGTTGCCATTGCGAAAATTATTTTGGAACTGCCATTTCCACCAGAAATGGTGCCACCACTGAGTACAATAATTTTTCCGAATGAATCTATGGTAAGTGTATTTCCAGATCCGAACGACAATGTTCCTGAAACAGTTACGCTGTCAATCCCGGAGGCATTCGTATTTAAAGTAATACTATGGCCACTTTGAATAACATACTTCACGTCGGAACCAGAGCCGGTTTGTGTCCAGCTGCTAGCTGAATTCCAATTTCCCGAAGGTACTCTTGAAGTGTAAACTGTTACTGCCTTTGCAGTATTTGTGAACAGGATGGATGCGGCGCAAACTGCGAGGCATACCAAGTTGTGTAATTGATTTTTCATGTGCGTGTTACTAAGGTCTCCGATACAAAGATGTACCAGAAATGAAGTGTGTTTTCGGGTAGTTAACCAATTGCCGCTTTGAGTTTACGAACTGATGTTTATGGCTAATGAATGTGTATTATTGCTTAATGAAGTGCATTTAAATTGTGCAATAATTTTAAGAAAAATATGTAAATAAGTGCATGATAATTTCAATATTTATTGCGACAAATATCAGTTGAAATTATTTATTTAATATTGAATTAGAGACTGCTATGTTGCTTGATGGGCAGGTGTTTTGGAAAATATAAGTAATAATTATTATTAGTTGATTGTTAATTGTGTTGCATGTGTTTAATTGGACAAATAATAAATTGAAATAAAAAAATATAAATAAAAAAAACCCGCTTAAAAGCGGGCTTTTCTTTGAATCAGGAAAAGGTGGATAATCCCGATGTTTTTCTTAATATTCCAGATTTGTTTTTTTTATTTTATTAACGCACCATAATGCGTGTTTTGTATAATTCGCCATTGTTCCCTTGAACAACAACGATGTACTGACCTGCATTCAGATTCCAATCGGTGCTGTTGAAACTAACAGCCTCATTGTTGGAATATGTGGTTGTCGAAGATGCTGCTGCAATTTGCATGTTGAAACCAAAAACTTCCACTTTGTATGTACCAGAAGTTGGCAGTATCATTTGGATGTTTTGACCGGATGATGCAATCAGGGTTGGGTACATTTGAAATGCATCTGAAGTAACATTATTCTTAACATATTTGGTGGCAAGAGACTTGCTGTTACCATTAACGTCTGTCTCATTCAAGCGCACATAAAAGCTGCCTTTCATTCCAACAATGTTAAATGTGTAGTCACCACTGTTGATTTCTTCATTTCCGCTCACTGAACCTGCAAAGTAGAAATCGGTACCATTGTTTGAAATTTCAATGTTGAATGTGCTTTTGTTGCTTTCACCCAAAGCAGTCCACTGCAATTGGAAAGAAGTTGCCATTTTTACCACATCTATGGAAGACAATTCTACAGGTAATAAATTTAGGCCTACAAATGAACCCTGAGGATCACCGGAAGCTGCAGTTGTTGTAAGTGCAGTGGCATAACGCGGACCATTGGTTATCAGATTGCCCTGGGCAGTGGTAAAAGGTCCGGTAATTTGATACGCAGAACCAAGGAATACAATATGGGTATTGCTGGAACCACCACTTAATGTACCTCCCGAATTTATCAAAATAATTCCGAAGCTGTCCATGGTGAGCGTTTTATTGCTTCCCATATCCAAAGTTCCAAATATAGAAACGGTGTCTACTCCGGATACATTGGTGTTCATGATAATAGTGTGTCCTGAAAGTACAACGTATTTAACATCACTTCCGGAACCGCTAACGTTCCAAGAACCTGCTGCTGACCAATTGCCCGAAGTAACTTTAGAAGTGTAAGTAGTTACAGCTTTAGCTGAGTTTGTGAAAACGATGGCGGCGGTGCAAATCACCAAGCCTGCCAGCTTGTATATTTGATTTTTCATGATCGTGTTAATAAGATTCTCCGATACAAAGATGCAACTGGTGTTTACCCTATTTTAAGACGATTAACGAAAGCGGGTTTTGGGTTTACGAACTGATATTTATGGCTCATTAAGTATCTTTTTGGCTTAATGAGTTTTTCCTGGATTCGCAATAATTAGTTCAATAATATGAGTAATACATGCAATATTATTACATATTATAGCAATGAATTATTCAAAATAAATAGAAAATTAAACTATTGCATATGTTTGTTGTAACATGCTTTTTATAAAATAGTTATGGTATTGTATTCGTGATTTAATTACATGCATATGGTTTGAAATAAAAATTTATTATTTCAAAAAATACAATTTACTTTTTGTCGAAACTGTTATGCAAATCAATTCAAATAACTAAACCCGAAATATGTATGGTATAGGTTAATGGATAAAAAGGTTCTCTATTTTATGGATGATGAAAATTGAATTTGAATAAGGCAATTGTAAGCCTGGAAAAAATAAAAAAGTCCGGCTGGCGACCGAACTTTTTTTGTGGGATAAACCCTGGCTGTTTTGATTGTATTACTGTGCGGTAATTCTGGATTTGTATACAACACCATTCCCTGAAATCACTACTACATAGTTACCTGCAGTAAGGTTCCAGTTGCTGCTGTTGAATTGTACCACTTCGCTGTTTGAGTTGGTGGTGGTGGCTGTGTTTGCCATTACCTGCATGTTCAGGTTATATACGGTTACAGTATAAGTACCTGCAGTTGGAATCACAGCGTTAACAGTGC
>JAGXTF010000043.1 GCA_018333525.1 Bacteroidota bacterium | reverse complement strand
TCGGTAGCTTTCAGCCGAATAACAAATTCGCGGATAACCAAAGCGCTGAAAGCGTATACCGACAATGGAACGGGGGAATCCGTGAGATGGTGGTTAAATAAAAAAGTGCTCCGGTAAAGTACAATCATGTAAATTTTAGAAGATTTGGCCAGCAGCCTGAAGCCAGCAGCCTGAGGCCAGCAGCCGGATTTCTTCGGTAGCTTTCAGCCGAATAACAAATTCGCGGATAACCAAAGCGCTGAAAGCGTATACCGACAATGGAACGGGGGAATCCGTGAGATGGTGGTTAAATAAAAAAGTGCTCCGGTAAAGTACAATCATGTAAATTTTAGAAGATTTGGCCAGCAGCCTGAAGCCAGCAGCCTGAGGCCAGCAGCCGGATTTCTTCGGTAGCTTTCAGCCGAATAACAAATTCGCGGATAACCAAAGCGCTGAAAGCGTATACCGACAATGGAACGGGGGGAATCCGTGAGATGGTGGTTAAATAAAAAAGTGCTCCGGTAAAGTACAATCATGTAAATTTTAGAAGATCTGGCCAGCGGCCAGCAGCTGGATTTCTTCGTCGGTAGCTTTCAGCCGAAATCCAGGGATATGGATAACCATGTTTTTGAAAGTAGTAATATCTGGGGCTTTGCGTCGTTGGTGGCTTTCAGCCGAATAACAGCGACGCGGATAACCAAACACGCTGAAAGCGAACACCAACAACGGGAAGCAGCTTCGAAGGGGAGTTTGCACCTAACTTCTAACTTCTGACATCTAACAACCCACATCTAACTTCTCACATCCAACATCCCACATCTCTTCCTTTCCTTGTATTTAGGGGTTCTTTGCCTTAATTTTGTATATTCAGGTATAATAACACTAAATCGTATGAAAATGTGGAAATTGACAGGGATGGCAGCGCTGGCCATTCTAACCATAACGGGAGTGCAATCCTGTAAAAAAAGCGCCGATGCAAACATGGACGCAGAAAATATTACATCTGCACAGGACTTTGCAACCTCAGAAACCGAATTTGCAGGGGCATTTGATATATCGGATGATATTAACCAGAGCGATGGAAAAATCAAAAAAGGGGCTTCTACCATTTTGCCTTCCGGGGCAGTTTTTACCTGGATAGATACCTCTTTTATAGATGGAGATGGAATTGAATATTCTGTTGATTTTGGCCCATTAAAAACAACCACACCCAAAGGGTTACTCTGCGGAGATGGAAAATATCGTGCAGGTATTTTGCATGTAACAGTAAGTGCCAGGTACCTCAATATCGGAACTGTTGTAGCTGTAACTGCCGCAGATGCGGATAAATACTACAGTGGGGATGGCGTAAATATGTTCCAATTACAGGGAACCATGGCCATTACAAGAACAGGTGCAGAGGAAATTACCGTTGTAATTCAAAATGGAAAAGTAACAGATATGAATAACCTCACTGCAACTTTCCAGGGAACAAAAGTGATCAAAAGAATTGCAGGTGGCAGCACTCCCGGAATATTGGGAGACCAGTATGAAGTAACCGGAAGCGGCTCAGGTGTGAATCGCGAAGGAGATAATTATACCTGGCAAATTACTACCCCATTGCTCAAGAGAATTGAAGCAGGTTGCGCCAGAACTTTTGTAAAAGGAATTATTGAAATAAAAAATATTAGTGCCAACCGCAGCCTAAAAGTGGACTTCGATCCATTTGGCAACGGAGCCTGCGATCGCACAGCGAAAGCAATTATTGGCACAAGAGAAATTATCTTCACTGTGAGATAATCTTTTTGATTCAGAAACGAAGCTGCTTCCTCCACCGGGAGCAGCTTTTTTTTTGCATTGAATTTGAATGGAAAGTATGATAAAAATTAAAATACTGAATTTATGCTATAAGAATTTTATTTAAATCCGCCTTTTACCCAAAAAGTGAATCCCCATCGGAATAACAAGCCAATACAGTATTACAAAAGATATTTAAATACAGTAATGAAAACTGATTTTAACTTTTCATGATTTTATGTTAAAATGTGATATCATTTTAAACTATATATAAACGCGTTGCAACCCGGTTCTGGCCCTTCAGAAGAATTGCGTAGGAAAACAAGATGGCATTTACGGCCGGTGTTACCGAATAGTGAGTGCATAGCGCCTGCAGTTTTTGCCATAAAGTGAGCCTATACCGTGTTAATACCCCTCGCAAAAACCTTTGGCGCGTTGTAAAAATGCCAATCGTAGTTTTCAAGCAATTATTCTGCGGGCCTAGCCTTTGGTGGCACCTTTGGGCAATGCCAAAGGTGCTGATAAAATTGGAATGCACATTATGTTAGGGTTTTCAAATTTCTGTGGTGATTGGTAAATGACTGGCATAGTTAATTCTCAAGATATTATTTTCCTTATTTTTGAAATTCCATGCAAAGAAACCTTTGGCTCAGCATCTTCTTTATTTTAATTTTTATAAGTTGCCGGAAAGATTCTGAAATAAAGGATTCCATGCGGCCTGCTGCTGTGTGCGCTGAAGCCGCATACCGGATATTATCCATTCACCATATTCCGGAACAATATTCTTTGCAATGGACCGATGGATTTTTAACCCTACAAACCAGAAAAATTTGGGTGGATTCTATAAATACCGATGGCGATGGAAAAGAATATATATTGGATTTTGGCAGCGGTATTCTTTGCACGGATGGCATTAAAAGAAAAGGGAAATGCAGAATACAAACTGTGGATACTGCACTGCCTTTCAAAGGAAATACCTCATGGATTGCCGAAAAAACAGACAGTTTTTTTATTTTTTCCAAGAATGGCTGGGAACATATTTTTGGTTTTTTAAAATGGGAAAAAATAAATTCCGATTCCGTGAACATTCAATTCTCTTTACAAATTCAGAGTAATAAAAATGTGCTGGTAAAAACAGAAAAACCAATTGCCATTATTTACGGTCAACCTTTTGAACCATATAAAACCGGACAGGTATGGAAAGGAGAATGGCAGACAGTATATGAAAATAAAACCTATTTAATCCATACCACAGAACTCATTAACGAAGGTGCCTGCAGAAGCAATTGGAACAAAGGCTTGTTGCATATTTCAGAGGGTTCCGATACATGGACGGCAGAAACAGATCCATTTGGAAATTCCAATTGTGATATTGTTTTCAAAATATCAAAAGGCAGTGGCTTGAATTTAGACGAAATGACTTTTGATGCCTGGTAAATTATAAGGTTTCCGGTGCAACGGAAGGTTTTAATTTCCCATTTTCCATGATAAACCAAAAATGATCCAGTCCGTTGGTCAGCCATAAATTAGGACATTGAAAGGTTTGGTTATACATCGCAATTTGAATGATGGTTTCCCTGCTTATTTTAACTTCAGGAGCTTTGCATTCCACAATTACTTTTGGCAAATTTTCTCCTCCGAAAACCAAAATATCAAAACGTTTTTTCATTCGGTTAAATTGAATTTCCCTTTCCACAGCGATGGTTGATGGCGCAATGTGATAATGCTCTACAAAATGATGGATGGCATGCTGGCGCACCCATTCCTCCGGTGTTAAGGGGATAAGTTTTTTTCGAACAATGTCGAAAATAAACTTTTTTTGTCCCTGCTCGCGGATGTCCAGTGAATAAGCAGGAAAATTCAATGCGTGCACGGCGGTAAAATTAATAACCGGAATGGCAAAATCGGCAGATATTGTAGACAATTATCTGAACCTGCAGGATAAGGTTCGCAGAGGTGATTTTTCACCTATCTATTTGTTGCATGGACAGGAACCATTCTTCGTGGATTCCATTGCCAATTTATTGGAGAATTCTGTGTTACCTGAATCAGAACGCAGTTTTAACCAAAGCATTATTTATGGTAAGGAAATCAAAATGAATGATTTGATTGCCAATGCCAGACGATATCCCATGCTTTCCAAATATCAGGTTATCGTAGTAAAAGAAGCCCAGGAGTTAAAAGAATGGGACAAATTTGAATCATACGCCACACAGCCGCTTACTTCCACCATTTTGGTATTGTGCTATCGCAATGCAAAATTCGATATGCGCACCAAAACCGGTAAAGCCATTTCAAAGTTTGAAGTATTCCATTCAGAACCGCTTCGCGATTACCAGTTAAAACAATGGATTCCGCAATTTGTGCGCAATCGCGGTCGCAGTATCGATGGCGCTGCTGTTGAGCGTTTAATAGACTTGCTGGGTACCGAACTGGGTGTCATTCACAACGAAATTGAAAAGTTGCTGATTTCAGTGAAAGAGGATTTTATAAAATCTTCCCATGTGGAAGAAAATGTGGGCATGAACCGCAGCTACAATGTATTTGAATTACAAAATTCACTTGGGTACCGCAATTTTAATAAAGCGATTCAGATATCGCATCACATGGCTGAAGGAATTGAAAGGGGAGAGTTATTGGCCATGATTCCGGTTTTGTTTAAGTTTTTTTCTAAAGTTTTACAAGTTCATGGCACGTCTGCCAAGAGCGAAAATGAACTCGCCGGAATACTCGGGGTTAATGCTTTTTTTGTTAAGGATTATGTAGCAGCAGCGCGTAATTACAGGGTGGTGGATCTGGAAAAGGTTTTCAACCATCTCAAATTGCTGGATTTGCGCTTGAAGGGCGTACACAGAGGTTCTGTCAACGATGGAGATCTGTTGGTGGAAACTGTCGTGAATATTCTGAAAAATTGACAAATTCCGGCAAAAATTAGATGATCGTTTCTTATTAATTCTGTTAATTCGCGATCAAACCTAAAACATGAAGAAGTATTACTCAATTATTTCTGCAATTTTTGCTGTTGCCGCAGTAAATGCACAGAACGTTTCCAAATCGGATCCGGCTCTGGGATGTGGCGATGCAGTAGTTGTGGGAGAGAAAGTGAAAAGCGATGTGGCCGCTAACAGCGGTCCGGTTACCGGCAACCAGACCGGAAAAGTGACCAACCGCGGAAATGTAAATTATTCAGCACATATCAAAATAGGTGCTACTTACTACGATTTGCAAACCAATGCAGCTATGCCCCACAGGCTGATTTTACACAACGACGGAGCTGTTTCTGCTGCCTGGACCACTTCCCCAAATGATCAAACCAATTTCCCTTCCCGTGGTACCGGATTTAATTTCCGCAATACTTCAGGAGCATGGGGTGCAAGCGACAGCAGCAGGGTTGAAACATCTGCACGCACAGGCTGGCCTAATATTGGCTTGTTGAGCAATGGTAAAGAATTCGTAATTGGACACGAAGCCAATCAGGGTGGTTTTTACATCAGCAAGGCTGCAAATCGCGGGGATCGCCCATCCGGTGCTACCCTGATTTTGCTGGAAACTCCTTACAAACCAATATGGGCTAGAGCTGCCAACAACGGCGACACCATACACATGATCAACTCTTATTCCGATTCATCGGCTTCGGGCGATGTTCGCGCTCCATTGCGCAATGGTGTTAGAGCACCGTTGGTGTACCACCGCAGTTTGGATGGCGGATCAACCTGGGATATTCAAAAATTTGTACTTCCCGGTTATGACAGCACCTTGTCTGTTTATGGTGGTGGCGACCAATATGCAATCGACTGCCGCGGCAATACCGTGGTGATTGCAACCGGCGATCATACCATGGGAGTGGCAGTATGGAAGAGTACCAATTTCGGAACTTCCTGGACACGCATGCTTGCGGATTCATTCCCATACATGCCTTACAACGCTAAAAAATTGATGCTCGATACTCCATTTACCTGCGATGGTTCTTTGGATGTATTAATTGATGAAGCAGGAACTGCCCATGTTTTCTGGGGCGTTACCCGCGTATTTGATGATGACACTACAGATGAGTCCTATAGCTTTTTCCCTGGTGTTCAAGGCATTGGCTATTGGAATGAAGGCATGAACAATTCTGTATTCATTGCAGCAGGTGGCTCTTTTGACCGCGATGGCGACCAGATAAATGGCTTGACACGTGAGACTTCCAGCGCTCTTACAACTACCGGACTTCCATCCGGATTGAATACTGTGGCAAGACTCGGGAATACCTCTGCTATGCGCAGTCCGAATGCATCCATAGACTCCAGTGGTAACATGTATTGTGTTTTCAGTCTTCCTATTGAAGGGGATGTATCTGATTTGAATGCAAACTTCAGAGACATTGGAGTTGTGTTTAGCGAAGATGGTGGAGACAACTGGGGCGGAATTCAAAACCTTACCCAGGTTGCTAACCGTGAAGATGATTTCGGCACAGTTGCCCGCAAAGCAAACGGCTTCCTGCACATGATGTGGCAGCAGGATGAATATCCAGGTACCAACCTGCAAAATAACAGCAGTTCTGTTGGAAATCACCCGGTAAACCTGAACAGAATAATGTATCAGGCTATTCCGGTTACCGATATTTTAAATGGAAATATTGGAATGCAATGGGGTTTGAAAGTGGAAGAACCTAATACCGGTGAAGTGATGGTAGTGAACCAAAACTATCCTAACCCATTTAGCGGTACTACCAATGTGGTAATTTATATGCAGAAACCCGGTGATTTGGCTGTTAATGTACACAGTACAACCGGTGCATTGGTTAAATCATTTAACCTGAAAAACCTGTACAAAGGCAATCACATGCTGGAGATTGACGCAACTGGTCTCCCGGCTGGTATTTACACCTATAGCCTGACTTCCGGTGGCAGCACCGTAAGCAGAACCATGATGGTGAAATAAGATTTAAATTCATTTTTGAATACAGAGCCCGGAGTTAAACCTCCGGGCTTTTTTTTGTTAAGGCATTGTTAAAATTTGGGGTGAAATCAACCTTTACGGATAAAGTGCTGCAATTACCTTCACCATGTTTTGTCATTGCCGCAGGATAAGGTTATTTTTGCGGCCGTTTTTACATTCTATTGAAATTCAGAACAGGATACCTCTACCATCTGCTTACAGCGCTGGTTTTTGCCTTTGCCGCTGTTTACCTTTGGTTGAATCCGGGTATCATTGGAAATATGAGTCCACTTTACCGTAAGATTCTAATAGCGCTTTTGGTTCTCTGGAGCCTTTTTCGCGCATGGAATGGTTGGATGGCTTATAAAAGAAAAAAAAGGGAGGAAAACCATGTTTAAATGGTTTTTAGGCATATTGTTCTTTTTGATGGCTTCCTGTCAGAACATTGATTATTCAGGAAAAGGAAATGATGTACCTACTCAGGGAGATATTACCATGGGCGTGGATTATGGAGATTCATTTGTAATGGCTGAATTTTTATCCCTTTTTCGTCAGGATTATCCAAAAGCGAACATTACAGTTGTACACACCTGCGAATTGAATTTACTCAGACAATTGAGAGACAGGAAGTTCGGTTTTGTGGTGATGAACCGCGATTTATCCAGGCAGGAAAAAGATGCACTGCAAAGTCTGGATGTAAACGTGCGTTCCGCATTGGTGGGGAAAACAAGTATTGCACTAATTGTGAATCCTGCCAACCCTGTTGACAGTTTGAGTATTTCCGACCTGAAAAAAATGCTGACGGGAGAATTAAGCCATTGGAATGCTTTAGGCGCAAATGGTAAAATTCAACTGGTTTTTGATGAAGGTTGCGGAAGTAATTACCAGTATTTTTCCAATGTGTTTTTAAAAAACCAAACCATGTATAAGGGTGTTTTTGGAAAGAAAAATCCAAGGGAAATTCTGGAATATGTGGCCAATAATAAAAATGCACTTGGTTTTGTAAGCCTTAACTGGATTGCGGACAGGACCGATAGTGCGAGCGTAAAATACGTTAAAAATATAAAAGTTCTGGCGGTAGAAAATTCTAAGAAAAAGAAATACTATCTGCCGTTTCAATCACAAATAGCAGCCGCTGAATATCCATTTTTGCAGGAAATTTATATGCACGATTTTCAGGGATATTCCGGACTTGCCCAAGGATTTATCGCATGGTCTTGCAGCCAGCCGGGACAGATATTAATGAAAAAAAGCGGTTTAATTCCGGCGCACGATATGGGGAGAACCATTTATTTAACCGAGGATTGAACCAATGGAATGATTTTTGAAATTTATGTAAATGCAAATGGAGAACAATAAAAAAACAATGAAGAAGACCATATATAGAATCTTGCTGATGACCATTGCTGTTGCAGCACAGGTGGTAAGTGCCCAAACCATTCAAGAGGGACGGAGGCTAACCAGAAATGAACAATTTGAAGACGCTGAAGTTGCTTTTAACCAAATGATTGCCGCAAAACCAAAAAATGGAGAGGCATATTATTGGGCTGGTATTAACTATTTGGAAAGTGGCGATACTATTGCTGCAGCAAAAATGTTTAATGAAGGTTTGTTGCGCGCTCCAAAATATTCCCTGAATCAGGTTGGTAAAGGACATTTAATGCTTCGCGCGAATAAACTTACGGAAGCACAAGCGCTTTTCACTCTCGGTTTGAAAACAGGAAAGAAATTAAAACCAACAGTAAATCGCGAAATCGGCAGAGCATATTTAATGGCTTCCGAAATGAGCAAGGCCATAAAAGTTCGCAACGCCAAACTCGCATTGGAGGCTTTAAAATTAGGACCTGAAGGGGATTTTGAAGTGAAATTGCTGGAGGGCGATGCGCTTTTTATCGTGAATGATGAAGATAAAACTCCGGCAGTTACCAAGTATATTGAAAGTGGATATATCAATGGCGAATCCCCAATTCCATTGTTGCGTGAAGCACTGGTATATCAGAGAGTAAGAAACCTGGATCTGGCAATGATTCGCGTGGATGAAGCCCTGCAAAAAGATGCAAATTTCGCGCCGGGTTACAGACAAAAAGCAGAGGTTTTTGCGGATATGAAAAAACGGGATTCTGCAGTAATTTATTTTAAAGAATATCTGAAAAGAAACAACAACCTTTCTGCTCGCAGAAAATATGTAAATGCATTATTCTTTAACCAGCAGTATAACGATGCAATAATGGAGGCAAAAGAATTGCTGAAAATCAAGGAAATTCCAACCCTGTATGGTGTAATCGCATACGCTATTGCTGAAAAAATGGATACCAGTAAAGCATTAAACAAGGAAGGTTTGGAGTACTTTGAAAAGTATGAAGAGAAGGTAGTGAATCCTGCGAACCGGGGTTTATCTGCGTCTGAGAAATTTTTTAAAGGCGCATTGTTGCACAGGTCCGGTAACAGAGATGCCGGTTGGGAATTGCAAAAACAGGCACTAACAGATACCGCAAATGCTTCTAACAGATGGTATGATCTGGCGCGTGAAATGAATTATTCTTCACGAAATTATCCCCGTGTAATTGAAATTATTTTGATGAAATATTCCAAGACAAAAGCAACTCCTTCTCTGGATCAGTTTTTCCTTGCTATGTCTTACAGATTGAGCGGACAATACAGTGAATCCAACCAAATATTCTCTCAAATTCTTCAAAAAGACACTTCGTATTTAAAAGGCTATCATTACCTGGCTCTGAACTGGGCATTGTTAGATCCGAAAGATTCAACCGGAAATGTTGAGCAGGCATATCTCACCTGGATGGGCAGAATGAAGGATGCCGATAAAGTCACCTATAAAAAAGATATGGAATATGCATATCTGACGCTTGCCGATTTGAAGAGTAAAAAAGGTGCAGAAAGCTTGCAATTAAAAGAGGAAAAAGAAGGTGGATTTCCTAAATCCAAAGAGCTCTATAAAAAATCCATTGAGTATTATAAAATGGCTGCAGAGCTTAATCCTACAGATACTTCGCTGCAGGATCAGATTAACATTCTGGACAAATTTGTAAAAGATCTGGAAAAGCGCAAACCCAAAAAACGCTGATTTCTGTCATGATTTTTAAGCCCCGGATTTCCGGGGCTTTTTTTTTGTAAATTTGTTCAATTCATGTTTCGCACCTGTTTCATACTCTTTGTTTTGGTAAACCAAATCATGGTTGCAAAAGGGAATATTCCGATGCCGGAAAATGGATTTTTGGTGCAATTAAAACAGGATGTTTTACCCAATGATTTTCGTCAGAAACTGGGTATTCCAATGTTGAAATTTCAGTGCGCAGACAAGGATTTTAGATTGTATAAATGCGTATTTAATTCCGAATGGAATAAAGCAGAAATTCTGTTGAAAATGGAACAAACCGGAATGTGTGCATTTTATCAAAAATTGGGGAAAGTTACCAGCAGGGCTGTTGTTCCGAATGATCCATTATTCGCACAACAGAAATATCTGCTCACCACCCAAACCAGTACTTTGTGGAATTACGGAAACCTGCCAACCACCAGAAAAGGAGATACGGTTGTCGTGGCAATTATCGATAGTGGTTCAGATACATTGCATCCGGATTTATTGGAAAATCAATGGATAAACAGAAATGAAATACCGCATAACGGCAAGGATGATGATTCAAACGGATATGCAGATGATTATTATGGTTGGAATGGCGGTGACAGCATTTATAAGACTTATACCGATGTAACATTGGATGCACATGGTGTTTGCATTGCAGGTATAATCGGCGCTAAAGGGAATAATAATTTGGGGGTGGCCGGAATGCATTGGAATGTAAAAGTGATGCCGGTAGTTTGCTATTCTGAAAAGGCTGCAACCGATGATATTGGTGTGCTGCGATCCATGTTATATGTGTTGCGGATGAAGAAATTATACCTCAGCAGCAATGGAAAAAAAGGTGCCAATATTATTGCAGTAAACACTTCTATTGGGATAGATTTTGCGAAACCTGCAGACAATCCCATATGGTGCGCATTGTATGATTCCCTTGGGAAATTTGGCATTATTTCTTCGGCGGCAACAACGAACACCGATATAAACGTCGATGTAAAAGGGGATATTCCTAGTACTTGTCCCAGCCGGTATTTGGTGGTGGTTAGCAATACCGATGCGGATGATAATGTAAAGGGTTCGGGATTTGGAACTACAAGTGTAGATTTGGCCGCACCGGGATATCATGTGATGTCCACCACATTATTGAAATATGCTGGCACCGGTGGCCCATATGCACAGCAAGACGGGACCTCATTTGCGGCACCTCAGGTATCCGGAGAGGTTGCGTTGATTTACCAATCTGTTTGTGACACATTTTTATTTTTGGCAAAAAACCAACCGGATTCAGCTGCGGCATTATTGAAAACATGGGTGATGAAAGGCACCGATTCTCTGAGTGCTTTAAACGGGAGATGCGTTACTTCAGGCAGGTTGAATACCATGAAGTTTTGGGCAGAAATGAATGCCTGGTGTAATAGCCATGACCGAACATACGGGGCTACCAAAATTGCAAAACCATCCTTCCAAATGTTTCCCAATCCGGTAAAAGCGGGTGATCCTTTGTATATAACCGGAATACTTGCATCGCCTACAAACAAAATTACCGTAACAGATATTTCAGGGAAAAACGTGGACTTTGAAACTGTTGAAGGAGTCCAGGGAAATATAATTATTTCCACGAACGGCCTTGCAAATGGTTACTATTTGGTTTATTTCCATACAAACGGGCTGAATTTGGTAAGGAAATTGTTAATCTATTAGATTAGTAATATTTTGCAGGAGTAATGCGGCCCCATTTATTCGCTGGAGTAATGTTGTCTTTTCTATTAATGACAGCCACACTGGACCTAAATGCCCAGTCTACAAAATTTGCAAAAAAAAAATACCCGCATTTTCTGGAATTGAAAAGTATGGCCGACACTTCACTGGATTTCTACGATACCACGGTGAATTTGGGGATGGACATTATCAACGCGGAATTCGACAATAAAGAAAAAGGTTACGACACCTTATTTGTTGCGAATGTAAGTAGCGACATTGCCGGCATTTTTCAGAAACAGTATAAATATTCTTTAGCGAGCATTTATTATAAATTGGCAGCAGCCTATTACAGGTTAAAAGGCAAAGAAACGGAAAGCGGAAATGCCGTTGGTTTTTATTTGTACAACATGGTGTTTTTGGAAGACTGGAAACTCAGCTTTCCGGAATGGACAGAAACCGATAGTACTTTATTTGCGCGTGGCAAAAAAGATTCTGCCTGGTGGGTTACTGCCAGAGCATCTTCCATAACAAAAAGCGAAAACGGCGATACACTTTTTATAACCATTGAATCCGGCAGGGCGCAGGGTTTAAGAGAAAATTCCAAATTCGATGTTTTCACCACATTCGATACATTTTATAATGTAGACAGAACTTCTGTAAAGGCAGGAACCGGGTTTTTAACTGAAATTTCCGACTATACCAGTAAGGGTTACATCGTTTTATTTGATGAATTTAAGGACACCATTTATAAAGACGATGCATTTGAAGTAATTGCAGAATTAGACAAAGATTTATTGGAAAGTGATATTGCACAAATTGCTGCATATAATATCAAATTTTATAACCACCGCGGTGATCGATATTATGTTGCAGGAGATGCAAGTCTGACCTTATCTACCAGCCGTTTTGACAAAATAATTAAGCAGGCCATTTTACATGATTTTGAAGACGCAATTGTGTATTATAATGAGGTGGATTCCACCATTATGCAAACCGAAATTACCAGCGGACCGTTTAATGGAATGACTTATGAGCAATGCCTGCGAAATACTACCATGTTTGATTTGGAAGTATTTCTGGATTATGTAAACACCTATCCGCGCAGGTATTTGAACCGGCAATTTAATTTTCTGGACAGGTATATAACCTGGGCAATTAATGATGGGTATACCGGTAATAATGAAATCAGGGTAATGGATTCCATTATTTTAATGGACAAAGAAAGATTACTGAAGAATTCTACCCGATGGGGTGCATATTACAAACAAATTGTAAATAACGATTCACTTGCTCAGGACAGGATCTCCAAATTGTATGAGGAAAATTATGTGGCGCAATTGGAAGCATCCGATAAATTCAAAGCGCTGGCTAAAAAAGAAGGATTAATAAAAACCGATTCCTTTTTTTCTGTTCAATATATTTTTCAGTTATACAACAATGGAAAGCACAAGGATATCATTAAGAGTGCGCTGGAAGTTTGGCCAATTCTGAAAGCACGGCAGAAAATGCTGATTGCGCTGTATTTGGGCATCTCCTATAGCCATGAAAACCAAAATGAAATGGCCATACAATATCTGGATTCAGCTATTGCTATTGATACCGGTTATATTTATGCCAGAGGTTATAAAGGTTGGAATCTGACCAAACTGGGAAGGGTAAAAGCTGCTTATCCGCATTGTTTGTATGCTTTTGAGACCGATTCATTTGTAACCTGGTCAAACATTAATTTGGCGCATGTTCTGATATTAAAAGGAATGAAGGATGAGGCAAATCGCCTGTACAAAAAATCCTTTGAAATGATGACAGTTCCTTCGCAGTACGCAACAGGACTGGAAGCTGATTTTAATTATTTTATAGAAAGTGGATTAAATGAACAGGAATTTCGGGAGTTAAAAAAATACTACCGTCAGTATTTTACAGATAAGTGGGAAAAACAACTTACTGCCGATAGTTTAAAGACAAAAGCCATTGCGCTTAAAGACAAAGAAGATTATAACAGTGCACTAAGATTAATGCAGGCTGCCACTGCACAATTGGAAAGTACCCCTGAGAAAGAGATGGATAAAATACATGCCAATTACCGATGGGTTGCCTATTTGAATTATAAATTAAGGGATTATAAAACTTCATTAAAATATTATAAATATTCAGCAGAATTAACACAGAATTTTGGATTGGGAGAGGACAATTTAATTACGGATTATTCTGATATTTCCAACATCTACGATTGGCTGAATGATACCCTGCACCAAATGGAATATCGGGCGCGTTCATCTGCATTGGAAGTTTCCCTGCGCGAAAAGCGCGATGCCAAAAAGATGTTTATGTTGCTTATTGGACCTGATGGTTTGGGCATGAATGACACCTTTGCTGCTTCGGATACCAGAATGTTGGGTGAGAAGCTGAAACATAGTGCAGACCTGCATTACGATATGGTATCTGATTTTACCATTACAGGTAAACATGCTTCACTGGAAAATGTAAAAAAAGCCCTGGACTCTGCCATATATTCTCTTGGAGAAAACGATGTATTTGTATTTTATTTTTCAGGTTTTGCCAGAAATACATACGATGAGGGAATTCAACTGAATGATGGCATTTTTAAAATCAATGATCTGTACGGATATCTGGGTCAGATTGCAGCTGGAAGGCAAATACATATTGCAGATTGCAATGGATTGAACTGGAGGGAATGGTACCAGCGTGGCAATATCAGTTTGTTGGCTAATGAAAAAAGAAGTCTTGTTTTTATGGGATTAAAAAATGCCAGAATAGAAGACAACAAAGCAGGACATTCGGTATTAACTAAATCTCTGCTAACTGCATTTGATTTTGCAGCGGAGGATGGAAAAATAACTGCTACGGAATGGGTGTCCAAAGCAGCTTCATACATGTTTGAAAACAATGAACTGTATGCAATTGAGATGCAAAGTTACGGGCATGATTTTGTGGTGGGCGAACAAAAAATCGCATTGCGCCAATTGGATACTTTTTCTCCTCAAATTGAATTGTTTGGTGCTACCATGACCAGAGGAGAAAATATTAGCCTGGTTAGCACCAAAGGTGTGAATTCAGGTAGAATTACAGACGACAGCAAAGTGGTTTTTGCCCAGGCAAATAATTACAATCTGGTACTATCATCTAATGGAAGATTTGAATTGCCAAAGGAATTAATTGGCGTAAAAAATATTCGAATTACAGCAGTGGATGAATTTGGAAATAAAAGCCAGCGCGATTTTATTGTAACCCAAACGGAAAATACTTCCAGCAACGAAGGCATACGCTACGCCTATCTGTTTGCCAGCACGGAATATCAGTATTGGGGTAAATTGCAAAATCCGATTTTTGATGCAACTTCTATCTCCCAATTGCTGGAGAAAAATTATGGATATCAGGTAAAAGTAATTCCAAATCCGAGCCGTTGGGAAATTGCTGAAAAACTGGATTTTATCCGAAGATTTAATTTTAAATCCAACGATCAGTTAATGGTGTTTTTTGCAGGGCATGGCTTGTATGATAGTGTTTGGGGCGGATATTACGTTTGTCCGGAATCCAAAATGCCCAAAGACGACAAATACTATGAAACTTACTATCCACAGCAGCGCATTGCAGACCTTTTAGACGGTTGTAAGGCTAAAAACGTATTTTTAGTAATGGATGTTTGTTTTGGAGGTAAGATGTTTGATAAGCATGACAGGCATGAGTATCGCAGCGTACAGGATGGCAATGAAATTTCGGCGGATGAGTATATCAAGCGCCAATTGGATATTCCATGCAGACAGTTTTTAACCAGTGGTGGTAATAATTATGTTGCAGACGGGGTTGCAGGTTCACATTCGCCATTTGCAAGCCGTTTTATCGCAGCATTGGAGGATGGAGCAACCAATAAAGAATACATTACGGCCAGTGAAGTGATGGATTACTTATGGACCATGAAAACAGTTGGAAACGATAAAAAGAGCCTGCCCAGATATGGCTTTTTTGGGGGAGATAAAGATGGCGAGTATGTGTTGAAAGTTACTAAGAAGATAATAAACTCCGCAGTAATAGCGGGTTTGTAGACCGGAATTTATTCCAATTAAATGGAGTAAATTCACATTAGCCCAATTCAATATTTTTTTACACTTAAATTTAGGGAATAACCTTTTCCCTGAAACGATTCTCATGCAGATTTAGGTGTATTCTAAATAGCTTGGAATTGAGTCAAAAACTACTTTCATAAATCTTTCTGTTTTTTACAAAATTTTGACGTAGTTTTTTAATTAATATTGGATTCGAATTTTAGGAAGGTTCCATTTTTGAACTCGTAAATCGGAACCCCTGTTTGGTCAATTAAACAGGCTTAAAGGTGTAATACAATATCCTGCATCGGTTTATAGCATTACATTTGTAACAATTGTGACATTCGTGTTACTTATTGATCTTCGATCATGTTACAATGCTGTGTTAATATACCCAAAATCACCCTGTATTTGCTGTTTTTATGCAGCAGCTGTCTGATTATAGCCCAACCTGTAGCGAATTTTTCATCCAATTCTGTAAGTGGTTGCAACCCGTTAAAAGTTGATTTTATAAACAAATCCCAGAAAGCAAATTCCTTTTTGTGGAAGCTGGGGAATGGCAACGAGAGCACACTGGAAAATCCTTCAGCGGTTTATAATATTTCCGGTAAGTATACAATTACATTAATTGCAACAGATAACAGTGGCAACTCAGATACATTTGTCCGCACGGATTATATAACCGTTTTTGAATCTCCACAGGCATTATTCAAAAAGAGCAGATCCATTATTTGTACCGGTGACACATTATCATTTAATGATAATTCTATTGAAGGAGATGCGTCAATCATTAGTTGGAAATGGGATTTCGGTGACGGTGGAACTTCCACAAATACCAACCCAGAATATAAATATACACTGCCCGGGAAATACGATGTTACCCTGGCTGTAGCCGATGCCAATGGATGTCAAAGCACCTTGAAATCGGTAAAATATGTAGATATTATTCCATTGCCGCAAATTATCATTTCTTCGAATGATAAAAATAAATGTCAGGCTCCGGCAACGGTTAATTTTACAGGAAGTGCAAGTGGCAAAACTCCCTTGCAATATGCCTGGGATTTTGGAGATGGCGGTACTTCAACACAAGCCAATCCTGCGCATCAATTTAATAATCTCGGTAAATACAACATTTCACTTGCAGTAAAAGATGCAAATGGATGTATGGATTCGGTTACCATGCCCAGCTTTGTATCCTTAAATAAACCTGCTCCCGATTTTGTGGCAAATCGGGTAACCATTTGTCCGGGCGTTTCTTTTGGATTTAAAAATCTCTGCACCCCAATTGACAGTACGGCGAAATTTTACTGGGAATTTGGAGACGGATTAACTTCAACCGATTCAAATCCGGTAATTCAATACAAGAATGCAGGCATTTATTCTGTAAGATTGGTTTATACCTGGGATGGTTGTACGGTTGACAGGTTGAGAACAAACTACATTACAGTTTACAAATCCCCGAAAGTACAGATTCAGCCACATAGGGTTGAATTTTGCAGAAGCGATAAGGATTCAATTGAATTTACCAATTCCGGGTCCGACTATGTGGAGTTAAACTGGTTTACCAATGGCAATCCTGTAGGAAGATCCAAGCCCGGCGAAAAGTTCAAGTTTCCTGCACCTGCAAATGGGAAATATTTCTTTTATGCCTTTCCGCTTTCTGCAAATGGATGTTCTGGTCCTGCGGATACAGCAAACGTGATAATTACAGGTCCCAAAGCTGAAATTACTGCTAATCCCAAGGATGGCTGTATTCCGTTCTCCGGAACCGCCACATATAAAGGCAGCGGAACCCATCCAATCGTTAATTACAACTGGTCCGGACTTTCAGGAACGTCATCTGATTCTTCTTATAACTACAATAAAACCACTTTTGGAAAAACCAAATTCATTTTGGAAGTTACAGATTCAAAAGGATGCAAAGACACAGCCACTGTGGAAATAGACGGAGGTATTAAAATTGATCCCGTTTTTTCAGTTCCGTCAAAAGTGTGCAGAAATGAAAAGTTCTGGGTTTACAACCATTCCGATATCCGCAATCCGGATACCGTTCAGTTTAAATATACCTGGAAAGGAAATTCACCACAGGATCTGGAGATCATAGATTCTATAAAAAGAGTATTGCGTGATACGCCAAATACTGAGGGTGTTTGGGGCTTTGAGGCACATTCACATGGTTGTATCACATATGGAACCCAAAGGCCTAAAACCAAAATATTAGGCCCAAAACTGGATGGTGTTGTAAAAACCATTTGCAATAGCGATTCCCTCCATGGGAATAACAAAAGCAGCGATTATACCAGCACCTATTGGCGTTATCTGGATAAAGGGAATAATTTGATGTTCAACACAGATAAATATCTGGACAGAGCACTTTCAGAAACTAAAGAACTCTGGCTATTTACCTTTAACGATACCAATAAATGCAGCGACAGCTTGCCTTATGATACCAAGGTAAATCCCCAGTCTATACAATTTACCTGGAATTACAATTGTGATACCCGTGAGCTTAGCGCACAGCACACATACAAGGGTCTTACGGATACTTCATTTCAATGGATTTTGACAAATCAATCCAGTGGCATTGTGAAAACCATTCAATCCAGAAAGTTGAAAACAGAGGTAGAGGACGGAGGAAATTACAAGTTGGATATTAAAGTGCTCGAGGAAAATTATGGTTGTACCCCATCAAATACCGCATACTTTAAAGTAAATGCGCTTCCTGAAGGGAAACCTACAGTGGATATAGACCGAACCAATTGCTATCCTATAAAATTAAGTTTAAACGATCCTACCTGGAACCATTGGCAAAAAGCAGAATGGATGGTTGGAGGCAATATTATTAAAGATTCCCTGAGTCAATTGAAATTGAATTATCATTCTCACTTCGATTCTTTAAACATTTATTTGGTACGCGAAGATTCAGCTGGTTGTGGAACCATGGATACTTTTAGATATGTAGTTCATGGTTTCAGAACTAAAATCAAATCAAAAACCACTGGGGATATTTGCACCGAAAGTCTCATTCGTTTTGATGGGGAAATCCTCAAAAAAGGAGCTGCAAATTATAGTTATGAATGGGATATGGGCTATCGTATTTCTACCGGATTATTTGATACGGCGATAGTAAAAGGTTCGAGAAAAGTAACAGCAAAATTGACGATTCGCGATGATCAGGGTTGTGAAAGCATAGATACACTTTCCGTATTTGCGAAAAATGGCAAACCTGTTGCGGCATTTACTGTAAGTGACACCACAGCTGCCTGCCCGCCATTGGATGTGTTTTTTACAGATCTCAGTGTTTCTCCCGAATACCCAATTGTGCAAAGACTTTGGAGCTTTGGCGACAATACCTTTTCAAACAAATTGCAACCCGGTAAATTGTACATTTATCCCGGAAAGTATTCGGTAAAACTGATAATAGCCAATTCTGCAGGCTGCATGGATACTGCGTTTATACCAAACCTTGTTGTAATAAACGGTCCGAATGGAACTTACGAATTTGATAAAAAAGAAGGATGCACACCTTTGGAGTTGAATCTTACTACCCATTTACAAGGTAAAATTAAAAACCTCGAATTCGATATGGGGGACGGCGCTGTGCTGGATCTGGATGGAAAAAAACATAAATACACCAGACCCGGTATTTATATCCCGAGATTAATAATAGTGGATTCCAACGGCTGCAGGTTTTCTCCGGATCCAACTGACACGATTCAGGTATATGCAAATCCGGATGCAAACTTTGAAAGCAAAAATGTTTGCGATAACCAGGTTTATGATATTTATCAGAAATCGGACATGAAGGGGGATTCTCTTTCTGCAATGCAATGGATAGTGGATGGTAATTCTGCCGGCTCTTTAAATCCGTTAACACTTGGATTTAAGGGTGTTAAAAACAGAAATGTGGAGTTGATAGTCAAAAGCAACCACGGGTGCACAGATACCACTACAGGTCAATTCCGCGTATTTACAATTACACCGGCAATGGAGCCTGGAAAATCAGAGTATTGCCTCGGTGAAGACGCAATTGTAAAACATACCTCGGTTGGAGATACATTTCTTGCAAGCCGACAATTGTGGTTAGACGGTATACTTATGCCTACGGGAAATGAAGTATTGGTTCCAGCCAATCGCAGAGGTAAGATTCCGGCAATGCTGGTAGTAGAAGATGTGTTAGGCTGCAGGGATACTGCAGAATTCCCGATATTTATAAAAGTTGGGGATACGTTGCCAACTAAACCGTTGACCATGCTTAGAACATCGGTTGTTAACGATTTTACTACGGAAACCAAATTCAACGCCTCCATTGAGCCGGATTTTAAGGCATACAAACTGTATGTTTGGATGCAAAATTCATGGCAGCTCAGGGCATATTCCGAGAATAAAAATGATACCAATTTATTTGTTACCCAACTAAATACATTGGCACGTTCCTATTGCCATCGCATTTCACAGGTAAATTATTGCGGTATGGAAACGGATAGTACTATAATAGTTCCACACTGCACAGTAGAAGTTAGAGCCCAAGGTGACAGTAACGCGGCCAGGGTGGTTTGGAGTCCCTATAGCGGCTGGAACGTAAAAAAATACCACATTTGGAGAAAAACCGATAAGGAAAACACATTTACCTTGTTGGATTCTGTTCCTGGAAATATTACCCATTATCTGGATACTGCTATTTATTGCCATGTAATATATGATTACAGAATTGAAGCTTTTGAGCAAGCCGGAAATTTGGAAAATAGCTGGAGTGACACCGCCAGAGCAAAACCGCTCCATCTGATTGTTGTGCCTGCGCCTGAGGTTTGGCGTACCACTGTTAATGACAATTTGTATACCCACACAGAATGGATTGCACCGCGCAAACCAAAGTTTGGTATTGATTATTATACCGTGTATAAATATGGAAATATGGGTTGGGAAACATTTAAAAATCATATTTCTGCGGATTCTTTTCAGATCAACGATTTCCAAACTGAAGTTAACAGACAATACTATACTTATTCGGTGCAAATGACCGATAAATGCGGCGTGAAGAGTGAATTGAGCAATGTGGGCAGAAGTATCTTATTGAAAATACAGGAATACACAGCTTCCGGAAATGCAGAATTGACATGGACCCCTTATGTTTACTGGAATGAAGGTGTTCAGGAATACAGAATAGAGCGCAGTATTGGCAGCAGCGCATTTGAACAAATTGGAAACGTAGACGGAGAAACTTTGAATTATGTAGATGAGAATCTGCCTAAATACTGCGAAAAAGACTTCGTTTATCGTGTAACCGCGATAAGAAATCAACCTCTGCAAAAAGACAGCAGCCATGATGCACAGTCAGTTTCCAATTACGCGGAGTTTGCGCCACCAATGCGTTTTTTCATCCCGAATGCATATACGCCTAATCGCAATAACCTCAACGAGACTTTTCATCCCGATGGTATTTACTTCTATAAATACGATATGAAAATTTATAACCGTTACGGCCAAAAAGTATACGACAGAGATGAATGCCTGAATGCATGGAACGGAACCTATAATGGAGAAATAGCTCAGGATGGGGTGTATGCATATTACATAAAAGCCTGGGATATGAAGGGTAAGGAATTCACTTTCTCGGGAACCATTCATCTTTTAAGGTGATTTTTTGAAATTGGTGGTTTTAGAAGGAATTCTCACTTGATATTGATAAGATTTAACTTCTAATTTGCCTTATGGCAGAGAATAAAACAAAAGCATCCAAGCTCAGTGTAGATGCTTTTTTAAATACAATTGCCGATGAAGGTATTCGCAAGGATTGTTTGGCAATAGCCGATACCATGTCGGCGGTTACAGGGGAATCTCCGGTAATGTGGGGAAGCAGCATTATTGGATTTGGAAGTTACCATTATAAATACGACAGCGGTAGGGAAGGAGACATGTGTTTGGTAGGGTTTTCACCCAGAAAACAAAATATTACCCTATACCTGATGGGTGAATTTAACAGAAGAGATGACCTATTGGAAAATTTGGGCAAATTCAAAACAGGCAAAGGCTGCCTCTATATTAAAAAACTTGCCGACGTAAATGTAAGTGTACTAAACGAACTGATTAAAGGTTCTGTGGCGTATATGAAGTCGAAATACCCTGCTTAGGTTACAGGTTTGAATGCCTCAAAGGCATTTTTGCAATTGTTGCAGTAGTGCATACTTCTGCAAAGTGTAGGCCCAAAAGGAGTTTGCATGGTTGTATTTCTACTGCCACAAAGAGGACAGGGTGTATCGCTCAACACATCCAGTTCTATATAACCTTTATGCCTGGGAGGTGGTGCCAAACCGTGCTTTTTTAAAGCCTCCAGGCCCTTTTCTGTTATGCGGTTGGTATTCCAGGGTACTTCAAAACTTGTTATAACCTGGTGCTTTAAAATGCCCTTCTCTTTCAGTTTTTGAGAAACCAATTCCTCCATAATTTTTAATGCAGGACAACCGCTGAAAGTAGGAGTGAGCTTCACCTGAATAGTACCTTCTGAATCCTCGGAAATCCCGGTAACTATACCCAGATCCACAATGGAAATAGTCGGAATTTCAGGGTCTTTCACTTCAGAAAGCATCTCCAATATTTCTGTTTCCAGATTTTTTAATATAGTTATATCTCTATCCAAAGTGCCGCCTTATCTCAATTCAAACAAAAGTATAGTGTCTTTGTGTTCACCTTTTTACCCGTAACTCGTAACTCGTAACTCGTAACCCGTAACTTCTTCTTCCTTACCATTCCGCTCCCGGATCTATCCGAAATACCTCTGTCATTTCCTCCAACAGCGGTTGCAGATATTGGCTATGCTGGCCTTTTCTGCCACCATAAACCGGAGTAACCGAATTTATATCAGGAAGTGTAAGTCCCGCGGACTCAATTATCTGTTCTACCTTGGTAAGCCACATCTCTTTCAATGTTTTTTCACCTGCAAATATTCCAGATTCCATCAATTCTTGTTCGTAAATGCTTTCCTCAAAAATGCCCAATGCCATAGGAAAAGTTTCGTTTATTGCATTTTGCATACGTGCCTTGCTGGTTTCATCGCCTTTTCCCAAATGTCTCATCCAGGTGTCTGCATGCATGGTGTGGTATTTAACTTCACCACGGAATTTATTGGCAACCATTGCTAAGGGCTCAAATACCGAGTCTTTCAACATTTCGAAGCGAATAGCATCGGCATGATCATAAAAGAAATGTCGGGTGAGACTGAAGTCGTAACCTCCGATTGGCATTTCTACCAATTGGCAGCAATGAAACTGTTTGTCGTTACGCATAAATGCGATGGTATCGGGGTCGCTTTCCCCCAATTCATGCAACAACCCGTAAAGTGCATTTGCCTGTCCAAGTTTATCCTGAGCCATGCTGCTAAAAGCAATGTCTTCTTCCAAAACAGGACCAAGTCCTGTCCATTCGCTGTTTCTGTGTCCGATAATCAACAGATCATCAGCCATTTTGTACAACAGGTCTTTCAGACCTTCTACGTGTTTTTCTGTAAATTCCATTTGTTAAGTTTATTAAGATTGGGAGTTATGTTTTTCTTTGTAAGCCTTAATTCTGTCCATCACTTTATAGCTTTCCGGATCTCTATGATACTTCTCCGGTGTGGTTTCAAAAATGTCTGAATCGTTATATTCCGTCGTAAAAATGTCCGAAGTTTTAACTACCCAAAGGTTCACACAGACACCTCTTCTGGTGTATTGTTCTTTCGCAAATAATATTGCCATTTCCGGGTCTGGTGCATGAACGCTGCCAACGTGACTGTGGTGGGTTCCTCTTTTGATCTGTACAAAAACTTCATAGGTTTGCCAGTAATCGAATTCGTCGAGATGCCCAATTTTGGCTTCTCCATCAATTTCTGCCCGGTTAACTCTTGGATCGAGGGAATGAATTGTCATTTAATGATGATTAATTTTTGATTGAACTTTTCTTGATTGGATATAAGGGTAAGTGTATAAATTCCATTTTGTAAATGGCTCAGATTCAGGGAACGAATCAATTTGCCATTTGGTGTTTCTCCGCATTCAGTATAAACTTCAGCGCCATTTGACGATGTAATTGTCAGTGTGTAGTTGCCAGATGGCACCTGTCCCCGGAAACCGATGGTACCATTGCTTGGATTCGGGAACACAGCAGTTTTATATGCAGTACTTACTTTTTTAACCGATGAATTCCAGTTTTCAAATGAAAGATTGTCAAATTGAGCAAAACTCTGTGCATCACTAAACCCAAAATACATAGAATCGGTGAGCATTAACAGAACAGTTGCACTGTCTGGAATGCCGGAAAATGTACTGTCCCAGGTAATGTCTTCTGAAAAGGATATGTAGTTACTATGGTTGTTGGGATCACTAAAAATGGCAGAACCAACCACGCTATCACCGCTAAAGAAGTTTACCCATGCAACAGCCCGGTCCCCGCCTTTCAAATCAGATTTCACGTAACCACGAAGGCTGCTGTATCTAGCAGAAACAGCAAAGGTGGGACTAAAAATATCCAGGTCACTCATAATGGGATTTTGAGGATCCCGCAAGGTGATGGCCTGTCCGGGTAAAGAATCTATGCTTTGTGTAAGTGGATTGTCTATAGTTATTCCTCGCAGCACAATTCCACTGCTTCCGGAATATGCATCGGTAGTTTTAGAACTTTCATTGATTTGAAAGCCCTGTTTTTGTAAAAACAATGGAGTGGTTGCCCATGCGTCAGGGTGTTCTACAGCATAGGAATGCCAGTTCTCCAAAGCGCCGTTTGGAATATCTGGTGCAGGATTGTTGTTTGTGTATTTAAAGGATATTTGATCAATTTCAATACTACCTGAACCAAAGGGTCCAAAAACTTCATCTGCACTGGAAATAATGGCATAACCTGAATCGGCAGAAAGCAATGGAGTGGGGTTGGTGTATGGAATAGGGAAGGTGGCACTTGTCCATTGTCCACTATTGCCTCCCAAAGCAAATTCTAAAGCAAGCACTGGTATTTCCTCGCCGGTGGTGGTAAATCCAAATTTGAAATAAGCGGTGTCCGTTCCTAATAAAGGTCTGTAAACAATGGTAACGCTATCCGGATTTGCCGCATACGAAAATGCAGGTTTGTAAAATATGGAAGAATCGATGCGCATTTGAGCCATTACACTCAATTGACCTGTACTACTGTTATTGCTCAGTTTAATTGAAAATCCGCTGCTTTTTCCGGCAACTTTTTGAACAGCTCCAAATGTTTTCCAGTTCTCCGGAGATATTTCTGAAGTGCTTTTCCAATTTTCGAAATTGTTATTTGGTATGATCTGTGCCGAAACACAAAAAGTAGAACACAATACGGTGTTTAAAAGGAGTTTTTGGAGCATAAATTGGATTTTCCTCTTAGACGGTATTTTGTGTTTTTAGTTGCGCAGATTTATGCCAAAGGAGCCACATATTTTTTCTCTTTCGAAAGAATAGCCCGACGCACCCAACGTCCTTTCTCTTCTGCCATTCTGCGAACTGCCAGTCTTTCTGCATTGCATGGGCCATTTCCGTTGATTACCTGTTTGAAAACTTCCCAATCCGGTTCGGTATAATCCCATTTGCCGGTAGCTTCATTTTTCTTCAGATTCGGATCCGGTATAACCAATCCCAAATCCCAGATTTTTGGCACATACATATTCAGAAACTGTTGGCGCATGTCATCATTGGAAGCCATTTTTACCTTCCATTTCATCAATGTTTCTGTATGGACTGAAATTTTATCGGAAGGACCGAAAAAATGCATTATTGGAGGCCACCAGCGTGTTAATGCTTCCTGTACCATTTGTCGTTGAATGGGTGTTCCGGTTGCCAGAAAAACAACATTGTCATGCCCATATTTCAGATGAAAGGATTCTTCTGCACAAATCCGCTCCAAAGCCCTGCAATAAGGCCCATAACTACCTTTACTGTTCGCAATCTGGTTTACAATTGCACCGGCATCAATAAGCCAGGCGATTACAGCGCTATCTGCCCAGGTAACTGCAGGATAATTGAATACATTGCTGTATTTGCTTTTTCCGTCAATTAAGTCATTTACCATTTGCTCTCTGCTTTTGCCCAATGTTTCACAAGCGGAATAGAGCAATTGTGCGTGCCCTACTTCATCCTGCACTTTGGCCATCAAAGCCAGTTTGCGGCGAAATCCCGGTGCCCGGGTAATCCATGTTCCTTCCGGCAAAGCACCGATAATTTCGGAATGGGCATGCTGTTCAATCATCCGAATCAGTTGTTTGCGATATTCCTTCGGCATCCAGTCCTGAGGTTCAATTTTCTCTCCGGCTGCAATTCGCGCTTCAAATTCCGCAAGTTTTATCGGATCTTCATCTGCAAACATGCTATTGGTCTGTTTGCCATCGTTTTCAATATAGGCGTTTCCGTACATAGGATTTGGTTTCTTTATTTTTTAAGTCCGCTGAGGATAAAATCAGTGAGTTTTTCTGCAATTTGAACTGGTGTCATTCCGCCATCCGGCTTGTACCATTCTACTACCCAGTTCATGGAGGAAAGTATGGTAAGTACAGCAAATTTGTAGTCTACTTCCTTAAACAGACCTTCATCTTCTCCGTTTTGAAGAATGACACGAAAGGCATTTTCATACTTATCCCTTAAATGCACAAATTCGGCTCTATATGGCTCATTGAGGTTTCGCCATTCATGTATAAATACAAAACTGGCATCCAGATTTTCAGTTAGCAGTTGCACGTGGCTTTTAACTGCCATTTGAAGCTTTTCTACTGCATTAAAGTAAATATCGTTAACTTCATCAATGCCACTTTGGAATTTTTCAGCCAGTCCAAAACAGGTGCTTTTCAAAATTTCTTCCTTACCGGAAATATGGTTGTATAAGCTCGCAGCTTCCATATTCATTGCTGCCGCTATATCCCGCATGGATGTGCCATGAAAACCGCTGTCACGCATCATTTTCTGTGCCACTTCCAAAATCTGATTTCTCCTGCTTTGTTCCATAAAAATCGAAACTAACGATCGTTAGTTTTTATGCAAATATAGCAAAAAATATACAACATGGTTCTCGATTTTTGCTATTTGGAATGGTTTAAAATTTCATGTCCGTTATCGAAACAATATAACTCCAAAACGAAAGCCCCCGGCTAAAATAACCTTGTTTTTACGGCCGGGTTCAAATTGTGGAGGTTGCATTCCAGGGTGTTCCATTATATATCTGTTTTCAAAATCGGTCAATCCCAAATATTGCACCTTGCGAATGCCAAAACCTAATCCCAGTGATACTTCCAGTGGAAAACGATTTCTCTTACCTGTACCAAACAAACCAAACCCATATGACAAGGATTGAAACCGTTCTGATATCAGAATCGTTTTGTTCCATTGTGTGCTGCCGGATTGAAATTGAAATTGCTGGTTAAACGTATTGTATACAGAATTGAATTCTGCAATTCCATATTGTGCAATGGAGTGCATGCGCGAATAACGGTGTCTGAACCGCAGACTATAACCCCAGTAGTTTTGGTTCTCATGATAATTTTTATTCCACCAGTCGTGGTATTGAACCAAACCTATTCCAACCGCATATTTCTGTTTGATTCCAAAGTTGAAACCCAGATTAGCCATGCCATTGAATATGGTTTGAAATGGATTGTTATCTATCCAAACTGAAGGGAAACGCAGCGTGTCCAATTGGGCAGTTAGCTTTTGTTCCTGAACAAAAATCAGAGATAAAACACTTACAGCATTAAAGATTTGGCTTCGAAAAAGTTGGCTGGTCAATTTCACAGCAGACTTTGAGATTTTTGTAAAGTTACAATTGCTATACGAATACCAATCTTCAGGGTTACAAAAAAGGCCTGCAATTGCAGGCCTTTTTAAAATATTTTGAGGAAGCTTCTAATCGATTTTTACTTCCCAGGGCATGATCATTTGAAGACCACTTTTGCTCTGTATCCTTTTAAGTTCTTTAATTGGCGCATAAAATTCTCCCAATTGAGAAGCTAAAATTTTACTGCTCATATCTTCATCATCCGGATTACCAAAAAACATTTCCCATGGTGATTTTAAATCCGGTAGACTTACAACCCTGTATTCCTTGAGTTTTGCCTTCCAGGCTGCACTTTGAATAGCTCTTTGAATACCGCCGTAATTGTCAATCAATCCAAGTTTTTTTGCAGCAATAGCAGTATAAACATGTCCTTCTGCAAGGCCTGCAACTACCGATGTATCCAGCTTTCTTCCTTTCGCAACTATTCCAATAAAATCACCATAAACTTCATTTACCATTTCCTGAAAATATTGGCGCATTCCTTCACTCAGTGCCTCATCCGGACGCCATCCTGCAGCAAATTCTCCTGTAGGCACGGTTTCAAAACTCAATCCCAATTTATCCTTATACAGACCTGAAGTATTCGGTACTAATGCAAAAACTCCAATAGAACCGGTTACACTGTTGTGGTATGCAAAAATGCTGTCGCCAACACAGGATATATAATATCCGCCGCTAGCCGCCACATCTCCGAAAGAAATGATTACAGGTTTTACTTTTTTGCACATTTCTATTTCTCTTGCAATGATGTCGCTCGCATTGCTGCTGCCACCCGGGCTATTTACGCGCAATACAACCGCTTTGATTTTTTCATCCAGTCTGGCTTTGCGAATATTCGCGGCTAGTGTTTCACTTCCAATTCCATCGCCACTTTCATTTTTACCCATATTGATGTCACCTGTGGCGTAAATCACTGCTATTTTATCGCTATGATATTTTTCATCTAAATCAGATTTTACATAGCTGGCGAAAGCCATTGGCTTGTATTTGTCTTCTTTTTTTAATCCAATTTTTGATCGGATTTCTGCTTCTACTTCATCCTCATATTTCAAACCATCTACCAATTTATATTGCAGGGCTTTGGCCGCAGTTCTGGCTAAAAATTTATTAGCGATATCTGCCAGTTCAGCTGAATCTATTTTACGTGCTTCACTTATAGATTTAATATGGTAACCAAACAATTGGTTTACATAATCGCGTATTTGCTGTCGGTTGGGCTCGCTTAACGATGTTTGAATGAAAGGTTCAACCGCACCTTTGTATTTGCCTGCTTTAAAAACTTCGAATTTTACTCCGATTTTGTCAAGCATTCCTTTATAAAAAGCAACCTTACCGCTGAATCCGTTGAATTCCAGAAATCCTTTTGGGTTCAGGTAAATCTTATCACAGGCAGTAGCAATAAAATAGCCCCCGTCGGTAAGCACTTCTGCATATGCATAAACAAATTTTCCGCTTTTTCTGAATTTCAGAATCTGTGAACGGATTTCTTCAGCAGTGGCAAGCCCTCCTGCATATAAATCCGGCCGAAGAATTACTCCTTTTATATGCTTGTCTTTTGCAGCATATTCCAATCCTGAAATAATTTTATCCAAACCCACAGTCGGATTTAAATCTTGTGCTTGTCCCTGACCAAAATTAGCAAAGGGATTCTCCGCCAGTCTTTCGGGGACCGCTCCTGCTATTCGGAGTTCAAGCACAGTGTTGCCTTTCACCTCCGGTTTTTTATTGATGTTGCTTACAATTCCGGCGATAATGATAAAGAATAACAATACCACCAAACCCAGTCCCACAATAAAGCCAATGATGCTGGCCAAAATAGATTTCAGAAAATTCATGTCAGATTGATTTTCAAATTAACAGTGTGCAAGTATAGGTGTTGTTTTCAATTCGTTCAATTTGCAAAAGCCTGCGACTAAGTAGATTACCCCGAATTTCCATCGGTAAAAACCATGTATTGGGCAGAATATTGGACGCCAAAAAAAGTCTTCGTCCCTTTTCTGGATTTTTGCAGCGGATTTTGACTACCTGAATTCCTCTTTAGGGGTCTGGTACATTTTTGGTGTTGTATTAAGTGGACATAGTTTTGAGTATTGTGTTCAGTAAATAAAACAGAAATAATGTTCAAAAAGGTAGACAAAAGGAGAGATTATGAAACAGAAACTTACAATTACACTGGCAATTGCACTATGTGCTTTTACCACCACAACGCAAGCACAGCAAGCAATCGGCCTATCCGCCGGCAACCACAACGCACCTTATTCCGTGTTTCAAAATCCGGCTAACACCTATTCGGATCGCAACAGGGTTTATGTAAATGTTTGGGGAGCGCAGATTGGGTTCACCAACAATTTTCTTACTTACAATGCACCTTTTGGATTAATCCGAATGGCTTCAGGGGATTATCCAACGCAATACACAGCATCGAATAGCGCTCTGGCATTTGACCAGAATTGGCTGGAGCTGAACAAGGCAAACAATGGTAAACTGTATTATTTAAATGAAGTTTATGGCCCCTCAATCAGTTTTAGAACTTCCAGAAGCACTGCAATTGGATTTGGAATTCGCGGTGTAAGTGGATTTAATATCGATGGTATTAATTCTGATGCCGCTCGCATGTTGCGATATGGAATGGATACCTTGTCTTTGGCATTTCAGGGAACAGATGGATTGAAAACCAATACAAATTACAGCAATGGCAAATTCGGACTACATACAGAAAAATACCAGGAATGGTATTTCTCCCTTGCTGGTGTTACCAAAGACAAAGGGCCTCATTTTGTAAAATGGGGAGGTTCAGGTAAAGTTTTACTTGGAATGGGCGCAGCAGGGCTTCAGGGTAACGGACTGGATTTTTCGGTGAATTCCAACAACCAGTTAACCGGCAAAACCACAGATTTATCGTTCTACCATACCAATGATGAAAGCGCTTCCAGCGCACTTTCTTCACCACTGGGTCTCAAATTTGATTTTGTTCAGGGATTGGGTGCCGGAATGGATTTGGGGTTTGTGTATGAATATCGCCCGGATTCCAAGCGTAAAACAGTATCCGATTGGTGGACCTGTGCCGATGAACAACGCAATGGCTACGATTGGAAATTTGGTGCGAGTGTTACAGATCTTGGATTTATTGCATACAATGGCAGCAGAAGGCAGATTCAGGGCACAAAAACTACAGTTTGGAATATCAATACTGCAGCGATAGATAATTACAATTATCAGGGTGGGTATGATCGTTTTCAGAAAGTGGATACAGCATTTTTTGATCAATCTTCTGTTCAGGCAAAACCCAACGATCGTTTCACAACAACGACACCTGTAGCATTAAAAGCACAATTCGATGTAAATCTGAGTAAGAATTTTTACATTGGATTAAACTGGCAGCAAAATTTAAAAAGTGCATCGGCTTCCGGAATTAAAAAATCTTCATACATCAATCTGGTTCCGCGTTGGGAAGGCGAACATGCGGAACTTGGAATTCCTATTACATTAAATCAGGATTACACCAATTTAAATGTGGGATTATACGGCAGATTGGGACCTGTAATAGTTGGAACCGATAACCTTGCAGGTCTTGCGAAATTTGTGGGGAATGACGCTTACAAATCTGCCAATGTATATTTTGGAGTGCGTTTCCAAATTGCGGCATGTGGCTGGAGCAGGTATCATTATTATGAGGTGGATTCAAATACTCACGATACCATCTACAAGGCGGATACTGTAAATTTTTGGGAAAAAGATACCCTGGTAAAAAAGGATACCATTATAAAGGAGAAAATTATTCGCGATACCATTCGGATTGAGAAACACGATACCATCATTAAATATAAAAATTCTGAAGTTCCTGTGGATGTTTCTACAGACTATGATTTGCGTAGAAAAGAAGCAGATTTAAAAGCTCGTGAAGATGCATTGAAGAAAAGAGAGCTGGCTGTGACTGAGAGGGAGAGACAAAACACAGACATGAGTACCAAGGATGAGTGCGCAAAAAGGGTTGCAGAACTGGAAGACCAATTGAAAAAAGAACGCGATATTTATGTAAAATTAAATACCCAATACCAGGATTGTAAAGATGAAAGAGAGAGAATGCGCCTGCGTATTTCTGAACTGGAAAGAGATTTGGCAAAAGCCAAAGGCGATTTGAAAGTTACTAGTGATGAAAATGCATCTTTAAAACTGGAAATTGACAGGTTGCGCGCTGAAATTACCAGATTAAAATCCGGAAATATTCCTTGCGGTGCTCAGGTAAAAACCCTGGATTCTCTGTTAGCGTTGGAACAAAGTAAGAATTTGGAATTGCAAAAAACCAATAGCAAACAAAAAACAGAAATCGGTTCCTTGCAGAAAGACAATGATGATTTGAAAAAACGCATCAGCGATTTGGAAACAGAATTGGCAAAATGCAAATCCGCTGCTACTGATAAAGCTGCTTATGAGAAAACCATTAAAGAATTGCAGGATCAGTTAGCTGTTGAAAAAGCAAAATCCGCAGGATTGCAAAAGGAGTTGGATGATACCAAAGCCAAATATCAGGTTGCGCTGGATAAGCAAAAACAACTGGAAGAACAATTGAAAAATTGTGGCAATTCCGAAGAGTTGGCAAAATTGAAATCCGATCTGGAAGCTCAGAGAAAGAAATGTGATGAGTTGGATTTGCGTGTAAAAACACTCGAATCTGAAAAGGCTGCTTTGGTTACTGAAAATAGCACATTGAAAGCTAAGGTAAGTTCTGTTCAAAAAGACCTGGACGATACCAAAGCCAAATTGAATGATGCCAATCAGAAAATCCTGGATCTCACAGAAGATCTGAAAAAATGTGGTAACACAGAGGAGTTGGAAAAATTGAAAATTCAATTGGATGAATTGAATAAATCCAATTCTGAAAAAGATGCAACCATAACTGCGTTGAAAGCAGATAAAGCAAAACTGGAATTGGATCTCTCTGATGCGAAAGCGAAAATTACAGATTTGGAAAGTCAGTTGAAGGAATGCAAATCCAAAGACTGCAGTGAACTTGAGGCACAGTTGGCAGAATACAAATACAAGTATGAAACCATGTCAACCAAGTACGACAATCTAAACGCCGAATACAATGCTTTGTTGGAAGAGAGAAACCAGTTGAAATCCAAGCTTGCAGATTGCCAGGAAAAACTGAAAAACTGCAGCAGCAGTTCCGAGGATATCAGCAAATTACAGGCACAGATAACCGAGTTAAAACAAACCATAGGTGCATTGCAAAGTGAATTGACCAACAAACAAAAATCCATGGATGACTTGCAGGAGGATTATGATAAAGTGGTTGCAGAAAAAGCCACTTTGGAAAAACAGGTTACTTCCCTGAATTCGCAGGTTACATCTTTGAAAAAGCAGGTTGCAGATTTGGAAGCCAAATTAAAGGAGTGCCAGGACAGCACTTCCGGAGGTGGCGGTAACTAATTCAAAAATGAAACATAAAAAAGGCCGGAATTTCCGGCCTTTTTTATGTACAATGGCCATTTAATTCAAAACAAATCTGGTACCCAATTCCATATTTTTCACCTCCCGAAAATGAATAAATTCCTATTTGAAATCATTTTTTTTTGCGATGTGTATTTTGATTTTCGATTTATTGAATTAACTGGTTCACACCCAATGGATTTAAATAAAATGAACAGATGGAGGAGTAAATAAATAATTCCAAATCCTCAAGGAAAATACCAATTAATCGGATGAATTAAAATCCTAAATTCTTCTGCTGCGCATGTTATTGGAAGCCTTGATAAGGTTCTGCAAATCGCTGATTTTTTGAATGGAATTCGGATGTGATTTTAATGAAATATCTACATTGGATTTGCTTCCTTTCACATGGTTGTCAAAACTATATGCATCCAGGTATAACACCTTGTCACTGTTCTTTTGTAATGCCAGTAACATACATTTGTCATTTGCACTATACTGCACCGCGCATCTTCCATTTAAAATATCGTATTTGCGGATCATATTGGTGTTTAAAAATACCTGGTATAATGTTGCTTCAATGTGTTCGTTTCCTTCTGTGCTAACTGCAATTGTTGCTTCATTTGTAAAGCCCATTTCCATTGCCCTGCCGGATGCGTAAAATCCGGTTTGTTGAATTTCGAATGTGCGAATATTTTTATATGTTCCGTAATCGTAATAGGTAGTTTCAACCCTTTCAAATGAATCGTATTTTATCTTTCTGCGGTGTACTAGATCGCCCAGCCATTGCCAGAAAGAACGTTTTCTTTCCATGTAAGACCAACTTTTATTTACGCCGCTTATTCCAATAAAATGATCCTCAGAATATACCAGTGGTTCGAAAATCTCATTGGAATTTTGTGCATAATACCCACTAAAAACCAATGCCGGATCTAAGGTGAAAAATTGCATTACAACAGGGTTTTCCGGCTTGATTTTTAGCAACTTATTATTTTGCATGGCCTGTATTTCAAAGGTGCCATTATTAATCAACGGCTTTACACCGGTTTTACCCTTGCCTTCCATATAAAGGGATGTAGCCAACATTTGAGCCTGATCCGTAAATTCTCTGAATAGAATAATAAATTCTTCCGTAATACTCGCCCCATTTTCGTCAGAGAATGCATTTGCAGGCACAATCAGTTTACTTCCATTGCGCAATACAAAAGTTCTGGGTAGCATATCCGGATTTACACGAATGGTATCAAAAGGAACATGCAAATTCCAACCACGGTCCGATAAATCATTATTTATTTCCGGGGCAGTTATCTGTTCTGTTTCCTGAGCAATATCCACAACTTCACGTGTGCTAACATTAAAGTCAGATTCAACTTCAATGATGTCATCCTGAATCACCGGAATGGCCTTATACTGAACGGTGGTTGACACACCGGTTACTTCCCCCGGCTGTGTATCTTTATTGGAAACTGCCGGTTGTACAATAGGACTTTCTTTGTAATGTTCATCCACCCATTTGTTTTGGGTTTGATTCTGATCTTTAACCCACCAAAAAGTGGCAACACCGGAAATAGCAACGGTAGCGGCACCACCCCAAAATGCAGGATTTGCATACCAGGGTAATTTCACTTTCACAGCGGCCAAAACCGAAGCAAATTCCTTTGGTGCCGGAATTTTAGGTCTGGCTTCATCTACATGAAATTTGTATTTACGCTCCGTCATATTCTCGCTTCCTTTTTAAAAGTATCTTTTAATTTTCCCAAAACCCGGTGCAATCGCACTCTGGTATTGGATTCCGTAGTATCCAGAATTCCTGCAATCTCAGTAAAATTGCGTTTCTCAAAATAACGCATTACCACCAGTTCCAGGTCTTCAGGTTTTAATTGTTCCATTGCGTGTAGCAATAAATGTAAGTTGTCTTCATCGGCAAGTTTAGATTCCACCTCATGGGCAATATCTTTAATGCCATCGGTTTGAACCCATACCTTGCGCTCTTTCTTTTTCAACCGATAGTAATTTCCCACTTCGCTGGAAGCAATCCTGTATAACCAGCTTCCAAACGGAAATCCCTGTAAGCGGAATTTGCGGATATTCAACATCGCCTTTTCAAAAACTACGGATGTTATATCTACACAGCTATCTGCATCTGCACACCTTCTATAGATAAATTCGTAAATCGGACCGTAATACCGTTTGTACAGGGGTTCAAAAAATTGTAAATCCTGTTGTGCGGCCATGATCCATTCTGCTTCTTCTTCCAACTGAACTTTTTTTGTGTCCAGACCGGAATGCAGGGTATCTATATGGGTGAGCAAGGTTCCCAAGGTTTGTAAATGTAACGCAAAACAAAGCGTATGTTACATGTAATTTACGAAATAATCTTCTGAATTTTTAACAAGTTCTCCGATACCTGAAGCAGGCAATTTTCAAACCCGGTGTAAGGTGTTGATTCTCAGAAACTCAAATGCAATCTAAGGTTCAACCTCCTTCCGGTAAGATACTCCGGTACCCCATAGGTATTGTTATTTACATCTTTTACCCAACTGTAAGCAATCACATTGTTGATTCCAAGCAAGTTGAATACTTCCAATGAAATCCAGGCTTCTTTAACATTTTTGAAGTACTTGCGTTTTAATCGAATTCCCATACTATCGGTGAACAATACTTTGCTTAAACCCAAATCCAATCTGCGATATGCGGGTATAACATTTGGTGTGGTTGTATACCTGGCTTTGCCGTTTAGAAAATAGGGGAGACCTGTACCTACAATCAGGTTCAGATTAGCTCTGAAACTCGGATTGGTTGGCAGCTCATCCTGAAAAATTGCCGCAAAATTCACCCTGCGATCCGTAGGCCTGCGCAGCCAATCGCTCACGACAATATTTCCATTTTCATCCGTATAAGTAATTTTTTCACGCGTCTGTAAAACACTCATGGTAAACCAACTTTCCAATCCCTTTACAAATTCCCCGTTTATGCGATTGTCAACACCATAGGCATAACCTCTGCTGCTGTTCTGCGCATAATACCGGATTCGAATATTATCATACAGATACGGATCCAAATTGGACATGGATTTGTAATAGGCTTCGGTGGTGAGTTTAAAACGTCTGTCCCACATATTAAAAAACCTGTCCATTCCGGCAACCACATGCCAACTTTCCTGTGCCTTTAATTTTGTATTCAGTTTTCCCGAAAAATCGCGCAACTCTCTATAAAATCCAGGTTGGTAATATCCACCTGCCGCAATTCGCAAAATCATATCATTTCGCTTCAAACTATCCGGCAAATTTTTGTTTCGTTGTTTGTTGGGTTCAAATGAAAAATTAACACGGGGTGTCACAAATAATTGTTGGTTAATTTCCCACCAATGAAATCGCAATCCAGCGCCAACCCACATGTTTTTGGCCTTATTTAGTCTGTACCTGTCCTGAATAAAACCCTGTGCGCGAAAACTTTGTAAAGTGTTTTTTGCGTAAACTGCATCATCCAGAATGATGGAATCTGTAGCAAATCCAAACGGTGGAATGTTGTACCCGTCTGAATCGTTATACCGCCATTCTTTGTACTTATCCAGAATGCTTTCATAATTTACACGAACGCCATATTTAAAAATATTTTTATCTCCGGATGTTCCAAATGTGCCTATGTGGCTGAAATTGTAAATAGAAGTTTGAAGCCTGTTTCGACCATGGTCCAGGAAATATCCAAATCCCAGTGTTTTCAATGGTTTGCCAAGATTATCCTTAGAACCGAGATTGTTGTCCAGCAAACTCAGAAAATAAGCTCCTTCAACATCAAAATATTCTTGTTCGTTACTTCCGGTAGCAGAAAAAATCCACTTCAATTCGCGGTGTTTGTCAATGTTGAATTTTAACGTAAGGGCACCCATGCCATAATCATATCGCATATTTTCTGCTCCACCCATAAAAACTTCCAGTTGGTAAGCGGATTGCACCGTTCCAAATTCAGTTCTGCGGCTCTGGGGAATTAATGAATATCGGTTTAGCGCCAGATTACCGAGAAATTCCAATTGCCAGCGTGGATTAAACCGATAGGAAATCATGGTTTGTGCATCTGCAAAATGCATTCGATATGCACCCTGAATATCCAGACTTTTGGTGAGAAGACTATTGCTGAAATATCGAACTCCAAAAATCCAACTCCATTTTTTATTGGAATTTTCTATCGCCAGTGTATTCAACAAAACGCCTACATTAGTCCTGGCTGCAAAACTATCGGGCCTGTAATATTCTACATCCAGAACACTGCTCATTTTATCTCCGTATTGGGCTTCGAATCCACCGGCAGAAAATCGCAGGGTTTTTACCAAATCCGGATTAATAAACGATAGTCCTTCCTGTTGTCCGCTATGAATGAGTTGTGGTCTGTATATCTCAATATCGTTTACATAAATTAGATTTTCGTCATAGTTTCCGCCGCGCACATTATATGTGGATGATAGTTCATTTCCACTGCTAACTCCGCCAAGAGACTTAATAATACTTTCTATACCGCTCCCTGTACTGGGGTTTTGCCAAATGTCTCTTGGATTGATTTCATCAATTGGATAGCGCGTACTTCCACCTCCAATTTCCACCACTGGTATAATTTCCATTCCCTGCCCTTCATGAATGGTATCCACAATCAAACTATCTCTCATTATTGGTTGCAGATGGTATCCAAATATTTTTTTATCTCCGGTATAACCTACGAATGCATATTCCTCATTCCATGGAATTTGAATTTTAAAATTTCCATTTGCATCGGTAACAGCCAGATTTTTTCCGATTCCCCGATGTACCTGGGCTCCTGCAAAGGGTTTACCGCTCTTTCCAATCAAGGTTCCCTGAAAAGTAATTTGCGCAGATAAAAAAGTGGGAAGGCCCAAGGCCAAAAGTAGAAGGGGTCTCAATATCACTCGCAAAACAGAACGAATATCAGGCAGAAATAATGTCAGAGGAAGTTATTTTTTTCAACTCACTCACCATTGCCTTTGGATCCGGTGCAGAGAAAACAGTATTACCTGCTACCAAAACATCCGCACCCTGTTGTACCAGCTTCAATGCGTTTCCGGTTGCCACACCACCGTCAATTTCAATAAGCGCCTGGCTGTTTTTAGAAATAATCAATTCTTTTAAATCTGCTATTTTATGGTAAGTGTTTTCAATAAATTTTTGTCCGCCAAAACCGGGGTTTACACTCATCATACAAACCAAATCAATATCCGCTATAATATCATGGAGCAATGAAATTCCGGTATGCGGATTGATTGCGACACCCGCTTTCATTCCCTGTCTTTTTATTTCGTGAATGGTGCGGTGTAAATGGTTGCATGCTTCGATGTGGACAGATAATATATTTGCTCCGGCTTCTGCAAAATGGGTTATATATCTGTCGGGGTCCACTATCATTAAATGCACATCCAAAGGTTTTTGGGCGGCTTTTTTAATTGCCTTAATTACAGGAAATCCGAAGGATATATTGGGTACAAAAACACCATCCATGATATCCACATGAAACCATTCTGCTTCGCTTTCATTGATCATTTGACAATCTCTGTTAAGATTGCCGAAATCTGCTGAAAGTATGGAAGGCGCAATTATTACAGGCATGTGGCAAATTTAGTTTATTTCATCAAATTTGCCTTCCGTTAATTGCCGGTAGTTAAAAGTAAATCAAGGTAGATTGCCCACACGCAGGCCTACCGTCAATTGATTGAATACCGCAGTATGAACACCGGTAAATTTATAAACGTCTTCTGCATTGGCTTTCTGATGAATCCATTGTGCAAAGAGATTCCACCTTCCATTGTCGCTAAGTCCGTATTCCAGTTGCATATTTTGAATTGGGGCTCGTTTTTTGGAAGAGAGGGTAGAACTGAGCGTCAGGGCAATTCTTTGGTTCGGATTTTCTTTATCCAAACCTTTTTCCAAACGCAACATCAGCGGGGTACAGAAGTACATTAATGGTCCGTTTAAATCCGGCATGGTAAATTTTGCCACCGAAGCTTGATGTACCCTAAAATCAATTCCTCCGAGAACACCCCAGGGTTGGGTGCGGTAACCAAACATTCCATAATATCCGAAATTTGTGGTAAAGGCGCCTCTGCTGCGAGTATTGCTGTATGTCCGGGCCACAGTTTTATCGGCATGTTCAGGGCCTCTTCCAAAGCTTAAATCCAAATAAAATCCATCGTGTACCGTCCATTTGTTATCTACGTCCCAGGCTGCGGAAATTATTTTTACCTCATTACTAAGATGAATTCCATAGGCTGTATAGCCTGTGCTATCTTTAAACCGCATCGACATGGAGGTGATAGCTGCATTTACCCTCAAAAAGCGGTACAAACCGTCTTCACTGATATAAATGTATTCCTGGGCTTTCGCAGTTTTACCTATTACAATTAGTAAGACAAACAACATGATTCCAGACCATGATTTTTTCATGCAGGAAAATTAGATGCCGCATTACCCAATGTAAATACTACTTTTTGGGTATTTTAATTCTTCTTTTTGTAATGCTGAATTACAATGGAAAAATCAGCCTTCGCCGATGCCTTCATATGCGCGTCAAACTCATGTATAGGAAAGGATTCCGGACTCTTAAAATTCGCACAACCTTTTTGAAATTTGGTGCCTTTCATTCTGGATTTCAAATCTTCCATCATTGCCGGGCTACTGTAAATTACCATGGAATGAAAACTGAAATAGTCCTTGTTTTTTACAATTCCATATTTAAAAACACCTTCTTCTGTAAATGCAAAACCATGCTGTGCGCCCATTACAGAACCGGTAGATAACCGGACATTTTTATCCTGCTTTAAAATGACATCCCTGTATTCTGAAAGAATTTTCTTATCTGAATCTGAAATTTCAAATTGTATTTTTTCCATGATGTAGAAAAAACAAAAATAACTTTTTCACAAATAAAATGTAAGGTAAATAATAATAGCAAGCATTAAAATAAACATCACAACACTAATGGAAGAAAAAAAGCCAACTACCTTGTCTGCTATAGCATTTCCGGAAGGTTTTCTTTTCTCGTATCGGATATCCGATTTATGCTGGTTTTCTTGCGTATGCTCCGAGCCTGTTACAGGTGCCAGAAACAAATTGGTTTGCAAATTTTTCATCTGTTTTTCCAATTTGTATTTTTTACCATTTTCATCGGTATAAATGCGATCCGCTGCTCCTTTAACTATAGAATTAAATTGCCCTGTTTCTTTCAGATACGCACTAAAATCCTGAATGATGTGTTGTCTTTCTGAAAAAGCAATTGGTCCGGAGATAATAGCACTGCCGTTCATTACATTACTTTTGGTTTGGAACGCGTGGTTAATCACCGCATCAAAATAATAAGGGTTACTGATTCTTTCCGCATGTTTAAAAATTTGCTCCACAGCCGGCATTAATGGATGTTTATATCCATTAAATTGCTGATGGGAAATTCGGATTCCATTTACTAACTCTCTGACCATTTCCCCATTTTCATTTTTTTTGAATGCTCCACCTCCCAATACCATCGCGTATTCTGTTTCATTTTCAGCAATTTTTTGTGGGGTAAGAATGAGTCTGGAAAATTCCTCTGGTATTTGTGCGCACACCTCGTTATAAAGTCCCTGCGCTTTATCTTTCATCTCCAGTTTTACTTCAGATGCTGTTTCGCGCCCAAAGCCAATTCGCGTCATTGTTCCGGTTTTACTTACCTTCAGATAGAATAAAACTTTCCCATTGCGAACACAGGACAAGCTGATGTCTTCAATTTCGTTCTTAAGCATGAATATGATTTACAACCGCCTCCCTCCTGAATTTGGATTGTAAAGATTGTTGCAATTATAAAGGATTTTGAGGATGTAAAAAAATCGGAATGGATTTTTGAACCTTAAGAAAGATATCAATGCACTGCCTGGCTTCAAGAACATCGTGCACACGCAAAATATTTGCGCCTCTTTCCAATGCTGCCATATTAGCCGCAGTAGTGCCATTCAGTGCAGTATCTGCGGTAACCCCAAGCAATTTTTGAATCATACCTTTTCTGCTTAGTCCTACCAGAACAGGTACATCAAATAAATGTAAGCTGTTTAATCCTGCTATTAATGTATAGTTGTGCTCCAGACTTTTACCAAAACCAAATCCGGGATCCAAAATCCAATCATAAATACCCAGGGATTCCAATTGATTTTTTTTTGAACGGAAATACCGGATAATTTCATCCAATACATCCAAATAGCTTGGATTTACCTGCATATTAGAAGGTTCCCCTTTTTTATGCATGGCTACAAAAATGACTTTCTTTTCGGAAATTAATGGCAACATATTAGCATCAAAGTCTCCGGCAGAAATATCATTAATGATGTCTGCGCCTTCCTCCACTGCCTGCCTGGCAACTTCTGCGTAAAATGTATCTATACTCAACCAGGCATCCGGAAATCTGTTGCGTATGCCCTTCAAAATCGGAATTACCCGGGAAATTTCTTCCTCCTGCGCTACAAGTGTTGCTCCGGGTCTGGTACTCTGCCCGCCAATATCCAAAATATCAGCACCATCTGCCAGCATTTTTTCAGCATGAATAAGCGCGTTTTCAGAAATAAGGTTTCTGCTACCCTCAAAAAAACTGTCGGGAGTTGCATTGATAATTCCCATTACCAATGGCTGATTTAATTCCAGCAACCTTCCTTTGGACCTCAGAGTTTTAGGGGGTTGCATGTAATTGTTTCCTATTGGGAAAAATGAAATTTTATTTCACACTTTCATCCGGATTTCCAACCATATTTGCAGGTTGTATCCACTGGTCAAATTGCTCGTTGGTAAGGAGTTTCAACTCAAGAGCAGCTTCTCGCAAAGTCTTATTTTCCTTATGCGCTTTTTTTGCAATTTTAGCCGCATTTTCATAACCAATATGGGTATTTAATGCAGTAACCAACATCAGACTTTGATCCAGTAATTCCTGAATTCTGTCAGTATTTGCAATTATTCCCTGTGCGCAATGGGTGTCGAAACTCAAACACGCTTGCCCCAGTAATCTGGCGCTTTGCAACAAATTTGCGGCAATTACAGGTTTAAAAACATTCAATTCAAAATGTCCTTGAGAACCTGCGAATGAAACAGTAACATCGTTGCCCAGAATCTGTGCACAAACCATGGTTAACGCTTCGGGCTGTGTTGGATTTACTTTACCGGGCATGATGGACGAACCCGGCTCATTTTCCGGAATCATAATTTCACCAATTCCACTTCTGGGCCCACTGCTCATGATGCGAATATCATTCGCTATTTTAAAACAACTCACTGCAGCGCGTTTAATGGCACCATGTAATTCTACCATGGCATCATGTGCAGCTAATGCTTCAAATTTGTTTTCAGCAGTTGTTAGTGGCAGTCCGGTTTCCTGTGCTATCAATTTCGCAACCAGTTCTGCATATCCTTTTGGCGCATTTAAACCTGTACCCACAGCTGTTCCGCCAAGTGCAAGTTCTCTTGCCGGAACCATGGCACGGTTCAATGATGCAATTCCATTATCCAATTGCGCCGTATAACCACTAAATTCTTGTCCTAATGTTAGTGGTGTTGCATCCATTAAATGCGTACGACCAATTTTTACAATATTTTTAAATTCTCTCGCTTTGTGTTTGAGTGTTGTTTTTAATGCCTGTAATCCCGGCAGGGTATAATCTACCACCTGCTGAAACACTGCAATGCTCATTGCTGTGGGGAAAGTGTCATTGCTGCTTTGGCTTTTATTTACATCATCATTGGGATGCAGCACTTTAGTTTCATCTGTTAATTTTCCACCTTGCAACACATGAGCGCGATTTGCAATTACCTCATTCACATTCATGTTGCTCTGGGTACCGCTTCCGGTTTGCCAGATTACAAGCGGAAACTCTTTGTCCAGTTTACCTTCAATAATCTCATCCGCTACCTGGGAAATCAGCTTCATTTTGTCTTCAGACAAAATTCCGAGTTGGTGATTGGCCATAGCAGCACATTTTTTCAAAACGCCAAATGCCCTGATGATCTCAACAGGCATGGAGCCTTCAGGACCAATCTTAAAGTTATTTCTGCTTCTTTCGGTTTGAGCTCCCCAATATCTGTCGGCGGGTACTTTTACCTCGCCCATGGTATCGTGTTCTATACGGTAGTCTGCCATAATCAAGGCGCGAAGTTAAGGCCTGCAAGGGTAAATTATTGCTTATTCGCGGGAATTTTGAATCCGCTGTAATTCTTCAATATCTGCTTTATCCTGAGCGCGACCAGTATTCATTTTCATGAGGATTAAATCATTTAAATGCACCACAGGCAGTTTGATATCATCCATTTCTGTAAGTACTTTGTCGTCGAACGCTTCTTCAAATTTTACCATATTCACAAAAGTCATAAAGTCGACCTGCTGCGGTTCCTCACCAATTGTAAATGCCATTTGTTTTGTGAAATCCAACGATTGCACTTGTTTGAGACTTTCTGCATCGAAATCCATGGATTCCAGTGCTGCAATAAAATTTGATTTATTCATTGCTGGGTTCGAGCCAGATGTCCATATCTCCTGTTGTTCTTCGATACCCATAATGAATAACAGCATATCCACCTACTAAAAAACCTCACGTTTTTGGATTGCATAGCCTTTAATACAAGGATGTGCTTATCAAAAAAATATTCAAAAAATCAGACTATTTCATTTTGATTTTTCGAATCAATTTGGCATCTGGATTGATGGGATAAATTTTCTTTATTAATACATGCGCGATTCGGAAATTCTCAATTGCACTTCGTTTTGCGGATTCAGATAAATAATATTCTCTTTGCTCTTCAAGCGACTGAAAAATGTTTATCGAATTCTTTTTTTCTAACTTCGTATCTTGATGTCCGAGTTTATTGAAATTCTCCATTTCTATTTGAATCCTGATACTTTTAATATATACAAGTATACACAATTTTCATTCCAGAATAGAAATCCGATTTGAACTAAAAACAGTTAATTTGGATTTAAATGAAGCAAAAAAGAAGTGATTTAAGTTGGTCTTTTATTTTGCAACGCACTTTGCACCATTGGCTTAACCACAGTTCCAAATAATTCCACAGAACGCATTATTTTCTCATGTTCTATTTCACCATGCAATATTTGCGCTGTAAATCTGGTATGCCCAAAAATACTATGTTGGTAGAGGATTTTTTCTGCCACAGATTCCGCACTACCTACAAATAAAGAACCCATCGGAGAGCGCATTTCATCAAAATAATCACGGCCAACCGGAGCCCAGCCACGCTCTTTGCCAATGCGGTTCATCAGCATTTGAAAAGAAGGATAGAAATCATTTGCCGCCTGTTCATCGGTTTCGGCAATATAAAAATGGGAGTTAATGGCGAGTTCATATTTCTCCGGATTGTGCCCTGCTTCCATATAACTGCGTTTATTCATTTCCGTAAATGGCACAAAACGATCGGGATAACCTCCGATGATTGCCAGTGTCATGGGTAAATTCAGCCTGCCCGCTCGCTGTGCGGATTCCGGTGTTCCACCAACTGCAATCCATATGGGTAATTTTCCCTGAAACGCTCTGGGATAAACGCCAAGATTTTGAATGTCTGCTCTATGTTTTCCTTTCCATTTTACGCGTTCATTTTCATTAATTTGAATCAACAGTTCCAATTTCTCTGTAAAAAGGGAATCATAATCCTGCAGGTCATATCCGAATAAAGGAAACGATTCAATAAAAGAACCGCGACCGGCCATAATTTCAGCCCTGCCATTGGAAATTAAATCCAGACTGGCGAAATTCTGATATACCCGCACAGGATCTGCAGAACTCAGAACGGTCACCGCACTGCTCAATTTTATTTTACTGGTTTTGGCTGCAATGGCAGCAAGAATTACCTCCGGTGCAGAAATCATAAAATCCGGGCGGTGGTGCTCCCCAAGTGCAATTACATCCAATCCAACATTCTCTGCATGGCTGGCAAGTTCCAGGATTTCCTGCATGCGTTTGTGTGCATTTTTAGCATTTCCCGCCCCAAAATCGGGCCTGATATCTCCAAATGTGCTGATTCCGAATTCCATGAAAGAAAGAAACGTAAAATGATCAGAAATTGTTTGACAGAAATATAATGACCATGTATGCGAATTCTATAATTGATAAAACGAATCGGAAGGATTCGAATATTCTTAAAAACTAACGAAGTAGAATGCGACCCCTTCAGGGTCGAATACCAGGGACATTTTTTTTTAAGAACATGTAATCCCTTCGGGATTAAGAATATGGAACCTATATTTACATCTGAATCCTGGTAATGAATTTGAAAGATTCGAAATTGTTTAAATCCAATGAAAAATAAAAAGCGACTAGAAACAGTTTACATGCGTAACATTTTTTGCAAGAAATATGCTGACACAAACTGTGAAATAAGAGATTGATAAAACGAATCCGAAGGATTCGAATGTGCTTAAAAAAAAACAAACGAAGAAGAATGCGACCCTGTAGGGGTCGCACAATGCTGGAACAGCATTGCTCTGAGACTACGACCCTGTAGGGGTCGTACATCTAAAACACATGCGTTTTATCACAATGCAATTTCTTCAAAACATATGGATATTTAATTCAATCCCAATGAATTTGAATTCAATTAATAAATTCACAAAAAAAGCCCCTCCGGTTTTATCCATCAGGGCTTAACAGAAATGAAACGACTTCTCTTAATTTATAATAAAAATCACCAATAATTATTTCATCACCAGTATCCGGCAACTCACACTCTCCGAGCCTTTGCTACACTTTACAATATATACTCCGGTACTCAAATTTTTAATTTCAATTGTATTTGACTCTTTCGCAATTTGTGCCACACTTTGTACCAAATTACCGTTTAAATCATATATGCCAATTGCATCCGGTAATTCACTGCTTTTTATTTTGATATAATCGGTTGCAGGGTTTGGATATATCTGTACCTGCCATTGGCCGTTGCTCACAATTTCTACCGTGCCGGGTTGCTTATTTGGTGTGCTGTCTTTACATCCATTCCACGCAATATTTTGGTTGATAATATCAATCAACAATTCATTTAAATACTGTACATTTTCCTTTACGCCGGTGGGTTTTGCGTGTCCGCCACCAATACCGCTGTGATCCGTGATATACACATAATTTCCATTGGTTGCTATCGCCAGATATTTCATTAAAAATTCGGTACTTTGATCAATTCCACTTGCAGTAATTGGAATGATTTTAATTCCTTTTGCTGCAGCAATTTTGGTGTATTTTCTCATTTTTTCTGCACTCGCACTATCACTATGTGGTGGCGCATCCAATACCAAAAACATCATCTTCGCCACTGCATTTTCAGACCAGCTTAATGACTCCATGGTGGTTTCCATTGCCGCATCTACAGCTTCAGGAAAATCGCCTCCACCGCCTGCCGCCTGATCGAAAATGAAATTCACAATATCTCCGGGGTTGCTGCTAAAATTGCTGAATTTAGTAATATAATCATCGGTGTTGTCTCTGTAAAAAACACTCCCCATGCGAATATCAAGACAATTATTGCTCTTTTTTACCCTGGTAATTACATCTAACAATTCGGTTTGCAAATATTGAATTTCATCCCCCATACTTCCGGTTGCATCCACAACAAACGCAATGTCCGCAATTGGTTTCACTTCATATTTCACAGGAATATTCACCACATCGGTACTGCCATTAAATGGATTCATTTTAAATTCAAATGACCTTTCTGAAATTTTCATTTTAACTTTATAACTGCGCAATTCTTTGGTTTGCATGGCAGCATTCAATCCGGCAAAAAATTCTGCAACTCCTGTGTTATCTGTTACCGCTTCCCATTCCAGCCTGCTGTCGTTACTCCATAATTCTACTTTTTTACCAATTACCGGTTTTCCATCTGAGTCCAAAAATTTCACACTAAATCTGTTGTTATCAGGATAAAACCCCCAGGTATTTCTATGCACAGCAACATTGGGGTCTTTATTGGTTTCTTTCCACTTATTCCAATTGTCTAAATCGCGCCAAAAACCAACAGTAATTTGTCCGGGTTTTAAATTGGTAGTACTCGAAGAACCTCCACCTGAAGTTTTTATCATGGCCATGCTTTTGGTTTCGCCTCTGGTAGCAGTGGCATCATCTGAATAACCATCTCCCAGAGTAATCATTTTGGCAGATTTTCTTACTCGCACTTCTGCAGTTTTAATGGTTCCCGTACCTGAAGCAGTTCTGCGGGAATAATCACGACTGGGATCTGAAGTGGCTGGTGTACCACTTGTCCATTTCATTTCAGGAGATTTTGCCGGAGTAATTTCAATTGCATCGTCATCCTTGTCTGTAGCTTTTAATTCAACATCCTCTTTGGAATAAGTGATTTTTTCTCCTTCCACACCACGATGGCCACTTCGCAACAGGTCTTCATCTGAAACGGTACCATTTCCAACTAGCTCTATTGGCATAGGTTTAAAATCCAGGTTGGCATGATAATTTATTCCTTTGATATGATCCACATTAGCCACCTTAATATCATCATATCCATCTCTTTTAAATACTATCTGGTACGTTCCATCGGATAGCGATGGAAAAAAGTAATTCCCGGAACCATCCACAGTAGCATTATCAATAATTTTTCCGGAAGTATCCATGGCATATGCCATTATTTGCTCTGATTGGTGGAAAGCTACATTATTCACGTAAGCGCTGGATCCGATAAAGATGATGGTGGATGCAGCTGCGACAAGTAAAAAATTCTTCATATTAAGCACTTAATTAACCCTTCATACTTCTCTTAGACATTTAGTAAACGGCCGAGGTGATTTTTTTTTACAGATTTTCATCAAATTATTTTTCCATAATGATTTGCCAATTGTTAAATCTATCATGCTAATGAATAAGTATGCTCATATTGTTGCAGGGAATTGTCTGCCTGGCATATCTTATATTTGCTGCCCTTTATGAGTGATAAGAAGCATTTGGACGCATTGAGCTACCATGCAGACGGAAGACCTGGTAAAATTGAAGTAATCACCACCAAGCCCACCCAAACCCAATTCGATCTGGCTTTGGCTTATAGCCCGGGTGTGGCGGTTCCCTGTTTAAAAATTGCAGAAAATACAGACGACGTTTATAAATATACGGCAAAAGGAAATTTAGTAGCTGTAATCAGCAATGGCACAGCTGTTTTGGGACTGGGTGATATTGGCCCGGAAGCATCCAAGCCGGTAATGGAAGGTAAAGGAGTACTATTTAAAATATTTGCAGATATAGATGTATTTGACATTGAATTGAATTGCAAGGATGTAGATGAATTCGTGCGCACCGTAAAAGCCATGGAACCCACATTTGGTGGAATTAACCTGGAAGATATTAAAGCACCTGAAAGTTTTGAAATTGAAGAAAGACTGAAAGCAGAACTCAATATTCCTATCATGCATGATGACCAGCATGGAACGGCCATCATTTCCGGCGCTGGTTTGATTAATGCGTTGCGGGTAGTAGACAAGCGTATTGAAGAAATAAAACTGGTGGTAAATGGCGCAGGTGCAAGCGCGATTGCCTGTACCAAATTATTCGTAAGTCTTGGTGTAAAAATCGAAAATATCACCATGCTGGATAGCAAGGGTGTGATCCATGCAGGACGCACAGATCTGGACAAATACAAGCGACAGTTTATTACCGATAGAGCAGCAAGAACACTGGAAGAGTCAATGGTCGGTGCCGACGTTTTTGTGGGCCTGAGCAAAGGGAATATTTTAACCCCCGAAATGATCAAAAGCATGGCTCCGGATCCTATTGTATTTGCAATGGCAAATCCGGATCCCGAAATTGATTACAATCTGGCTATGGCAACCAGAGATGATGTTTTGGTGGCTACAGGTCGCAGTGATTTTCCCAATCAGGTGAATAATGTTCTTGGCTTTCCGTTTATTTTTCGCGGAGCATTGGATGTTCGTGCAACAACCATAAATGAAGAAATGAAACTGGCTGCAGTCCGCGCTATTGCGGATCTCGCCCTGGAACCTGTTCCTGAAGTAGTAATGCTTGCATATAACGATTTTGATTTGTCTTTTGGCCGCAATTACATCATTCCCAAACCCATGGATCCGCGATTGCTTACAGCAGTGGCACCTGCAGTGGCAAAAGCTGCAATGGAAAGCGGTGTTGCGCGCAACCCAATTGCAGATTGGGATGTATACAAAGCAGAATTGCGCAAGAGGTTGGGAATTGATAATGATTTTGTGAACCGATTGGTACAGCGCGCGAGAAAAAATCCAAAACGCGTGGTATTCGCTGAAGCAAATGATGTTAAAATTTTACGTGCAGCTCAATTGGTGTTGGCTGAGAAAATTGCTGAACCTATTTTATTGGGAAACAAAGTTGCAATCAGAGAATTGATGGAAGAATACAACATCGATCTGGATGACGCAACTATTATGGATCCCTGGGAAGAGGATGAACTTTGCAACAAATTTGGCACCATGTTGTATGAAAAAAGACAAAGACATGGATTCACATTGTTTGAGGCCATCAAGCAAATGCGCAACCGGAATTACTTTGGAAACATGATGCTGGAAGCCGGAATGGCAGATGCATTTATTTCCGGACTTACCCGAAACTATCCAATTGCCTTGCGTCCATCGTTGGAATGCATTGGAATCACCGGACATAGCAAACGCGTTGCCGGTATGCATGTTGTAATGACCAAAAATGGACCGCTATTCCTGGCAGATACCACAGTAAATATTGATTATAAACCAGAAGAATTGGTTGATTTGGTTTTAAAAGTCCATGACCGTGTAAGACAATTTCGCATGGAGCCAAAAATCGCGTTGGTGACTTATTCAAACTTTGGAAGCAGCAAAGGTCCGGCACCCCAGCAGATGAAAAAAGCAGTGGAAATGTTGCATGCCAATTATCCGGAAATTATGGTGGATGGGGAAATGCAGACCACCTATGCTTTGGATGGAGAAACCAGAATGCGCCAATATCCGTTTAACAAATTGGGCGATCAAAATGCAAACACATTGATATTCCCTGGTTTGAACAGCGGAAACGCTGCATTTCAGTTAATGCGTGGTATGGGTATTGTGGACATTATCGGTCCAATTTTATTGGGATTTGAAAAATCAGTGCATATTCTGCACCATACCAGCACGGTGCGCGAAATTGTAAATATGACTGCACTTGCAGTTTGTGAAGCCCAGGATATAGAAAACGGATGAGTGCAAAGGTCATTGTAGCGGAATTTGGCAGCAATTTGCAAATTCAAAGCATTGGCCTTCGTTACGAAATTCTCCGGAAGCCATTGGGTTTAAAATTTACTGCAGAAGAATTGCTTACAGAAAATAGTGAAACGCATATTCTGGCAATCACAGACCATTTGGTTTGCGGATGCATGCTTTTAAAACCACTCCATAACGAAGTGGTTAAAATGAGGCAGGTTGCTGTGGCCAAACATCTTCAATCATTTGGAATTGGAAATGCAATGGTTCAATTTGCTGAAGAATGGTGCAGAAATGCGGGATATAAATGTATAGAATTGCATGCAAGAGATACAGCAGTTAAATTTTATCTCAACCACCAATACCAGGTCTTTGGAAATCCATTTACTGAAGTTGGAATTCCCCATCTGGCGATGAAAAAAGATCTATAAAATTTTAGCCCTGAAATTCGGGGCCTTGTCGATAAAAGAAGTACATCGGATTTTTACACCTATTTTTGCAGTTTATACTATAAATGGGCACCATCATCATATTATCCCAATTCATTCTTGCATTGGCAATTCTGGTTACACTACATGAACTGGGACATTTTATCGCAGCACGTATTTTCGGAATTCGCGTAGAAAAATTCTATTTGTTTTTTGATGCATTTGGTTTCAAACTTTTCAAATTCAAAAAAGGAGATACCGAATATGGAGTAGGGTGGTTACCGCTGGGTGGATATGTGAAAATTTCAGGTATGATTGATGAAAGTCTGGATACCAAACAAATGGCGACAGAACCAGAACCCTGGGAATTTCGCAGCAAACCGGCATGGCAAAGATTAATTGTTATGGTTGGCGGTGTAACCGTAAATCTGATTTTGGGTATAGGCATCATGGTAATGTTGCTTTGGGTAAATGGAAAAGAATATGTACCCAATAAGGCAGTAAATGCCAACGGAGGTTATTACTTTAGTCCGGAAGCGAGAAAACTAGGTTTTAAAACCGGCGATCAGATTGTTTCTATAAATGGACATGAATTTGAAGATGTAAGTGATGAAATGATCGCTTTATTTTCTTCAAAAAAGAGAGAAATTCAAATACATAGAGGGGATAAAGATACCACAGTAATTTTACCGGATAATTTTGAAGAAATGGGAGGTAAAAAAAGTGATCTGCCATTTTTCGGAATCCGCAACCGATTTGAAATTCGTACTGTAATGGCGGGTTCTGCAGCTTCCAAAGCAGGAATTAAAAAAGGCGATAAGTTTGTTTCTATTGATGGACAGGATGCGAGAATTTATTGGGAATTCCGTGAATTGATGATGTCTAAAAAAGATAAAAAAGTAAAACTGGTTATTGAAAGAGAAAATAAAAATGTGGAATTGGACGCCACTATTTCTTCAGCTGGAACTTTGGGTATGGATGTGAAACCAATTGGTTTAAAAGAAATTTCCAAAAAAGTGGATTATTCTTTTGGTGCAGCCGTAAATCAGGGAACAGGAGAGGCTTTTGGAACTTTGGGTGCCAATATCAGTGCTTTGAAAAAGGTAGTTACCGGAAAACTGGATGCAAAAAAATCAGTCGCAGGTCCAATTGGTATTGCACAGATGTTTGGTCCTGAATGGGATTGGGTGAAATTCTGGTTGCTCACATCCACCTTGTCATTGGTTCTGGCATTCATGAATATTTTACCGATTCCGGCATTGGATGGTGGGCATGTAATGTTCCTTTTATGGGAAATTGTTACAGGCAGGCCTGTGAACCAAAAAGTATTATATGTTGGTCAGCTGATAGGAATGTTGTTGCTGGCTGCTTTGTTTGTCTTTATTTTCTGGGTAGATATTTCCAGAGCTCTCGGATTTTAATGCCTGATTTTTTTGAATTATATCAGATAAAACCTACTTTCCATCCGGCTCCGGAGGCTGTGAGACAAGAGTATTTGCGAATTCAGCGCGAATGGCATCCCGATTTTTTTGTGGGCAATGATGAAAAATATTTGGAAGCCTTGCAGAAATCTGCTGAAAACAATGAAGCATATAAATCTCTTCAGAATTTTATTTCCATAGTGGATTATGTTTTGCGCACTTATAATCTTTTAGAAGAAGGTGAAAAAAATCTGCTTCCACCCGCATTTTTATCGGATATGCTGGATTTAAATGATTTGATTGGCGATGCGGCCATGGGGGATTCCATTGCAAAGGCAAATGCCGATAAAATGCTCACAGATTACGAAAGGTCTAATGAACTGGCCATGCAAACAGAAAGCATTAAGCTGGAAATGCTCGATGATTGGAATGCAGAGGTTATGGGAACCCTGAAAACCTTATATCAGCAGCATCGCTATCTCGCGCGACTGAGAAGGAATCTGAGTGAAATTGCCTGACTACATCGGATAGTTTTTAATTTACCTGATACAGTATGGATGCAAATAGTTAAAATTGCATCATGGCTGCAACCATTACTCCAATTCTGGACCACCAGGAAATCCTGATTAAAATAGATCGCATTGCTTGTGAAATATGCGAAAAACATACTGCCGGCGGTCAGTTAATCATTTGCGGAATGAATTCCAGAGGATTTGATATTGCAGGTAGAATTCGCCTGAAGATGCAGGACGTACTTCCCGAATTGAAAATTCAGCTGTTACAGGTAGATACTACACAATCCGAAATTCCTGAATTTCTTCCCAAAATTTCTTTTGAAGGGCAACAAGTACTGGTTGTTGACGATGTAATTAATACCGGAAGAACATTAATGTCAGTACTGCAGCGAATTTTTAACGAAAATCCGACCAATATAGAAACTGCATTTCTCGCCAAAAGAGAGCATCGCAATTATCCTGTGAAAGCAGACTATGTGGGCATTTCACTGGCTACCACTTTGCAGGAGCACGTGGTTTACGATAATTCAGACAATTCTGCTCTAAAGGTTTATTTGAACTAAACCACAGAAATTGATTTCCGAAACAGGGAATTTCCTATTTTAGCCAACCAATTAAAAAACAACCACAACAAAAATCTTAACGAATGAATAATACAACCAATTCAACCAAAGGACATCCAGCCGGTTTGTACGTGCTTTTTGCAACGGAATTCTGGGAGCGGTTTAGTTACTACGGAATGCGCGCAATTTTTACCTTGTTCATGGTAAAAATGCTCTTTGATGGAAACAAAGAACTGGCTTCCAATATTTATGGAAGCTATACCGGTTTGGTCTACCTTACTCCATTAATAGGCGGATACATGGCAGATCGTTATTGGGGTAACCGCAAATCCATTTTCGTCGGAGGAATATTAATGGCAATCGGTCAGTTTTTTATGTTCTTTTCTGCAACTGTCGCTTCCAGCAATCAGGGACTCGGGATTACGATGATGTGGGTTGGTTTAACTGCATTGATTTTTGGAAACGGATTTTTCAAACCAAATATTTCCACCATGGTTGGTCAACTATATACCGAAAAAGATGTGCGCAAGGATGCGGCATATACCATTTTCTATATGGGTATAAACGCTGGTGCCTTTTTAGCACCTCTGGTTTGCGGGTATTTGGGAGAAAAAGTAGATTTCAAATGGGGATTTCTGGCCGCCGGATTGGGTATGTTACTTGGTTTAATTATTTTCTATACTACAAAAAATAAATACGTGGTTTCTCCGGATGGAACACAATTAGGTGTGGCTCCAAATAAAGCGACATTAACTAAAGAAGATGATGCAGAAGTGGATATGGCTGAGGTTGCAAAAACTGCTGGTGGATTTAGTCAAAAACAATTGATCATCTTAATAGGTGGAATTGTTTCTACTTTTTGCCTGCTGTTTTTTGTTGCAAAATTAGATATTTGGGGTTCCCTGATTTATGGAATGACACTGGTTGCGCCTATTACCATCCTAACCGATAACACCCTCACTAAAATAGAAAAGAGCAGATTGGCTGTGATTATTATCATCATGATTTTCGTAATTTTCTTTTGGATGTGTTTTGAACAGGCGGGTGCTTCGCTCACCTTTTTTGCAGATGAACAAACCAATCGAAATTTATTCGGTAGCTGGGTAATGCCTGCAAGTTTTTTTCAGAGTTTTAATCCTGTATTTATTATACTGCTTGCTCCGTTATTTGCAACCATGTGGACCCGTTTGGGAAGAAAAGGTTTTGATCTTGCAGCCCCATACAAACAATCCATGGGATTGGCATTATTGTCTCTCGGTTTTCTTTTTATAGCGTTGGGAACAAGGTCTATTCCTGCAGCAGGTGCAAGTGTAATCTGGCTCACAGGTTTGTATTTTATTCATACCATTGGAGAATTATTTTTAAGCCCAATTGGCTTGTCTATGGTAAACAAATTAACTCCTGCGCGTTTTACGTCTTTAATGATGGGGATTTGGTTCCTTGCCATTGCTACCGGAAATAAACTTGCCGGATTCATGAGTTCCCTTTATCCCGATCCAAAATCCAATAGAGTTCCTGAAATTTTCGGATTCAAAATAGACGGATTATATACTTATTTTATGGTATTCGTTATTTTCAGCGGAGTTGCTGCCATCCTGCTTTTTCTGGTATCTCCGTATCTGAAAAAACAAATGCACGGAATTAAATAAACCGTTTTTTCGGTTTGTTCATTCTTTAAATTTATGTGGAAGAAACATCCAAGAGCGCTTCCCTACCTTTTCTTTTCTGAAATGTGGGAGAGGTTCGGGTATTACCTGATGATAGGTATTTTTACCCTGTACCTGAAAGACAAAGCTGGTTTTGAAATGTCTGAAAAAGAGGCATCCAATTTATATGGAACTTTCATAGCTCTGGTGTTTTTTACTCCTTTTATAGGAGGCCTGTTGGCCGACAGAATTCTGGGATATAGGGTTTCTGTAATCTTTGGCGGTCTCTTAATGGGGGTCGGTTATTGCCTCATGGGTGTACACAATATCCAATACCTTTATGTGGCCATGTCAATGGTAATTATTGGAAATGGATTTTTTAAACCGAACATTTCTACTTTGTTGGGAAATGTGTATTCTGTGCCCGAACATTCCCATCAAAAAGATGAAGGATATAATATCTTTTATATGGGAATTAATGTGGGTGCTTTTATCTGCAATTTTTTTGGTGCTGCACTCTATATTACCAGCGGATGGTATGCCGCATTTTTTGCAGCAGGTGTTGGAATGTTCATAGGCGTTATTGTTTTTCTTGCCGGAACCAGACATTACAAACAATTTGATGTTCGTGTGCCAATGAAACAGGGCGATATGAGTATTGGGAAAATACTCGGAATTGTTTTATTGCCTTCATTAATTTGTGGAATTATCGGTTGGTTTATTCCGGGTAAAATATTCGATTCAGACAGTACAGATGCATTCATTTTTGCATGTATTCCGGTAATTATTTATTACACTTCGCTGTATTTTAAAGCCGGTGAAACGGAGCGCAAACCCATGGGTGTAATGCTCGTTATTTTTGCAGTTGTGGTGATGTTCTGGGCTGTTTTTAAGCAGAACGGATCTGCTATGAATACCTGGGCAGATAATTATACCGAAAGACGGGTTACCGGGAATACGGAAACGGTTTTATCTAACCTGAAACTTACAGCCAAAGTGGTGTATGCAAAAGATTCCACTGCAGTAATTGATGCACAATTCAGAAAGAAAAAAGAAAACAATGTAGTGGTAAAACATGTAGATTATCCTTCCTATTTTAATAATTATCCGGAAAAAAAAGAACTGAAAGAAGGGGAAGGGATCTCGGTGTGGAGTACCAATATTAGTCAGTCTTTTAATCCATTTTGGGTAATTGTTTTGACACCGGTTGTGGTTTTCTTTTTTACACTTCTTCGCAAGAGAAAAAAAGAACCTTCCATTCCGTCAAAAATTACATTGGGAATTTTTGTTTCTGCATTGTCTGTTTTGGTAATGGTGGCTGCAGTTTATTCCGGTCATAATGGAAGTGAAAAAGTGAGTTGGTTATGGTTATTTGGTTCTTATTTTGTAATTACCATCGGGGAATTAATGTTAAGCCCCATGGGCCTGTCTATGGTATCCAAGCTCAGTCCGCAGCGTTTCACGTCATTAATGATGGGTGGCTGGTTCCTCGCAACTTCCATCGGCAATAAATTGAGTGGTATTTTGGCAAGCCAGTGGGATTCTTATGAAAATAAAGCGAATTATTTCTGGCTCAATTTTGCACTGCTCTTATTCGCAGCTCTGCTACTTCTCGCAATGTTAAAACGATTGAATCAGGCAATAAAATAATACATGGAAAATATTCTGGACAATTCAGAGCAGCATCAAAACCGTACGGAACTGGAAAAAATACAGGACTTTAAAGGGACATATCCCAGGCAATTGTGGTATCTCTTCTTGGTTGAAATGTGGGAGAGGTTCTGTTTTTACGGCATGCGGGCATTGCTGGGATTGTATATTTCGCATTTGATCCTTTCAGTTAATTACAATCCGCTCCCCGCCAATGAGCTCAACGCTAAAAAGCAGGCTTTTTATGCAGAAAGCAAAGAAGAATTAAACGAAAATCATCCAAGATATTATATCGAAACTTCGCAACAGCAATTTCGGGATAAGGCTGAAAAAGTTTCAAATAAACGGTATGGACTAATTCAGGCATTTATTTATGCCATGGCTTTTTTAGGTGGACTTTTTGCCGACAGACTTTTTGGTTTCCGCCGATCCATTTTCTGGGGTGGAATTTTAATGGCCATAGGCACATTTTTTATGGCAATGCCGGGGAGTTTTGCATTTTATTTTGGGGTAAGTGTGCTCATTGTGGGCAATGGGTTTTTCAAACCAAATATTTCCACCATGATAGGTGACCTCTATAAGCCTGGCGACCCGAGAAGAGATGCCGGCTACGGTTTATTTTATTCGGGAATTAATATCGGGGCCCTGCTGAGTGGATTAACCATTGCCTGGATAGGTACATCCTATAGTTGGTCTTTGGGATTTGCACTTGCCGGTATTTGTATGCTACTTGGATTGGGACTATTTGTATTTACCCAAAAAAGTTTAGGACCTATTGGCAAAGTGCCGGATCTGGCAAAATTCAATATGAAATGGATGGGAATTAAAAGGGGATGGATGATAATGGCACTAACCCTTTTATTGATTCCGGGTTTTTTCCTTTTGATTTATTTTCCTTTTGAATTGGATATGACCTGGTTGTTGGGTCAGGACCCGATGAATGTTGAAAATGGATTTAAAAACATGGTTGCATTTTCTGATATATTTATGATTTCTCTCGCATGCATTATTTTCATCTATTTGATATATACTCTGGTGCAACTGGCAAGGGAAGAATTGGGAAAAATGATTGCTGCCATTGTTCTGATACTTTTTTCCGTATTGTTTTGGTCCTTTTTTGAACAGGGTGGGGGCTCGCTGAACTTTTTTGCCAACGGCAATGTGGAAAGCCATGGTTTGAATATGACCTCGGTAAATAATTCCATCAATTCGCTGAGTGTAGTGTTATTGAGTCCGCTTGTTGGATTGCTCTGGGTTTTTCTCGCCAGAAAAAAAATGGAACCAAATACCGTGGTGAAATTCGGCCTTGGATTTTTATTTCTTGGCCTTGGTTTTCTTGTTTTTTATATGAGTAGATTTTCTGCGAATCCAATGGGCAAAACACCGCTAATGTTTTTTATTTTGGCATATCTGGTGGTTACCATAGGTGAATTGTGTTTGTCGCCAATCGGACTCTCCATGGTTACGAAACTTTCGCCAAAACGCTTTGTGGGCATGATGATGGGAACTTGGTTTCTTGCAAGTGCCTATGGTCAATACGGTGCCGGAATAATTGGCGCAAGCCTTGCATCCGGAGAAAACGGTGGCAACCTGAGTAATATTCAAAAACTGGAATTGTATACCAACGGATACCGGGATATTGGATATATTGCTATTGCCGCAGGTGTACTTCTGGTAGTTTTATCGCCATTTCTTCGAAAACTCATGGGTACGGTGAAATAAACACCGAATTGGTAAGTTTTCATGGTTATGGCACCAATATTGTCGCTTTACACAAAGCGAAGAATAATTCACGAATTCCCTTCGTTTACTAATCCGTATGTTACATATTTGCAATTACTCGCATGATTAAATATTTTTTAACCATTTCTTTGGCCCTGGCTGCCTGGTCTAATGCCTTTTCACAAATTGATTTAGACACTACAGCTTATTACGAAGACGATACCACTGTAGAACAAGAAATACCGAGGGTTCGGAAATACCCTGCTCGATTGTGGGAAATAACCGGCAATGGACTGAAGCAGCCAAGTTACCTGTATGGAACGATGCATGTAAGTAAAAAACTCGCATTCAATCTCGGTGATACTTTTTATAAAGCATTGCAATCCGCAGATGTTGTGGCTCTGGAATTGGCTATTGACAGCTGGCTGAGTAACATTGGCCGCAACAAGGAAAATTATTCCTTTGGATTTGGCAGGTACCGTTTTGGAGAATACAAAGGGTATGAAGGTTTTTATAAAACGGCATTGAGTTTTGAAGGCACAGAACTGTCCGGAATTTTGAGTGAATTGCGCAGCGAGGATTACATGAGTAATTTTTTGCTGTACCGCCAGGGATATCAGAGCCCGGATTTTTCTGAAAAAACTTATGTGGATCTCTACATCCACCAAATTGGAAAAAAATTAAATAAATATTGCACCGGTTTGGAAGATTTTGAAATTTCCAGACGCATGGTTTCTCGCAGTGATTGGCGTAACCGGGAGCTTCCAAGAGAAAGAAGATACGGCGGCAGTTATTATGGTTACGGTGAGCATCCTACCGAAAAGGCTTACCGGGAAGGGGATCTGGATATGATAGATTCTCTCGAGAAAAAAGGTGCGGATGTACATTTCCTGAAATGGATGTTGTATGAACGCAACAAAATCATGGCGGATAAAATTGATGAAATTGTAAAAACCAAAAAGTTGTTTGCTGCGGTAGGTTGTGCTCATTTACCAGGCGATAGCGGTGTTATTGAATTCCTGCGCAGAAAGGGTTATACGCTTACACCGGTATATGATAATGTGGGAGATTATGCTTTTAAACAAAAACAAAAATTGGAAACTACCAATTCACCTGTTTCCTTCAAAAAATACACCTCCCATAATGGTGAATTGAGCTTCGAATTGCCAGGTGTACCCCTCGACAGGAGTTATGGAAGCAACGAAGATATTTTCTATGCGGATGTTGCAAATGGTGCATATTACGTACTTAAAAAAATCCATTATTATGGCAAAGCAGGGGATCTTTCACAAGAAAAATTGCTGAAGCAAATAGATAGCGCTTTATATGAAAATATTCCAGGTGATATTACTGCGAGATCCAAGACTACGGTAAATGGCTTCCCTGCAATTGATGTGAGCAACCGAACCAAAACAGGTGAAACACAAAGGCATATGTACATTCTGATGCCGGATTATTTGTGGTATATCAAATTAAATGCAGCAGGAGATTATGCAGAAGGTAAGGAAGCAAGAGATTTTTTCAAATCCATCAATCTGCAACCTTCAAAAACAAAATGGAATTTTTACGAACCTGATGCCGGTGGATACCGTGTATACTGGCCTACAACCGTAGTGCAGAACCCGGTTTCATTTGATACAAGTACCAATTATAAAGGCCATACCAATTTGGAATTTACCGATGAAAACAGAAATTACTATTTTCTGAAAACGATCAATCTTCCTTTTTACAGTTCGGATGAAGATACTTTTCACATGCACCAGATTGCTGAAAATTATGCGTTTTATAACAAAGGAAAACTGGAGAAAATAAGTTTCAAAAAAATCAATGATCATGAAGCTGTAGAATGTCTCATTAAATTCAATAAAAAGGATGAATACCTGCACCTGATGCTCGCTGCAGATGGCGATATTTATTATGCAATGGGGGTATTTAATAAAGACAAACATGCTCCGCAAGACTTCTTAAATAAATTTACTTTTACTTCTTTTCGGTACAAATATTTACCGGTAAAGAAAAAGGATCCGTTAAATGAAGTTACTTACAAACGCCCGGATTGGTCTGAGATTGAGCATTATTATAAAATTCGCGAAGAGGAAAAAGTAATCGCTCATAAAGAAATTGTATATCCCGCAAATTCACGATATGGATATAGCGCTCTAAATGAATATTTTAAGGATACCTTATTGTCCAATTATGAATATATAAATCCAATCAATTTGCCTTCCGGAGAATCCGTTTCCATCGCTTTAAACAGGCATGGCGGCATTGCTCCGGTGAGCAATTTCAAAAGAATGGAGAAACTGGGATTTTTAAAGAATGGAGAATTGAATCAAAAACGGATTAAATTCTATAGAGATTCTATGGAGAAAATTGCGGATTCTCTATATAACAGATATAACAAATCCACGTATAAAACAGAAGATCCGGAAGTGGTTTTACTGGATACTGTTTATATGCGCAATGGAATAGCAGTATATGAAACCCGAAAAAGTATTAAAGGTTCCTCCGTTATTTATTATGATAAATATGCAACCGGAAATCACGTTAATTATTATGTTTCCACCAAGTATGACAAGAATAGGGGACTATCTCCGATTGTTGGCGAAATATTTAATTCCGTTGAATTTCAGGAACCCAAAATTCGTGGTTTGGATAGCGCACAATTTGGAAAACTGATGGTTCATTTGCTTTCATCGGAGGATAGCATTGATATCTTCAGAGCTGCTGACTACAGGGAATATTATAGCACAATTCCCAAAAGCTTCAATGATACGCTGATGCAAATCATGAAGAAAAAGGACAAGAATAAATTGTACGGAAAGCAATTTACCAATCGCATTGAACGCAAATTGAGAGAAGACAATTATCTGCCATTGATTGGCTTTTATATGGACAAATACCGCAGGGGAGGAGATACCAGTGAAATACAGGCAGAAATGCTGCAAAACCTGGGTAAATTGAAAAATTCTGCAGCTTTGGATTCGCTGATTTATTGGCTATTGGAAGAAACACCTCTTGCACCAGAAAATAGTTATAACAATTACGTGTATTCAGGAATTATTCAAAGTGCATATGATTCCTTAAAACTATGGAAACCTATTTATAAAAAACTATTGCCTTTAATGCGGTATAAGGAATATGAAGATGCAATTATGTCACTCGGTGTTACCATGTTGGATAGTGCAATGATAGATTCCACCGTGTTTGCAGCTTTGGTTGGAGATTTGGCGCTTGCATTCCGCGATGATCTCAAAAGAAAATTATCTAAAGCCGCAAACTCTGATAATGGATATGAATATTATGGTGAAACTTCATATGATACATATGGAAACATGGATGCAGATAATTTTGATTATGGTTCTTCAAACAATACCCTGTTTTCGAATTCCCATTATTCCCATGGAATGGGCATGGGCAGCAACTTTGGCATTGAGGAAAGCCAATCCTATGAATATGAAGAGGAAGGTTACCATCTAAATGATATCCGAAGTATCCGTCAAAATTCAGATTACATGTATGATTATGCAGCACCTGCGTATTCCGGCTATAGCAGCAGTTCAAATACATTGTATCAAAAGGCAAAAATTCTGGTTCGTTTTTATAAACAGGATGCAGATGTGGCAAAGCGCATGCAGCGGGTTTATAAATTGCAGGATCGCGCAGAGAAAATGCAGTTTTTACATTTGTATATGACGCATAAAATCAGAATTCCGGATACCATGTACCACTACTATCTGGGTTCTAATGAAAGCCAATACGGATTTGTTCAGTTGCTTAAAAAGCACAAACAAAAAGACTCCATACCAAAGAATTATTTTGAAGAAAAAAACCTGGTTAATTCATTTATGTATTACAGGCATTTCGAAAAGAAAGATACTGTGGTATTTCTCGGCAAGAAGGCTGTGGGTATTGAAGGTGAAGAAGGCAATATGTACTTTTACAAACACCGGAATAAAGATGTAAAAGTTGAAAATAAAGCAGATGAAAAGTGGTTGTATTCATTAATCTGGATAGGCGAAAAAGATACTTTGGCCACCATGAAACATCCCCGTTATTACCAGTTCAATTCGGAATTGCCAAAAAAACAATCTGTGAAGGATATCATGGCCATGGAGGTTTCCAAACTTACCTATTGGAAACATTCCCTTTGGCAGCCTTTGATTTTGGAAGATGAAGGAAGGCGGCGAAATTACGGATTGGATTATATGCGTTATTGAAGAAAACAGCTTAATCCACAAGGTGGGAAATGTAATCCTTGGGTTTCAGCGCAAATCAGTATTTTTGCGCCCTTTATGGGGCTTTTTCAACAGATTGAGAGCGGTGAAAAGAGTATTTGCGTAATCGGACTCGGTTACGTAGGTCTGCCGATTGCACTGGAGTTTGCAAAGAAATTCAACGTGGTAGGTTTTGATATCAATGCATCCAGAGTTGCATTGATGCAACAGGGAATAGATCCGAGCAAGGAGATGGATGCATCGGAGTTTGCAAATCGCAAGATCGTTTTTACTTCAGATCCCGAAACTATTAAATCATGCAGCGTATATATCGTTGCAGTACCAACTCCAATTAATGAAGCCAATGAGCCTGATTTAAAACCCTTGATTGGTTCCAGCACTGCGGTAGGCCGTGCAATTAGTAAAGGAGATTATGTGATTTATGAGAGTACCACTTACCCTGGTTGCACGGAAGAGGATTGTGTTCCTGTAATTGAAGAAATCAGCGGTTTAAAAATGTATACGGATTTTAAAGTAGGTTATTCTCCGGAACGTATCAATCCTGGCGATAAAGAAAGACCCCTTACCAAAATTCTGAAAATTGTGAGTGGTTGCGATGAAGAATCATTAAATGAAATTGCCAAATTGTATGAGAGCATCATTGAACCGGGTGTATATCGCGCTGCCAGTATAAAGGTGGCAGAAGCAGCTAAAATCATAGAAAATACCCAAAGGGACGTGAATATTTCGCTAATGAATGAGCTGAGTATGATTTTCGACAAAGTGGGAATTAATACTTACGATGTAATTGAAGCTGCAGGTACCAAATGGAATTTTCATAAATATACTCCTGGTTTGGTTGGTGGGCACTGCATAGGTGTGGATCCGTATTATCTGTTGCATAAGGCAGAGTCTATGGGTTTGCACCCACGTGTGATTGCTGCAGGTCGCTTTACCAATGATTCCATGGCTGCACATATTGCACAGGCAGCGATAAAAAAATTGAATAAAAGAGGAAAGGTGGTAAAGGATTGCCACATACTGATTATGGGCGCAACGTTTAAAGAAAATGTAGCCGATATCCGCAATTCTAAAATTGTAGATATTGTAAATGAATTAAAATCCTATTCCGTTAATGTGGATGTAGTGGATCCACACGCCGATTCAGAAGAACTCAAACATGAATATGGATTTGAATTGAATCCGGTAATTCAGGGACCATATGATGGCATCATACTCGCTGTTTCGCATAACGAGTATCTGACTCTGGCTCCCCAGTGGTATGGAGAGCATTGCAAACCAGATGGTTTTTTGATTGATCTCAAAGGAATTTACCGGGACAGAAAAGCGCTAACCGGTCTGGAATACAGTTCTCTTTAAATGAATTTTAGAGTACCTCTGCTACGACAAAGGTGCTACCACCAACAAAGATTATATCCTTAGGAGTTGAAGCATTTTTAGCCGCAATCAAAGCCTGGTTTACGCTGTTATAGCTTTGCCCGTAAAGATGATATTCCATTGCTTTCTCTCTTAAAATATTCGCATCCAGGCCGCGTAAAATATTGGGTCGGGCAAAATAATAAACAGCTTCAGTTGGGAATAGGGGCAATATTTTACTTAAATCTTTATCATTTACCACACCCAAAACCATATGCAATTTTGCAGGATTTAAATCATGTAACTGTTGTGTTACATATTTTAATCCGTGTTCATTATGGCCGGTATCTGTAATTACCATGGGATTTTCCTGAATAATTTCCCATCTTCCGCGAATTCCACTGAGCGTTTTTACATGCTGTAAAGCATTTGAAATAAGTTCATCCTGCAACTTATAGCCTTTAACTCGTAAGACTTCTATGCATTTTGTCAGGGTTGCGAGATTCTTTTTTTGATAAGCCCCTTTCAGTTCCAGTGCTGCTTCCCATATTTCAGGGAAATTATCTGCCAAAAATAATTCTGCATTTTCCTGCAGTGCTTTTTCAACAAAAACCGGAAGGCTTTCATCATTGGATTCGCCAATAACCACGGGAATTCCAGGCTTTATAATTCCAGCTTTTTCAGATGCTATTTTTGCAATAGTATCTCCAAGAAATTCCATATGATCGTAACCGATATTGGTAATGACGGATAGGACAGGGGTTATAATGTTGGTGCTGTCGAGCCGGCCTCCCATGCCGGTTTCAATGATGGCTATATCTACTTTTTCCTGTCGGAAATAATCAAATGCCATGGCAACCGTTAATTCGAAAAAACTCGGAGATATTTCTTCAATAATCGGTTCTGCTTTTTCTGTAAAGTCGATTACAAATTGTTCCGGTACCGGTTTTCCATCAATGCGAATTCGCTCTGTAAAATCTTTTAAATGTGGGGAAGTATATAATCCTGTTTTATATCCATGGGTTGTAAAAATAGCTGCGAGCATGCTGCTCACAGAACCTTTGCCGTTGGTACCCGCAACATGTATGGATTTAAAACTGTTTTCAGGATTTTGGAAATACTTTGCCAGCGAAATAGTATTATCCAGGTTAGCTTTATAAGCGGCTTTGCCAATATGTTGAAACACAGGTAACCTGCTAAATAAATACTGCAGCGTATCCTGATAATTCCGATTCACGGCATTAAATGGTTCGCCTTACTTTCAGCGTAACATATCCACTTTCAGGGCATTTTTCCCCTATTTTGACAAAGGTAGATTTGCTCAAAAAATAATCAAATACCTGTCGCATATTCCCAAGTGAGCCGGAATATGTGGTGCCTCTGGATCCGTATTCAATTACGCTGCTTCTTCCGCCGCAATCCACAGATACGCGGCAAACGATATCCCCTTCTCCATCTGCATTTACTTTGGTAACATCAGACTGTAATTTGAAATTGGCGAAGTTGTAAGAATACAAACCGTTTCCTCTGGTTCCGGGAACGCGACCGCCAATTCCTGTGACTCCGCCATTATTTCCACCAGACCCTGATCCGGTTCTTCCGCTTCCACCGGGAAATCCGTTGGGATCGCCTGGTTGTCCGCTGCCGGTTCTGCTCCCTACTTTACCCAATCTTCCCAATCTTGGGTCACCGCTGGGTTGTGAGCTTTGTGGAGGTTCAATAGGCGGCAGGTTCACGTTGGAATTATCGGCATCATTATTTACAATATCACCATATCCACCGGATGCCGCATTGGGAGCTCCACCATCGCTAACTTCACCACCCTGTGCTGGAGGTGTTGGAGAGGGACCTCCCTGATCAGGTTGGCCAAAGCCACCATCCACCATTCCAAAATCCAGTTCCACCACTCCTTGCTTCACTTCAAATGGAGGGTTTGGAACTGTAATATGTAAAAACCACAGAAGAAAAATCAAAGCGGAAGAAATTACCAGGGCAATTCCCCAACTGGTTGCTTTCTCCGCATTGGTTGTTGTCAGATTTTTCTCAACGATGTAAGTTGCCATGGCTATTTAAAATTTTTAATTTGACCCACATTGAATTTAACACCTTGTAATGCCGGCAAAGATGCAGCGTATGTATTTGCCTCATCTATGCTTTTAAATCTACCCAAAATTACTTTGTATAAACTGCTGTTTTCTGATTTGTAAACTACTGCTGCTATTTGGTTATTATTCCAGTTTTGCAATTCCATATCCGCCAGTTTGGGATTTAAATATTTTCCGGCAATCACAAAATAATTGCCCTTCAATTCCTGTAAATTTAAATTCAGATTTTTAACCGATGATTCTGCAATTGCTTCTGTTTTCGCTTCAGGCATTGGAATACCTGTGCTCGAAATCTGGGGACTTTGCTCCGATTTCGTAGTTTCTAAAGTATTACTGCTCCAGGTATCCTGCACCATTTCTTCATTTTGTGCAGGTGCTGTAGTATCCGGAGTTATTGGAATTTCAGCAGGAACGGTTTCTACCGGAGCACTTTGAGGTGTATCGATACTGCTTTTCATGCTGGCACTTACAGGACTTTGAATAAAACGCATTCCAAAATACACTCCGGTTCCCGCGAGCATGAGTATGGCAATTGCTGCTGCAACTTTCCACAAACGGTTTTTTCTCCCTTTGTGTTCTGTTTCCTTTATCTGCACAACTTCGGCCTCTTCATATTCCTCTTCAGGTGTTACTGCAAATTCAGGTGCTTTTTCGGCAGAAATCTTGGTTGCTGCAACAGGTTCCGCTGTTTTGGTTTTTTCCAGTTCATCCAATTTCAACACAGGCAAACCAAAGGTTTCATGGCTGAGATTCAGGGTTGGACTGGGAAAGAAAAATACCTGATCTTCTGAATTAAGAAAGAAATTGCCAAGCTTGCCAAAGGCCAAATTGCGTTGCGATTTTAGACTGGCTTTTATTTCTTCAACAAACTGTTTCAGAAAATCCTGCGCTCCGGAAAAACTTAATCCTTCCTGCTCCCTAAGTGCGTTAGCCATCAATCCATCATCTGCAGTAATGGCGCTGTTAAAGAATACTGTTCTGACTGCCGGTCGAATTTCATAGGTAAAAGTATTGGATGCGGCTTGTGTCTCCCTATAAATGAAACTACCCAGACCAGGCAGCGTCACACAGGAATTCTCTCCCAACAATTCCAAAACCATTTGTTCTACTTTTACCCTCAATTCCATGCCTTCAAAATTAATTCAATATCTCTTTATTTTGTTAAAAGGATGCGGAAATACCTCCAATAACATTTAGGCGATAACTTCCATAACCATACCACAATTGGTATCTCTGATTCAATAAATTGGAACCTTGCACCCATAAGCGCACCATGTCTTTTAACACATAATCCACCCTTACATTCAAGTCTGCAAAACCCTTCATTTGTAAATTATTACTTCCACCGATCTGGCGGTTGCTTCTTTTTCCCATTCCGTCTATACCCAAAGCAAAAATCCATTTATGTTGCAGGTTATAGGAAGCATTTAAAGAAAACTGCTGTGCAGGTAAATGCCAGGCTCTGGCTTCTGTTTTCGTAGTATAATTGTTGATTTTGCCACCTGCAGATACCCTCAGATTCTCTCCGATACTAAACCGCAAATCGGCCATAAAATACACATTATTTACATCGTCATATACCAATTGAAGCGCATTGATACTATCTGCAGAAGTAACTACCAATGGCATATCCGAAATGGAATTTCCACCCAGTTCCACATTAAATTGTGAATTTTCTGTTATTCTGCCTTTTAATCCTGCGTACATCCTCAATTGTTCGTATGTATTAAATACTTTTATGGTATCAAAGGTAAACGGTACTTTTTCACTGAACCTGCGAATGGAGTTCTTTTTCAGACCTCCGTCAATACCACCATAAACTTTAATTTTCAAACCTTCCAACTTTTTCTCACCATATAAATAAGGATTAAAATAAAATACAGGTTTGCTGGTGTCTTTAAATACCCAGGAGAGATTTGCTCCTATAATTACTTCCAGTCCATTCTTTTTATCGTGGTATTGCACTCTTGGCAAAAAGTCTATAAACCATTGGTTGGTAGTGGTGTAGGATTGTCTGAATTTGATATTGGAAGCTGCGAAATCTCCAAAAGTCTTGAATTTCGGAAACACGAAATCCCATCCACCGAGTAAGCCTAATTCTGTTTCTGATTGCAACAGGTTGTTGAAATAATTATGAAACATAAATCCCGTCTTAAACCCGGGTTTGGCATCATTGGCTTTCAAATCATACATGGCTTGAAATCCGAGGTCCTGTCCGATTTTTTTCTTTTGTGCCTTATCTTCTTTATAAACGGTGTCTTTGGCAAAAAAACGGTTCATGTCCCGGTGGTAGTTCAAACGCATTTCCAAACTGCTGCGTTTAAAAAATCGTGCGCCGGTAAGATATCCTTTAGTTGTGCTAAAATCGCGGATACTGTCTTTCTGATCTGCACTTAAGTGCATAACAGCCATATTGTAAGCCCATTTGTTATTGGCGCGGTTGGCCAGATATCCTTCAAGTAATTTGTGGGAATAATTTCCATATCCAAGTCTCACGTAGTTTGGATTGTAGGACGTGTCCAGACCTGGTTCAAAATGCCCAACAGGTGGATCTATTTTCGCTATTTTGCGTGTATTCCACTGAAAATTAAGAGGATTATAGGTAATGCCCAGGCTACTTCCCATGTTTTTGGGAATGTCCGGATCCAGAAAAAGTTTTGACGAAGGGATCAAATTTGGTTTTAAATCGCTGATTGCAACGCCATCCCCGTTTATTCCACCCTGAGTGGTAGTCTGTGCGCTTATAGCGCTGATATAGCCGAGAATTACAAAAAGCAGCAGTGGTTTCCGCATGGAATTGCAAATATAAATAGGGGGGAAGGGTATATGCATGTCTCGGATTTCCACAATATGTTTGGTATTCTAAAGGAAACGCCGATTCTACAGTACTTATTATGTTCGGGATAGTCTATTTATTTCAACGGCGTAAGGAATTGTTTAAATTCAGTTTGAATTTATATTTTGAATAACTATCTTTGCAGCCCAATTTAAAAGAGATGTACGCCATTGTAGAAATAGCAGGAAGACAATACAGGGTTGAAGAAAACAAGTCCCTGATTGTTAACAGGCTTCAGGCAGGTGAAGGCGATTCACTGAAATTCGATCATGTTTTGCTTGTAAGCGATAAAGGAAAAACCACCGTTGGTGCCCCTACCGTTAAGGGTGCCGTTGTTACTGCCACTGTTGAAAAGCATGGCAAAGGCGATAAGGTTCTGGTTTTCAAGAAAAAACGCCGCAAGGGTTATCAAAAAATGAATGGTCACAGAGATTACCTGACCAGATTGAAAATTGAAAGTATCAAAGGTTAATTGATAAGGAGTATTAAATAAATGGCACATAAAAAAGGTGCGGGTAGCACCAAAAACGGAAGGGAATCACACAGTAAAAGACTGGGTGTAAAGATATTCGGTGGACAAAATGTAAAAGCAGGCAGCATTATTGTTCGCCAGCGTGGAACCAAACACCATCCGGATCTGAACGTGGGAATCGGCAAAGACCACACTCTTTTTGCTTTAAAAGAAGGAGTTGTACAGTTCCGCAAGACCCGCGAAGGTCGCAGCCTGGTTTCTGTTGTTCAGGCAGAAGCTTAAGCCAAAAAAGTATTATGTTGAAAAGGGGCCTTGGTGCCCCTTTTTTTGTGTTGTTATTTTGCACCTTCTATTATGACCATCACAAAAACCAACAGACCCCCAAAATCTCCGCAGGACAGCGCTACTATTATGAATGAAATAGTGTTGCCCAACGATACCAATACGCTTGGTAATCTGATGGGAGGGCGCTTGTTGCATTGGATGGATATCTGTGCCGCCATTTCTGCGCAAAAACACTGCAATCAGATTGTAGTTACAGCAAGCGTAGATAGCGTTTCATTTAATGAAGCCATTAAATTGGGTGACGTTGTAACCTTAAAAGGATATGTAAGCAGGGCTTTTCAAACATCCATGGAAGTGTTCATTGAAGTATACGCTGAGAACATTCCAAGGGGGGAGAGTATCAAGTGCAATGAGGCATACTACACGTTTGTAGCACTGGACGGCAGGCAAAGACCTGTGGCAGTTCCAGAGCTTATTCCTGAAACCGAAGATCAAAAGCAAAAATACGATGGAGCCTTACGCAGGAGGCAAGTTCGCTTAATTTTGGCCGGAAGGATGAAACCCAAGGATGCTACAGAGTTGAAAAATTTATTTGTCTAATAAATCACATTAGGCTGTTCGTAAACCCAAACAGCCGCATCGTAAACTAGAACGCTGTTTCTTGGTGTTGTAAAAGTAATTCAATATACTTTTGTGTTACCAAAGTTACAATCTGGAGGGTTGTCGTAAGGTAACCTTTCAACGATTGTTCTTCGGTAAATTCTTTTCCCTCTAAAAGAAAAACACGTTTATGAAATATAAAAACTACCCGGTAAAATTATTTACCATTTTCGCTATCGCCTGTTTGGCTATGAACATGGCCAGCGCACAGGCAGTACAGAGCGGCAGAACCAAAGGCCATTTCGGCATCGATGGTGATGTCGAATCTAACATCTCCAGGAATGGATGGAACCTTACAGGCATGTCAAAGCCAGGAAAAAATTCGGATGATTGGTTTAAAGGTGATAGTGCAGGTGACGGACACGGTATCATTGATACCTTAGGTTCCTGGAGAATTAGAGATTCCATTAACCTTTTCCCCGGTTCATTTTACTACACAAAATACATGCATTATCCGCAAAACTATGTATTAGACAGTAGTTTGCTTATTGATGCCATTTACGGAATGGATCCGACTGGTTCAACTGACACAATTATTGCTGCAGGTGACTTTATAGGTGGACCTGCAAGTTGGACTTTGACCCAATCCACTGTAGGTACAGGTAAATCTGACATTGTTGATTATGCATCCCATGTGAGAAGAAGTGATGCTGACCCTACCACTTCACATGGAGGAACAGCGGAGGATTCGCTTTGGATGTACCTTGCAATGAGCTTCAATTCTACCAATGGACAAAAGGTGGGAACAATGGAGCTTTTTGTGGATGAATTAAAGTATGATCGCACAGTTAGTCCTAATAAATTTGATGGTTATGGAACGGAAGGTGGCAGAAAAGCCTGGAGGTTCAATTCTGCGAACGATGTGATTGTTGCCGGAGACATGGCTATAATGTGGACATATGAACCGAGTACAAAATTATTTACTGTAGAACCTGTTATTTGGGTAGCTGATTCAAACAGAAACATTTCTATGCCTGAATACAAAAACCCAAACAATTTTGCATGGGTAACTACAGGATCACCATGGAAAGCGAATGGTTCTACTGGTTATGGTTGGCAAAAAATTCTGCCAAAGACTGGTAAAGAATTTGCGTATGGCACAGTGAGCGCTGCCGGGTCAAAATCAAATGTATATTATACTATAAAACCAGGAGGAAGTCCTACATCTGCAAATACTTTTGCTGCAGACCAAATGGTAGAAATAGGAATGAATTTGACCACTCTTGGTGTGGATCCTGTTTCATTCACAGCAATAAATCAGAATCCTTGCGGAGCTTCATTTAGATCTATCGTTTACCATACCACGACTTCAGGACCTTTTATTGGAAATATGAAGGATTTTGTTGGTCCCCGCCCTTTCTGGAGAACTACAGAAATATTAGGCAAAGGCACGGATACCTTAAAATGCAATAAAACAACTGCTACTCTGAAAATACCTGGTACGCATGATCTTGCATTCTTCCAGTGGAGTGCTTTACCCGGCACTGCGCAAATGGGCACAATTAATGCTGATTCAAGCATGTCAGTTACGAAAGCTGGTAAATATTTGGTAGAATATGCAACAAAAGGATGCGAAATCCATAAAGACACTTTTGTGGTGCTTCAGGATACTACAGCACCGGTTGCAAAATGGTCCGACTCTGGAGTCGTGGATACTTTGATGGATGGTTCAATTAATTTTATTGTTGCATATGGTGGTGATACTACCCAATCTAAAAACCGCATGGCAACTAATGCCGCAACTTTCGGTCCCCACAAGAGTTTCATTTTTGACTGGGACGGTCCTAACGGATTCAATAGCAACCAACTTAATGTTGTAGCTACCGCTTATGGTATTGGTAGTTATTACTTTACAATTACCGAAACACGAAATGGTTGCAGTTCTACTACACCTATACCATTTGTATTCACCCCGGTTGAATATGGCAAATTCCATTGTTCCAAAACTCCTGATGGTGTTCAGATCAATTGGCAAACATATTCTGAGATCAATTCAACCTATTTCGATATCGAAAAATGGAACGGTTTGAAATACCAATCCATCGGTAAAGTAATGGCACAAGGCAACTCCAATCAAACTGTGGATTATGTATTTGTAGATAAGAAACCAAGCCCTGGGGCTAATGTTTACCGCGCTGCTTTGCATTCTGCAGGTACCGATCAGATTTCATACTCTGAGTCTTGTGTAACCAATATCAATGGTTCTAATACCAATCTTCCTTTCGTATTCAACGTGTATCCTAACCCGGGTGCAGGTGAATTCACCGTGACTTCTGCTCTGAATGCCTCTACAGACGGAACTGTGTTCCTTTACGATATGGCCGGAAGACTGGTGAAAAGTGAAGTATTGCATTTCGATGCAACAGGTGCTTCTAAAATTGACCTTAGCTCTGTGAAATCAGGCATTTACATGCTCGGCATGGTAAATGAAGATATGCCACAGACTGTAAGGCTGAGCATCAAATAATTTATTAAGTCAATAAACCTGAATATGTAAAAGGGCGCCGAATTCGGCGCCCTTTTGTTTTATTTTGGATTTGGTTAACCATACCAGGTTTTCAAATCCTTTATGGATATAATATCTTTTTAGGTATAATGAAATTGGTATTCTTTCTTGTAAATCAGAATCAAGTCTTTGAATTCCAGCCTTACTTCTTCCAAATGCACTGATCTGCCAATTCTGATTTATTCACTTCATCAACAGGATCAAATTGAATAGCAAATGGCTGTGTCCGGTTCTCTAATTGTTAGGTTGAAATAAGGTTTTTCTTATTGCATTTTATCGATTATAAAGTCATTGGATTCCAACAAAAAGGCCGTTCCCTTTATTCATGGGAACGGCCTATATATAAATCCGAATGATTCGGATTCTTTATTATTAAATTACATCAAAGATTACCAATAAGGCATATATAAATCCTGGTATCCAAAAAAGGAACCACAGCAATAACGATAACCAAAAGTTAAGTGTTATTTCACCTTCGTAGAGGTATACTGCCAACCATGGTAGAAATATTGCAATGATTACCAATACCAGCTTATTATCAATGTCATTACCTGATTCTTTTTTTACGAGCTTCTTGGTAACTTTATTCATCACTTTTTGCGCAATTTTGGATGGTGCTTTAGTTGCAGGAGCTACCTGATTAGGTGTTGATACATTGCTTTCAGAAACTTCCGCTTTGGAAGCTGGTAGTAATTCAACATTTGTTTTGTTTAAAATTACTTCTGTTTCCACTGCAGCTGCAACAGTCGTTTCAGTAGCTTTAGCCTCTGATTTAATTTCATTTTTGGGGTTAGTTTTGGCCGCTTCAGCCCAGGCTCCACCATAGCTTATTTTGCTATATTTGTTACCTGAGGCACAACCAAAGAGCATAAGGGCAGCTAAGGCTGCAGAAAAAAAATGTACGTTTTTGCTTTTCATAGTATAATGATTTAGTCTGCGCAAGATATAAAAAAAAACCCTGCTTGTGGCAGGGTTGAAATTTTTGTCCTTCAGCGATCAGACAGCTTCTGTATGGCTGTTATGTGAATGTTCACAAATAATACTTACGCTGGTAGGGTGTGGTTCTTCCATTGCATCGTTTAATTGGGCCTTGATTTCCATGGCATCTTTATAGTAAGACATCATTTCTGAATTTGAGGATAGTATTCCTCTTACTTTCAAATCTTCCGCAGGCCCCGTCTCTCCATAAATGTAACGAAGAATCAGATGTTGAGTAACGCTTTCGTCCATAGGCTGAATTGTTTTTCAGTAATAATAACGAAAGCAAGCTGATTTTATTTTATTACAACCGGATTTTTTTTGATCATTCTTCTCAAATTCAACAACGCATAGTGCATGCGCCCAATGCAGGTGTTGATGTTCGTGTTGGTGATCTCAGCAATTTCTTTAAAACTTAAATCGGCATAATGACGCAATATCAACACTTCTTTTTGTTCTTCCGGAAGACTGTGAACCAATTTACGGAGGCTGATGTTTTCTTCTTTTTCTATCATACCTCTTTCACAGCTATCCTGAACTACTTTAATATAGTCGAAGATATTCTGACCATCATTGTCTGAAATCATAGGAATTCTGCCACGGTGGCGAATGCAGTCAATACTCAGATTACGCGCTATGCGCAATGCCCATGGAAGAAATTTGTCTTCGTGTTTGTACTTACCGCTTTTCAGACTGTTAATCACTTTGATAAATGTCTCCTGAAAAATGTCTTCAGCCAGATATCGATCATTGACCAACAGCAGGATGCTGGTAAAAATGCGGCTCTTGTGGCGCTTAATAAGCGTTTCTAATGCGTTTTCGTTGCCTTCTAAATAGACTTTAAGAAGAACGCCATCGGCTATGATATCCTTTTGCATAAATTACCCCTTTGTATTGAGTGGTTAGTAGGAAAACTGTTTGTTTTCTTAGGTAATTTTAGGATCGATAGGCGTGTTTTTCGAGGGTTTGTAAAATGCAAGTAACAAAACCCATCGCACAAAAACAAGTTTTTGTCAGAAAAATTAAATAAAATTTTGAATTTACAGTTTTGTTTCAGGATTTATTTGCCTGTCCGTTCACAAAACTTTTGGCATCCATCCTGGGCTTGCCAGCAGGTTGTAATTCCTCCACCTCCAAATATCCGTCTGCACATTTTAGGAATACCTTTCCCTGTTGAATAGTAATGGTACCGGGTCCTCCCGGTAAATCAGAAATCCGACTTTTATAAATCTTCAGTTCTCCAAATTCACTTTTAATCCAGGCGCCAGGATATGGACATAGTCCCCGTATCTTATTGTGCATGGAAATTCTGTCCAGTTCTACTTGTAATTCACAAAAATGGCGATTCAATTTAGGCGCGGATTTTAATGGCATATTTCCCGGTTGAGGTGTCTCTTTCCAACTACTGGTAGCAATCTCTTCCAGAGTTTCTAAAACGAGTTCTGCCCCATTTTTCATCAATTTGTCGTGTAGCGAGCCTGCATCTTCTTCATCCAATATGGCGACACGCTTTTGCTTAATGATATCCCCGGTATCTATTTCATGTTTAAGAAAAAAGGTGGTTATTCCGGTTTCTGTTTCCCCATTTATTATTGCATGATTGATGGGCGCAGCTCCGCGATATTGTGGTAAAAGCGAAGCATGTAAATTAAATGTACCAAGCGCCGGGGTACTCCAAACTGCCTCGGGAAGCATTCGGAATGCGATCACTATTCCCAGATCCGCTTTTAATTCCCGGATTTCATTTTGAAAAGAAGCATCTTTAAGATTCTTTGGTTGTAGTATGTATAATGCATTTGCCTCCGCCACCTTCTTTACGGCAGTAGTTTGGAGTTTCAATCCCCTGCCTGCCGGTTTATCCGGAGCTGTAACAACAGCAACAATTTCATGGTCTGTTGTTAGAAGTTTTTCCAGACTAAATGCGGCAAATTCAGGAGTTCCAAAAAATACAATTCTAAGTTTTTTCTTTTCCAATTCGCCGCAAATCTCCACATTTTATGAGGCAAAATTTACAGAGTGGAACAACAATTCTGCGTAAATTGCGTCTATCAAAATAATAGGCAGGGTTTTTCTTCATATCATTTCCTTCTTTTTTCGGTCTGCCAATACCGCTTATACTTTTTTTGCCTTGATATTTGGCACATTTCTGCACTCACAGGCCCAGGTACAATTCATTCAAAACAAAGGCCAGTGGGGCTCCAAAGCCTTTTATAGGGCAGAAATGTCAAATGGACATATCTGGCTTACGGATTCAGGAATTCTGTTTTCTCTGTGGGATGCCAATGCTGCGGCAAAAATGCATGACAGGGGTTTAAACACTTTAACCTTGCAAAGACATGCTTTTTACCTTCATTTTAAAGAGGGAAGTTTCAAAAATATTCAGGCTTCCGGCATTAAAGCCGAAGTTTATTATAATTATTTCTATGGAAACGATGCTTCCAAATGGGCGAGCGAAATTCATCCCACTGATGAATTGCTTGTAAAAGAGCTTTATCCCGGAATAGATCTTCGGTTGTTTAGTGATGGAAATACATTGAAATATAATCTGGAATGCGCGCCCGGGGCTGATATAGCTGCCATCCGGATGCAATATATCGGGGTGAACGACATATCGGTCACCAACGATAGAGTGAATATTTACACATCAGTTCAGAACCTTTCAGAAAGCATTCCATTGGTTTATGAAGAGGTAAATGGCCAAAAAACACCAATAACTTCCTCATACCGACTTATAAATAATGAGCTAACATTTAATCTCTCTTTGAACAAGGGAATTTCACATTCCAGAATCATTATTGACCCTGTTTTGGAATTCAGTACTTATTCCGGATCTAAGGCAGATAATTTCGGTTGTACCGGAACATACGACGATCTTGGAAATGGATATGCCGGAGGTACGGTTTTTGGTCCTGGTTTGCCCCTTAGCTTAGGTGCGTTTCAGACCAGTTTTGGTGGTGGTACCAAGGAAAATTTGGGCTATGGTGATGGAAGAGATGCTGCTATTTTAAAGTTTAGTCCGGATGGTAAAAAATTATTGTTCGGCACTTATCTGGGTGGTAACAATAATGAACAACCACATTCCATGGTTACAACTGCTACCGGTGATTTATATGTAATGGGTTCCACAAGAAGCAGTAATTTTCCTGTTACCGGAGGGTGTTACAAAAATTCAAATTCCGGAGATTACGATTTCTTCATTTCCAAAATATCACCGGATGGAAAACAACTTTTAGCTTCCACTTATATTGGCGGTTCGGGTTTGGATGCAGTAGGTGCGGATCGGGAGGCATTTCCCATAAACGATTTCCCATTATTATACAATTATGCAGATGAGTTTCGCGGTGAAATTATTACCGATGGTAATGCAGTATATGTGAGCGGCACCACCTATAGCATCAATTTTCCCAGATCTAATAATTCAGGTTGGTTTGGTGGTAAGGAAGATGGTTGTCTTTTTTCCTTGTCATCGGATCTTACTACTCTTAATTGGGCCCAATTGGTTGGAAAATCAGGCTACGATGCGTTTTACGGTGTGGCATTCGGTAAAAGTGGGGACATTTATACCAGTGGAGGGACAACAAGTACAGATTTACCCAATTCCTTTCCGAAATTTCAAAATTCCTATTTGGGTGGACTTTCAGATGGAATCATCTGCAGATTCAATAAAACCAATGGCAATATGCTCTCGGCGAGCTATGTTGGAACAAAAGAATATGAACAGGCCTATTTCGTTCAGACAGATAATTCAGGCAATCCATATTTATATGGTCAAACTGAAGGTGCTGTTGGGCAATTGAATTCTCCGTTTTATCAAAAAGAAACAGGGCAGTTTATATTCAGGTTGGATACAGGTTTAACAGCGATTACATTGAGTACATCGTTTGGGGGAAATGACAACAGACCGAATATTTCGCCATCTGCATTTCTGGTGGACCAGTGCGAGAGAATATTTGTAAGTGGATGGGGTGGGGAGGTTAATGGTCATTTATATGATAAAAACGGTAAAAAGACACATCAGAATACTGGTACTACAAATAATTTACCCATAACTGCCGACGCGTTTCAAAAAACAACCGATGGCAGTGATTTTTATATCGCCATTTTCGCGAAAAACATGTACACCCTTTTATACTCGACTTACTTTGGTGGAATTTCGAGTTTAACCAAGGATGCACATGAACATGTAGATGGTGGTACGAGCCGCTTTGATAAAAAAGGAATTATTTATCAGGCTGTTTGTGCAGGATGCGGTGCCAATAATTTATTTCCAACAACACCGGGTGCATACAGCAGAACCAATAACAGTGAAAATTGTAACAACGCTCTATTTAAAATTGATTTTGAAAATCTAAATAAGAAACCGGTAATGCGGGATACATTTATTCAGGTGGTTGCAACGGATATCGTAGATTTCACCCGCTTAGGTATAGATCCTGATCCTCAGGATCCCGTAGATGCGAAAGTATTTAGATTGAATAATGGAGGAATTTTAGGTAACGATACCCCTGAAATTTACTCTTATTTTGGAATCGGGTCCGCCTCTGTTCGGGTTTACTGGCAAACAACCTGTAAGAGCTGGTCCAAAGACACTATATATTTTAAAGTAATGCTGTATGATAAGGGTTGTCCAAAAGCAGACACCACTTATGCATTATTTAAAATATTGGTTACGGAACCGCCCAAAGTAACGCCACCGGATAATGTTTGTGTGAGTTACGACAGGGCAACTGGCAACCTGAAAATCGCCTGGCCTTCCACCACTCAGGACTCCAGATTCTTCAGCCATTTTTTATTGAAAAGGGTCGATCCGGACAATAGCATTAAGATTTTGGATACTGTAAATAACACCCTGGATGGTAGCTTTACGGATATAGGAGTTTCAAATCCTGAAACTGAAAACTATTGTTATTACATGGAAGGTTATAATACCTGTGGTGTAATGGTTCCTTCCATTAAGAAATTCTGTACCATACGGGAACTTACCGATCCTATCCGCGATGTCAGGGTGAAATTCGCCACAGTGGATTTTGACAAACGCGTAAGAGTGGAATGGGAAAGCAGCGAAGAACCGGATTTTAAAGAGTTTGAAGTTTACAGGTATCCTCGCGGACAAAATGCCGGGAATGTACCTGTGAAATATACAAAAGACACCGTATTCCTGGATACATCGTTTGATGTCGATGCGGTTTCCAATTGCTATCGGATTCTGGTTAGCGACAATTGTGGCCATATCAGCACGTTAAGCAACGAGGGCTGCAATATTGTAATTCAGGGAAATGCAACCGGAAAGCCGCAGTATTATTTTGATCTGAACTGGCAGGATTACGAGAGTTGGCAGAATGGAGTTAACAGGTGGATTTTAGAAAGACAATACAAAAATTATCCATGGACCTCCATAGCAACAACCACAAGTGTTTTAATGCACAGAGACGATAAACTGGATTTTGACTGGGGTGGTTATTGGTATCGGGTTACAGCTGTCGAATACATCAAAGCCCAACCGCGAGAGCCGGATTCGAGCCAAAGCAATTGGATTTATCTGTTTCAACCACCTGAAGTATACGTACCCAGTGGCATTACCATTAACGGAGACAATCTCAATGATGTTTGGGGTACAGTTCCTGTTTTTGTTAAAGATTATCAAATGCGCGTATACAACCGCTGGGGGCAAAAGGTTTGGGAATCTACAGACAAATACAGCCAATGGGATGGATTTGTTCGTGATATTCAAACGGAAGATGGCGTTTTTGCCTGGTATGTGACCTTTACCGGTTGGGATTCCAAAACCTATAAGATTACAGGTACTGTAACTTTATTGCATTAATGCGATCGGGAAATCAGGGAGTCCATCAGGATTTTCAAAGATTCTGTATTTTCGCCCAGATTCCTTAATTCTTCCAAACATTGCAGTGAAGTATCGTGATATTCCCGCGCTAACTTAAGAAGCTCTTTATCCAGATGGTATTTCGCATATAGTTCCGTTGCATTTTGAATGCGAGTCTCTACGTTTTCTTCCGAGTAAATTTGTTTCATATTCAGACCTGATTCCTGTGCCCGCAAATACAACCACGTTTTTTTCCCTTCAGCAATATCACCACCCTGCTTTTTACCTGTTTTTTTAGAATCGCCAAATGTATCCAGATAATCATCCATAAGTTGGAAAGCAATTCCCAAGTTTTCGGCAAATTGGTAATAAAGGGCAGTTCTTTCTTTATCTGAATTTGCCAATAAAGCACCTCCGGCACTGCAACATCCAAGTAAAACTGCCGTCTTTAAACGTATCATTTCCATGTACTCGGAAATCTTCACATTATCATTGGATGCAAAATCCATATCCATCTGTTGGCCTTCGCACACTTCTCGGGCTACCCTGTTAAACAAATCCAGAATTTCCTGCTTTTTGGGATGGCGCAAATCCATAAGCAAACTGTAACAATAGACCAACATATTATCTCCGGCTAGGATTGCAGTTGGGCTATTCCATTTCATATGAACAGTGGATTGGCCTCTGCGCATGGTGGCCTGGTCCATAATATCGTCATGTACCAAACTGAAATTATGAAATACCTCCAGTGCATATGCCAATTGAAACGCTTCTTCAGGTTGTGCTCCAGCTGCTTCTGTTGAAAGTATGCACAACAAAGGTCTTGTACGCTTTCCGCCCAGATTAAGAATATATCTGATTGGAGCATATAAATTATCCGGTTTGCCTTCGGGTAAATTCTCCTGTAGATATTTTTCGAATTGCCCGGCTAAAAATTTAGCGCTATCCATTTTTAAAAATTATCTGCAATGGTAAAATCAATTATTCTGAGCTGGGGATTTGCATTTTTAATGCGGATGGAAATAACATCCCCCAAATGATAAGACTTTCTGGAGCGCATGCCCATTACCTTTTTCTCTTTTTCCAAATACACAAATCTATCTCCGCGCATATCATTGATGCGTATCATTCCCTCGCAGTGGTTTTCTATAATTTCAGCAAATATGCCCCATTCTGTAACCCCGCTTACAACAGCTTCGTAAACATTACCAATTCGTTCACTTAGATATTCTGCCATTTTGTATTTGGTACTTGCCCTTTCTGCTTCTGCTGCTTTTTGTTCCGTTGCACTGCTCTGTTTTGAAATGGCTTCTATTTCCATTTCATTGTAGCCGCCTGTTTCATTAGTTAAATACCTGTGCAACAAACGATGCGCAAGTAAGTCTGGGTATCTTCGAATAGGAGAAGTAAAATGGGAATAATAATCGAAAGCCAGACCAAAGTGGTCGGATCTTAACCCTGTATAAATTGCTTTCGCCATGCTTCTGATAGCCATTTGTAAAATCACATCCTCTTCAGGTTTTCCTTCAATTTCTTTTAAAACCTTATTTAAAGAATGCCTGAAATTGGATTCTTTTTGAATATCCAGTTTATAGCCAAACAATTGGCAGAACCTACTCAACTCAACTAATTTTTCATTGGTAGGACTGTCGTGGCTGCGATAAATAAATGGCAATTCCGGTTTTTGTTTGGTTTTAACAAAACGGGCCACCTCCTTATTTGCCAAAAGCATAAATTCCTCAATTAACTTATGCGCATCAAATCGTTTTTTAAGAAATACTTTCAATGGTTTCCCATTCGGGTCCATTTCAAATTTTACTTCATCACTTTCAAAGGACATAGCACCTTTTGCAAAGCGTTCTTTGGTGAGATTTTTTGCAATTCTGTTTAACTGACGCAATTCCTCCCATAGATCACCAGTCCCTTTTTCAATGCGCTCCTGTGCTTCTTCATAACTGAATCTTCTTTTGCTGTGTATGATTGTTTTGCCAAACCATTTAGATTGAACTGTTCCAGTTTCATCCAATTCCATAATCACAGAAAAGGCCAGTTTGTCTTCATTTGGCCTAAGTGAACATAAATTATTACTCAGAATTTCAGGGAGCATGGGTATGGTTCTGTCTGCCAGATAAACTGAAGTTCCTCTGCGCAAAGCCTCATTATCCAAGGCCGTTCGCTGTTGAACAAAATGAGAAACATCGGCGATATGTACCCCTATTTCAAATAAATTATCACTTATTTTTCTAAAAGAAATCGCATCATCAAAATCTTTAGCATCGGCGGGATCAATAGTGATGGTAAGGGTTTGACGAAAGTCTTTTCTGGAATTTAATTCCTTACCTTCTATGGAATAATTTTCGAAAGATTGAGTTTCTTCTATTACAGAATCTGGAAATTTTACTGAAAATCCAAATTCTGCAATAATGCTGTGCATCTCGCCCTCATTGGTGCCGGCCTTTCCCAAAATCTCTAATAATTCTCCGGTTGGATTAATTTGATTCCCTGCAAATTCAATAATTTTTACTGAGGCTTTATATCCATGAACGTCATTGGAAACTTTGCTTTTAATTCGAATTTCGGGTACCATAAATTTCTTATCAGGTTGCAACCAGGCCTGATTTTCGAATATATCTATGGTTCCAACAATTGGCTTTTCAGAGCGTTTTATAATCCGCGTAACGCGTCCAATGGTTTTGCGTTTGGAACTAATAGTTTCCGCCTGAACCAAATCCCCTGGAAGAGCACCGTTGCGCATTTCTTCCGGAATGTATAGGTCTTCCGTAATTTCTTTGGATTCCGGAACTACCCAGGAATCCCCGGAACGACTGAATTCCATAAAACCCTGCATGGAAACAGAAGGTTTAACAAATCTGAAATTTCCTTTTGTTGGTTGTTCTGCTAATTTTTTGGCAGTAAGTGATAAGAGGGCTTTGTAAATTTTATCATTGTCCAGATTTGCATTATCCGGCAATCGGCTGCGAATTTTTCCGGCATTCATCATGCCTTTTGACTGATCCTGTAAAATTGCCAGTACTACTTTTTCAGCATATGAGAGTTCCTTTCCCAATGCTGCAAATTTAGCCAACAACAGGGCTCAATTGGGAAAAGTAACCCACAAATCGCAGAAACTGAATCTCCAAATTCAATAGAGATTCTTTTAAAAATGCTTATAATTGCTTGCAGGTAGACCATGAATAAGAAAGCAAAAGACACCAATTTCCCCACC
>JAGXTF010000042.1 GCA_018333525.1 Bacteroidota bacterium | reverse complement strand
ATCAAAGTACTCTTTTGTGAAATACTCCAGCTTCGCGTTGCCAATAATAATTGGGGATTCAATATCTAAGTTGAGGACAGGAAAATGAATCTTCAATTCCTCAATAGAGTCATCCATTTTATTTATTAAATAAGTCGAAAAACTATTTTCAGCCTTCTTATTCCTAATTGTGGTGGTCATCCATTTTATAGCTGTCTCCTCAACAAAATCTACGCTGATGTGGGCTTTGATCTCTTTTTCATTGTAAATATTCCAGATGAATTTCTTGAATTCAGGATAATTATCAGGACTTAGACGAATGCACTTACCCTTGTAGCACTCCTGAACTGAAATTGTTTCACCAGCTGAAAAAGTATGTTCAAGTAATGGTTTATCAGCGAGTTTGTCAGTTAAATCAAGTGTCATCCTGTGTTCCAAAGACCCTTGAATTGATCTTGCAGTTTGCTTTTCTTCCTCCACCTCTTCAAAGTGGCCAAGTATTCTAAATGCCTCTTGTTCGATATACTCTAATTTTTTCGGATGTAATTGCATGTTGTAAATAGGGGTCAGACTTCAGTATTATATCTTCATTGAAGAGTGCTCATTTAGACTCAAGAATATGATTAAACAAGTACCACTCATTTCTGCGCAGCAGTGATGCAATTTGCTCTTGTGTAAAACCAACTTCAGAAAGCAGGGAACAGGTTAGAATTATCCTAAGCTTTTCATTGATATAGTACAAATCGGAAACATCAAGAGCCTTCTTTTTAAGTTCTGGGTTATAGTGTATATAATAATTACGACTATTTTTCACATCTCTTATGAATTGATCCTTGTCACTGACAATCTTCGCAATTGTCTCATTAGATTGCTCCTCAATTAATTCCTCAAGTCTTTGATGTAGGGTAGGTTCGTAACCAAATTGCAACTTAGCCTTCAGCCATTCTTTATATTCAGAATCTACCGAGTCAATAATTGCGTTCATTCTCTTTTTATAATCGGCTTTTGAGAAAACCCTATTGTTTCGAAATCTGCGATGGAATGTTTCGACGCCTTGCGCAGTATTTAAAAAATTGTTTTCTGAAAAGCTACCTGAATTATAGAATCCATCCAAGAGCAATCCCACAACTGGCTTAGATAATGCCTTAATTGAGAACCACTTACCGATGATCTTTGTAAAATTGGTTTCGATGTCTTTGTAATTGAAGAGAAACTGCCGCGAGATTTTGGGCTTTTTATCAGAAAACCTTATAGAATGTTTAAAGTAAACTTCAATTAAAGGTGTTCTTTCTGTTCCGAGGACCTTATCCTTAAGGCAGTTATTGACCAACTCAATTGAAAGGGGGAAAGTGGCTTCAAATGCTGCCAGTGTTAGGAAGTCTTGAAAATGAAAATAGTACCCCATCATGTCTTTGAAAGGGACTGCTAATTCACTTTTGAAGACTACAGTTGATGTTTGCTCCAATTCAACTTTGTTGGTATATCTACTTATTGGATATGACACATCAAAGTCCAGTTTCCCCAATATACTGTCCATTGTTGTGAACTCAATTGCAGGTGGAATCTCGTATTCAACTAATCCCTGTTTAAGCTTGTCGTCAAACTTGACGGTTCTAAATCCTGTTATGTCTATCCAAGGGCCCAGATTATGAACAGAAGCCCTTAACGAATGAAACTGCAAGCTGGTGGGAGTCTCAAAATGTGCTCCCTTTAACAAGTAGATAATTTTATATGTTGTAGTTTCCATCCCGAGGAAACTGCTTGTGCGACTGGTGGCAAAGCAACGGTATAAAGTAATTTTTTTGCCATTGGAAGTAAACCCTAGTATGATTTCAGGTTCATGATCTGCCAGCCTCTTCACATTTTCGAAAATGCCAAGTAATTCTAATTCAATTCCCATTTCTGGATCAAAAGTGAGTGTTCCGGTCAGCTGACTTTCCGGATAGTCAGGTAGAAACCAGTGGCCCTTAAATGTTTGCTTAGTATCCATTAAATGCGTCTTTGGAGGAGCTTTGTGACTATTGGTTTTTAAATAAGGTAAACCCTTTATTCTCAAGCATTGGTGGCAGTTCCTGAAGATTATTTGCAAAAACATAATTTTCGAGGAATACTGAGAATGGATTCATCTTGCGCTGCCTGATATAAGCCTCTTTTTCTTTCACGGATTGAAACTTTTTCATTCTAGTATTCAGTGCGTCTCTATGATACATCTTCAGCATCTCGTGAAGTGAGACGTACTTTTGTAGAGTCATCTGATGATATATAAGGCTATCAATATTAACCACGGTTAGAGGCTGGACTCGATGGACATAGAGTCCTTCATTTCTTAAGATGTCCAGTTCTGCTTGAAACCAATAATCAATTAGCTGATTGAAGCCAAAGGTATCGTATTGGTAGTCGTGAGTAAGTAGAATTGGATATATGGAAACTTCTCGGTAGCGATAGTCCTTGTCGGCCTGAAACTGCATAGTGAGTATTTTTTTAACACTGTTAATTAGCTGCATTACAGCTTTCGGTTTTTCTTTTCCATTTTCTTCGACGAAATATAATTTCTTTTCAAACTCATTTTCATATTGAGCGTAATCAAATGATTCCTTGACGGAGGCTGGGATAAGAAAATCCTTTGACTCAAACAATAATATATCTTTTCCCCTCCGGATGTAGTAGTCTGGTGCCCCATCGATTTTCATATCTCCTAATTGTTGTCCGCTAAACGAAATGCAATTATTAGGATAAATCACTTTTATAATTTCGTAGAATAAAATTTTCTCTGAGAACTCATCCCCGAAAAGACTTTTCAAGTTTGATATTTTATTGGTATTAGGAAGATTCTTGTTTATATCTCGCATCAAAAAATACACGCCTTTGAATATTTTTTCTACTGCAAATAATCCAAATATTATTCGGTAAACGCCGGGACTAACCTTATACATTGGCTTGGCCCTGAGCGCGAGAAAATCATCCAATTCCATATCGTCTTCTTCAGTTATCATGAGCTTTTCAATAAAGGCACAATCGGAATCAAAGTTTTCACCCGGTGGAATGACAATATCAGTGTGTGCCTCCCGTTCCTGCTTAATCATTGAAAATGTTAAAGGCAGGAGCCGTTTGAGGTATTCTTCCCATGTTCCGCAATTGAAGTAAGTTAAGAAAGCGGATAGTAAAGGTTTTGTCGGTTGGCTACTCTCAAGAAACTCAAATAGATAAATCGCTTTGATAAATTGTGAAACCCAAACTTCATAAATGTTGTAGTTTTCTTTATCAGAGGTATAATAGGACATGCAGAACATTCTCATTGGAATAAGAAGGTCGCTATCAAGCCCATTTGTTGATTCAAAGGCTATTTGTTGTTTGGATGTGAAATTGGAATTTAGTACAAGAAGTGCTTTGAAAAGGTTAACCTCCAACTCAGCTTGAGATTGTGTTGTTTCTGTTGGCTCTGAACTAAAGATTATTTCAAATAATTCTAGGCTGCTGAAAGCATTGAATATGGTTACTTGACTTGATGGATGAAAATTCTGTTTTATCTGTTGGTAAACCGAAGCTGCAATTCCCTTGTTTTCAGCGCCGAAGAACATGGATAACGCCTCTCCAGGGTCATCAAACAGGGAGTTTTGATTCCTAAAGCCTAGAAGGAATGCGGCTGCATTTAATATCATCTCCCTATCGCCGCCTACCAGATAATCCTTTACTGTTTTGGGTTTCTCATTTGGGAAGGCAACTTCAAACTCCAAAATAATCTCCATCTTCATTGGATCGCGGTTATAAGTTCATTAGACATAAATAGTTGTATTTCTTTGGCAGGAATTATGCCATGGCAGGCTTCCTTTTGGTTCGGTGTATTATTTCATTTAGGGCTTAAGAATTTTCCAATTCGATGCCAAACTTGGATAACCGACAAAAAGGCAGCGAAAGGCTAGGCTATGGTTTCTCTATAGTTACTTTCCGTAAATTGCGGCTAGAGAAAATTGCCAACTGGAAGCAAAGGCAAAGAATTTGTCCCCCTTGCCGTCCCCTGAAAACAAAAAAGCCCTGTAATTATTTGAAATACAGGGCTTTAGGAGTTCTATTTGCGGAGAGGGAGGGATTCGAACCCCCGTTGGTATTACCCAAAACGGTTTTCAAGACCGCCGCGTTCAACCACTCTGCCACCTCTCCAATAAAAACATCTTCCTTATAGTCTTCTCCCTTTGGGAGAAGATGTCAAGTGCTCCAGCACTTGACAGAAGAGGGTAAAAACATCTTCCTTATAGTCTTCTCCCTTTGGGAGAAGATGTCAAGTGCTCCAGCACTTGACAGAAGAGGGTAAAACATCTTCCTTATAGTCTTCTTCCTTCGGGAGAAGATGTCAAGAGCTTCAGCTCATGACAGAAGAGGGAAAAACCCTTCCAACTATAATCCTCTTTTCAGAGTAGTCTAAAGCCTTAGCTTTTAACCGAAGATCTACCTGCCTCATCCGTTCCCAAACAAAGCAGGCCCTTTCGGGCCTGCAAAAATAAAATTATTCCTGGTTATAAAAAATGCATATCCAAAATTCATATCGGACATGCGGGTAAAATTATTCCATTATAATGCGAAAGCTTGTACTGGAGCCATTCTCCATAAGCCGAATCAGAAATATTCCTTTCTGCCTTTCCATCTGGATTTGTAAACCAGCATCATCCTGAAAAGACTCAAAAAGCATTATTCTCCCTGTAATATCCAATATTTCAACCTGTGCCCCTTTGAGGATTCCCTTTACGGTAAAGCTGCCAGTGGATGGATTTGGGAAAATAGACATTTCATTTCGGTCTGCATGTTTGCGCATACCGGCCGTACCTCTGCCACATGGGTCTTTTCCGGTTGGCCAGTATGAAAAATCATAATAATCCCCGGAGCTGTTGGCGATCCATTTGCTCCGACTCACATAAGTGCGATTTCCTCTGATTGTTGCACTACTGTCTGCAATAACCAGAGGATTGGTAAAGCTGTCTCTGGCTTCAAATATGCAATTTGGAGCCGCTAATATGGTTGGGTATTTAAATGCAGGAGTATAGATGCTATCCAGATACAATTCTGCACCTGGTTGCAGCAGAAATGTGTCCGTTATATTACTTACTCCTGTATCCATGAAGTACACTTTCACGCCCGGACAAATTAAAAATAGTACACCATTTCCTCCCGGGTAGCTGGCTTTAGGAAGGATTCGGTTAATGAAAGTGTCCTTGGTAACCACAATGGTTTTTGGGGTTACGGGATAGTATTGTGCCCGCAAAAGAAATGAAGAAAGCAAGGTAGCAGCTAATAAAAGTATTTGTTTCATATGATCTATAGACACCAATTTTGCATTTTGTGACAGGAATGTTGTCAAAAGCAAACTATCAATCTTAAAGTCTTATGATCCACATAGAAAGGAATGGCATTTTAATCCCGTTTTGTCACTCTCTTGTATGATATTAGTCATATTGAACAAGGGATTTCTGAAATAAATTCGTAAAACTTATTGATATGAAAACCAGTAAAAAATTAAATTTCGCCGGTGTTTTTATGGATCATGAAAAAGCAGGTATTTATGAGCCATTTTCCGGAGAAGAGGATGTACAATATCATTTCTCCTCCATTCCAAAACATGGAACCAGGCCGGAGTTACAGGATGAATCCAATGCAAACCGCGGTTCGGTTTTGCATGAATACAAATCCAATTCAAAAACACAAAATGCTATAAAAAAATATTTCTCTGAGTTATCAGACCTGCTTCGGGATTACAACCATATCGTAGTATTTGGCTCAGGTGTGTTCATTTCAGAATTTATGAACTATTTGGAAAATGACAAACATTTTTCTGATATTAAGGTAACATCTAAAACATCGGATAAAATGAGCACTATAGCATTTAAAAAAGCGGTTAAGAATTTCTTTGAGGAAGATGTCGCTTATCGCAAAATTGTAATCTGATTCAAATTACCCGAACCTATTTATCATATCCGGTTATTTTGTTTTAAACACGCTTAGGAAAGAATCTGGTATTACAGCCAAATTATTTGTAATTTCCGCATAGTATCAAAGAACCTTAAAAATACTAAATTCAATTTGGATATAAACGAAAATATGGGAAAGGCGGAAATTCACATCACCAAAGCTTCCGGTGAAATTGTGCCATTTTCTGCAGATAAACTGCGGCTATCGCTCGAAAGAGCAGGTGCTCCGGACAACCAGATAGAACAAGTGATTCAGGAAATAGTTCCACAATTATTTCCGGGAATTACTACCAAAAGAATATACCACCTGGCATTTAAAAAATTAAAAAACTTAGAAAGGCATTTGGCAGGAAAATACCAATTGAAAAAAGCCATCATGAACCTGGGACCATCTGGTTTCCCTTTCGAAAAATTTATTTCCGAATTGTTTCATTTTCAAGGATATACCGTGGAAGTTGGAGTGTTTGTACCCGGAAAATGTGTAAATCACGAAGTTGATGTTTTTGCGCAAAAAGATGGAAAAAAATACCTGGTTGAATGCAAATACCACAATGGTCCGGGCACAGTGAGCAATGTAAAAATACCTTTGTATATACAAGCTCGGTTTGAGGATATCAACGCAAATCCGGCTCACCGCAATAAAGAATTGCAATTCACTCAGGCCTGGGTAGTTACTAATACAAAATTTACCGATGATGCGATACGATATGGAAATTGTGCAGGACTAAAACTCATCGGGTGGAATTATCCCGATATCGGAAGTTTGCGCAACCTAATTGACCATTCGGGTCTGTATCCAATTACTTGTCTGACAACACTCACCCAAACTGAAAAAAAAATATTACTGGAAAATAAAATTGTACTTTGTACTGATGTTTTGAAAAACCCGGATAAACTTTCGGTTTTAAAAATTGATCTTCGGAAAAGACCGCGAATTTTGGAAGAAATAAAAAACCTTTGTATTTCACAGGAACCAGACCAGTCAGTAATTTAGCGCAAATTGGAAAATATAGTTTTGTTTCAATTAATTATACGAATATGGTAAATGGTCTTATCGTAAAATCGCTCGGAATTGATACGTACAGAGAGAATATCATTTTTATGAATGCAGAATGTCGTATCTGCAAATCAGAGGGATTTTCTGCACTTACCAGAGTTTTGGTGGAGTTTAAAAACAAACGCATCATTGCGACTTTGAATGTGGTGAATTCTGAACTCCTGGAATTGGATGAAGCAGGCTTGTCTATTGAAGCCATGAAAAGATTGGGTGTAAATGGCGGGGAAACCATTCATGTATTTCATTTAAAGCCCATCGAATCCCTGAGCAAAGTGCGATCTAAAATGTATGGAAATGAATTAAAAGATTCTGATTTTTCCGAAATTATTGCAGACGTGGTTGCAGGTCAATATTCCAATATAGAATTAGCCGCATTTATTTCTGCCTGTTCCGGTGATAATCTCACTATCACAGAAATCATTGGATTGACCAGGGCTATGGTAGAAAATAGTGAGAAAATGAAATGGTCACGTGAAATGGTTTTAGATAAACATTGCGTGGGTGGCCTTCCGGGAAACCGAACCACACCAATAGTGGTGAGCATTGCCGCAGCAGCGGGACTTACGATTCCGAAAACATCATCCCGGGCCATTACCTCCCCTGCGGGTACTGCCGATGTTATGGCTACTTTAACCACTGTAAATCTCACTGCAGAACAAATGAAAGAAACTGTAGAAAGCGAAGGGGGGTGTTTGGTTTGGGGTGCCGGAGTGAAATTGAGTCCTGCCGATGATATTTTAATTTCTGTAGAGAGGGCTTTGGATGTAGACAGCGAAGGTCAAATGATTGCTTCCGTAATGTCTAAAAAAATAGCGGCAGGATCCACGCATGTGGTTATTGAAATTCCGGTTGGACCAACTGCAAAAGTGCGCTCCATGGAAGCTGCATTGAAATTAAAATATTATTTTAAAGCAGTTGCAGCGGCATTCGATATATTTATAGAAATTGTAATTTCAGATGGCAGCCAGCCTGTTGGAATTGGTATTGGACCTGTGCTGGAAGCCATCGACATCATTTCCATTCTACAAAACGAAATTCATGCGCCTCAGGATTTAAAAAAGCACGCAATTGAAATTGCCGGTTTGCTTTTAGAGATGTCTGGTAAATATTCCCCCGGAACTGGTCAGGAAGTGGCTTTGGAAATATTACAGAGTGGGGAGGCCTATAAAAAATTTGTAGCCATTTGCAAAAAACAGGGAGGATTCAGAGAATTGCATCTGGCACCATTTCGCCATGATATTCTGAGTACACATAGTGGCATTATTACCGCCGTTGATTGTCGTAAAATTTCCCGCATTGCAAAATTGGCAGGGGCTCCAAGGTCCCCTGGTGCAGGCATTCGGTTTTATGCAAATATTGGCAAACAAATTCAAACCGGTGATGTATTGTACAGCGTTTATTCAGATTCACAGGGTGAAATGGAATATGTGAAGGAATATCTGGGGAGTATTAACGGTGTTATTACGATGGAATAAAAATGAATAAAATAGTTTTTGGATTTCCGGGCAATGAATTCCTTGCAGAAAGTATAATTCGTGAATTGCAAGTTGAAAAAGGAGATTTTGTATACCGACATTTTCCGGATGGAGAAAGTTATTTGCAGGTAAAATCCGATGTAAAAGGGAAACAGGCAATTATCTTTTGTTCCACTTACAAGCCTGATGATAAATGGATTCCCTTATATTTTCTGGCACAAAATCTAAGGGATAATGGCATAGCGCATATTACTCTGGTGGCGCCATACTTGGCTTATATGCGGCAGGATAAAATTTTTCATAGTGGAGAGGGTATTTCCGGAAAATATTTTGCAAAATTAATATCCTCTTTGGTGGATGAATTAATTACGGTGGAACCACATTTGCATCGGTGGAAGGCACTGTCTGAAATTTATACCATTCCATGCAAGGCATTGCATCCCACAACCCTGATTGCAGAATACATATTGAAACATGTGGAAAATCCTGTTTTAATAGGCCCGGATATTGAAAGCACACCCTGGATATCTGAAATATCCCGCTTCATTTCTGTACCATATTTTATTCTGGAAAAAGAAAGAATTGGGGATGAAAGAGTGAAGATATCCCTGCCGGAAATTGGTACTTATAAAAATTATAATCCGGTTTTGGTAGATGATATTATTTCAACTGCGAATACCATGATTGAAACCATAGGAGCCTTACAGGAAGCCGAAATGGCTTTCCCTGTATGTATTGGTGTGCATGCCATTTTTGCGGGAAATGCATTTATGCAATTGCAGCATTCCAATGCCAAAGATATTGTTACCTGCAATTCCATTCCGCATGAAAGCAATAAAATAGATGTTACTTCTTTAATTTTAAAAGCACTACAATAATTGTATGATGAAAAACTACATCAAAAAATTTGCCGAAATATCAAACTCAGATGTGAGTTTGGTAGGTGGTAAAAATGCTTCCCTGGGAGAGATGTTTTGCAATCTGAAAGCATACCAGATTGATGTGCCGGACGGATTTTCGGTTACTGCCGCAGCGTATTGGGATTTCCTGGATGCATATGGTTTGCGCAATATTCTGGCCGATGAACTCCATAAACTGGATCTGGAAAAATGGAGTAATTTACAAGAAGTAGGTGCGAATTGCAGAAAACAAATTCTCTCTTTTCCGCTTCCTGATTTAATAATTGAGAAAATACAATTGGCTTATCGGGAATTAAATCATCTGTATGGCTCTGATATTTCTCTGGCAATCCGAAGCAGTGCAACTGCAGAAGATTTGCCTACCGCGAGCTTTGCAGGCCAGCAGGAAACATATTTAAATGTAAAAGGCGAACGAAATATTACTTCGGCAGTACACCATTGTTTTGCATCTTTATTCACAGATCGGGCCATTAAATATCGGGTTGATAATGGTTTTGATCATATGAAAGTGGCTCTATCCGTGGGGATTCAGATTATGGTGCGCTCCGATAAAGGCAGCTCCGGAGTAATGTTTACCCTGGATCCGGATAGTGGTTTTGAAAATGTAGCACTTATTTCTTCTGCATGGGGTTTGGGAGAAAATGTAGTGCAAGGGAATATCAATACCGATGAATTTCTGGTATACAAATCGTTTATCGGAAAGGTGAAAAATCCAATCATTTCCAGAAAAATGGGAAGCAAGGAAAAGACGATGGTGTATACGGAATTTGCGGATGAAAATTTGGAATCTTTTGGGAAAACCATTACAAATTTGGCTACACCAGAGGATCAGAAGAATACATATTCTTTGTCGGATAAAGATGTCATTCAACTAGCGGAATGGGCATGCAGAATTGAAAAACATTATGGCAGGCATATGGATGTGGAATGGGCCAAAGACGGTATTAGCGGCAATCTCTATATTGTGCAGGCCAGGCCTGAAACGGTGCATAGCAGAAAAAGCCATTCGGATTTATTTAAGGAATTTAAAATAAAAAAGAAAGGAACCGTTGTATGCAAAGGAATTGGTTTGGGAAACAGAATTACTTCAGGTGTAGCACGGTTATTACATTCAACAGCTCAGATGGATCAATTGCACGATGGTGAAATATTGGTAACAGAACGTACCGACCCGGATTGGGATCCGATATTAAAAAAAGCAGCTGCTATTATTACGGATCAGGGCGGGCGTACTTCCCATGCGGCAATTGTTGCTCGCGAAGTTGGTGCCATTGCTGTAGTTGGTGCAGGAAATGCTACCACCAAAATCAAGGATGGACAGATTATTACGGTTTCAACAGCGGAAGGGGATAGTGGAATGGTTTACGATGGTGCTTTGGAATGGGAAGAAAAAACCTTGGATATCGGAAATATTAAAATGCCGCGCACAGCACCCATGTTAATTTTAGCGCATCCGGATCAGGCGTTTAAATATTCATTTTTTCCAAATAAAGGTGTGGGGTTAATGCGGATGGAATTTATCATCAACAATGCCATTGGAATACACCCGATGGCACTGAAACATTTTGAAAAAATCACAGATCCCGCTGTTCGTGAAACCATTGAAAACAAAACGGAATATTACGCGGATAAAACGGATTATTTTATTCAAAAACTAGCAGAATCCACTGCAAGAATTGCCGCTGCATTTTATCCCAAAGATGTAATAGTAAGGATGAGTGATTTTAAATCCAATGAATACGCCAATTTGTTGGGGGGGCGCCAATTTGAACCTGAAGAAGAAAATCCGATGATTGGTTTTCGTGGTGCATCTCGCTATTACCATCCAATGTATAAGGAAGGTTTTGAAATGGAATGTGAAGCGATGAAAATGGTACGTGAGGAAATGGGATTTACCAATGTAAAATTGATGATCCCATTCTGCAGAACAGTGGATGAAGCAAAAAAAGTAATAGCCATTATGGCGGACCATGGATTAAAACGAGGGACTAATGGTCTTCATTTATACATGATGGTTGAAATACCAAGCAATGCAATTCTTGCCGAATTTTTCGCACCACTTTTTGATGGATTTTCTATCGGGTCCAATGATCTCACGCAATTGACTTTAGGTGCCGACAGGGATTCTACCTTGCTCAGTGAAATTTTCACCCCATTTGATCCGGCTGTCATGGAATTGATTCGGATGTCTGTTGAAAAAGCAAAAAAAGCCGGAGTGAAAATTGGCCTTTGCGGTCAGGCTCCGAGCGATTATCCGGAATATGCGAAATTCCTGGTGGATTGTGGAATGGATAGCATTTCATTCAATCCGGATGCATTAATAAAGGGTATAGAAAATATGTACAGGGCGGAGAATACGTCAGCTACTTCAGCTTATCCCACATAAACAAAACTCCCATTACATAACTGAACCAAAGAAATATTCCCAGGAGAACTATCAGAAAGCCCAACGGGAAGGCTTTAACCCTGCTATGTGCAGGGGCTAATATTGCACTGTTTCTGTACAACGCAACATCGAGACTCGCGCTGTACGGAAGAAACCAGAGAACAAATAAATAAATTCCGCTGAATACCTGAAATGGAGTTTTCCAGTTTTTATAAATGAGAAAAATTGCCATACCAAACACGTAAAGTATCATAAAGAAATTTTGTATTTCTATCCAGGATTCGATACCCAAAGGTTTATGCAGAAATATTTGCAAACGCTCACCGAAAATCTTTAGCGGGCTATGCAGAGAATGGCCGTATTTGCCCTGTATCAGGAACATGGCATTCCAGTGCCCTGTGGCATATTGATCATATGCAAACAATGCAACCAAACCGAGTCCGGCTGGAATTATAGTGCGCGTTAAAAACGGAATAATATCCGGACTTTTTTTATACAACAACAGTAAGAAATACAAAACAAGAACCGGTAAAATAAAAAAGCCGATACTGTATGTGAGTATTGCGAAAAATGCAGCAATTCCTGCAAATAAATATTTGTTTTTCTGTAGCATCCAATAAAATATACCCAGAAAAAACAATACCATGGAAATGGGATAAATGGCGTGGAAATAAATGTTTCCCGGGCAAAATGCAACCAGCGCCATCATAATCCAGCCGTGTATTTTCCAGTTTTTTAATTCCATGATTTGCGCAGAAACAAACAAATATCCAAGTAAAAATAAAGCAGAAATATTTACCCCGATATGTTGTAAATCGGATCCGGTAATCCAATGAATAAAGCGAATCAAAAATGGGTAGAGTGGCGCCCATCCCGCTGTTCCGCACCATTCAGACGCTCCCGCAACATAACCTTGTTCAGGTCCGCAATGAAACAATTCATGGCCATGTTCTGCAATTTTTAAATACAATCCACTGTCCCAGCGGTACCAGCATAATGGTTCAAGCCCGGCCCAGCAATTTCCCTGTAACGCTATCCAGTGTGCAAAATACCTCGATACTCCAAAGAAAATAATTGGAATAATAAAAGCGGGATGGGTTATAATTGAAATTGCTTTTTTCAATCCAAAACGTCCATTTGTTTTTGTAAAAAGCCGAACAATTCGTTTACATAATTTTCAGAAAAATTAAACGACAAACCGGCAGCAGCATATACTTCAGGAATGGTTTTGGTATAACCCAGTTTCAATGCTTTTTTATAGTCTTCAATTCCTGTTGCATGGTTTTCGGTATAACGTTTCCACATGCCAATTGCACCCAATTGTGCAAAGCCATATTCAATATAATAAAATGGAATTTCAAATATGTGCAGTTGTTTGTGCCAGCTGTATTTAATGGCATCCTCAATACCTGTGTAATCAATTAAACCAGTACCAAATCTGCTGCTTAATTCCAGCCATTTATTTGCGCGTTCTTCTCTGGTATGTCCGGGGTTTTCATAAATCCAATGTTGAAATGCATCCACATTTGCTATCCATGGCAGAGTTCCGATTATACCTTCCAATTGTTCCATTTTGGCACGCTGAAGTTCATCTTTATTTTCAAAAAATGCATCCCAACCATCCATACTCAACAATTCCATACTCATGCTGGCAAGTTCTGCAATTTCACTGGGAGTATTTTTAAATGCGGTTATTTCCAAAGGTGCCATCAGAAAACTATGAACTGCGTGCCCACCTTCGTGTACCAGAGTTTCCACATCGCGCAAATTTCCACTGGCATTCATAAAAATAAACGGGACATTGCTTTCAGCAAGCGGATAATTATATCCTCCCGGTGCTTTGCCTTTTCTGCTTTCCAGATCCAACAATTGATGGCCCTTCATGTATTCCAGACATTCCGAAAAATAAGCGTCAATTTTACCCAGACAAAGCAAAGATTTTTCAAGAAGTTCAGTGCCATTGTCGAATGGTTTTAGTGGCGCCCTGCCCAAAGAATCTACGGATGTATCCCAGGGTTTCAGCGTGGTGTAGCCCAATTGCTCTTTTCTTTTTTGCATCAGATTTTTATATAAGGGCACTACATTTTTTTCAATAGCTGAATGAAATGCATAACAATCTTCCACGTTGTAATCGTACCTGCCCAGGGCTTTGAACATATAATCCCTGAAATTTTTAAAACCAGCATTTAATGCTACCTGATGTCGTTTTTGCAACATTTTGTCGAAGAGACTTTCGAGTTTTTCAACATCCGCATTGCGTCTTTCATACATCAGGTTCCATATTTTTTCGCGCAATTCGCGGTCAGTTTGCAATAAAAAATTACCGGCTTGTTGCATGGTAAATTCTTTTCCATCATAGGTAATTCCCATTGCACCCTGAATGGCGCTATATTCCTGTGCAAGGCTTTGTAATTCAGCTTGTAAAGGCACATTTTCTTCGCGAAATAATTCAACGGCACCTCGAAGGGAACGGAAATATATGGCAAAGGATTTTTCCTTTTCCAATTCGGCTGTATAGGTGCAGTCCAGAATTTTTTTATTCAGGGTATCTTCCAAAGGTGCCAGATGAGGTTGGATTTCCTGTACAAAGGTCAAATAGGATGCTTCATGTTCTTTATTCAAGGTGTCACAGGTCATTCGGATATAGCGCCAGGCCATATCTTCACTTACTGCACTGTCCAACTCACTAACATCCCTTAAAAAGCTTCTAAGTGCTTCAATGGAAGAAATTTCTCTGCTCAATAAAGTGTCATAATACGGAATCACATCGTCTTTGCCTGTGATCTTCCATTCCTTTGGTAAAAATTGCCTTTCAGACATGTTGCAAATCTAATTCAGTTTCGGAATCCCGGAATTTAATGGTGAAAAAGTTTGTAAACTGGATTATTGGGCACAAAAAAACCCGCAATTGCGGGTTTCATATAGATTTTATGGTTTTTTAGGAACCCATTTTTCTGGGGGTCGTGGTTTTTACTTTAGCGCCTGCTGCCGTTTTGGGTGCAGATGTTTTGGTGTTTTTGGGAATAATCTTGTCTGAAGACTTCTTCAGCGCGGTACCCTCAGTCTTTTCCGTGCCTTCAGCATTTTCTTCCGTTTCTTCTTCACCTAATTTTTCAAAATCCAGTACTGGCTTCACCATCTGGTACCAGGAAAAGAGCTTTTTCATGTCACTCACGTATACTTTTTCTGTATCGTATGCAGGAAGAACTTCTGCCATGAATGCACGTACTTCTTCATTTTCGGCTTTCGATCCTGGTATAGTTTTGCCACCATCTTCCAATGCTTTAATGGATTTCAAAACCTGCCACAACCTCGCTTCACCGTCTTCGGTAAAAACAGCGATATCCGCAAGAACACTCACGCGCTGTCTGGCGTTAGTTGCAAATTTTTTCTGGTCGGTAAGGCTTTCCACTATCAAACCGACTTTGTTTTTGCCGATAATCTTATGTAAGCCGGGCACACCCGAAACCGATACGATGTCTTTTAATTCCATTGCTGCAAATATCGCATTTTTTTTAATTTATTCCGATATGGAATATCCATGCTATTTTATTGAGGGGCATACCATACAAAATCAGTCTGGGTGCTGTTTACACCGAACTTCCCCGAGGATGGTACAGGAACACCGGGTTTTTCATTTCTGATAAAATTTCGCACATTATTGGTCAAATCTGAAGTCATGGTTACAGTTCCGCAACTCTCCAGGTAATCCAGCAAAGCAGATGAAAACGGAGAATGTGCACCAGGGGTTCCGTCAGGCACATATTCATTTCCACCACTGGTGAGATAACAGCGGTTTGCGCAATTCAAATTCCACAATACCTGTTTGTTATCCTTATCTGAAAGCCCTTTAATCTGAAAACCTGAAGGTTGTGAGGTACCACAGGCATTTACATCTTGTTGGATGTCTGCGCTTTTGGTTGCAGTTCCTCCAAAACAAACATCCATAATCACCATTACGTTCTTACAGGGAATATAACTGAGCAAATTGAATAGATTCGTATAGGTAACATATTTTTCCATGCCCGGGTTGCCGGCTATTGGTTTTGTATTCGTAAAAGCGATAGCTCCGGTTTTCATATAATCCACGTAAGTGCCATGGCCGGCAACATACAGCAGTAATTGGTCATGTTCCCCAAATTGCACAGAATCTTTAAAGTATATTAAGGCATCCCAGAATTCCTCGGAGGTACAATCGGGTATAAATTTAGCGGTGTATTTGAATTTTTTTTCCAATAAATAATTCATAGACATTCCATCCAATATCGGATTACTCAACTCGGTCATGAACTGGTAATGATTCATCCCTACTACTAAAGCATAGGACCGAGGTGGATGCTGAATTTTGTTTTCTGCAATTACAATTGGTTTGATCTGAATATTATCACTGCGCATTTTTACAGTATCCTGCTGGAAATCAATTTTAAAATTGTGCAAAACGGAAATAATTTCCCATTCCCGGATCATGTTGAGTTCAGAATTTGAATACGAATCAATCCGATGTTGCAGTTTGTTTTGGAAATACAATCCGTTTTTTTTATCGGAGAAAATATCGTTAAATGCTGTATAGGGTGTTTTATATTCATCTAAAATCTGAATAAAGGATGTACTCAATACGCCTCCGCTTTTGATTTCCATACCCATCCCATAGTTGGAGATAATAACGCGTTTTCTTTCTTCCAGCAAATACCTTGAAAGATTTTTTTCAGTTAAACTTTGAACAATTTCTGTTTTTAAATTGGCTGTAATTCCCCCATCAATTAAAATAATCTGGTTTCTGGCGGGAATCTGGTCCAACCAGAATTTGAGTATGTTCATGGTGAAAAATTCCGATGGTTTTGTGGAGTAATGCTCGCGTTGCAGATAAAATCGGGTCTCCGGTTTTTTGCCCTGTAATTCATCATTAAACAGTGTGGATACTCCGGCAAAATGAAAGATAAATATATCTTCATTGCGCATATGGCTGTTTATTTCCGAAATAGCATTCTGAATTTTTTTAATTTCAGATATGCCATATAAAGGAAAGATATTGGTATCCGAAACTTTGAATTGGTTCTTTAAGAGAAAGTTGAAATGAAACAGGTCAGAATCCGAATTAAATGGACCTGCCTGAAATCCATTTTCTAAAATGGCTTTGCTTGTACTGATACCGAGATAAAAAACCTTACTATTACCGAATTTACTCTTTGACACAATGATGGATCCGGTAGGTTTAATGGAGCCATACATTCCAAATGTACCGCTAAATGCAAGTATCACAATCCAAATACATTTCACAAAATGGGGATATCTCATCCCGTGCAATTTAACACAATTGAAATGAAACAAGCATGATTTTAGTCAGAAATTACCAGAACTGTATTATCGAAATACTTTTGTGGGGTATGAATTCTGAGGACGTACATGCCGTTAGATAAGGATGGAGGTAAAAACACCTTATTCTTTTGCGATGAGAGCAAGCAAAATAGTTTTCCGTCTTTGGTAAATAACTCCGCTTTTTGAATATCGATTTCTGTGTCGGTTACAGTTAACGTTCCACCGGAAATCACAGGAACCGGATAAATGCGTTCCAAATTGAGTTTTGGCATTCTTCCCAGAGCGAGAGAATCCACATGTAGAAATTCAGATACCTGGGATCCACAAATAAAATCATACATTCTGATTTCTAAAGTTTTATGCAGCATTTTATAAATTGTATCCAACTGAATTTGTTTTCTATTCCCGGCACTTAATAATTTGTTTGGATCATTCAAGTTACGTACATCCCAGGAATCCGGCATAATTGCCGAAAAATCCAAAAATAATGTACCAAGATTGTCCACTTTCTTTGAATACATTTTGCCTGCATAAAGTGGCCCGTTTCTCACATTCTGGTAAATTTGCCCGGTAGTGATCTTTGGATTTATAACATGTTTATCCATTGCCCTTATCTCTAATTTGTCTATACCAGGGTTTGCCTCACCCGCTATGTAAATATATATGTCCTTCTTATTTATTTTATTTATTCTATATTTTGATTCGCTGAAATAGGTTTGAAAATACCAGTTCAGCGTATCGTCTTTGTCAATACTTGTAGGGTATTTCGGATAATCCCAGATATGAACGGTATCCGTTAAAAATGGAAATTCACTACATTCAAGAAATGTATCCAAACTTATATCCACATGCGGACTTTCATTGATATAATTGCTATCTGCTAAATAAAAATATTCTGCATTCGACACTATGCCAGCATTTATTTCACTATAATTTGGGAGGTCAAACCATTTTTTATATTCATAATTTACGATACATTTTTCATACATACTTCCGGGATAGAAATAAGCGATGGTGCTGGAATAGTTGATTCCCTGTATGGGTTTTGTTGCTAAACTTGCCGGGCATCCGGGACCTGTATTCCCCGGACAATAGGGTGTTATCGGATATTTCCAGGAATAGGGTGAGCGATATTTTATTTCATAACCATTACTCAGTCGCAAAGGTTGTAAATTACTTTTCGGAACTATGGGATTTCCGCTGCAACCATAAAAAGCTCCAAAATGGTATTCGGTGTTTTGGGGTGACGCAAAAACCATATTATCGCCCCAACTTTCATTTGGAGTGCAGGGTATTAAATTCGTATTAAAGTATTTTACATATATTTTTTTATACAAATAAATTGGTTTTCCATCTTCAATATTGGAAAAGCCGGATTCTCGACAACAATGTTCCACATAAAATAATAAAGAATCTGTTCTAGTGGAATCAAACATATCTGCGTAAATTGGATTTGACAAGGATAAACCGGATTGGTATTCGAGCATCTCATATCCAGGAGTATTTTCTTTTGTATTTGAATTCAAACATGCCCCGAAAGGGCTCACCAATTTGCTGTAAGCACTGTAAATGTTGGCAGTTACCGAATCCTTTATGGGCGTACCACTGTTTCTTGGCCATCGAAGCGTATATATAACCAATTTGTTCTGAAGCGGAGGGGAGCTGCATTTTCGGTATAAATGTATTTTGAAAGCTATCCCATCGTTATAATTATACATAGAGAATTGAGCGGTTACGATCTCATCTGCATAAAGTGGAAAATAAAAAAACAAGAATAAAATTATACTATATCTGTGCACCATATCATATTGATGCGACAAGAACGTTATTAAAGGCGAATTATTGTCATACTTATGATTTATATCGCTTGCGTATCACCACCTTTTGAAACTCTCGGAGAACAATTGCTTTAGCTAAATTCTCGGCCCATTCTCCGGGCATGGCACTCACTTTTTTATATTGCTTTTCCGTTAAATCTACGCGATAAACAATTTTCATTAAATCCCCGGAATTGTTTGATTTTAGCTTGTCAATTATTTCCTGTAGTTCAGGTACCAATGAAGGCAGGTCAACCGGTGCTCCTTCAAATGCATATTGAAACCCGGTTAATCCCAGGTCTTTTTCTATTTGCAATTTTAATTGCAGCAACAATTCCGGTGTAGCATCATGCAGATCTATGGTATTAAAAATATCCGGTTCCATTTTAATGGTGCGTTAATTCACCTTCCCATTTGCTAACCGCACTGGTTGCCAGCGCATTTCCCAACACATTGGTCATGCTTCTGCCCATGTCACAAAAATGGTCGATTGGCAAAATCAATGCAATTCCCTCTGGTGGAATATGAAACATGGTACAAGTTGCCGTAACCACCACCAGGCTTGCCCGGGGAACTCCTGCAATTCCCTTACTGGTGAGCATTAAAACCAGTAATAAGGTAAGTTGCTGTCCCAAATCCAGGGGCACATTATAGGCCTGTGCAATAAAAATACTCGCGAAGGTCATGTACATCATACTGCCATCGAGATTGAAGGAATATCCCAGGGGCAATACGAATGAAACAATTCTGTCTTTGCATCCAAATCTTTCCAGTTCTTCTGTTAACTTTGGGAAAACCGCTTCACTGCTGGTGGTGCTAAATGCAATAATCAATGGATTTCGAATGCGTCCAAGCAAAGTTTTCAAACGATTTTTCAAAATAATATATCCAACGGCCAAAAGAATAATCCATAACAATGCGAGTCCGACATAAAAAGAACTGAGGTATTTGCCATAAACTTCCATAATTCCCAAACCTTTGGTGGCAACAATTGCAGCTATTCCTCCAAATACTCCGAATGGTGCAAAAAACATTACGTAGGTCACCATTTTCAATATTACATGTCCTACCAAATCGAAAAATTCAACAAGAGGTTTTGCTTTTTCACCAATAGCAGCTAATGCTACACCAAAAAATATACAAAACACCACCAGTTGAAGAATTTCATTTTCTGCCATGGATCGAACCACACTTTTGGTAAAAACATGTTCAATAAATTTGATGATAGAAAATTCTTCGGTTTGTCCAATTAGGTCTTTGGCACCGGCAGTATCTGCGTTGGCAAGGTCCATTCCAACGCCGGGTTGAAAATAATTTACCAGAATCATTCCCAACAACAGCGATACCAGCGAGGCACTGATAAACCACAACATACTTTTCCCACCAACTCGTCCCACAGCTTTCAGATCGCCCATTTTTGCAATTCCCGCGATGAGCGTGGCAAGCACCAGAGGCGCAATAATCATCTGAACCAGTCTCAGAAATATGGTAGTGAGAATTTTGATATTGGAGGCAAATTCTTTTGCTGTATCCTGACCTTTGGCAACATGTACCCATTCCCCAAGACCTATGCCCAGTACCATTGCAATCAAAATAAATACGGTTAACCTGTGGTTTCCCTTAAACATGGGAGCAAAGTAAACATAAAATAAGTTTCTGCTGTTAGGTGAAGCCAGGCTGTTGTGAGATGTGGGAAGTCAGATGTTCGAAGTGGGATGTTTGCGTGCACATGCGCCCTTTCGAGCTCTGTCCCGTTGTTGGTGTTTACTTTCAACATCTTAGGATAACAGCGATTTTGCTATTCGGCTGAAAGTCACCAACGACGACAAGTCAAGTACAACATTTACAGTTTAACTTTATCTTTTGTTATTCTGCTGAAAGCCACCGACGAGGCAAGTTGCCTTGCACACAACCCCGCTTATCCCCGCACCCGTAAATTCCCTAAATTTGAACCTTCATGATTGTAGTTACCGGTGCAGCAGGTTTTATTGGTTCAGCGTTGCTGGGAAGATTGATTGAATGCGGATACGGAGATTTGGTGGCCGTAGATGCTTTTGGCTCCGAGTTAAAAATGAAGAATCTCGAAGGGAAACACCTTCGTGAATTGGTAGATCGCACTGTTTTTCATGAGTGGCTCGCAAAAAATGGGGATGATGTGCAGGTAGTTTTGCATATCGGTGCCAGAACGGATACTTCAGAATTCAATGAAGGGGTTTTGAATATTCTGAATTTAGAATATTCAAAAAAAGTTTGGCAATTGTGTACCCATTTTTCAATTCCGCTCATTTATGCATCTTCAGCTGCAACCTATGGCGCCGGGGAAAATGGCTTTCAGGATGACAATTCAAAACTACAATTGTTACAACCTTTAAATCCATATGGTTGGAGCAAACACCATTTTGATTTGTGGGTGATGCAACAAGAGGAAAAGCCACCATTTTGGGCCGGTTTTAAGTTCTTTAATGTATTTGGTCCTAATGAATACCACAAAGGCAGAATGGCAAGTGTGGTTTTTCATGCATTCCATCAAATACGCAATCAGGGCAATGTGAAATTATTCAGAAGCCATAAACCGGAATATCAAAATGGAATGCAATTGCGCGATTTCATTTATATTTCCGATGTATTAAATGTATTGATGCATTTTATGGAAAACAGGAAATATCCGGATCTGTATAATTTGGGCACAGGAGTTGCGCGTAGTTTCTATGATTTGGCCACTTCTGTTTTTCACTCCATGGGAAGAAATCCCGAAATTTCATTTATCGATATCCCGGAAGATATTCGCGAGAAATACCAGTATTACACCTGCGCAACCATGAATAAAATGCGAAATTGTGGTTTTGAAACACCTTTTCTCACTCTGGAAGCAGGAGTTGAAAACTACGTCAAGGAATATTTGTTAAAGGATTCATACTATTGATGAATAAATCCCGGAAAAACGGCTATATCTCAATCTTTACCGGGCTGGTATTGATTGCAATTGGTCAGGTCTTTTTGGTTCGCAACCAGAATCTGGGACCGGAAATTGTTCTGAATAGGGAAGCCAGAATAATCAGCAATGAACTCAATGCAACCAAACGGGTTATTGATGAAATTCATCCGAAATTAAAAGCAGATAAAAACGGAAATTACGATTCCGCCATGATGCGCCGATTGCGAAATGCAGGCGTAGATGTTTTTGTATATCGCGATAATCAGCCACTTTTCTGGACTACCAATTCCTATAATGTAAGCCCTATGTCGGGCCATGGTAGCGGTGTTCAGATTCAAAAAAATGCATCCCGCTATGTGGTGATCTGGTCGGTATTTCAGGATACCATGGAATATTTGTTTGGAAAAGAAATTATCCGAAATCCGGAATTCCGATTTCTAAACAGCGCCACCCTACAGGAAGAAAGGCAAAATAAATTTGAATTATCCGCCAATCCCATTGAAAATTCTATTCCGATTCTGGCGAATGGAATGCCATTGTTCCACCTGGTAATTGTTCAATATAAGCCCGGAATTGGCATGGATTTGCTCATTGTTTTCGGCGTATTGCTCATTTCATTGGGTATTTATTACTTCGTTCGAAAAACTAAATTTTGGTATCTTTTTTATCTGATAACTTTATTTCAATGGCTCATTCTGGAATTTCTTTTTTATAAGAATTTCACCCTTTGGAATTTGAAACAGACGGGTCTTTTCGCACCAGAAGTTTATGCCTCCAGCTGGTATTTCCCCAATTTGGGAATTTTATTATTCAACACCCTTTTTGGATTTCTCACCGCCAATTATATCTGGACATTACTCAAGCGATTTGGCATCGGAAATGCACCATTACAGGCAGTCTTAATTTCCCTGATGCCTACCTTTTGCCTGGCTTTAATTGTGGGCTTTCAACCCCTAACCCAGGCCGTCGGCGGTATTATGTTCTTCCTGATCTGGTTGTTGCTCACAGCCGGAATTTATTTCCTGGTAAAATGGGTGCAGGGAAGGAGTGCAATGGGAAAAGTTTGGTGCATGGCATTGTTGCGTTTTATTTTTTTATTGTTGATACTGGCGTTTTCCGTTGTTTTTATTTCTGAAACCGGAAAACTGGTACGCGACAGTTCCATTATTTTTGACTTTCATGAAATTCATCTGATCAGCATTTTTACGGTTCTCGGGCTGATTGGTGTTGCAATGGGCGTGGGCATTTTATTGCGTCTGATTCAGGCATTGCATATGTTGCGCAATAGCGACAAATGGGCATGGGTGCATTTGGTTGCAGTAATATTTGCAGCCGGATGGATTTTTCTGGAACATCAAAAAGTGGAAGCAGTTTTGTTGTTGTTTTTGTCGGGTTCTCTATTGGCGCTTGAGTTCTTTGTAAAAGGTGCAAGACCATGGTGGTATTATGGTTTGAAAATAGTAATTCCATGTCTGATTGTCGGAAGTATATTTAATCGCTATGTAGGGCAAAAGGAAATTGAATTGCGTGAAATTCTCGCGGCAAAACTGTTGTTACAAAGCGAGCGTGAACCTACCAACCTGTTGATTAAAACAGAAACACAACTCAAGCGGGATAAAGGAATTGTAGATTATTATACCTGTACGGATGTGTCCAAATCGGATTTTGAAAAACGCCTGCGTCAGCTCTATTTTTCGGAATACTCCGAGGATTATGAAATGCTGGTATTCGATTACAATTTATTTGGCGGAAATTACCGGCAGGAAAATGTTTTTGATTATGTTTCCATCAATGGTTTGTATTTGTCTGAAGCCTGCAAACCTGTTACCAAGAATTTCTATTTGGTGAATGAACGCAAATTAAAAGGTAGTTTTCTGGGTAAATTCCCAGTAGTAGATAGCGGTAATTTTTACGGTACTTATTTTGTTTTGTTGAAGCCAAGAATCAGTGCCAGTCAAGGTCGATTGTCCGATGTATTTCATAAATCACCCCTTGAAGTTTTGTTTACGGACAACCGCTACAGTTATGCATTTTATTCCCAAAACAGATTGAGTCGCAGGTATGGCCAATATAATTATCCCAATAATTTCAAATTCAAAAAACTAACCAGCACTCAGGAATTGAATGGCTTTAGTCATTTTAACTATTCCGATGACCTGGGAAATATAATTGTTATATCTAAACCTATTAAAAGTTGGTTACAGGAATTAACCGTGTACACCATTTTGGTTTTGGGTTGTCTGGTTACTGCCCTGCTGTATTTGCTGGTGGTTTTGGGGCGGCAGTATTTGTTGAGCGTGGGTAAAAGAGATTTTACCAGGCTGCGATTGATTCAGGTATTAAAAAATAGAATTCCCTTAAATTCGGGCAGCAGTTTATTCCTCAGCAGCAAATTGCAGTTGTATGTAATATTGGTTGTATTTGCCACATTTTTAGTGGTATTGTACGTTACTATCAATTATTTTAAAAACAGCTATACCCAAAGACAGCGTGAATTTTTATGGAACAAAACCAATGAAATTGCAAACACTATAGGTACCCAAACCAATCTGGATGCATTGTTTAATAAAAATCAAACAGGACTGGTTTATGATCTAAGTAATTATTACAGCACGGATATTAATATTTACAATGCAAACGGAAAATTATTGGTATCGAGCAACGACAGAATTTATGATCAGGATATTATAGGAGCGCTAATGAACCCCACGGCATTCCGCAATTTCAACGATCAGGGGATTTCAGGATTTATTCAGGATGAAGCAATTGGGGATCTCAATTATATTTCAGCTTACTATACCATTTTTGATAATGATTTGAATGTAAAAGGCTATTTGAATTTGCCATATTTTACAAACAGGCAGGATTTGTTCCGTGAAATTTCCAATTATGCAACTACGGTAATTAATTTATTTGCCCTGGTTTTTGCTTTGGCAGCATTGGTGGCCTACGTAATTGCGCATCGGATTACAGAGCCTTTGAATTTGATTCGCCGGCAAATGGGATTGGTTAAACTGGGCGCAAGAAATGCACCCATTTTATGGCAACATAACGATGAAATCGGATTGCTGATAGCAGAATATAACAAAATGATTGAAGCGCTGGAAGAAAGTTCCAATAAGCTGGCAGAAGGAGAGCGGCAGGGTGCCTGGCGGGAAATGGCGAAACAGGTAGCGCATGAAATCAAAAATCCATTGACCCCCATGAAATTATCCTTGCAGCATTTGCAATATGCGATGCAAAAAAAGGATGCCAATATTGAAGAGAAAATCAAAAAAACCAGTGAATTGCTGATCAAGCAGATTGACAGTTTATCCAGGATGGCCGAGGAGTTTAGTGCATTTGCTAAAATGCCCGAGGCAAAATCAGAAGATGTGGTGTTAAATGAAATTCTGGATGAAGCGGTTCAATTATTTGAAAAGGAGGAAAATGTAACCATGCATTATACTCCGCTTCAAACAAAGGTAAAAGTTCATGTAGATGCGCATCAGATTACCAGGGTGTTTACCAATATTTTGAAAAATGCCATTCAGGCAATTCCTGAAGATAGAAAGGGTTTAATTAAGGTTCGAATGCAGGTTTCCGATGGAAAGGTTGCAGTGTATTTTGAGGATAATGGAAAAGGAATTCCGGAGGAACTGCAAAAGAAAATATTCAGTCCGAATTTTTCTACCAAAAATAGTGGTATGGGACTAGGCCTTGCCATCAGCAGGAGGATGGTTGAACAGTTTTCCGGTACCATAGATTTTCAAAGCAAGCCGGACAAAGGCAGTACTTTTTTTGTTACACTTCCGGTAGTTCTAAATTAAATTCTTTGAAGAAATACTTTACATATTTCTTACATCCCGTCTTATTCATTCTTGTTTTTCTGATTCATGCTGGTAATTTATCAGCACAGGAAAAGAGCAAAATATTGGTGCATTCTTCCGATACCATTGTTATAGATTCTCTACCCATGGTGTCAACAACCGTAAAAGTTTTTGCAGATGGTGAATTATTAAAGGCTGGAACCGATTTTGTTTTCGTAAAGGATTACAGAGCTATTTTATTGCAAAAGGGAAAACACGTCGATACACTGCGAATATTGTATTACACACTTCCTGAATGGCTTTTAAAGACCAGAAAACACCGGGATGCCAATATCACTTCTACCGGAGGTGTGCCAATTACAGGAGTCGAAAGCGGAAACACATCCATTCAAACTGAAGAAACCGTAGTTACCGATGGTACACTTCTGCGCGGATTGTCTTTTGGCAATGCACAGGACATAGTTTTAAATTCCAGTCTGAATTTACGCATGCATGGAAAAGTGGGTAAAGATATTGAAATTGAAGGAGCAGTTACCGATCAGGAATATCCGTTTCAACCGGAAGGAACTACCACTACTTTACAAGATTTCGATCGCATATATATTGCACTGCACATGCCGCATTTAAATGTGCTTTTAGGGGATTATCTGTTTCAGAGTTCTGCTTCTGCAAGATTTATGAAATACTCCAAAAAAAATCGCGGTTTGCAATTATATGGAACCGATTCTTTGGGTAAAAGTGCTGTGAAATGGGAAATTGCAGCGGCATTGGCAAGAGGTCGTTTTAGCAGAAATGAAATCAACGGAACGGAAGGATTGCAAGGTCCTTATAGGCTTTCTGGCAGCAGGGGAGAGCAATTTGTAATTGTAGTTTCCGGAACTGAAGTGGTTTATCTCGATGGTCAAAAAATGGAGCGCGGACTACAATCGGATTATGTTATAGATTACAATGCAGGTGAAATTACATTTACTCCCAAACATATCATAACTGCCTATAGCAGAATTGTGGTGGAATTTCAATACAGCGATCGCTTTTACACCCGTTCGGTTACAGGTGCAAATGCTACCATACAACATAAGAATGCAACCTGGTTTGCTGCCATATATTCGGAGCAGGATTCCAAATCACAGCCTATACAACAGGATTTGGAACTCACCGATTCTTCTACCGGTTTAACGGCCAGAGAAATATTGCGAAATGCCGGAGATGATCCCACATTGGCTTTATTTCCGGGGGGGCGGAAACTGCAGGCATTTAATGGAAATGAACCGAATTATATTCTAAAAGATACCGGTGGAATTGATTTCTATGAATATGTGGAAGCTGCAGATACCCATAAAGTATTTTATCGTGTAACCTTTAGTTATGTGGGTGTGGGCAAGGGAACATATTCAGTTACAGCTACAACCGCAAATGGAAAAGTGTATAAATATGTGGGATATATTTCCGGGGTTCCTGCCGGAGATTACGAACCCCTAACACGCATTCAGGCACCAAACAGACTTACAATGGCAGAAGGAGGACTTGCATGGAAATTAACTAAGAATACAACGGTAAATTCCAATCTCGCTTTTTCAAATAATGACAGGAATTTATTTTCCGCAATTGGAGATGCAGACAATTCAGGGATGGCCGCTAATATTTCCATTACCGATAAACGAAAATTATTTAAAAAGGACACAGCAGGGAAATGGTATATCCAAAGCAAATTACAGGCAGAGCAAACCAGTAAATATTTTACGAGTATTGAACGTTACCGGGATGTGGAGTTTGGCAGAGAATGGAACCGCAGTCTGTACAATCCGGAAAATGGATTGGATCCAAAAAATTCGGGATATTTAATAGCCGGAGTAGAAATTGGAAAAAAAGATAAATTCTCCTGGACCAATAGTGCGGGTATGAACAAAACCGGAAATCTGGATGCAAGAAACTTTAAAACCGGAATTTATTTCCGGCAAAAGTCCTTTTATATTCAGCCTTCTGTTCAAATTTCAGAAGCCGAAGTTTCAGGTATTCACAACCACTTTGAAAAAATATATTCCGATTTGGGATGGAAGCTAAAGAAGAGCAATTTGGTGTTTTCCGTTCAGGATGAAAAAAGCAAATTTACAAATACACTGGGACAGGAATTGCAGCAGAATTATGCATTTCAATCTGCAGGAATGCAATTGAATAAGTCCTGGAAAAAATGGAATTTGAATATTCAGGCACAAGAAAGAAAAAATAAAAATATTCGAAATTTTCAATTGGAAGATGCTTCTGTAGCGAGAAACGGCTCCATTGAGTTTTATGGGAAAAGTGGAAAATCCACCAATTTTAAAGTCTCCGGAAATTTCAGACAAATGGTTTTACTCGATACCTTTTTTAAGAATTTATATAGCACCGAAAACCATATTGCAGGAAGACTGGAATATGGTTTTGCCAAGGTATTGAATGCTATGCATGGCAATTTCTATTACCAAACCATTAGCGGAAGAGAACAACAAAGACAGTTTACCTATTTTGAAGTTCCCGCCGGACAAGGATTCTACACCTGGGTGGATTTTAATGGCAATGGCCAAAAAGAGGTGAATGAATTTCAGGAAACACCGTTTAAAGATCAGGCAAAATATATTCGCTTGTTGGTGCCAACCGGAACGTATATCAAATCCCAGGGAACAGAATTCAACGGCAATATTTTAATTCAGCCGGAATTTAAAAAAATGAAGAAGAAGCCGGGGAAATTCACCAACAGGGTTACCTGGAATTATACCGGAAAATCAACGGACAGCAGCTGGTTTCAGCGTTTGGTTCCTTTTGTACAGCAGGCAAATACAAAATCACTACTTTCATTTAACAGTTATTTCAGGGAGTTGTTTGAATATGAAACCAATGATGGAAAATGGATGATGCAATTTAATCTGCAACAACGGGGAAGTAAATTGTATTTTACCAATGGTTTTGATTTTAAGAATACGCTTTCCAAACAGGTTTTCAGCAGATTGAACTTGCAGAATAAGATGCAGATTCGTTTGGGATTTGAAAATAAAAGCAGCGCATATTCGTCGGAATTTGTGCCATTAAATAATTTTTCCTATACCATGAAATCACTGGAACCGGTGATTACCATTCAGCCGGGAACGCGCTTCCGTTTGGGGTTGAACGGTCGTTGGTCCGATTATAAAAATGATACTATGCATATTGCCCAATTGTATGAAGGCGGTATACAAGCCAATAAAAGTTTGGGAAAAAGTGGAATGCTGGAAATGAAACTTACCATATTGGATGCGCGCTATTTGCAAAAGAAAGGCACTACTCTGGCATACGATATTTTGCAGGGATTCAGTTCCGGTAAAAACTATCGCGGCACTATTGACCTTCGGTTTCAGATCTCAAAAAACATACAAATGTCCCTCAGTTACGAAGGCCGCAAAACCGCAGACGTAAAACTCATCCATGTGGGCAGGGCAGAAGCGAGATATTTGTTTTGATATAATTGTAACTGCAAGTACGAGAGACACTGCTAATTTTAGTTATTGGATGTAAGAAGCTTTGGCACTCCGTTCCAAGCAACCTGAGGACTTAAACTTTATAAGTAGTGATAATCACAGGTAAAGATTTTAGTATGGTACTAATGCAATCCGCATCCAATTGACAATTATTTAAAGGATTAACCAACCATCGAAAATTTACTATATTTGGGTTTTTATTTTTCAAATTATGCCAAAATTTAAATATGATCCACGAGATGTTTTTGTCCCAATTGTTGTAGTTATAGTAAGCGTAATTAATATTTTTCAGCACATTCAGAATTTAATATGCGTTTCAAATCTAATTTCACTTGTTGGCGTAGCTGCTGCCGCCAGTTATTTTTCGAATTTACGAATTCATAAAACGCTTATCTACATCTGGATTATTGCACAGGCAATTATTATTGAAAGATCTATAATGGATGGAAATACAGGATTGTGGGTTTACAGACCAATTTGGGATGCTTCACAAATCTTCGACCTTAGATTTGGATTTTATTGGGTTAAAGCAGAATATGCTTTTGGAATTAAATTTAATTTTCTGGTGATTGGCTATTTGGCATTCTATCGGATCATTGAAGTTTCTAGCCTTAAAGGTCGAAGAATTGTATTTGACAAATTTCGAAATGATGGAGAATTAGCAGATTTCTTCCCCATGTATGGAATTGTGAATAAACGCATCGTGATTTCAAATGAAGAGAACTGGGTACTCGTAGATTTGGAAGAAACATTTCCCTATGATGGACGACCCATATCTCAAATTTTAATGAAAAGTAAAGATGGAAATTCAGTTAACTTAAGAAAGAAGGAATTGGTTCATTTCAGAATTGTTCCAAGTGGTATGTATGTGGAAGAAAGGAATGAAAATAAAGATTATTTCCCATTTTATGATTGGGTTTATTGCAAAAAAGCTCGAAAATAGTAAACCAATTATATCCAAACGAACCCAAAACTCGTAACCCGTACCCTCTGCTTAGCCCTTCGTCTTATACCCCAGTTTCACCAAAAACGCCTGAATCTTTTCTTTGTTTTCTCCTTGAATTAAAATATCTCCATCCTTGTTACTCCCACCTACGCCACAATGGTTTTTTAATTTCTTTTCCAGTTCTTTCAGATCCTCGTTTTTTCCAATGAATTCCTTAATCACAATCACCGGTTTTCCATTGCGCACTTCACGTCGCAAATACAGAGTTTGCTGCTCCGGAGGCAGGGTATTTCGCTGCGATGAATTTCCATAATCGTATTGGTAATTGGGGTCGGTAGAATACACAATACCGTTTCGGTTTTTTTTGCTCATGATTTGCGATGTATTACTCCGGCCATGGGCTGGGCAGTTGGCATAATAGTGAGTTCATTGATATTTACATGTGCTGGTCTGCTTATTGCCCAATAAACTGCATCTGCAATATCCGTTGCAACCAGATTATCGAATCCCTGGTATACCGTTTTTGCACGTTCAGCATCTCCATTAAATCGAACCAGAGAAAATTCAGTTTCAACTGCACCCGGATGGATTGCTGTAACCCGCACATTGTGGCTGCTCAATTCCAGTCTCATGCTTTTAGAAATGGCATCTACGGCATGTTTGGTGCCAACGTATACATTTCCCTTGTCGTATATTTCTTTACCCGCAATAGAGCCGATATTTACAATATGACCCGATTTGTTTTCAATCATCCAGGGTGCAATTTCCCGGCTCACATACATTAATCCTTTCACATTGGTGTCAATCATGGTGTCCCAATCTTCTGAATTCCCTTCAAAAAAATGAGAGAGCCCTTTGGCAAGTCCCGCATTATTTATCAGCACATCAATATGTCGCCACTTTTCCGGTAAATGATGAATTTCCCGATGCACATCCCCTTTATTTCGCACATCAAATGGAATTAATTGGGTTTGGATTTCATATTGGTCCTGCAATGTATTTGCCAGCTCCTTCAATTTATCGGCGCGTCTTGCATTGAGAATCAAATCATATTTGTGGGCGGCCAAAATATGTGCACATGCTTCTCCAATGCCGCTGCTCGCTCCGGTAATAAATGCAATTTTGTTCATAGTTTTATGCTTCTTTCCTCGTTGAAATTTTGATCATTAAATATTAAAATGCGTCGTGATTTTTCATTTGGCAACGATAATCATATTCGGACTCCAAAGCACATTTTTACTGCTTCTGGCTGTTGCAAACAAATACAAACGCAAGCGCAATTTAACAATAAGTGAAGCGCACTTTCGCAACATTTCTTTTATCGGATTTTCAATATACATCAATCCGGGGTAAACCTTAACTTCTCTAAACCCGCAAGCCAAACAAACCTGCTGGGCTGATGATGCATTCATGTAATTTTCGTGGGTAAAATCTCCATTTGCAAAAACCGAAGATAAAAATGCATCCATATTCGGAGTGCGAAAAATAGCCATCCCACCCGGCTTTAGGGATTGCTGAATATGTTGTAGCAAATCTACCAATTCATCCTTGGTAAAATGTTCAATGATATCCATACCGAATAAAATATCAAATGCATTTTTTTGTGATTTTACATATTCCAGCGCATCACCTTCCTGAACATTGGAAACGCCCATATTGGAGGCTAATGCTACCTGTTCCGGACTGATGTCCATGCCATGTGCATTTGAATATCCATTATCCTGCAAAGCTTTCAGCAAACTACCGCTGCCACAACCCATGTCAAATATTACTGCATCTTTGGATTTGCCTTGAATTCTCGGCAATATTTCTCTTGCAAATTGCCTTTTTTCTCTTTGAAAAAGGGTGGTTTTATCCGTATTGGAAGCCCTGCCACTTTGGGTAGTATGGTAATTGGAGTACAATACTTCGCGATAACGCATTGCCGCAAATTTAGGTTAAATAAGTATCCGAATGCAGATGAATCCTTTCGACTTTATTTCATCGCGCTGCTACCTGCGATATATCCCGTTGCCCAGGCAGCCTGAAAATTAAAACCACCGGTAATACCATCCATATCAATAATCTCGCCTGCAAAAAATAAACCCGGAATTTTTTTACATTCCAGATTGTCAATATTAATTTCAGAAATGGAAACACCTCCGGCGGTTACAAATTCCTCTTTAAATGTCGTTTTCCCATTTGCTTTAAAACTGCATCTGATGCTGTTTTCCAGAATTTTATTTTTTTCGGTTTTGCTCAAATCCCTGCAGAGTTTTTCTCCATTTACACCGGATCGTTTTAATATAAAATCCCAAAGTCGTGAAGGAATATCAAATGGATTGGTGTTGCTGATTTTTCGGGCATTATGCATCAAAACAGCACTTCCTAAAACTTCCCTGGCTTTTTCTTCGCCCATGGAGGTCCAGTCCACCAATGCTTCAAATTGATAGTTCATTGCATGCAGCTCCCTTGCCAGCCAGGCGGATGTCTTCAATACTGCAGGCCCGCTTAATCCCCAGTGCGTAATTAGCACAGGACCGGTAAACCATTTGTCGATTCCAGTAACTTTCACCCTTCCTTCCAACACGCTCAAGCCCATCAATTCATGTAATTGCTTGTCGGGAATATTAAATGTAAACAACGATGGAACTGGTGGGGTTATTTCAATTCCCAATTCACTTAAAAATCCAAATTGTTCCAATTTTGGAAAACCACCACAGGCAATAACTACAGTTTTACAGGAGAATGTTTTATTGCGATTGCTATATAATAAAAATCCGGATTCTGTTTTTTCTATTTTCTGAATTCCGGTTTCTAAAATGGTTTGCACACCCAAGTCTGACGCCGCATTACACAAGGCATTGACTATGGTTGCAGATGAATCTGTTACAGGAAACATTCTGCCGTCAGCCTCTGTTTTTAATTCCACGCCATGCGCCTCAAACCAACGAATGGTATTTAACACGCCCCATTTACGCAATACCCATTTTAACAAACTTCTTCCCCTGGGATAATTGGAAATCAATTCAGAAAGATCGGTTTGGTTAAATGTAACATTGCATCTTCCTCCTCCACTCACCAATACTTTGGCGAGTGTTTTATTGCTTTTTTCTAATATTAATACCTTAGAGTTAGGCTTGGAAGCCTTAGCATGAATCGCTGAAAAAAAACCGGCAGCACCCCCTCCAATGATAATTAAATCTGCTTCCAGTTCGGACATATATTTTCAAAGATAATCAAAAAGGAACAAAGGTTCCGGCCTCAAATAGTCCAGTAATTGCTCAAAATGCCAACAAGTTTCCATTGACCTTCATAAATCTTAAATACGAAAATCAAACTTCCCCAATCCATATCTTCCTTTGGATTTACGGTAAAATCAACCAAGTTGCTCTTTGGAAAAAACTCCTGGATATTTTGTCGCGTATTGGTAAAATGAAAAGGTTTATTTGTTATTTCAGGTGTAGCACTTTTATAATCGCGATTTTGCAAAAACTTTTTCTTGTAATTCTCAAAGGTCAAGACAATAGAATCTCCGCTGCCATCTGCAATACCCCAAAATATACTGCTATCACTGTCCCAAATACTTTTTAATTTCAGTGCCCCGAACAATGGGTTGGATGGAGTACAATTTACCATTGGAACTATTCGAAGTCCGGATTCAGGATGCACCATTTTCGCAAGTGAATCATATGCACCGGATTCCAAATAATACAAGCAGGAATATGCGGCAAGAATAATGGAAATGCTGTCTTGTTGAACAATTTTCTGTGGCTCGGATAACCGATTAATGTTTTTTAAATTGCCTTTACAGGAAATAAAGAAAATAACAAAATATCCAATGTAAACCAAATTCTTCAATGCAGCAATTTGTAATTTTTGTATTCTCCAATCCGCCAACCAGTGAGTTTTTCAATAAAATACAGAAGCCCTGATTTTAGATTGAACTTCTTTTTGGAAATATCATGGTCGAATACCCAATTCTGTTTGTCAATCCTGGCCTGCATTATTGCAGGATGCGTACCGTTGAATTTAGCCAGAGAATCTATGCTGTGATAATCAAAATCACCACTTTGGTACACATTCTTTTTCATGTAATTGTCGTCGTGCCACATGCGGTGAAATTGCTCTTGTTTTGCCTGTTGTAATTTTGGATGTTTTACCCAACCATAGTGGTACATCGTACATCCACTGTGAACTACAGTGAGTTTATCTGCATTGCCAAGGCGAAATCCCTGCGCATCCCGATAAGAAGTGATTTGCGGATTGTTGCGTATCACCCGAATTTCCTGGCGGTACCATTTTCTGCTGTCGCCTTCATAATCATAACTGCCGTAAAAATGTTTGTAATCAAAAAGCAGACCATCAATTTCTTCATTTTTTAATTCGCTTTGCATTTTATCGCGAATTTTAGAAAGATATTTTTCATGCAAACACTCATCTGCTTGTATGTAAAAAAGCCAGTCTGCATTGGAGTTTACAGCGTCTTTAGCCTTGTTCGTTTCCTGGGCAAGAACCCTGCCACCAACCCGTAAATTATCATCCCATTTCGTTTCTATAATTTTAATTTTTGGGTCCCCAAAACTTTTCACGTATTCCAGCGTTCGATCATCGCTGTCTCCAACACTGATAACAAATTCATCGCATACCGGGAGTATAGAAAATACTGCTTCACGCAATGGATAATCCGCGCGAACCACATTTCTTGCTATGGTAAAACCACTTACGAACATGTAACGCGGGTACAAATAAATCGCAACATCTTTTTCAATTTAATTTCCAACGGCTATCCAGTCTGGGTGTATATTTAATTTCGAGTTCATCGAGCATTTGTTGTACATCAGGTCCGAAATTGCAACCATTTCTGGCAACCATTTTTACATCCATTTTTTCTTCGGTATCCATAATATTTACCCAAACTGCACAATTTCCCGGATACATATTCAATATGTCGTGAATGATTTCGTATTTGCCTTTCTCCATATCAAACATACTCATATCTACCTGTAAACTTTTCACCAGATTTTGTGATTTGATTTCAGATGCCAGAATCAAATCCTGAAACCTGCAATAAGTTCTGTCGTTTCGCTCGTTGTATTCAAATTTACCTTTTATTATCAGAATGTAATCTTTGGTGAGCAGGGATTTCCATTCTATGTATTCCTTTCCAAACATGGCGAATTCAAATGTACCGGAATAATCCATGATACTAAATCTCCCGAATGGCTCCCCTTTCTGGCTCAATCGTTCCGTAACAGAGGTAATAATTCCCATCACCTGAAAACTGTTATTTTCTTTCAAACTTTGAAGTTCTGTCAGTTCTTTCATTTCATGGGTTTTGATCATGTCAAATTCGAATCGGTATGTATCCAATGGATGTTTACTCAGATATACACCTACCATTTCCTGCTCTGCCCTTAATTCATCGAGTAAGGTCATTCTTTCTGCCTGTGGCAATGCGGGTTCTGTATCATTGGATGAATTGCCGTCCTGGCTCTGATGTCCAAACATGGAAGTTTGTCCGCTAATTTTATCGGCCTGAACTTTTTGACCATGTTTAATTGCCAGATCAATTCCATTTTTTTCTTCATCTGCAGAAAAATACTGTGCGCGGTGGTATCGGGTATCAAAATCGAAAGCTCCGGCGCGTGCCAAAGATTCCAGATTTTTTTTGTTAACCGAACGCAGGTTGGCTCTTCCGGTAAGTTCGAAAATACTTTTAAATGGGCCGTTGCTATCCCTTTCTTTTAAAATGTCGTCCACGGCATTTTCTCCAACACCTTTCACTGCATTTAATCCGAAGCGAATTTCCCCTTTCGCTGTTACCGTAAATGCACTGCGACTTTCATTTACATCAGGTCCCAAAACTTTTAAACCCATACGCCTGCATTCTTCCATGTAAAAAGTGATTTTTTTGATATCACCCATGTTACTTTTTAACACTGCTGACATAAATTGGGCGGGATAATTCGCCTTTAAATATGCAGTTTGGACAGCGATTACCGCATAGCAGGTGGAATGGGATTTATTAAATGCATATTGCGCAAATTCTTCCCAATCGGAATAGATTTTTTCCAATGCATTTCTGGGGTGACCTTTAGCCAACGCACCTTCAATAAATTCTGATTTTAATTGATCAATCAATTCACGGTTCTTCTTACCCATGGCTTTTCTCAATACATCCGCCTTGCCTTTGGAAAAGCCTGCAATAGATTGACTCAGCAACATTACCTGTTCCTGATATACGGTAATTCCATAAGTTTCTTTCAAATATTCCTCACATTCCGGGAGGTCATAAACCACTGGTTTTCTGCCATGTCTTCTGTCAATAAAATCGGGAATATATTTTAAAGGACCCGGACGAAATAATGCGTTCATAGCAATCAGATCACCAAATTGTGTGGGCTGCAAATCGCGCAGGTATTTCTGCATTCCGGGGCTTTCAAACTGAAATATGCCGTTGGTTTCACCTTTTTGAAATAACTCATAAGTCTTTGGATCGTCCAGTGGAATATTATCCAATTCAATGGTGATTCCAGTAGTTTCGTAAATCAATTTCAAAGCATCTTTCAGAATACTCAAAGTACTGAGTCCCAAAAAATCCATTTTCAACAAACCCGCTTTTTCAATCTGATTTACATCGTATTGCACCTGCATCCAATTGGAATCTTTGCTTTTGGCAACAGGAACGAGTTCATCAATATCTGTAGGTGCAATAATGATTCCGCATGCATGCACTCCGGTAGATCTTACACTTCCTTCTAATTTCTCAGCATCTTTTAACACTTTTGCAGCCGGATCAGAGCTATTATAAATGCTCTGTAATTCGCGAATATTTTCTATTTCCTCCGGTTTTAAATTGTTGCTGTCATCTTTTGCCAATTCATCTGGATCTTTGTGTAACAAAGTATCCAATCCAAATGTACCCGGTATTAATTTAGCAAGTCTGTCGGTTGCAGAAAGTGGATATTGCAATACCCGGCCTACATCGCGTATGGATGATTTCGCTGCCATGGTGCCGTATGTTACAATTTGAGCTATCCTTCTTTCTCCATATTTTTTTGCCACATATTCAATTACCCGATCTCTGCCCTGATCGTCAAAATCTATATCTATATCCGGCATACTCACCCTTTCCGGATTTAAGAATCTCTCGAAAAGTAAATCGTATTTAACAGGGTCCACATTGGTGATTCCCAGACAGTATGCTATAAGGCTACCTGCAGCGGAACCACGACCCGGACCAACCCAAACCCCCATTTCCCTGGAGGCTGTGGTGAAGTCCTGAACAATTAAAAAATACCCTGAAAATCCGCTTCCGGTTATGGTATTTAATTCAAATTCCAAACGCTCCAATACATGGCTTGGAATTGGATCTCCATATCGTTTTTTACACCCGTCGAATGCCAGAAATTTTAAATAATCATTTTGCGTTTCATATCCATCGGGCAACACATAATTCGGTAGAATAATATCTCTGGAAAGCTTTGGTGTTTCAATGCTGTCAATAAGTCTGTTTGTATTCTCCAAAGCCTCAGGAACATCGGCAAACAGAGTTGCCATTTCTTCTGTGCTTTTAAAATAAAACTCATCATTTGCGAAGCCAAAGCGATAGCCTTTCCCACTTTCCTCATTGGTTGCAATTGGTGTGGATTGAAATTCTCCGGTATTGATGCAAAGCAAAATATCATGTGCGTTGGCATCTTTTTTATCGGTATAATGCGAATCGTTGGTAGCAATTACCGGTACATCGTATTTGGCTGCCCATCCAAGCAGGGTTTGGTTAATATCTTCCTGGCTTACACCAGTACCATCAATATTTTTGATATGGTGTCTTTGCAATTCCACATAAAAATCAGCCCCAAAAATATCCAGCCATTCTTTGAAAATTTCTTCTGCAGATTCTTTTCCTTTAAAAATAATAGCCTGTGGAATTTCAGCACCGATACAACAAGAAGTGGCAATCAAACCTTCTTTGTATTTGCGTATCAATTCTTTATCGATACGCGGAAATTTGCTGTAAAAACCCTCCAGATATCCCAGAGAACAGAGTTTGGATAAATTGCTGTACCCTTGTTGGTTTTTAGCTAGCAAAAGCTGATGATAACGTTTGTCTTTATGGCCCTGGCTGAAGCTTTTGGTAAAGCGGTTTTCCACTACATAAAATTCACAACCTATAACCGGTTTTAATCCTTCTTTGGTAACGGCCTGATAAAATTCAAATGCCCCAAACATATTGCCATGATCGGTAATGGCAATGGCAGGCATATTATCTGCCTTTGCCTTTTTAGCAAGACTTTTTATATTGGCAGCACCATCCAGAAGAGAGTATTGGGTATGAACGTGTAAATGTGAAAACTGTGGCATCCGGAGAATAATAATTCGCCTTCGAAATTAATTTTTGTACCGTGTGTAATTGTCCTTTGTGGACAAAAATGCAATAAAATAAAACTAGTTGGGCGTGGTAACTGATTCGATTTTTTCCACCTTCACTTTGTCTTTTTTAGGTGGTGAAGAATCATTGTTCGCAGGTTGTTCCCGATCCACCCATTCTATTTTCAGGGTATCACCCGCCTGTCCCTCTATATCGAAGGGCAGGTGCCACAAAGGTCTGCCTTCTCTGTATTCTCCTATTTCCTTGATTTTTCCATCTTCATAATAGGTTTCGTAATAGCCATGTTCGTATGCATTGGCTTTAGAAAGACTATCTGTAGTGGTATAATGTCCGGAACGCTGGCCGTTTGGAAAATAAGTTTCATACCAAATTTGGGTACCGTGAACGTCATATTTGAGTACGGTAGTAAGTTTGCTTTTTTCGTTGTAGAGCAACCTGTATTTTACGGAATCACCCAAATAATAGGTTTCATTTTTCAGGGTACCATCGGTGCGTTTTTCCACATCATGAATGGCGGCATTGCTGCGCACCAAACTATCCAGCCTGTCACGATTGAATTTATACGGTTTGGGTGCATGCTTATCCGGGCCGCCTGAACAGCCTGCAAAAAGTATCGCCAGAATGGGTATTGCGAAACATTTGTTCATAAACATTGAGCGAATATAGGTTATTGCTCCAAGTCTGCAAGTATTTTTGCCCACATGTACATGACGAAACTTCAGGTATTTGGTTACAAAAACCATGAAGAATCCTATTTTGAATTCTGCTCCGGAATCAATTGTATTACCGGGCCAAACGGATCCGGCAAAACAAATATTCTGGATGCGGTTTATTATTTGGGTAATGCGCGCAGTTTTTTCAATGCCATAGACCAGCAGGTTGTAAAACACGGTTCACCGGCATTTTCGGTACATGGTTGGTTTAGCGGTGAAACAGACGCTGAAATTCTCATTCATTTTAATCCGGAAAAAGGGAAAAAAACCATTAAAAAAAATGGCAAAACTTACCCCAGAATTCTGGATCATATCGGACTGATTCAAACTGTTTTTATTACTCCTTATGATATTTCACTGGTGTTGGAAGGTAGTGAAGAACGACGCAGATTTCTCGATTTTACTTTGTGCCAGACGAACAGAGAATATCTGGAAGCTTTGGCATTCTATAAAAAAATCCAGGAACAGCGAAATGCATATTTAAAAAAATGTGAAAGAACCGGAATTGACGAAGATATTTTGGATAGTTTTGATGCCCGGTTAATTCCGGCAGCAAAAAAGATTCACCATTGCAGGATGGATTTTGTAAAAGAATTTCTTCCCTGGTTTCACGAAATTCATTCGTATTTATCGGATAAGAAAGACATGGTTTCCCTGCAATATGAATCGGAACTTAACGACAATGATTATGCGAATTTGCTGCGCCAGAACCGAGAAAAAGACCGAATTCTGATGCGTACCGGAAGTGGCATTCACAAGGATGACCTGCTGTTTTTTGCAAATGATTTCCCATTAAAAAAGTTTGGTTCTCAGGGGCAGATTAAAACCTATGTGATAGCCCTGAAACTGGCTCAATACCGGTATTACGTAGAAAAAACCGGGCATATTCCCATTCTGTTGCTTGATGACATTTTTGAAAAGATAGATGCCCGGCGTGCAGACAAACTTATGGAACTTGTAGCCCAGGAAAAGTTCGGGCAGATTCTCATTACTGATACCCACGCAGGCAGAGTTAAAGACCATTTAGAAACAGTGGGAGGGGAGAAGCGCTATTTTGAAATTGGAGAATAAACTATTCACCAGAGACAGGTTCTAATACATCACATCCATATTTTCTATATTCCACCTCAATCCGAACTGCAACCAATTTCCTCTTTTTGCAGCCCAACCGGTTTGGGAACGCTGCTGGTAACTGAAATCCAGAAATACATTGTGTTTTATCATATAGGAAAAGGTAATTGCCGAATTCCATATTTCAGTTAAATTTCCCTGCAATATTTTGTTTCCATATTCAGCAACTCTAGAATCGTTCGATTTGTATAAATTTCCGCCATAATTGGCTCCTGAATAATACGCAGAATCTTCTCCTTTTTTGGCATTTATTACAGTAATTCCAAATTGCAATTGCGGTAATTTGGCCAATTGAAAATAACTGCGAAATGCGAGTTCTTTGAAATTTGCACCCAAAGGATGGGCGAGGGATTGCCCGTATTGTGTCCAACTCTGACTGTTGCGAGAATGGGAATAAGTATAAGGTTTTACACTGTTTTTTTCCACTTGTAAAAATAACAAGCTGTTCTTGATATTCAGTGTGGTTTTTGCGCCTATTTGCCAGCCGAATTTATTTGCCCACCATCCATTATTTGCTTTAATTTCTTTTACCCGAAATTCATCCACAATGAATTGTCCGTATACCACACATTTTTTAAGTATGTACGCCTTGGCATCCAGTGCAATAATGGCATTATCCCTGCTACCCAAATTGCTTTCCACCGCACGATAAAAAATAACCGGATTGAGATATTCCGCTTCAAAACCTCCATCACCACTGCTGTCTCTGTCGAATACAACCATTTCTGTTGCGCCTATTTCCAGTCTTTTTTTAATCCATACAGATGCACGATGCACGGCCATATATTTTTTTGGAAGTAAGGTATTCCCCGGCAACGGGCCAATTCCCGGCAAGCGGTTGTTAAGCTGTGCAAATATATTTTGGTAGTGAAAAGGACCAATATTGGTATTGATTCTGAGAAATAAATATTCTTTGGCAAAGTCACTCAGAATCAAACTCCGGTAACCATTTCCAATAAATAATTTGTCATGTCCAAATGCTGCGTTGATATGATTTTTTACAATATTAACATTGATATATCCTTTTACACTAAAGTAATCAAATCCGGTGCTGTCTGTGCGTCTCCACCATCCTGTACCCGGGACTATTCCGAGGCTGTCTCCCAATTCCCGTATATAGTTTTGTGCAAACCATTGATTTTCTAAAACACGGGTATAAAAGCCCACTTTATTTCCGAAAGTTCCTCTCAATTCCAATCCTCTGGTATTTAAATTGTACACTTTGCCCCACTGGTTTTTGGGACCGGATTGTATATTTAATACCGGATTTAAACTGATGTGGGAATTGCCTTCCTGAAAATGGTAACCGAGAGCTTTATATCGATATATTTCTTTAAAAATTGGCCTTTTGGATGCAGAATAGGAATTGTGTTGCAAGAACTCGGGATTATCCGTCATGAACCACCTGGTATTAAAATCAAAAGCACTGGGTACATACAATGCTATTTTCACGAAAGTATCGCCTTTCCTTTGGTTTTCAAATACACTATCCATCGAACCGCGGAGATAATACCTGTTTGAATATTGCAACCATTTTCCCCTGTCAAAACCCGAATAGAAATGCTGCATTTCCATCGTTTGTAAAATGAAATCTCCTCTGCTATTTGGGGAATACCACGGACTTTGTCCGAAAGCAGAATAATGGAAAAGCAAAATTACCAGTACACCATGCAGTTTGGAAATGCGCATAGGCGAATTTAGGTATTTTGAAATTTACAGGTTTTCCCTGTACAATATCATATACATTCCCTGCTAATAAGATGTATTCTCACTCGTATTCACCGAACCAATGCCCGATGCAAAGGTTGAATCCCACAAAAACAAACCAGTTTTTCCAATAATTTTGGTCGACTTCGATTCCATTGGCTCCGGTATCCGGAATTCGTTTTTGACCCGGATATTGGCCAAATTCACAAACAAAGGAATGTGCCAGGTGGTTAAAGGTAATTCTTCTTAATCCAACTCTCCAGCCAAAGGATTGCAGATTGGGAATGTTATTGCCTGAAAATGCAAATGAATCCACTCCATAGTTTGCATAGGATTGGTGCGCAACAAATAGCAAATCGGCATATTTCTGATACATTCTTTTCCGAATTTGAACCTGATCCCGATCAAAAATATTGCGGTATTGTTCCTCTGACTTGTATTTGTTTATTTCCAATCCACCAAAAATCAGTTGTTGTTTTAACCCTGTAACATCATACCAGGATATATAATCATAATCCTGTACATTGTTGCCATCTACTTCATGCCAGAAATTCACCTTTTGCGGTTTTATTTTTACGAGACGTTGGTTTAAAATAGCACCGGTGCGAACGCCAATGGCACGATATAAGTTGTTACCACCCCATAAAAACTGAGTTCCGGAAAGTTCTTTTATTTTAAAAAAATATGCAATATTTAATTCGTCATTTTTCAGAGGTAAATAATCATAAACAGGTCTGGCGCCTACACCATATCCCAAGCGGCTGGGATGTGCATTTCCCAGATAATCGGATGCAAATTCAAAATGGGTAAAATTGATACAAAATCTTCTGGCGATATTCAAATGCAATAACCCACCGATACTTTGATTATTCCCAATTTTATCATGTGCATCTCCATAGGCAGTGGTTCCATAATTGGGTGTAATAAAATAGGGAGCAATAACAAATCCTATCTGGGCAAAAGAATTCATGTTGACCAACAAAACCCATAGGAAAAGAAAAAACCTGTAATCCAATATTACAGGCTTTTTCGTGTATTTATGATCCACAATCAGGGCTTGGTTTTAAACCTCGCAATTTTATTTCCGTCGTATCTCAGAAATGCTTCGTAATCAGGAGTGAAAATTGGATATCCGGTTTCTTTTTGAATTCCCAAAATTTGACCGTTATCCAGATCCACACGAATAAAAGCACGCAGATCCATGGCGGACTTTCCAACCCATACATAATAGGCATCTACAGTTCCGAAACTGCCGAAATTCTTTTTCGTTTTGGTACCGAAATTCAATTTTCCATCGCTCAGATTTACACTTGCAATACCAGTGGTACTTTCCAGAATGACGGAACCTTTTCGCTCCCAAACTACTTCAGGAAGGCCGATTCCCGATTTTGAGATATCGGTTTTAAATACCACTTTTCCGCTATGCGCGTCAAATGCATACACAAATTTATTGGAGGCAAAAACTACATTATTTCCACTCACCAGGGTATTGCTGATAGCACCTTTGAATTTATCACCGAGCTCTTTCATTTTACTGGTTTCCCAAAGTGTAGCTCCGGTTTTTGCATCAAATGCTTTCATGCCAAAAGGACCAATTGGTTTGTACTCCAGTTTGCATTGATCTGGCTTACCATTCTGTCCGGGGATATAGGTTTGTACCTCGGTTTTACCTCCGAAACGTGCAACCAGTGCTCCGTTTACCAGAGTAAGTTCCGGAATTATATCATCCTTGCCGAATTCAGGTGATTCCCAGATTACTTTGCCACTTGTCAGATCTAATTTTTTAATTTTATGATTGCCTTTGGATAAATCTGCAACATATACACCATCATTTCCAACCAGAGGCATGGCAGCTTTTCCCAGGGTTTGTGAACTTTTTAATATGCCAAAATTAAAATCGGAATTGTCAAAAGAGGTCTCCCATAATTTGGCTCCTGTATTCAAATCAAATACAGAAATGCCCTCATAAATTACAAATACTTTATTATCGCCAACTACCATATTGATATAGTCACCACCAAAATCCTGTGAAGTAGCAGAACCAACGGCATTATCACAAAGTGCACGAATCATTCTGCCCTGAAATGTGGTGCTCCAGCTATAGGCACCTGTGGAATTCACCGTAATGTCAGTGAGAGTTCCTTTTCCTCCGGCAGCACCTACCAACCTTCTTTTATATTCAAGATTTACGTGAATGTTATTGGCATCATCATCAAAACTACCTACATATGCCGTATACGCTTTCCAAACATTGTAATAAGAACCATATTTTTTATCGGATTTCACCGTTCTTGATGCAACATCATCGATTTTTGCTGCAGTTCTCTCATCAAAGTAATAAGTACGTTCTACATCCTTGCCTTCTTTAATTCTGACCCAAACATAGGAAGCTTCTTTGTTCCAACCCCAGTCTTCCGCTTTTTTTACATCGAATTTTTCTTTGTAGTGAATAGTCCAAAGTACCGTACCATTGGTGGCATCAATCATGCTCATTCCTTTCATATCTCCACCCAGAGCAAGCGTTTTGTCAGCATTAGAGTATCTGGCATTCACACTTACGGGCCAAGCCGATTTGTAAACCATTGGAAATGGTGTTTGCGCTTGTGAGGTTGCAAATATGCCCAGCAAACCTGTGTAAAACACTATCTTTTTCATGATCAAATTCATATTCAAATCGACACATTAAATGAAAGATATTCAATACTACTTTAGTGGTATTTTATTGAGATTGCATAATTTAGCGGGTTGGAGCACAAAAAGAAATATTGCATCCCATGAAGAACAATTGCAAACTGTTGATTTATTCTTTGTGTACTTTTTTTCTTTTTCCATTTCAAGTTCGATCCCAAACCACCCATTTTACTCCGGAAGATGGTCTTGGGCAAAGTACAGTTTACTCTTTACTGGAGGATGAATTTGGCACACTTTGGATATCAACTGCCAATGGTGTAAGCCGATATGACGGTTCAGGATTTAATACTGTGCCTTTGGTAAATGCCCCTTTTGGCAAAGTGAATGCAGCTCAGGGAGATTTATTTAATGATGGACTTGGCCATATTTGGATAGGAGGGTTGCCAGGATTGTATCGCTCGCCTGTATTTAATGCGGGATTTGAAAGCATGAACAATATCAGCAGCAACCTAAAAAAAGAAAATACGGTAATTCTTTGTGCCAACAAATCTCATATTTGGTTGCTTTCAAAGACCAAAGCAATCCTGGAAGTGGATGTTAATCAAAAATCAGAAAAACTATGGGATTTGGATAGATTTTTGGAGGGTACGGAATATGTGATTCGCGCTGGAGTAGATACGGATTATCTCTGTGTGTCCACTTCAAAAAATGTATATATATTTTCCCGAAAAACCCAAAAACTGATTTCTAAAACTCATTTACAAAGTAACAATCCTGAACAACTTTTTCATGCAGAAAAAGGAACTTGGATCATTACTTTTCTGAAAGCCAAACCTCAATTTATTTCTGCTCCCGCAAACCAAACAACAGCCAATACTTATCGTGAAATTTTAAACAATCCCAATATTTACCATTTGTACAAATCAAAATCTCAATTATTTGCTGCAACACACCACATAGGAATTGTGCAATATAACTGGACGAAAACCGGGATTGAAAAAAAGAAATTGGAAGAATTTAGAACTGAAAGTGGCAAAAGTGAATTTCGAATTACCGCCATGTGTATGGATAGAAATTTACAGCTTTGGATTGGTACAGACGGAGATGGGTTGTATAAATTGCCAATGCACAGTACGGTTTTACAAACTGCCGGAAAATTGAATTCTCATTCACCGGAAATCCGTAGTCAATTTATTAAGTCGTTTTTACAGGATAAATATAACCGTATCTGGGTTGCCACCACCTATGGAGGAATTCATTGGTATGATGAAAATTTCAATATTATAAATAACCAACTTACATTACTGAATAAGTGGAAAAATGCATCTGTGAGTGCTTTATATAAAGACAATAAAGGGCGAATTTGGATAGGTGCGGAAGATGGAATTTACAGCACGAATGATGATGCTACAGAGTTAAGCAGACATCCTGTGAGTAGCAACTTTTCAGGAGCCTCATTTTTTGTCAGTAATTTCACTACTTCCGGTAATGGAAGATTTTTTTGCGCCACATCTCAAGGGGTTATGGAGTACGACAGCATATCAGGAACCTGGGATTGCGTGCTATCCCCCGGGGTGAATGTATTGATGGTTTTTGCAGATAAATACAACCGGATTTTCGAGAGCAATTATTGGACAGAACTATTGGTGTATCCTGAAAAATTTAAAAAGAATTCGCGAAATTATTTACAAGGTATGTTTATGAGTCTGAACAGCAGAAATGTAATGTTTGATTTTAAACGAAACCGATATGTTGTGAGTACGGAAAGCGGTTTAAAAATTTTGGATAAAGACCTCAGACTTGTACAGGAAATTGGCATAGCAGAAGGCTTAACCAATTTATTTACATATGGTACGCTGATGGACAAAAATGGGAACTATTGGGTTTCGACCAATCAGGGAATTCATTGTATTTTTCCCGATAAAAAACAGGCTCTTCACTTCGGAATTATGGATGGAGCGCAATCTGCAGAATTTAACAGTGGTGCATTTTTTCAAACCAGAAAGGGCGAAATGTTATTCGGTGGCATTTCCGGATTTAATTATTTTTATCCCGAAGCAGTATTGGCCAGGGCTCAAACCAATAAATTAAAATTGTTGTCGGCCTGGTTCTACTCTCGAAATAGAAAAGAAAAGATTGCTTACAACGGTAAAAAATTAGAATTGGATCCTAATTTCAGTGAATTGGAAATTACTTTTACATTGGGTGATTTTAGAAATCCTGGAGGTATGGATTATTATTACAAATTGAATGAAAATTCCTGGATTCATTTGGGTAATAAAACCCGAATTCAGCTTTCCAGCCTTGCCTCTGGAAGCTATAGTCTGATAGTGCGATGCGTGGATCAAAACGGTAGGATAGCAGATGAAAAAATATTGCTGCAATTCGCCATAGCTACTTCATTTTATAAAACAGGTTGGTTTTTATTTTTGGTGGTGCTGATAGCCGGATTATTGGTCTTTGCAATAACCCGTTATTTATACAAACAAAGAATGCGAATTGCAATAGCAGAAGCGAATAAAATAAAGGAAATAAATTCTCTTCGTCTGAATATTTCCCGGGAATTGCACGACAATCTTGGAGCAAGTCTTAGCAGGGTGTCTCTACTTACACACAGACTCAAAGAAATGCCCCAAAATACTGATGTAAATGCAACTGTTGCCTCTATTTCAAAGATTGCTGCAGAAATGAACGGACAAGTGCGAAACATTGTTTGGAGTATCGACAATAATTATGATAATCTGGAAAGCCTGCGCTTTTATATGCGCCAATATGCCAGTACATTTCTGGAAGAAAATCAAATTGATTACACCATAGATTTTAGTGAAAACAACGGCGATTGGATCATAGGTCCGGATGTACGACAGGTGCTTTATTCCGTATTAAAGGAAACATTAAACAATACCGTAAAATATAGCAAAACCAAAAAGGCTGAAATTGTATTTCAGGTAACAGATAATGGTAATTTTGTACTGAGAATCTGTGACTTTGGGGTTGGATTTGATGTCCAACAGGAAAAGCCGATGAGTAATGGATTGCGAAATATTAAAGGACGCCTGGAAGAGCTCGGATATCATGTGAGAATTTATTCATCGGCAGGAAATGGTTGCGAGGTTTATGTGGAGGGTAATCTTAAATTACCACTTAAATAGTATGGTGGAAATAACAAATAGAGTATATAATTGCCTCCATGGCTATCGGGGTTTGTATTGTTGAGGATGATAGGGAAATCAGAGAACTGTTGTCAGACTTGGTTTTGGCATCTGGGCAGTTTGATTTTCTAGGCGGATTTGAAACTGCAGAAGACCTGATGCGCGCATTTCGAAAATTACAACCCGATGTGGTATTGATGGATTTGCAATTGCCTGGCAGAAGCGGTATTGAATGTATTCGCGAATTGAAATTAAAACGTCCTGAAACCCAGTTTTTAGTTTGTACTGTATTTGAAGACAATGAAAGGGTATATGAAGCATTGCTGGCCGGTGCCACAGGCTATATGCTAAAATCCAGCGACGGTAATAGTCTGATTGAAGCAATATCTTCGGTTCATCGGGGAGAATCCCCAATGACAGGTGTTATCGCCAGAAAAGTAATCGAAAACTTTACAAAGAGGAAACCTTCAGTGGATTATGCAGAAAAGTTAACCGAGCGGGAACGGGAAATAGTGGAATATCTCAGTCGTGGATTCCGCTATAAAGAAATTGCCTCACAATTAGGATTGAGCACAGAAACGGTTCGCACGCATATTCGCAATGTATATGAGAAATTGCAGGTAGGAACCAGGACAGAGGCGATAAACAAGATATATGGGAATAAGTGACCGAGTTACCCAGTAACCCAGTACTTAGTAACTAGTGCCCAGTATACAAGAAGTGAGGTATTTGGTTTGAAAAAGTAATAAGTGAAAAAGTGATAAGTGAAAAACGACTTGTTAATTATTCGTTAATCAATCCAAAAGCGAGTTGACAGAGGTCGATAATATATATATCGATTTTCCAAATTTAAACCCAAACAAAGCTCGTGGCTATTTTTAAAGAAAGCACCACAGATAACGCAAATCAAAGATATTACCAACTGGGAGCCTGAGGCTGTATTCATTTTTTCATTCCCTTCATTATTTTCATTTTCTTCATTACATGAAACACGGAACTCACAAATCAAAGACAAAACCAGCCAGTAGCCAGCGGCCAAAAGCCAGCAGCCAAACCATTAATTCTCTTAAAAGAAATAAGATTTTTCAAATCACGCACAAACAAAGCTTGAGGCTTGTAGCTCGAGGCTAGTGGCTCTCCTAATTCAGGCTAATCACCGGCAACAACTGTTCACTGCCGTTATAAAACATCAATCCGTGAATTTGTGGATCCAAAAAACGGATCAAGGGCATTTTACTCAGAATATCCATCACTTCAAATTCATCATCTGCCTTTACGGAACACCACCATTTGCTGCGGTCTTCGTCTACAGCATACATCAATAATTTTCCATCCGCAAATAGCTTGTTTACCACTTCTCTATGCTTTGGCAATAACAACATAAACTCTTCGGTTATGTCAGGCAATTCACTTTCTACAAGATAAACAGACATATTCAAATATTAACGTTTAGATCTCTTAATTGTTGTGAAATTTCGCTCATTCCTGTGGTATGGCCTGCCCAGTTCTTTAACTCCAGCGAAAGGTAGCTGTGTAATTCTGCGGCCACTTTTTCATCCACCAGTTTTAACGCTTCCAATAAATATTGGGCCACATTGTATTGCGGACCCATGCGGCCATCATCAATTTTAATGGTGATACCCCATTTTTTGGAAGGAATGGCAAGGCTGTAAATGCCATCCGCCCCGGTTTTACCAATGATGGCCCCGCCGGTGGATTTAATGAGGTCTGTACAATAGCGCTTACTACCGGCAATCATTTCCGGATATGTCGTTACAGCTTCCGCTATCAGATTGCATGCCCTTTGAACATCTTCGCTAAATGTTATTGGATTTACCAGATTTTTATATGCAAGCGCCTGATTGTAAACCGGCATTCCAAAAATCGGGGCGCTACATCCATCCAGGCCAATTACCAATTCACTCTCAGGAATTTCATGAAATAAAGCTGTATATTTTTTTATTTCCTTGTGCAATGGATGTTCGAAATCCAAATAGTTGGAAGTACTTGCATTCATGAATTTGCACCATGCTAAAAATCCGGCATGTTTGCCGCTGCAATTGTTGTGAATTGCAGTTGGTTCCTTGCCGGCATAAATCAGATTCAAATAATCTTTTTTATGAGTGGGTGGTTGTGCACCGCAACCCAAATCGCTTACCTGCATTCCGATTTTTTGCAGAATTCCTTCAGCTGTTTCGGTATGCATCGCTTCTCCATTATGGGAGCCACACATCAAAGCAAGTTCTTTTAATGTAAATCCGAAATGATCAAATGCTCCGGAAACTATTAATGGAATATGCTGAAAATATTTTAATGCAGATCTGGGGAAACACCACTGCGAAGTGTCGCCCATACTTAAAATGATTTCACCTGAGGAATTCACCACGCATAATATACCGCGATGAAAACTCTCAGTAATTCCACCACGGCTGTGGGTAACCAGAATAGGGTTTGCAGAGGTATCCAGAGGCTTCAACCCTGCGAAATTAATAAGGTCTTTGGATGAGTTGGCATAAGTTTTCTACAAAATGCAAAGAGTGGATAGAATAAATCTGAAGATTGGGGTGTTAATTCCCGAACGATTCGAGATTTCTTCTATGGTACAACAGAGAATACAGGAAATATCTTCCTGGCTAAAACACGGGGATTATGATCTGGCTAGACGCAGACTGCTGGATTTGGTTTATGATACCGATCAAAAGGAATGGTTGATGGAAACCATTTTATGGAGCAAAGAATTCCAGGAGGCAAAAAACCTGGATAATTGGTTACAGCATGCAAAAGAAATTCTGGAAAGGTGCAATGGTTTTCAACAACATGACAATACCAAGAAATCCGACGTTTTTTTAATTCAATCCGAAGGGATAAGCAAAACCTATTTTAATGGATTTTTTTCGTTAAAACCAATTGCTGTTCATTTACAACCCGGTGAAATTATTGGAGTTGTAGGTGAAAACGGGAATGGCAAAACTACATTGCTGCGGTCCATTGCAGGGCAGTTGGAGTCGGGAATTAAACCATCCAATTTTTCCTATTTGAAAGGGGATGAATTCTTTTTTTACGATTTGAAATACAGCACTGGTTTTATTCCACAACGAATTCCAAGGTGGTACGGAAAATTGCGGGATAATTTGCACTTTACAGCTGCAACTCATGGATTGAAAGGAGCACAAAATGATTTGATGGTGGATTTTGTTTTGGAACGATTTGGACTTAGCAAATTCGCCAATTTAAAATGGACACAAATATCTTCAGGCTATCGTACCAGATTCGAAATTGCGCGTTTAATTCTGCAGCGGCCGCCTGTTTTGATTCTGGATGAGCCTTTGGCAAATTTGGATATTATTGCACAACAAACACTGCTTCAGGATTTGCGTTTTATCGCCAGATCCACCAGACATCCCATGGGTGTTTTGCTCACTTCCCAACAATTGTTTGAGGTAGAAAAAGTAGCCGACAGGGTTTTATTTATTCAGAAAGGAATTGGAAAATACAATGATACTTCAGTAACTGAAGGATTTCATGTGTTTGAAATTGAAACCACTGCCAGTCGCGAACAATTGGAATCTGCATTGGGTGAAAATGCTACCAGGATTCGGTACAATGGAGGCATATTCGAAATTGAAGCTGCAGGCGATGAACAGAAATGCCTGGAATTATTGGTGAATCAAAAATTACCTGTTCATTATTTTAGGAATATTACCCATTCTGCAAAACGCTATTTTTAAATGAGAAAATTCAAATTCTTCCATCGTATCGACCAATTTTTATTGCGTCATTATCCCGGAATTTGGGCGCTGCAGATACACAGACTTTTACCCTGGGCGCTGATAATAATTGCCTTTACCGGACTTCTGGTTTATGCACAATCTCCGCAATCGTATTCCGGTAACCAAATGGAAATATTTATCAGCTGGTTGTATTTCTTTGCAGTGGTTGGGTTGGTATTGTGGCTTGTATATATGTTTCGCTTCAATCCCATAAAAAACTTTGGAAAAAGACCTCCGATGGATGAATTGCAAAATCTGGGAATTACTTTTATGGGAATTGTACTGCTTGCTACAGCTCCACAAATATTCTTTGTTGCCAGAAATATTCGGATGCATACTTTCATTTCTGAACCTGAACTTGCACAGAATCTGAATAAAATCAATATAGTTTTATCCATGAATCATTCGTTGGAAACCGATTCAGCAATGATAAGAGCGAGCGATACCAACAGGCGGAAGTACTATTTGGATGATCCCACCAATACCAAATATATGGATTCGGTTTATTTTGATAAAAAAGACAGCATCTGGCACTGTTATGATTTGAATCACTTTAAGAATTATGAGATTTATTACGGGGATAAAGAGAACAATGAAGTATTGACCGGAAAGGAGATTTACTATGTATTGCAGGGTTTGAAAACCAGAAAGGATACCCTGAGAATATTGCAGGATTTCTCTGTTGCTGCAGAAAGAATTGGGGGTGTAAAACTGAATCCGGAAACGATGTACAGGTATTTAATTAAAGGCATTTTCCCGGCAAATAGTATTCCGGATTACCGGCTGTCTTTGGTTGAAAGTACATTTGATGACTATATAAGAGAATTCAAATCCAATCTCAATTATCAATTAAAATATTTCACCATATACGAGGGGCTGCGATGGAATGAAATTTTAAGATTTATTTTATATCCGTCTTTTTTTATTACCCTTTTGATTTTAATGTTTCGCAACATGACTCTTAAAACCTTTCTCATCAGCATTGGAATTGGTCCGTTGTTACCATTGGTTGTATTTCTTACTGGGCTTGCGTTTGGTGTACACGGTGAAGAAGGGTTTTTTGCGGTTGTATTACTCACATATATCATTATCTGGTTAATTTATTATTCATGCAGAAACTCTGCGCGTTTTGCATCTATTTCAGGTATTGCATTAAATATCCTAGTATTCGTAACTCCGGTAATTGGTTTGTTTTTTGAAGCCTGGTGGGAACAAAATTATAGGCATGGCATCCCTTATGAGTTGCAGGATCATGCATTTTTAGATCGCGTAAGACTTACGGTGGAATTGGTTGAAATACCTGTTTTTCTGATTTTGTTGCAATTGGTTTTTAAACCTCTGTATATTCGTTGGTATTCCATGCCAAGAGAATAGAACACTCTATTGTCATTTATTCTGAAAGGTAAAAAAATCAGGAAGCGTTTATCAATTAATTGGATTGCAAACGGTATTGTGCAAGGAGGTAAAGCACTGCCATGCGCACAGCAACACCATTTTCCACCTGTTGCAAAATAATGCTCTGTGCAGAATCTGCAACCTCACTGCTTATTTCAACACCGCGATTTATTGGACCGGGATGCATAACAACAATTTCCTTATCCAATTTATTCAGCAAATTCATAGTTAGGCCATATTGCATGCTGTATTCTCGAAGGGAAGGGAAGTATTGAATATCCTGGCGTTCCAGTTGAATGCGCAGCATGTTTGCCACATCGCACCATTGTAGCGCTTTTTCCAGATTGTGTTCTACGCGTATTCCCAATTCTGAAATATATCTGGGAATTAAAGTGGATGGACCGCATACCATTACTTCGGCACCCAGGGTTTTCAAACAAAATATGTTGCTGAGTGCAACACGGGAATGCAAAATATCGCCAACAATTACCACTTTTTTACCTGAAACATCACCGAATTTTTCGCGAATAGAATATGCATCTAAAAGCGCCTGTGTTGGGTGCTCATGTGTTCCGTCTCCGGCATTAATAATTTGTGCCTTTACATGTCTGGAAAGGAAAATGCATGCACCCGGTGCAGGATGTCGCATTACAATCATATCCACTTTCATGCTCAGAATATTGTTGACAGTATCTATCAGGGTTTCCCCTTTTTTTACACTGGAACTGCTGCTGCTGAAATTGAGTACATCTGCACTCAGCCTTTTTTCGGCAAGCTCAAATGAAATTCTGGTTCTGGTGCTGTTTTCAAAAAATAAATTGGCAACAGTTATATCGCGAAGAGATGGTGTTTTTTTTACCGGACTATTCAGCAATTGTTTGAATGTATCCGCCGTTTGAAAAATTAGCCGGATGCTTTCTTCGGATAAACCCTTGATTCCGAGTAGGTGTTTTATTGCTGCCTGCGTCATTCTTTTTTGCTCAATAGCCAAACTTTATTGTCATTTCCCAGCCACTCCACTTTTACATGTTCGCCTGTGCTTCTGCTATCTACAACCGCACCGGTATAGTCGGCGGCAATTGGCAATTCCCGGTTGTACCTGCGATCAATCAATACCATTAATTCTACCCTCGCAGGCCTTCCGAAATTAATCAATGCATCAATTCCGGCGCGTACGCTACGGCCGGTGAAAAGTACATCATCTACCAGAATAATATTTAAGCCTTCAGTACTAAAATCCACCATATTGGGATTGGGAACAATTATTTCTCCTCTTCCAATATCATCCCGAAAAAAGGAATTGTCCAGTTCTCCATATTTGGTGGGCTGGCTTGGGAATAACATCTGCATTTTATCGCGCAACCTTCTGGATAACTCCACACCACGGGGTTGAAGTCCAAGAATAGCGCAATTTTCAAGTGTTTTGTGATTTTCCGCAATTTGCAAAGCAAACCTGTGAATAATCAGGTCTATTTGTTTGTGCGATAACAATACTCTTGATGACATTATTTTTCCGACAGCGAAAGTATGATATCATATTCAGCTTTGGTTACTTTCGCAACTGACAATCTGGATATGCGAATTAGTTCAAAATCAGCAAGCCTTTTGTCGGCCTTCATTTCTGCAAGTGTTACTGCCCGCTTTAATTTTTGCACAGGTTTTACATCTACTGCAACCCATTCTCCTTCTTTTGCTGTAGGATCTGGGTATTGTTCTCTGGTAACCTCGGCAATGCCCACGATACATTTCCCATCATTACTGTGGTAAAAGAGGCATTTATCGCCCTTTTTCATTTCCCTCAAATTCAATCTCGCAGCATAATTCCTAACTCCATCCCATGCCGCTTTGCCATCCTTTTCAAACTTTTCCCAGCTAAATGTTCCGGGTTCTGATTTAATCAACCAGTATTTCACTGTGGCGAATATAATTGGAATTCCAACAATAGAAAAACAAGGTATTCCCGTGACTTAAATGTATACAAACCAATTCTATCCGAGGATTGTTTATTTTGCAATCGTATCAGATGCAGACCGAAAATTTTCATTCCCAAATGATGGCTGGGGAAAATACTACAAAACAACCTTTGGTATTTATTGGACATGGCGACCCTATGAATGCACTGCGTGACAATGCATTTACCAAAAGTCTTAACGTATTGGGAAAGGACCTCATTGCATTGGAGAAACCAAAGGCAATTTTATGTGTTTCGGCGCATTGGTTAACCAGAGGAACTTATATTAACAACGCAGAAAAACCTCCGACCATTCATGATTTTGGCGGATTTCCGCAGGAATTATTTGATGTGCAATATCCCGCTGCAGGCTCTCCGGATTATGCGGGTAAAACAAAAGAACTGGTAAAAGACAGTGAACTCACCACAGATTGGGGCTTGGATCATGGCGCCTGGACGGTTTTAAAGCATGTTTTTCCCCTGGCCGATATACCGGTTTATCAAATGAGCATCGATTACTACCGCTCCATGAGTTACCATTTTGAGCTGGCAAAACAGCTCTCGGCGCTACGTGAAAAAGGAGTGCTGATTGTTGGTTCAGGTAATGTGGTGCACAATCTGCAACTGAGCTTTCAAAAAATGATGGAAGGGGATAGCAAAGCATACGACTGGGCAATTGAATTTGACCAATGGGTAAAGGATCGCATTTGGGATTGTAATTGGACGGAACTTGCCAATTATGAAAAACAAAGTGGCGGAAAATTATCCGTTCCAACACCGGATCATTATGCCCCTTTGATGTATGTGATGGGCTTGGCCGGCAATCAGGAGCCCATTCAATCCATATACGAATCTGTTGAGTTTGGCGGAATCAGTATGCGAACATTTAAAATAGGATAAAAAAAGGCCGCAATTGCGGCCTTTTTTATATAATATTTAAGCAAAATTATTTTTGCAATGAATCGATTAGTTTTTAAAGATTAATTGGTTCCAGTCTATATGCAACACGTTTGTCTTTTCTGAAATACTCTTCTATCAGCACATAACCGGATTTTGCAGCCAATGCGCGGATAGAATAAGCGTCAGTCGAAAGAACTAATTTATCCGAACTGTATTTCCCATCAGAACCCAAATAATTGATGGTATTAAAAACAGCTTTTTTAGATCCTTTTCCTTCCACTTTTTCCATATCGATATAGCTCATGGTAATTAAGGAATTATCTGCACTATTTTGGGTATAGGTATAGTCAAAGCTACCATCGTATTTTAGAAGTTTTGCCAATACATGTTGGTTTACCAAACTGTAACTCTGATTTAAAATTACGCGGTTTGGCTTCTTTTCAACGATTGTTACATCACTCAAAGTGAAATCACTGTTTAATTCAATAACTACAATGTTTCCTATTTTTATTTCCAATGCGCTTGCATCTGTATTCTGGCTACCCATGACTGCTTTCATGGCCAATCCACCTGCGCTTACCTGTTTCCTGTATTGTTCTCCGATGGCAAGAATATGGCCATTAGAACTCTTTACGATGTTATGAAAAAATAGTGAATAGTTTTTGATTTCTTTTTTATTTTCTGCTGAAACTTTATTCAAAATATCTTTATCCCATGAAATAAAACTTTCAGATACGTCATCTCCGCTCGATGCTTTAATTACTTTGGCAAAAATCCCTTTGCTCTCAGCTTTCATAGCTTTGTCATCAATGTCATAATATTCGCCAATAACCACAATATTTTCACCTTCGAAGTATGCATTGTGCGCCAGCATGTTGTATTTGGCATTCTCCAATGGAATTTCAAAATTAATTCCACCATCGGAACCCAAAGAAACCAAACCAAAATGGTAGTCTCTGGTGGTCATATTTTTAGCATTTTGGGTAAGCAAAAGAACGGATTTGTCATTGGCAATCAGGTAATCCGCTTTGTCTACACCTTTTACATGTTCCGGATTATAGGACCAAAGTGTTTTCCCGGTATTGTCCAAACCATCTACCTGATAACTGTAACCTTTTTTATCCTTAAAATCATACACATCCACAAACATGTCTTTGCCAAAAGGATTCACATTCAGATTGGTGAGGTCTTTAGAAAGGCTGTTGTTGTAAATGGATACTTCTAATTTGCTCGCTGCGCGGGATTGTTTGGAACCAAGTTTACCGGCATTGTCAATTATTCTATAGGTAACCATTCCTGATTTGGAATCATAAAACTTGAACAGAATTCCGGTACCGTTGTAGCTGGCTTCCAATAAAAAAGTAGTTTTGGGTTCAATGATTCGTTCGCTTACTTTTTCCTTCAGATTTTCATCGAGAACCAATATTTCAAAGGCTCTGTTTTTTCTGTCAATTTTTTCTGATTCATAGAACATATAATATCCTTTGATCACATTGCCTTCCACAATTCCACCGGCATTTCGCATGTTGTACCTGCCGATATCGTTGAGGGTGTACTTTTGAGCTGTAGCAGGAATTGCAACAAAAATTGCAAGTAACGCTACCATAATTGGAATGAATTTTTTCATTGTTTTGGTATTAAATTAGAATATTTTCCTTTATCGAATTTTTCAAAATAACGGGATCTGAATTTTCTGTAACTATCAAAATCGTTGTTTGCTTTTGCAACCATTATCATGCAGTACAACAGATCTTCGTTTTCCGGATCCAGATTATAATATTTATTGCAGTATGCGGTTAAATCATCCAACATTTGTGAAAATCTAACCGCATAAATATAATTCGTTAATTGTGCGTAACTGGTATCATTGGTTTCGTGTGGCGGACTTGCATAATAACTGACATTATGATTTTTACGAGCTTCATAAAGCCGGTATAAGCTCAATGTTGCCGCCGCCCCCATTTTTTTATCCTCCGGATTCAATGCAAGTTTTCTCAAACTATATAATAAGGCCTTATCATAATTTTCTGAAGTGAGTAAGGATTCTGTCACTTCATTTCTGCTTATTCTTCGCAATTCTTCAAATTCGTCTGATGCCGTTCGTATTTTATCGTTGTGGTATTTTGATTTTTTTTCAAATCTGCTCAGCGCTTCATGGCGCATCATATTCATTGGATGGCTCATCAGAGAATCATTATTTAAAAAACTCTCACTCTCATCAACAGGATCAATAAATGTTTCCTTTGGGATTTGCACTCTGGGAGAATGCAGTGCCTTAAATACATCAATGGGCTGGTAAAAAAATCTGGAATGTTGAACGCTGTCCAAAACCAACATGCACCTTGCAGCCTGTTTGGATGCATATTTGGTATTCAGGAAAAGTTGCATTCCGAGCGAATCCGCTTCTGTTTCCATATCTCTGCTCAATTCGCGTTCTGCGTATAAATTCTCTTTTATCAGGGCTTTTAATTTGGTAACCTGGTAATAATCGGTTTCCTTAATTTTACTCAGTTTGTTTCGGAAAATAGAAGAGTTATAACTGCGGAGTTTATTGTCAATTGTCTTTTTCCAGTGATTCAACAAAACATGAGAAAATTCGTGGCAAAGAATAAATGCCAACTGATCTTCATTTTCCAGGTGTGGCAACAAACCAATGTCCAGAACAATTGTACCATCGCCTACGCTGAAAGCATTGGCAATGTTGTACCTGCCTAATACCACTTTTATGTTTGACATATCATAGTGCATATTTTTTTTACTGATTTCTTCCTGAATCAGATCTAAATAATGCAACCATTTATAATCAAAAACATAATATCCGGCCTCCGTTCGATTCACATTGGCCATCCATCGGATTTTGTAAATTTTCTTCAGATCGTCTTTTAACGGATCATTGGATGATTTGAGTTGGGTGATATCCTTGCGGTACTGAACTTCAATCTCCTCCAGATAATGTTGTTTCAGACCATTATTGGATTTTAATGGTTTATCCTGGCCATATATTTCAGGTATTCCAATACAAATCAATAAGATAACAAACAAAAAGCGCATAAATATAAAATGTGGAAAATGCGAAAATAAAGGATTATGGCTAAATTTATGGCTATTTGCCAAAAACCTTGTCCTTTTCTACTTTCTGAACTTTATCTCCATCCTTCAAATCCTTTGCAACAGCCATTCCGGGGTCTGTTACCACTTCCTCCCCTGATTTCAAGCCTTCCAGCACTTCAAAGTAATTGATATCCTGAATTCCGGTCTTTACCTCTACTGCTTTCACAGCGCCATTCTTATAAATAAATGCCCAGGTTCTGGTTTGGTCCTTTTGGTCTTTGGTCTTATTTGTTTCAGAAGTTTTTACATTACTGTTTGTAGGGTTGCGCGTGGTAACCGCCGAAATTGGGATGCTGAGTACATTGGCTTTTGTTTTGGTTTTAATATTTACCGTGGCATTCATACCGGATTTAAACGGCTGGTTGCGACCTTCACCTAAATCTGCATAGCTGTTGCGAATTACATGCACTTTTACAACATAATTCGTAGCCTGATCTGATAGGGCGGAGGTGGCTTCAAAACGGGCAGAATTTGCTATTTCTGTTACGGTTCCCTTAAAGGTTCTGTCGGGGTAAGCATCTACCCGAATATCGGCACTGTCACCAACTTTTATTCTTACAATATCATTTTCATTTACGTTTACTTCTACTTCCATGCTGTTCAGGTTGCTCACCCTGAGTATTTCTGTTCCGGCCATTTGTGCAGTTCCAACTACTCTTTCCCCTTTTTCTGAATTCAGGTTGGTAATAATGCCGGAAGCAGGGGCGAAAATGCTGGTTCTGCCCAAGTTCTTGCGGCCTTGTTCCAGGCTTGCAGTCAGGCTTTTAACTGTGAAAGTACCTGCCAATATATTTTTATCCGCAGAAGCCAGGTTGGCTTTTGCCGTTTCATACTGCAGCCTTGCCTGTTCTAACTCCTGATTGCTGCTAACTTTTTGTTCCCAGAGTTTTTTAATTCGTTCATAATTTGCTTCCGCCTGAATCAGGTTTGCAGAAGTACTTTCCCTTTGCGCCATGCTGGAGGCAAGAGCGGCGCGACCATTGTCCAGATTCGCCTGTAATTGGCCCACTGTACTTTCATAAATATCCGGATTAATTCTCAGCAACAATTGTCCCTGTCGAACAGAATCGCCCTCCTTTACCATCATTTCTATGATCTCACCACTAACATCCGCGCTGATTTTGACTTCAGATTCCGGTTGAATTTTGCCACTTACACTCACAATTTCCGTGATGGTTCTTTTAGCCGCATTTTCAGTGGCCACCTTTGTTCCCTTGTTGTCTTTTTTAAATACAATGGCTAATACAATCACCAATAAAATAATTGCACCCGGGATCCATATTTTTTTATTTTTCATCAATTCAAATCCAATTTTTTTCCTGCATAATAATCCAATACCATTCTGCGAAAAATATATTCATATTTCACAGATACTTCATTAACCTTGCTCGCATTTTCCATTGTCTTCGCGATTTGCAATTCTGTTGCACTGCTCAGCCCACCATCATACCGTTTCGCAATAAAATTCAGATTTAATTGCTGCGCATCATGGTTGAGTTTCGCAGCCAAAAATCTTTTTTGCGCAGATTCAAATGCATTATACACGCCCACAATTTCATTGTATAAATTTTGTTTGGTTTTTTCTGCATTCAGTTTATTTCGCTCCAAATCAATCAATGCGAGTTTGTAATTATTTTCTGCCTGCAATTTATTGAATATCGGAATAGACATGGTTACACCCAAACTTTGTCCGAAGTTGTTTTTTAATTGTTTGCTGAAACTGGTAGTTGCCAAAGTATATACAGGCTGTTGGGAAATTACAATTTCATTGGTTGTTTGCACCCTTCCTATAGTGTAGTCTTTTAATGTAAAACTACTAACTTCTTTTGCGCTGGAGGAATAAACAGTATTCAAATTTGCACCTAAAGTCAGCGTAGGTAAAAAACTGCCAAAACTGGCTTTTTTGCGATAAACTGCGCTTTCAACACGGTATTCAGATGCCAGCACATCATGCCTTTTTGCCAATGCAGAATCATATAATGTCTGTACCGTTTCGGGATATTCTATCGCCTCAAAATTGCCTGTTTCAGGTATGGTAATTTCAAAATTATCTTCTACCGGAATTCTGAGTAACATTTTTAAGTTTGCCTTTGCAGTGATTTCCTGGTTTTGTGCATTTACCAAATTTAATTCATCATTCGCAAGCTGTGCTTTTAAATTAAAAATGGTTCCCTCATTTATGGCACCGGCATCGAACTGCCGTTGCGCTTTATCCAGCTGTGCCTTGGTGTTATTGATGTTTTCCTGAGTAGATTTCACCAATTCTTTTGCCTGTACAATTTGTAAAAAAATGTTGGCCACATTTAGAGAAACATTCATTTCAATATTTTGCCGGTCTTCATCGCTTGCGAGCCAGGAGTATTTTCCGGATTGAACGGTATTTCTAAGCTGGCCTCCTGCAAACAAAACCACACCTGTGGAAAGCGAAAAATTATTGTTCTTAATGGTGCTTTGAACCGCTGTATTGGTAAAGCGGTCAATATTTCTTCCGGATTGAAAATATTGTCCTGCAGATCCATTTAAATCCGGCAATAAATTCATTTTACTTTGGTTGTAATTGATATGCGACTGCTCCGTATTGAGTTCTGCCTGTCTTACATCCAGATTGTGATTCAATGCGTAGGCAATACATGCTTCCAATGTCCATTGTTTGCCGGGCGTGTTTTGAGCCTGCATCCGGCATGTTAAAATGGTGAATAACAAAAAAGAGAAAAGTCTCATATGGCAAAAATAATAGGATAAACTTTCATTCGCAGGAAGTGTCGACAGAATAAACCCGATGTCGATAAAAAAAAATATGAATTGCAACTGAAATTCTTAATTTTGCATCCGATACGGTTTCCGGTATGCCATAAAATCATGCCGGATGAAAAGGGAACTCCGGTGAAAATCCGGGACTGTACCCGCAGCTGTAAATCCTAAACTCGACAGAGTTACAGCTCATTCGAATCAAGCCACTTTTTCCTAAGAAGAGGGAAGGCAGAATGAGTTAGGAAAGTCAGAAGACCTGCCGAATCACAAAAAGACATTGACCGCTTTCGGGAAAAAAAGCACAATGAATCAGGACCAACCTCTTTCATTTTTTCTCCTTTGCGGGTATGCAACCAAATGCTATTAACACTGCTTTCCATATCGTTGCTGGCTTCTGCCAATGATTCATTGCCACTGGACACTGCCAGGATTGTAGTGAGCAGGCACGATTTTGCATTTCACAGTGGATCCGCAAGAAAAATAAGTTTGCAAGCCGGTTGTAATACGCTCACTGCAACACTTGCAGAAAATGGATTGTATTTGAAACAATATGGATATACGGGGCTTTCCAGCTTAAGTCTGCGCGGTGCTGATCCGCAACAAACTGCAGTTTTGTGGAATGGAATTCCTGTAGCCAGCCCGATGAATGGAGTGATGGACCTTAATTTGTTAACTCCTGCGGGTTTGGATGAATTGCTTGTAATTCATGGCGCATCCGGTTTGTATGGAAGCGGTAATGTCGGAGGAAGTATTTTATTCCGGCATAGCAAACCAAAGGCATTGGGATTTAGTGCCAACCTGGTTGCATCTGCACATTCTTATCGCACTTTTTTACAACAATTGGATGTTGGCTTTACCAAACGAAAATTTTATCTGCGCAATACTGCGACGATTTTTTATGGAGATAATTCGTTTCCATACCAATTGGATTTAAATGCATCGAAAAAAAAGATGCAACATGCAGAAAATTTGCAGGGGATGGGGAGATTGCTTTTTGGAAACAGTTACAAAAATTTTGAATGGAAATGCATTGGCGAATACAGTCGAAATTCCAGAAACCTGGGTATAATTCCGGGTACAGATAAAACCAGTGGAACCCAATGGGACAGATCCTTAAGGCTGCTTGCCGAATCTGTTTTAAATGGAAAGGTTTTACGATACAATTCCAGAATAGCATATATCCGGGATTACCTGCGATTCCGCGATTCAAATTCAGCAATTGACGACACCAGCAGATCCCAAACTATACAGGCGCAATTAGAAATGCACTTGTCCTTAAAAAATTGGAGATGGATGGCAGGATTGGATTATCAGCAAATCCAGGCACAGACCAAAGCATATGCAACGAATATAAAACGTATTTATCCTGCAAGTTTTGTTGCCGGTATTTATACGCTCAGAAAGTTTGAATTTTCAGGAAATATCAGGCTGGAATGGTACGAAAAAATTCCGGTGGGTGCAATACGGATTTTATGGAATCCCAATCCGTTTCAACAATTTTATATTACAGGAAATTCGTCTTTTCGAAGGCCCACATTAAATGATCTTTTTTGGGGTCAGAGTGCTATATCCCCTTTGCATAGTGAAAAAGGGTTTGCTTCAGAAATTGGTTGGAATTTTTCCAGAAAATGGAAAAACTGGAACATAGATTTTCAGTCTTGTATGTATTGGCGCAGATTGGATGATCCAATTATCTGGATTCCAAATGGAGCGATTTGGAATGCAGTGAATTTGTATCGCGGGGAATATCGCGGTGTGGAAGGCACTGCGGGATTCAGATATGCAGTTAAGAAATGGTCTGCGGGATTGAAATCCCATTTGGAATTTGTAAACGCGCAAATGACGATGAACCGCCATGAACAAAGCCATTACAGAATTTTTATACCTGCATGGAATGGAAATATTTTGCTTTTTACCCAATTGGGGAAATGGCATTTTACAGCAAATACAAAATATACCGGCATTCGCTTTACAACCACGGATAACAGTAGTTTTTTGCCAGAATATTGGATAACTGATATTTCCGTTTATCGAAATATATCTCTCAGAAATCACCATACTGATTTAGATCTGGGTTTTACCTGCGAAAATGTTTGGGATCAGTGGTATCAGGTGATGCCGGGCAGGCCAATGCCCATGCGCGGATATAAGTTAACCATTAAATTAAATTTCAAATCATGAAAAAAATCATATACATCATTCTAGTTCTTGCTGCAAATTACACAGCACAATCTCAAACTTTCAATTTCGAAAATATTGT
>JAGXTF010000041.1 GCA_018333525.1 Bacteroidota bacterium | reverse complement strand
ATTGCCGAGTTCCGAGCGCATGTCAGCTTCGGCAGCGTCAGCGCCAGCCGCCGTTGCGAATCGGAGCATGAGGTTGTGGATTGTGCCCCAAATAGGGATTTGGAATGTGCTGTCGGTGGCCGTGGTGAGCGTGCGACTTTCGTGAACGTGATGGGTTTTAATCATTTTGCTATACTCCGTATCCGTTGGTTACATACTGGGCGGCCTTCTGAAAGGCAGCCCCCATATTGCCCCGCCCGGCGAAATTAAGCCCCGCACCGAGGGCGATCATGCCGACAATGACTGAGGTGACGGTAATGAATGAAACTTTGAAGAAAGGCATCAGTTACGCCCTTTTGAAAGCATCATAGAGCCAGAGGCCGAGGGCGACACCCGCAGCAGAGAAGGCCAAAGATTTGATTGCAGCTTGCATTTTTAAACCTCGGTTAGGGTTGAAACATGACATTCCGTCAAGCCCTATCGTATGCCAAGGTTTTTTGATTTTTAAAGCGAACAGAATTAAGTTTTTTAGATTAAAAAGTTTTCTGCTTTTAAATTCAGTCGTTTGCAAAGAAATTTAAAAATATCTAATTTTAAATCTGTTGACCCGCGCTCAATATAGCTGTACGCGACCGTCGATATTCCAAGCTCATACGCCAAAACCTTTTGAGGGATACGCATTTTTTCTCGCCGTTCACGCAAGGCTATTAAAAAAGCCTGATTTTTTTTGGTTTCAGAAATCGACCGCATTTTATAAACTCTCCCTGGTTAAGTCTTGAACATTCTAGTAATTCTTCATAGCCGTATTCATTTGCCAGCGTTTCCGCATCTCCGCGTGAAACACGAAAACAAAATAAATATGTGCATTGGTCTCGGATTGTTTTGTCAATATCTACGGCACGCTGCGAAATAAAATGAGCGTTGTGGCCGTAATGCCGTGAGCGCGTAGCAAGTTTTTTCATTGCGCCGCCGTAACGACCGATAGCCTCGCCGCTTTCGTCTACGAAAATTGCACATTTTCTTGACTTAAAAACGATCTCAAGGAATTTGTCGCCATCAGTCGTTAAGTAACTTGCGCCAGCATTATACCATGCGGGGTCATCCAGAGGGTCAAGAATGAGGGTGTGTAAACCCTCCGTTTTATATCCGGCAACCATACGCCTTGCCAGCGTAGATTTTCCGGACTCGGTCATGCCGACAATTAAACTATGCGCCAACCTTTGCCGTTTCCGACAGTGGCGATGGTTTATTTTTTTGCTTTTTCAGGGAATAATATTTATTTTTAACCCATGCGAAAAATAATGATATTTTCGGGCGGGTTTTTTCCGTGGTCAAGACCCGCACATAATAAGCGCCGAGCGAAAGCCCCAAGGAAATTCCGGGCGGGAAATCAGAAATATTCTTTATTTCAAAATAACGGTCGAAATTTTCCTGCATTGAAGAAAATTCGTCCTTATCCATTTTTCCATCTTCTCCGGACACCATCATTCCGGTTGTCTGGATTAAAACAGTTGCCCCAGCCGCCGCATTTTTGCGCTGAATAGCCTTTTTATTAATATCAGCCAATAAATCGGGGTTTCCCGCAGCCTCTGGAATTAATTGTTTTATTTCACCCTCCGGAATAAATGATTTTTCCGCGCTTTTTTTATTATTTTTAAATGAACCTTTTGGTCTACCGCGTCCGCGCTTTTCCGGAGGTGGCTCATTTATTTGATTTGCGGCCGGTTTTGAAGCATTAATAAAATCTGAAATTGAATTTTGATTATTAATTGTTTCTGATATTGCGCTTATTAGGTCTGACATTATTTTTTCCTTTATTCAGATATTTAATTATTTATTAAATAGGGGAAAAAATCGAACCATTAAAATTAATAAATACTTAATTTTATTTATCTATTTATTTCGCCTCCGAAATTAATTTATATCGCTCTTGCGCCTTTTCCTCTTTATTTTTGTGCTTTTTATCGCTGGAAATTTCACCGCTTAATTTAATTAAATTGGTTTTTGCGCTTTCGTCATGATATTCACCGTTTTTTAAAACATCCATAGATCGGCCTATTCCTTTTATTTGTTTTCCGAGCATTAAATATAATTCTTCAGCTTTTTGGGTTTGTTGCCGCCCAATTGGGGCATATTTCCCGGCCATATCCGTTGCCCTGTACGCTTCCGCGAAAATTGGGTGTAAATCCCAATCCTCCCGGTGTTTCCTTCCGTCCGGCACCGCCAACCGCCGTTTAAAAATTGCTTCGCATAATTTATTTTGCAATTTTCCGTTAAATTCTTCAAAACAAAGCGCACCACGATCTTGAATGAAACCTTTTCCAAAACGAATTTCTAAGCGCCAAACATTTTTGGCCTTTCCATCTTCCGGTTTAATAAATCCGTTTTTTTCCCATACTTTAAACATCCAGATTTTACCGGATGCTTCAGTGATTTCTTTTCCTTTATCGTAAATTTGAATTTGCGCGCCTTTTCTATTCATTCCGGCTGTCAGCGTTTCAGTTGTTGTTGACGTTCCAACCGTCATATATTTCACTCCGGAAGGTAAGATTAAATTTTCTACAAGGCGCTGATTTTTCATTTCAAATGAAAATTTTTCACTGTAAAAATCGAAGGCATAATCCACCCGATTGACCCGTTGCCAGCTTTTAATAAATTCCACGTTGTCATTTATTTCATTATCGCCGTTCAGCAGGGAAAACCCCTCTTGAAATAAAACGGCCATTACGCGCTGTTTTAAAAAAATTATCCCATATTCCCAAAGCCCCGCCGATTTATACCGGACGCCGACCCCCCATTTTTTTACCTCTCCATATTTTGTGATCGGACTGTTAAAAAATAATTGAAAATCATCATTCTCAATTACCCATTTAATCCCCCCGGTTGCGCCGCCACACCATATTTGAAAATTCTCACCGCCAAACTGGATAGTTTCGGCTTGTTCGCCGTCAAATTTCTCATTAGCGGCCTTTTGTGCTATGTCCAACCGATCCGCTACCTTGATTGGCATGAATAAATCATAACATTCCTGAACGCTGTCAAAATTGTGGCCTAGAAGCTTGGCATATCCAGCCTGACCCTCAATATTGATATTCGGAATTAATCGCACGATTTCAAGACCCCTTCGGGTTGGCACACCCCCTATTAGACGGTGGGGGTGTGCGGTTTTTCACTGTC
>JAGXTF010000040.1 GCA_018333525.1 Bacteroidota bacterium | reverse complement strand
AATATTTGACAGCATTACAAACACTGTGGCAGCGGCAGGAGACGGGGGGGTAAAATCTGCGAGGGGTTTTATCTCTCTTCTTCGTCGTCGAGTCACAGCGAAATGAAATACTGTGCTAAAAAACTTGGGTAGAAAGTAAGAAATTATTTTTTCAATGTCAATACTTTTTGCAAAAACATTCTTAAACAAAAGATAGATTCCGTTTCGAGAAAAAGCGAGGTGGTAAGTTTTTTCAAAACCGTAATTAGCAAGTTCCGTGCCAATCATTTCCCACCCCAATTGACAGATTTTTTTCTCCTTTTGCTTAATTGTCAAAAAAAAAATTCCCCATAAGCAGTCGAAGTGCATAAATTTGTGAAAACCTTGTTTTTTCGCAAATTTCACAGTTACAAATCATTTCCGCACTTGTCCCAAAACCATCTGCACATGTCCGGAAACCATCTGCACATGTCCGGAAACCATTTGCACCTGTCCCGAAACCATTTGCACCTGTCCCGAAACCATCTGCACCTGTCCGGAAACCATTTGCACTTGCCCGGATGACATCCGGAAACCCCTCGCTCACATCCGGAACTCCCTATACCTCTTCGTAACTTCCCGATACCACATCGTAATTTCCCGATACCACGTCCGAACTTCCCCATATTCCATCCGGAACTCCCGATACCTCTCCGTAACATCCCAATACCACATCGTAATTTCCCGATACCACGTCCGAACTTCCCCACATTCCATCCGGAACTCCCCGAATGAAATCCGCAACTCCCCGCTTTCCAACCGGAGTTCCCCGAATCACATCTGCAACTCTGCAAATGTCACCGAAACTTCCCCGGATGAGAGGATAACTTTCCCAAACATCTTCCGGAATTCCCGAGATGGCAGTTGGGAAACTTTATGAGCGTGTTGCCGAATGACATTTTTGTAAAAAAACATTTTGTTTTTGTTCAATTTTCAAGGGAAAAAAATGTGAAAAACCTATTCGGCAACACGCTCATAAGGTAGTTTCATTCCTACAGGATGCGATTTATTATTAGAATTAGATTTATACCATGCTACATCATCGAGAGTATTGCCTCCACTGTATTGGTAATTGTTGCTTTTATTTCCTCCACGTGCCGCGTATTCCCATTCCGCTTCTGTTGGTAAACGGTAATTTCCTTGGGTCTTTGCATTGAGTTTTTGTATGTATGTCTGAACATCAAACCAATTAACTTGTTCCACCGGTAAATTATCTCCTTTGAAAAAACTTGGATTATTACCCATTATTTCTTTCCACTCTTTCTGTGTTACTTGATATTTGCCAATGTAAAAATCGGTGAGTGTTACGCTATGCACTGGTTTTTCTTTATCATGGCCGTCACTGTTTCCCATTTCAAACGTGCCCCCATTTACAAAAACCATCTCAATGGGAGAGATTACTTCCAATCCGGTGGCTATCTTTCTAACAAGTTTAGATTGGTCTGATTCTTTCAACAGTTTATCTGTAATCGCAAGTTGCTTCTTTACAACTGTAAGCGATTGTTGAATCGGAACAAGTGCTTTATTTTTTGTGTCGGACATTTTGTTTTTGCATGTTTAGTAACTCAATTTCTAATTGTTTTTTTACTTTTTGAAAATATACATTCCAATCGCCCAATACTGAAATTTTCTGGTAGGTTTCTGATTGTTTGATTTCGTTTATCGCTTGGATTAATCTCTGCAATGTTAATTGTAATCGCGTAACTTCAACTTTCAGTTTATCATTTTCCGTAAAGGTTTCGTGTTTTGCTTTAAATGGTTTTCCGGTTTCAAGGTATTCCAAAATCCGTGAGACAGTTTCCACATCGTTATCATCGTATGCTTTCGTCAGTTGGTCAAACACCTGCGCTGATTCGGTTGCCTGCATTGCAGAAACAGTATCGGGATGACACAGTTTTGTTGCTTTGCGGTATTTTGTTTTCAACTCTTGTTGCTGTTCGGTGGTTAGGTCGCGAACGGTTGTACTTTTTATTTCTTCATAACTTCCTTTGAACGTGTTATAATCTTGTTGTGTTTCCTCATACACGTGCCTTCGTTTTTCATCGGTGGGATTCTCTTTTGCTTCTTTTTCTGCCCGTGCTTTCCGCAATTCTAAAATTTCCAAAATCAAATTGCCGAGTTCTTTGTTATGCCGCCGTTCAAATTCACGTATCATTTTTTCCAGTTCGTTTTTTTCATCCTCCAAACTTGTAATTTGTATTTCCAACGAACGGCACTCAAAATGTAATGAGTCAATTTCCGGATTTAACCAGACCTGCACTTGGGAATACTGCTCAAGAAAGTGTGTAATGATTTCCAACGCAGAAGAAAACCGATGTTCCTGCAAATGAGCAATAATTGCTTCGGTTTCGGAATATTTTGTAGAATTATTCGATTGTAAAAATATTTTTTCAAACTTTGATGTTTGGTATGCAATATCATCCCTATCCTGAAGCAGTATACAATTTCGTAAAATTTCTAACCTCTTGCAGAACGAATGCATATCTATCTCAGGTATCGGGGCGCCGTATTTTTCTCTGATATTCCCGAATGCGAGTATAAAATCGCTTGCCAACTGTGGATTATCTTTTACGATAGTGATGTTTTCATCGTTGCGTTTTGCTTTCACGGTCCAATTGTATGAACCAGTAATAACAGTGTCGTTATCAATCACGCAAAACTTGTTGTGCATTAAACTTTCGTTGGTTCTTTCCACAAGAAGAACCTCTCCCCCTTTTTTTTTTAGGACGGAATAATCAATTCCATTTGCTCGGGCATTAATTTCGTCATTAAGCGCGATGAGAGAAATTCTGACATTCTGTTTTGCCTTATCGAGTAACGTTTCGAACAAAACTGAATCTGTGAACCAAGCTAATGCAAGATGAATAGAACTCTGTGCCAGTTGCAATTCGTCGAGAATATGCTTTTGTATGTTTTCAAAGTATGCTTGTGTAATCATTTTTTTCCCGCAAAAAATACCATAATTTGAATCGTCCTGAAATAAGTTGACGGTTATTTACGAAGTCCCGACTATTGAGAGAGGTCGGGATTTTTGTTGATTATATATGCTTTCCGGAGTTTGCATGGCCAACGCCAGATGCGGTCGTTTGTGATTATACAACGCAATACTTTCTTCCACCAGGCGCTGCGCCTGGTGGAAGTTCAGAAGCGTTGCGTGTAACCCAAATTCTTC
>JAGXTF010000039.1 GCA_018333525.1 Bacteroidota bacterium | reverse complement strand
ATTGCCTGGGAAGGGGTGAGGAATTTTCAAGCGCGGAATTTCATGAAAGAAATGCGGGTGGGCGACCTGTGTCTTTTCCACCATTCCAACGGCACCAAAAAAAATCCGACTGGGGTTTATGGTATTGCGAAAGTCGTCAGTAAGCCACATCCAGACCAAACTCAATTCGACAAGAAAGGAGAATATTTTGAGCCACGCGCCACAGAGGGTAACCCTATGTGGTTCTGCGTAGATATGGGCTTTGTAAAAAAGTTTAAAATTCCCATAACCCTCGCTCAAATAAAATTCGACCCCAAGCTAAAAAACATGCGCGTAGCCAGAAAAGGCGAACGACTTTCAGTAATGCCGGTCTCCGAGAAGGATTTTGAGTGTGTTGTAAAAATGGCTAGTTAGTAATGAAAAAGAATTTTAAAATCGAAGCGAAGGTTTGGAAATGGCCGGGGGATGCGGGCTGGCATTTTGTGAATATTGATAAAAAGATTTCAGAGCAGATTCGTGCGGTTTATAAAAAAGGGTTTGTGTATATAACAGCGAAGATAGGAAAGACTTCTTGGGATACGGCGCTTTTTCCACACAAACTTTCCGCTTCGTATTTGTTGTCAGTGAAAGCTAGTGTTAGAAAAAAGGAAAACATCTGGGAAGGGGATGTGGTGAAAATTAGTTTCAAAATAAAGTAATACAAACGTTGCACTACCTTGACAATATTATCTTTATTAGGTATTATCCTTTTGGAAACAATTTCTTAATTAAACCTACTACCTATGGAAAAATTTATTCCACCACTTCTGCTTGTTCTAGCCCTATTTGCTTGTGTTCGCTACAACCTCAGCAGGGGCGGTAAATTCAGGTGAATGTAAAAATCTAAAAAAGCCCCGGAAACTCACAAGGAGTTTCCGGGGCTTCAGTTTTTACTTGCTAAGTTCTTGTAAATGTTGCATAGTACAAAAAAGCAATTTTGCTCCTTCAATCTTTAAATACGTTTTGCTATGAGCAAGTATTTGTCATACCGGTATCAGATAATTATAACCAGTATTTTACTACACGTAACGACGATGTTTGTCGTCTCGGTGCTTAGATTTTTTGGTGGTTTCGACGACCAAGAATATTGTGAATTAATTGGTTGTTTTTCTCTGATTACTTTTTTGTACGCGCTTACGATATATTTCTTTAGCGAGACTTTAGGGTGGTTCTTACCAAATGGTTTCAAAGCTAATAAAACACAGCTTCTCTATGTTTTTGTTTTTTTGCTTTTAGCCATTTCTTTAAAGGCTCTTGGAAACTTCATTAACTACCAAACAATGATGTTTTCGGTTAAGGTGATCGAGATCGTAATAATTTTGATTTGTTGTCGAAAGAAAAAAATGCCCAGTGGTCTTTGACTGCTGGGCGTTTCTGTGTATTTTTATGTTAAACTATTTTTATGATTAAAAAATCAGTACTGGCGGGCGGATGTTTCTGGGGACTCGAGGACCTGATACGCAAACAGCCAGGGGTAGTGGATACCAAGGTTGGCTATGCCGGAGGCACGAATGAGAACCCGACCTATGACAATCATCCAGGTCATGCAGAAGCCGTAGAAATAGAATATGACGATGAAAAAACATCTTATAAAAACCTCTTAGATTTCTTTTTCCAGATTCATAATCCTACAACGTTGAACCAGCAAGGCAATGACCGGGGTACTTCTTACAGGTCTGCAATTTTTTATGCAAATGAAGAAGAAAGAAAGGAGGCAGAAGAATTTATAAAAATTGTGAACGATTCGGGTAGGTGGCAGTATCCAGTGGTTACAACCCTCGAGCCACTAACCAAGTTTTACCTTGCCGAAGATTATCATCAGGACTATTTAATCAGGAATCCTGGCGGATATACCTGCCACGCGATATACTTTGACAGTTACCTACCTACCGGCAGGCAGGTTTAAAATAAAAACATGGATATTTTTGCACACACATTATGGGCGAATGCTGGAGCCAGGGGAGCGAATAAAGTTAGTAAGGGTAAATTCCGGATAAGTCCTCTCTGGACTGGTTTCTGGGGTGTTTTCCCAGATTTCTTTGCTTTCACTGTTCCTTTTATTGTTGGTATATATAACCTCATTACAAAAGTAGACTACGAATCTGGCTTTGGCAGGCATCATGTCGAAGTAGGAGGTTTTGACATTGCTGCCTATCTTTATCAGTTTAGTCACAGTATCGTTATCTGGGCTTTTACATTCTTGGCGGCGTGGTTTTTCTCTAAACGTCCGCGTTACGAACTACTCGGCTGGGCATTGCATATACTCATCGACATTCCTTCGCACTCATTAGCTTTCTATCCGACACCATTTCTCTTCCCGATTTCTGACTATCGTTTTCCGTATGGCGTCCAATGGAGCAACATGTGGTATATGATCATTAACTATTCTTTGCTTGCTGTAGTCTGGATAGGGATTGTGTTCAGAAAAAGAAAAATCAGAAAATAAAAATGCCCAAGAAAACATTTAAAGAAAAAGTTCTTGGTGTGGTTCGCAAGATTCCAAAAGGGAAAGTACTGACTTATAAAGAAGTTGCCCAAAAGGCAGGCAATGAAAAGGCCAGTAGGGCAGTAGGAAATTTCATGAAAAGTAACTATGATAAGACGGTACCATGCCATCGGGTAATCCGGAGTGACGGAAAAACCGGGGATTATAATAGAGGCGGACAGCCTGCAAAGATTGCGCTACTTAAAAAAGAAGGGGCGATAAAATAAAAAACACATTAGCTAAATAGTCAAGTTTATGATATACTTGCGTATAGTCGCATTTTAATAGACTTAATTTATTTAAATTTTATGAGTGATGAAAACGAAGTAGTAAAGCCTGAAGAGGTTATGCCAGAAGAAGTTGCGACTCCTGATACTGAAGAAGCAGCACCGGCAGAAGAAAAACCCGTTGAATAAATAAAATAAAAGCGTGATAAAAAAAGCCTCATATGAGGCTTTTTTTATTTTTAGGGGTATAATTAGATAGATGACAAATAAAAATACAATCACTGCTATCGTTATCGGACTGATGCTAATTACAGCTGGGTTTTTGGCTATTACTTCTAAAAAAAGTCCCAAAGTAGAGAAACCTCTGGTTACAAATTTCGAGGAATGCAAAAATGCGGGTTATCCAGTCATGGAAAGCTATCCAGAGCAATGCCGGGACGCAGAGGGTAATCTGTTTGTTCAAATCGTAGAAGATAAAACCGTAGACAATACGGAGGATGTCCCAACTCCTGTTTCGTATGATAAAGAATTCAACAAACCAATTACTTTTAAAATAAATAATCAAGCAACTTTTTCAGGTAATATAACTATTACTCTAAAAGAAATAAATGATTCCCGCTGTAAACCCGATGTGCAGTGTATTTGGGCTGGTGAACTGTCCGCATTATTCTCTGTTTTATTTCCTACAATTAATCCTGCACAGGATGTAAGATTGGGAACTACTAATAACAAAAGTGTCACAATGCACGGTTATACATTTACTCTACAAAGTGGTACAGAAGATACTGTCACAATTATCGTTTCTCCTAAAACTGCAACAACCATTAGCCAATGCTATGTCGGCGGATGTAGCGCAGAAGTTTGTTCGGATCAAAAGGACGTAGCTTCTAACTGCATATATAAAGAAGAATTCATGTGTTACAAAACGGCAAAATGTGAAATACAAAAGACAGGACAATGTGGTTGGACGGAAACTTCTGCACTATCTATGTGTTTGAAAAATGCTTCTTCTCGAATTGCCGGGGGATATATTACGGGGCATGTAACCCTTTCTCCGTTATGTCCAGTTGAACCATGTAAACCAAATCCCGAAGCATACACTTCTCGAGAAGTTGTTGTTTATACGTCGGACAAAGTCACCGTGAAAGAGAGAATTCATTTGGACTCACAGGGCAATTACAACGTAGCAATTGGTCCAGGAAGTTATTTTGTACAGATTGTTCCAGCCGGGATAGGCCCCGGAGAGAAAAAGTCCGCCACAGTGAAATCTTTTGAAACTACAACTGTAAATTTCGATATTGATACAGGAATCAGATAGAGGTCATGTATCTAAAAGTCAGCGTCATTGCAGGGGCTAGAAAAGAAACTTTTGAACAGAAGTCAAAAGATCATTTCAAGATTTCAGTCAAAGAAAAAGCAGAGCGTAACATGGCCAACACTCGCATTATCGAACTCGTGGCGGAGCATTTTAAAGTTCACGCAAACAAAGTTCGCATCATAAACGGCCACCATCATCCGAGCAAGTTGTTATCCGTCGCTGAGGGAGATTAGAATTATTTGTTTTTTAAATTTTCGAATAGGGTAACAAAAAGAGCGTCCGGCATTCTTGCTGTTAATGCGATGTTTGTTTTTATTATTTCAACTAAACCCCTGAACTCATCTGTGGTTGGGTCTAGGTGTACATCACTCAAAGTTATCTTTTGTTCACTCAAAAATATATTTACTGTATTTTCGTAACTTTCTGCGTGCCCATGGTCTGGAACCTTTGCGTCTATAAACTTATTGAAAATTGGTGGTGTTTGTTTCATTTGCTTATTGCTTAGTTTCTAATTTTTCTAACATATCCATCACACCCATAGCAGCTGGATAAAGGTAGTCATGTTCCATACCACGCGCACCTATAGCTAGCGTCATATCCCGCGGATCGTCTATGTTTATTTGCTTGAAATAAGCAT
>JAGXTF010000038.1 GCA_018333525.1 Bacteroidota bacterium | reverse complement strand
TGATATTGATATTGTATTTTTTTATAATATATGGCCTGACTATCATTGACATTTGAAGAAAATCGTAACTATGATAGTGCTTTAAAAAAGTTTTTTTATTCAGGTTGTTTTTCTTCATGTGCTGATTTTTTACTACAATAATCTTTGCAGATTTCAAAACAGCCTTAGCATTTGACGGAATTTTGTCAATGTGTTTTTCTTTTTTTCCCATAGTTTAAAAGGTAGTTTTTTGCCAAAAAACAAAATTGTATTCAAATGTAACAAAATATAAATTATTATTATATTTTTGTTGTATTGAATAGAAAAAATCTATTGACAAAATGCCTCTTATAAGCAAACAAAATATTTATCCTCAAGACACAAATGTAACTCCACAAGATTACTTATTGGGAACTGATCGCGGTGATAATAAAAAAACCAAGACTTACTCAATAGCAAGTATAGGAGCTGCTTTAGGTTTGGCCGGTGTAAAAGTTCAAGAGGCTTATTTGGGTTTTTGCCCAATATCAATTGATGAAGTTTCTTTAGAGGAACAAGTAAACCACTTTTTATCTATTCATTCTATTGAAGTTGATTTCAACACGTTACTGATTTTAAAAGTACTCTACTTTACAGGAAGTGATCCTTCTGTAAACACAAGACAAATCAATTACTATTTTCCGGCTGGTTATGGAACATTCAATCCTATCTCAAGTGCTGTAAGCTTTTCTGATTTGGTTGTTGATTATGAAAAACCGGTATCATTTAATCCAGACTTAGCAGTTAATTCACCAGATGCACAAGTATTCGATTTAGTTGGAGTTACAGGTGAGCTTTTGGTGAACTTTTTGAATGAAAGCGGTCCTTATGATTTATCAGACAATACTAAAACTTACTATTTCAGATTCACTGATAATGATGTTCAGTATTTGTATGTTTTCAATGCAAATTCTTCTGTAAATGGTTACGGTATTTATGGTTCTGGCCAACTACAGTTCAATAATTCTGAATTGGTATTAATATTCAACAGTACCAATAACTACGAAATTCCAAATATTTTCAGAAAGAAAATTGAATTAGCAGAAAATAATGTTACCGGTGAGGATATCATAAACATCAATTTGAATAGCGAACAAACTTCATTCCGTATTCTAAGCGATGAAATTAATACAATTGAATCGACTGTTCCTTCAACAGAATTTGAAAGCTCTTTTGCTTATACCGGGATGCCTTTGATTTTCATAAATTCAACTGCTACAGATAAAAAATTCATTCATTCAAATTCGAGTTATGGATTTAGATTTCCAGATGAAGCTGATTTTATTTTAAAGCCAAAAGAAGTTATTGTATTTAGGCTAACTAAAACCGATGTTGCGTATTTTGAATTTACAAGCATAAGTAGAATTGAGTTGGGAGGCGCAAGCGTCACTCCCACTCTACCTCAAGTTTTATCACAAGGCGACCGTAATATTCGCTTTTCAGATGGAGACGGAGAAACTATTTTAGAACTCGATGATATAGGTAAAGTTTTACTAAACCTAGATGGTGATTTTCTGTATTTAACAGCGGAACTATTCCCCGTAAATAGAGTTTTAAAAATCCATAATCCTGGAGAAGTAGATTTGTTTTGCATACCGGATGTTGATAATAACCCAAGTATTCAAATTAATGGAGTTACTGTTGACGAATTTAGTGGATATACTTTGCGCGCCGGCACCGCTATATTGAAAAAAATAAACGGAGATCCTTTCTCGGAGAGTTGGATTTTGACTTATGAAGTTCTTGATTTTTCAAAAGAGGCATTAGGACTTGGGTTAGTTGACAACGTACCTGATTCTGACAAAGAAGTATCCGGGCCACAAGCAGCTGCTATTGCAACGGCTTTATCAAATGCTCAAAACTATACCGACAATATAAAATTAAAAAGACCGGCTAGAGTTGCCATAGACACGAATATTTCTTTAAGCGGAAATTTAACTGTTGGTTCTATTGTATTGGTGACCGGTGATGTTGTATTATGTTTATCGCAAATTGACCAAAAGCAAAATGGACTTTGGGTGGTAAACCAATTAGGTCCGTGGGTTCGAACTCAAGACTTCCGTAACGGTTTAGATGTTTCATTTTGTTTGATTCCTGTTTTGGGCGGAACATATGCTGGTAAAATGTATTCATGCGGAGCCGAAAGAATAGTAGGCACAAGTAATATTGTTTTACAATCACTTCCTTTTACTGTCAATTGGGGTTCATTTACTGGAAGCGTTACCGATCAAGTAGATTTGATAAACTTTCTTGCTCTTAATTACTATCCTTTAAATGGAAATCCAAATGGATATGTTACAGAGCTTGATTGGGCAATACAAAGGCAAGTTCATGAAAATATGCCTGTATTCAATTCGGCAACTCTTAACAACGTAAGAGGTGTAATATATACTGCTTCCGGCGCAACACAACGTACTTTTAGCTCTATCAATGAGTTTGATAGAAATCAAAGAATGGGAATTGTAGCAACTACTACAGGTAATGCTGCACAGTTAAGACAAACTCAACTAATTTTTACTAGAAATAGTGGCTTTGATGTAACATTCAAATTAGGAATGGTTGAAAATGCTACCGGATCTGATATTAGATTTTTTGGTGGTATTTCATCTAATACAGGTGTATTTGGAAATAATGAACCAAACACTCTTTTGAACACTATTGCTGTATGTAAACCTTCTACAAGCAACAATCTTCACATAATTCATAATGATGCTTCTGGTATTGCTACTTCAATAGATTTAGGGGTAAATTATCCTATGAATACTATTTCAACGGATGTTTATAACGTGAGAATTAGAAGTTCTGGGTCTAATGTAATAGTTACTGTAAATCGTGTGGGAACTGCTTTTGTTCATACACAAACTATTACAACAGATTTACCTTCTGGCACACAAGGTTTAAACACAGGATTTTATATTGTTCAATCAACTGGCCCAAGTACACCTACAGGTTTTGATTTTATGGGTTGTAAAATTATAGTGTAATGGCATATTTCTTCTCAAAATACAACAATATTATTAAAGTCATCGATAACACAGTGACTTTGGTTCCAATGCAAGATGGTCACCCAGAGTATCAATTGTATTTAGAATTTCTTCAAACAGATACAGAAGTAACACATTCTGAATTATTTGCAGAAGAAGAAATTGGCAACCGACTTGCACTTCACGTTGCTTATCCAGAGTTAGCAAACATGCCGTATAAGTTATTGCAATTGGATAACCTAGAAGGTATTAAACGCGATAGCACCTTGGCTGATAAAGGTTTGAAAGGAGAGAAAAAATACAAAAAGGACGGTAAACTCATTTGGAGTTCCGAAAAAAAGTATTGGTTCCAACCAGACGGTTATCCCGAGGGATTCCGCCGTATTGTAAAGCTATACAACATGAACGGTACCGTGGCCGACAGTTGGGAAATATTCTACGAACTATCCGATGATGATAAAGAATTTTTCAAAAAGCAGCAGCGCGAATTGATTTTTGAGTATTTCAAAAGTCAACAGCCGGAGTTATTCAATTTGCTTTATTCTTTTTTTAAAGAAGAAATCGACCGCTATGTTATGAAAGATGGCCATGAATTGGCAGCAACTTTAACCGATGCCGCCTTGAATCATCCGTACCAAAATGAAAACGGAGTTTATGTTGTTCGTGAAACTTTATCAAGTGAAGTACCTACGCAGTCCGGCGGAACTGTAACGGTATTACAAGGGGTTTTAGCCGAATTGGTTTAGTATGAGAAAAAATAAATTCTATAGCGATTTTACCGAGGCAAAGCTAAAAATGGCTAAACGCCGTATGGAAGCCGAAATGAACGGATTGGATTTTAATCATCCGATTCGTGAGCTTTTCACTTTTGCTTGGGAAGATTTTAAAGCCGGAAAGTTCAGCTATGACGGTCCGACTTTCGTTCGTTCCCGATTCAAATCACGATGGGAGCTCGCGAGCTTTATTCACGATTGGCGAAACGCAATGGGTAACGTTGGATATGAAATCGATAACGAGTTTTTTTCTATAATGATTGCCTTGAATTACCCAATTGAACTATTTCCGAAGCGATATCTATTGACAAGGCTAACCATATTTAACGTATGGCGCCACAAAATAAAAGGCACTTACAATGCAAAAATTCACATCAAACTATATCAACTGTAAAAACTTATTAACCCTAATAAAACTAAATTATGAAAGCTTTTATTCGAGATTTTGCACATTACCTTTTACCACTTTACGCTATGCTGTTTTTGTGTGTAAAAGATAACGTTGACAACTACACAATAGACGGTAAAATACTTATTCATGTTGCAGGATTTA
>JAGXTF010000037.1 GCA_018333525.1 Bacteroidota bacterium | reverse complement strand
AGTATGAAGGATCGAATCCACTTCCGGAAGCTGTAAGAACCGTAGTTCCCGAAATAGTTATGCCAAATGTACCGTTACTGATGGTAATATTTCCTTTAGCACTGATTCCTTTTGATTGCGCTCCTGAAACGGAAATATTAAACGTTCCACCCGTAATGTTGATGGTGCTTGTGCCGGTTTTAATGGCTTTAACATCGGCAGCTGTTGACGCAATATTGAGAGTTCCACCGCTAATGGCAATAGCTGTATCACCGGCATCAATGCCATCCCCTAAGGTAGCATTTATGTTTACGGTCCCGTTACTCATGACAAATCCTTCAGAATGAAATCCATCCGAGGCAGCTGATACGATTGAGATAGTGCCACCCAAAACTGTTAGGGAGGAGGAGGTGTTAATGCCGTGTTTTTTAATACCAGTAATAACTAAATTTCCTGTGTCTTGAATAACGATAGGGCCATTGTTATGAATGGTTCCGTTTCTGGTGCTGGCACTACCATCGGTGAGTGTATTGGTTGTTCCGGGCGTTAAGTAAATGTTAGTAGTTCTACCTCCGGAAATATAAAAAGCAGCGCCACTCGGATTGGTTAATGTAAGATTGTTTAAAACCAAATTCACATCTTTGTCGGTAGTCATCGTCAAACTACCATTGGTTGTTGATCCTAAAATATTATACTCCAAATTGTCAATGCCCGAAGTAGCGGTTACTATAACGGTTCCGGCAGTAGCGGTAATAGCCACTCCGGCGTTAGCATACGGATTTATAACGGTAGCATTGTCGGTACCGTTATAAATGATGTAAATTTTATTCAAATTAACCGTTGCCGTTGTAAAAGTTATACTGTCAATTAAAGCCTTCTGTATGTTTAAAGGATTCGATTCATCAGACAATTTGAACCTGGCATATGTATTGTCTAATTTAATACTGTCAACAGCGGTAATGGCTTTGGCATACATGGTATTGCCTGAATTGTGAATTCTTATTTTTTGTTGTCCGAATGTTAAGTTGCACAACAAAACAAGGGCGGTAATGATGTAACTCTTTCTCATTTCTTAACAAATTTGAAGGTTATATTATTTGCTTGGACCAAGTATAATCCGGGAGGTATTCCTGAGATATCTATGTCCTGATTGACAGTGTATGATCCTTTTTGCACTAATTGCCCTGTCATTGCGTAAATGTTTACTTCCAAATTTTCGATTGTATCGGCACTTATTCTAATGATGTCGGAACTCGGATTGGGGAACAATACCATATGGTTGTCATTTTCTCCAAAAGTCGTGGTCGATAAGGTGTTGGAGAAAGTGACCTTCCTGATGATACTAACCGGAATACTGGTAGGAGTAGCCGAACCGTCTGCTTTTATATTCAGATTGTCGTTGGAAAAGTAAAGTTTGCCTGAGGTACTCACATTAAATCCCTGTGTACTGTTGTCGTAATAGGTTACTACAACTCCTGTTTGCGCTAATGAAAACGACACAGAAAGCAGTAGCAAAAAGCTTAGAAATAATTTCATTTGTTTCATAAGATGTTGATTTTAAACCTCAAAGTAACTTTATTCAAAATCCACAAAAAAAATAATGAGGTAAACCTTTTTTTTTCATCGGTTAAATTGAGGCAACCATGTTACCGGTAGGTTAAGTCTGAGTTTTAATACTGGGTTCACCTACAAAAAAAATCTATTTACCTATTAATTTTTCCCAGTCTTTAAATTCAGGTTAGAATTGCGTTAATAAATTATAAATGAAATGGCTAAGAAAATTTTTGTCTTTGGGTTTTTGATTTCGTTGGTATTCTCATCTTGTTCCCATGAAGAAGGTTATGGCGGACTGGCAACTATTAAAGGTAAGGTTTATGGGAAAAATTACAATTCCAATGAAGTCCTGGTTAATGAAGGGTATTTAGGCGGTGTTAAGGTTTACATCAGCAAACATGGCGATCCTAACTACTTCGATAGCATGGATTCGGCTTATGACGGGTCTTTTAAGTTTGATTACCTCTACAAAGGAACCTATGATCTTTGGGTTTACGGAGATTGTGACTATTGCGATTGGGATCAGGTGTATGTTTTGAAAACCATCAGCGTAAATTCTAAGCGCGCCACTGTTGAGACGGAAGATTTTGTGGTTTCATTTTAAACAACAATTATGATACAATTAGTCGCCCCAATGAGTACAGTTTCGCTTGCGGAACTGGATACGGTTGCCTTACTCAATCGCATAGACAAAAAGTATGTGCTGAATGAGCAGCAATTGCTACAAATCATACCGGTTATTCAGCTTCATTACAAAGTGCTGAGTATTGACGGTCACAGAATTTTCACCTACGAAAACAACTATTTCGACACGCCCAACTTACAGTTCTATTACGACCATCATAACGGGTACACCAATAGAATGAAAGTCAGAAGCAGAAGGTATAAAGAAACCAATACCAGCTTTTTTGAAATTAAGAAAAAGGAAAATGTAGACAGAACCGCCAAAACAAGAGAGAGAGTAAGCCAATTGGTTCAAACCATAGACGATAATACTAAGGCTATGGTTCAGTGTTTTTCCAGAAAATCTTTGGTCGATTTGGAGCTGAAGCTCAACAACAACTTCAATCGAATCACTTTTGTGAATCATGCGCAAACCGAAAGAATGACGCTCGATTTCAATATTCAGTTTTCGGATGAGTACACTCAAAAAAACTTTTCCAATTTTTATGTGTTGGAAATCAAGCAGTCCAAATCAAACGGACGCTCTGTTATTACCGAAACCCTCAAAAAAAACAATGTCAGAGAGCAAAGTTTCAGCAAATATATTTTTGGGGTAATTGCCTTAAAAGACCACGTGAGAAAGAACAATTTTTTACCACTTATAAAAAAAATAAATAAACTGTAATATGGAAACAGAAGAGAAAGTAAACGCCGTTTTTAGTCTTGGAGATTTTGGAATAAGATCAATAATAGATATTGTAGCCATCCTGATTTTAGTGGGTTTAATCTATTATCCCAAACACCGCAACAAAGATTTCATCTTCACTTTTGTACTCTTCAATGTCATCAATTTTATGATTTGCTACCTGTTGGGTGCCGCTAAAATCAAAATGGGATTTGCCTTTGGGTTGTTCGCCATTTTTTCCATCATCAAGTACAGAACCATAGTGGTTTCTATCAAAGATATGGGCTATTTCTTTGTTTGCGTTGCGTTGGGAATGTTGAATTCATTAGCCAATATAAGTGATGGCTTTACCATATTGATGGTTTGCAACTTGGTAATCCTTTCGTTGACCTATTTTTTGGAACGCTTAAATTTCATCAATAATGAAAATGTAAAGGAAATCATTTATGATGATGTGCGTTTGATTAAACCCGATTTGCGAGACGAATTGATAGCCGATTTGACGGAAAGAACCGGATTGGAAATCCACAAAGTTGAAATAGTGTCCATTAATTATTTAAAAGATACCGTTTTGCTCAAGGCTTATTATTATTCCAGAGAAAGTGAAAATTCATTGCCAACTGTATCCGATAATGATTAAAAAAGCTGTGTTTTTTTTAGTACTGTGTAGTGCCTTAAGCCATGCTCAGGATACCGATACGCAATTCCGTTTTAATCCTTCGATAGATTATAAAATCAATAAAAAATGGAAGGTTGCCTTTGATTATCGTTATGCATTGGAGAAAGACATGTCAACTTTTCAAGCCAGTAATTTTCAGTTGGCTTTGACCTATAAGATTACTAAAAGTCTGAGTTTAGAAACCGGATATCGGTTTTCTACTTCATTTGAGAGAGATAATCATCGGTTGTTCGCCGGACTAACCTATGATTACAAATTAAAACGATTTATGTTGAGCTCCAGAACGCGATATCAATTCACTACCCAAAGCTTTGATGCCGATTTCATGAGCGAGTACAAAGCGCCTGTTCAATTCCTTCGCCAAAAATTTACCATAAATTATAACCTTCCTAAGAGTAAGTTTTCGGTGTACACCGCAGCCGAATTTTTCCTGAAGTTAGATCAACTGCAAATAGAGTTAAACAGAATGCGTTATCAATTAGGCACTGATTATCAAATGAAATACGGTAACACTATTGGCTTGTCTTTACTTTATGAAGACAGAACAAATGCGACTAAAACAGATAGGTTCATCCTGACCGCCAAATACAATTTGTCCTTGGATGAGCTGCTTAAAAAAGTCCGAAAACAAAAAAAGAAAAAACTGGCTCAGGAACCTTTATAGTCCCAATTTTTCTTTGGCTAAAGGTAAAATGCGCTCCACAAATTGCGCATAAGCCAGCGTTGAAGGATGCAAACCATCGTTCGCCACCAATTCGGGTTGTAATAGGCCAAGTCGCGTAATGTCTGTGATATAAACA
>JAGXTF010000036.1 GCA_018333525.1 Bacteroidota bacterium | reverse complement strand
TTCTATCAGAGCCGCCGAATCGCACGACTGAGGAAGAAATAAAATTAGTTCCGTTCACTGTCATCGTAAATTGTCCATCACCTACATATTTGCTTGATGGTGAAATGCTCGTTGTTGTCGGTGTTAGATTATTTACAGTGAATGTTTGGGCGTTCGATGTTCCACCACCACCGGAATTAAACACAGTAATATTATATGTTCCAGCAGTTAATAAATCACTTGCTGGAATGGTTACTGTTAATTGAGTTGAAGAGACAAATGTTGTCGTTCTATCGCTGCCGTTAAAACGAACCACGGAAACTCCATTAATAAAGTTTGTTCCATTAACCGTCATCGTAAATTGCGCATCGCCGACATTTTTACTTGATGGGTTAATGCTCGTTGTGGTAGGTGTTACTATTTTAAAAGAAGCGGTTATCGTATGATTGGCGCTCACATTACTCACGGTGTATGTTGAGGAGTTACCAACATACACGCCATTATCAAAGACGCTGTCAATTTGATAATTTGTATTTGGCGTAATCGTAAATTGTTGGCTTCCTCCGCTACTTACCAATGTTGTTCCTGATGGTGTGATACTTCCGTTCGTAGGTGCTGTAACCGTTAGAACGTATTTCACCGTTTCAACAACTGCATTGGATGCGCTCACTCTGTATGAATTATCCCCATTGTAATATGCGCCAATTCTATGATTTCCTATTGTTAGCGAAGAAGTAGAAAGTGTCGTCGAACCACCGGTGAGTGTTGGAGTTCCCAAAACAGTACTCGTGGTGCTATCATAAAACTGCACTGTCCCACTCGCCGCAACAGGACTAACATTTGCAGTGAACGTAACTGAATTTCCTAATCCAACGGGATTTGTTCCGGATGAAAGTGTCGTCGTCGTCGCGGTACGGTTCTTTGTGCTGACCATTTTCACCGTCATCGTGTCACCTTTTTTTACCACAAACGTGTCGCGATTCGAACTCGATGTAATGTATCGAAGAGAATTCACCCCATTTGAACTGTCGTGAGCAAACCCAAGATGTGTCCATCCGCTTGAATCAGACTCGACTGCAATATAGGTCCCTTGAACTAACGTATCAAATGTACCAAGTTGACTTGCTGACGAGACTGTTGCTTTTAGATTATTAGCATTGACTGTATCTTTGTAGAGAGATAAATTCCAATTTTTTGCGGTCCAATCGGTTTTTGTACTAAAATCTTCGTCTTCGTCTTGATATTTATTTAAAGTGATGCGCGGGAATGTGTTGATGTTAATCGTTAATGGTCCCGCAAAATCTACCATAGAATTACCAAACCCGTTTGTATTACGTGTTGTAGCAATTGCTTGAAGAATATTTGCACAATTTGATACATTATCAATACCAAACTTTACCAAATTTAAACCGACTTCAGCAAAAGCACCGGCAACCAATGTAAGTGTATCACTTTGATTCTTTTGCGGCGCACCCCATGCTCCACCTGCAATACTCGTAGTATTAATAGCGGAAACAAAAGCACCCGATGGAGGATTTATTAATGCCCAACCAAAAGAATAGCCCGATTCTGCATTCCACGTTATTCCATTCCCGGGATCACGACACCACATATAAACAGATGTTGTTACGGAACTCCCACTCCAATCAACAGAAACAAGTATGTCCCCTGGTGTAGTAATCGTACCGCCGCTGTTAGTTACAGGAGTTGAAACAACCCCAGCAGTTCTTCCGGAATCTGCACCTAATGCAGTGATTGAGGTACCGCTTAGTGTAATTCCTTTTCTAAGAAATTCAAATGCAAGTGTTGTTGTTCCGTTTACACCATAACGATCTGCCGCGAGAAATAACCATAAACTGTCACCGGCATCTCTGCGCGCGTGAGCATACACATTTGTGAGATTGCTTTTATCAAGAATTGAGGACGATCCTAAAACCCAAGTGCGGGGATTCGATTGCACAGAATAATTTCCTGAGAAACCATAATCTCCGCTTCCCGCAGCATCTTTTACGTGTGCAGTCCATTTATATGCTGAATTTGGAGTACCGTCGTTATTAATAACCCCAGTTCCTGTTGTGCCTTGCGCCCAATCGTCCATAGCGGAAGAGTCAACGCCAGACTTCATAGCGCCCCGTATTCCAAAGTTTGCTTTAACACCGGTTGACTGTGCAAAAGTATTGGTAGAAAAAAAATGAAAAGAAAACAGTAGAATGAAGATAGTAATGGAGTTTTTCATAATAAGAATCCTTGATCTTGAATTGTTTTGTGTGCTGAAATTAAAATTATTTTCTAAAAATTTCGTGCTTAATATAAGTGATTTAATGCGTTTACGAAATAGATTGAGTTTTTTTTTTAGACTTAACTTTTCAATGTGCTTTCTATCACGACTATTAATCTACTTCGATATTCAATGATTTCTCATAAAACACAATGCTTCAGTATTCTCCTTCTCCGAATTTCGTCTTACAATAATAGACTGCACTTGTCATTCAATTTTGAGTATCCAAAATTTCCCAAGACATTTTTATCAAGAATTATATGGTTCGAAAAATTTTATTATTATCAACAAATTTCTCATCTTCGTCCCGCATTTAATTGTAACCTACAAAATACTTCACACTTATTAATTATTCAATAACTCAACTATAACAATACTATGACTTCAAAAGAAAACTCACTCAACTGGTTTGAGATTCCAGTAAAAGATCTCACCCGCGCAAAAAGATTTTACGAAGCAATCTTCGGAATCAAAATGCAAGAAATGGAAATGATGGGAATGAAAATGGCTTTCTTCCCGGCAGAACCAACCAGCGGCAAAGTAAACGGTGGCTTAGCCAAAAGTAAAATGCACCGACCAAGTAAAGCAGGTGTTGTAATTTATCTTAACGCCAATCCGGATTTAAAGACGGCACTCTCAAAAGTGGAAAAAGCAGGCGGGAAAGTTACAATGCCAAAAACAAAAATCAGTAAAGATATCGGCTCGATGGCTTTCTTCGTTGATACCGAAGGAAACACCATCGGACTTCATTCAAGCAAATAATCTTTTTTCTCCCACTAAACTTACAATCACTATGAAAAAATTTATCGTTATCTATCACGCACCAATGGATGCAATGAAGCAAATGGCAAGTATGCCTCCCGAAGCCCAAGCAAAAGGTATGGAGGGCTGGATGGTGTGGGCTCAAAAATGCGGAAGCAATCTTGTTGACTTGGGAACTCCATTAATGGGCGGACAGCAAATGAACCCCAACGGTTCAAGCGCTCCAAGTGAAAAAAATGTTGCCGGCTACTCTATTTTACAAGCCGAAAATATGGAGCAAGCAAAAGTGCTTCTTCAAGGACATCCACACTTGGGATGGAATGCAGCATGCAGCATTGAAATACACGAAGCAATGCCTTTACCGGGAATGTAAGAGGAGTTTGGTCCCTCCCCGTTTCATTCAAACGCGTTGAGAATATTCTAAAACTTTCCTTGAAACATGCAAGGAAAATTTGGATTGCTTTAAAAATACCCTTGCCTTAAACAAGGGTATTTTGCTCTGTTGCAAAATTTTTTTTGAAGCAATTAATATTTTTTTTGACAGTTCCGTGAATTTCCTTGAAGCAATGCTGAATATTTTTGATTGTTTCAAAAACTCCCTCGAAGCAATGGAGAGTGTTTTGGACTGTTTCAAAAATCCCCTTCGAGTTGTCAAAAATTCCCTCAAGTGATGCTTGCGTTCCCTTGGCTCTTCCAAAAATTCCCTCGAACGAGTTAAGGGCATTTTGGATTGGTGCAAAAACTCCCTTGAAACAAGCAAGGGCATTTTGAATTCTTTCCAAAACTCCCTTGAAACAAGCAAGGGTATTTTAGATTGATGTGAAAATTCCCTCGAAGTACGCAAGGGAATTTTTAATTGTTGGAAAAACTCCATCAAGCGGTGCAAGGGAAAGCTGTATTAAAGCAAAAATAGTGTTTTTAGTCAAAAAAATATACTTTTATGCAAATACTCTTATTTGGGGAATAAGGTTTCAAGGCTATTGAGAAAATTCTTTCTGTCGTGAAGTCGATAAGAAATTCTCGGGAGTTATTAACCCGATAGACCAGTAAATTTAAAAAATCTCGTAGAGAAAGAAACATAATACCACAGAATAAAATAATCTCTCCAAAACTTTACAGTTTACTAAAATCTTCTTGAACTCTACAAAAAAAAAGTATATTTCTCGCGGAAAAACTACAATACCAATATTAGTCGAATGAAATTACCTAATGCAGAAAATGCAGTCATCGCTATTTCAAAATTCCGAGATTATTGCTTGAATGAATTTCATCCGACTGGAAAGAGAAAGCACGAGTGTTTAAAGAGGTTTTGGGATTCGATGAAACAAATGCGGAAGAATTACGGCAAATAATTCTTGATGCAATAAAAACAAATGAAGCAATACCCCAACGAGTAGATGAATACGGGAGGAGATTTGCTGTTGATTTTGCTTTTCGTAAATTTGCCTCCGAAGTAATAATAAGAACAAGTTGGATAATTCGTAATAACGAATTATATCCACGTTTAACAAGTTGTTATATCAAGTAATATTATGAACACACACTTTAAAGAATTAGATGTTGTCGCGCTCTTAAAAAATATTCCCGAAGAAAAATTGATTATTGGACAAGTCGGAACAATTGTCCTTGTTCACAACGACAATACATTTGAAGTGGAGTTTTGCGATATGAAAGGAAAGACGATCTCTCTTTTAACGTTAGAGAAAAAAGATTTGATGCTCTTACATTACGAAGCGGAATATGCATAAAAACGAGAAGGGTATTTCCCTTTGAAAAATTGAAATGAATATTAACTCAACAACACCTATGAACTCCGTAACACTAAAAATACCACCAACGCTTCAACTCAGCGAATTTGATTTATCAATGACACTCGCGGCAAAACTTTTTGATGAAGGTAAACTCTCATCGGGACAAGCGGCAGAAATGGCGGGAATAACCAAACGAACTTTTTTAGAACTCGCTGGTAAATTCAATACGTCTATATTCGGATATACCACAGAAGAATTAGATGAAGATTTGAAAAATGCATAAAGTTATTACTTGCTGTAGAGATGACAACTGAAAAAAAATATATTGAAATATTCCTTGACCCTATCAGAAAATGCGAGGATTATAAACCCAAAT
>JAGXTF010000035.1 GCA_018333525.1 Bacteroidota bacterium | reverse complement strand
ACGGTAAAATTAATTGCACCTATCGCGATGGAAGACGGCTTGCGTTTCGCTATCCGTGAAGGTGGTCGTACCGTCGGTGCGGGTGTTGTTGCTTCAATCATTGAGTAATAAAAAATGGCTAATCAAACTATCCGTATCCAATTGAAAGCATTCGATCATAAATTGATTGATCAATCGGCGGGTGAAATTGTTGAAACAGCGAAAAGAACTGGTGCCCAAGTTAAAGGCCCGATTCCGTTGCCAACAAGAAAAGAACGCTTCACCATACTGATATCCCCGCACGTAAATAAAGATGCGCGTGATCAGTATGAGTTGAGAACTTACAAGCGGCTGCTCGACATCGTCGAGCCAACCGATAAAACCGTGGATGCATTGATGAAATTGGATCTTGCAGCTGGGGTTGATGTTCAAATTAAGCTTAAATAAAGCTAGAAATATTTAGAGGAATTGGCAGATGTCAATAGGTCTTGTTGGTCGTAAATGTGGTATGACCCGAATTTTTTGTGAAGACGGTACTTCAGTACCCGTAACTGTTTTGCACGTCGAATCGAACCGTGTGATTCAAGTGAAAAGTGTTGAAAACGATGGCTATCGCGCGGTTCAAATAGCTGCGGGCGATGTTAAGTCTTCGAAAGTTAATAAAGCTATGGCTGGGCATTATGCAGCAGCAAATGTAACGGCGGGTCGTGGCTTGTGGGAATTCAGATTAAAAGACGATGAAGGCGTTGAGTTATCTGCCGGTTCAGAATTGACTGTGAGCGTCTTTGAAGCTGGTCAAACCATAGATGTTTCCGGCACCAGTATTGGTAAAGGTTTCGCCGGTACAGTGAAAAGGCATAACTTCAGAACACAGGATGCCACGCATGGTAACTCGAGATCGCATAGGGTTCCAGGTTCTAACGGTATGAACCAAACGCCGGGTCGGGTTTTTAAAGGTAAGAAAATGTGCGGTCAAATGGGAGCTGTTAAAACAACCGTGCAAAATTTGACAATACATGCGGTCGATACCGAAAGAAGTTTGATCTTGGTAAAGGGCGCTGTTCCTGGTGCTAAAGGTGGCGATGTTGTTATTACGCCTGCAGTAAAAATGTTAAATAAGGGTTAAGTGATGAGTCTGCAAATACCTGCAATCAGTAATCAAGGTACATCGCAAGCATTGGATGTATCCGAGTTGGTTTTTGGCCAAGATTTTAATGAAACCCTAGTTCACCAGTTAGTTGTCAAATACATGGCGGCGGCGAGAGCAGGAACCAAAGCGCAAAAAAATCGCTCTGCGGTAAGTGGTGGTGGTGCGAAGCCTTTTAGACAAAAAGGAACTGGTCGGGCGCGTGCCGGTACGACTCGCAGCCCAATTTGGCGTACAGGTGGTGTGAATTTTGCTGCTCAACCTAGGTCTTTTGATCAAAAGTTGAATAAAAAAATGTATAAGGCCGGCATTCGATCTATTTTCTCGGAACTGCTGAGACAAGACAGAATTGCTGTCTGTGATGACATTATGCCTTCATCGCCAAAAACGAAAGAATTTCTTGCAAAAATTAAAGACATTGATGCAAAACGAATTTTAGTAGTCGCCGATGAATTGAACGAAAATTTAATTTTGGCGGCCAGAAATCTACCTTACATTGCTGTTGTTACGCCTACTAGCGTGGATCCGGTCTCTTTGGTATCGGCGGATAAAGTAATTGCAACAACTGCTGCACTGAAGCAGATTGAGGAGCGTTTAGCATGAGTATTCAACAAATTAAGTTAGCCAGCATCATTTCTGCACCGATCGTGTCGGAAAAAAGCGCTATCGTTGCTGATAAAGGCAATCAATTTGTGTTTAAAGTTGCGAAAAATGCCACCAAATTACAAATTAAAAACGCTGTAGAGATGATGTTCGAAGTAAAGGTCGAGTCGGTTCGTGTTTTAAATGTAAAAGGTAAAATTAAACGCTTTGGACGTACATTGGGTAAAAGATCGGATTGGAAAAAGGCATATGTCAAATTGCAATCTGGACACAATATTGAATTAGCAACAGCTTAATAAAAGATCAATAGGAGCGGTAGAAAAGCATGGCTATTCTAAAATCTAAACCGACATCTCCGGGTTCTCGGTTTGTAGTGCGTGTACAAAATAATGATTTGCATAAGGGTAAGCCATTTGCGCAACTACTAGACAAAAAAAGCAAATCTGGTGGTCGTAACAATACAGGTCGGATTACAACCCGGCACGTTGGTGGTGGACATAAACAGTTCTACCGCATTATTGACTTTAAACGCAATAAAACTGAAATACCGGCAGTTGTAGAAAGAATCGAGTACGATCCTAACAGAACAGCCAACATAGCGTTGGTTTTGTTCAGAGACGGGGAACGCAGATATATTATTGCACCCAAAGGGATTGAACTAGGTCAAGAAATTCTGAGTGCCGAAACTGCGCCGGTTAAACCCGGTAATTGCATGCCGCTACGGAATATGCCGCTGGGTACCACTATCCACTGTGTCGAATTGAAGCCTGGTAAAGGCGCCCAAATCGCTAGAAGTGCAGGCACATCGGTGCAACTAGTGGCTAAAGATGGTTCGTATGTGACGATCCGCCTGCGTTCAGGCGAGATGCGTAAAGTGCCGTCCGATTGCAAAGGCGTGGTTGGCGAAGTGTCAAATTCCGAACACAATCTGGTGTCGCTGGGTAAAGCTGGTGCAAAGAGATGGAGAGGTGTTCGCCCAACCGTGCGAGGCGTGGCAATGAACCCTGTCGATCACCCGCATGGTGGTGGTGAAGGTAGAACATCGGGTGGTAGACACCCTGTTTCTCCTTGGGGTACGCCTACTAAAGGTTACAAAACACGCAAAAATAAACGTACTGACAATATGATTGTTAGACGCCGTAAGCAAAAATAAGAGGTATAACTCGTGCCGCGTTCAATTAAAAAAGGTCCATTTATTGATCATCACTTGCTGAAAAAAGTTGAGGAAGCAGTGAGAACAAATAACCGGAAACCGATTAAAACTTGGTCAAGAAGATCCATGATTAGCCCGGATATGTTGGGTCTGACCATAGCTGTGCACAATGGCAAACAGCACATCCCTGTTTTGATTTCGGAAAACATGGTCGGTCATAAGTTAGGCGAGTTTTCGCCTACAAGAACTTATAAAGGCCATATTATTGATAAAAAATCGAGATAGGAGTTGGTGTGGAAGTTTCAGCTAAATTGAGTAATGCTCCACTATCGGCGCAAAAAGCCAGATTGGTGGGTGATCAAATACGTGGATTGCCAGTTGAAAAAGCGCTTAATCTTTTGAATTTTAGTTCAAAGAAAGCTGCGGCAATTATCAAGAAAATTCTTGAATCTGCTATCGCAAACGCAGAGCACAACGAAAGTGCGGACGTTGATGAGTTAAGAGTATCAACAGTATATGTGAATGAAGGTCGAACCATGAAAAGGATTAGCGCTAGAGCTAAGGGAAGGGCGAATCACATACTGAAGAGAACTTGTCACATAACAATTAAAGTAGCAGAAAGCTAATAGAGGTAGAAAATGGGTCAAAAGGTTCATCCCACCGGCATACGTCTGGGGATTGTTAAAGATTGGACTTCCAGATGGTATGCAAATAGCCAGAATTACCCAGTTCTTCTGTTACAAGATCTGAAGGTTCGCGAATACATTAAGAAAAAACTTGCACACGCTTCTGTCAGTAGAGTGCAAATCAATCGCCCTGCTAATAACGCCAATATAACAGTGCATACTGCGCGACCGGGTATCGTTATCGGTAAAAAAGGCGAGGATATTGATGTCTTAAGGCAGGATATTTCCGCTATGATGGGCGTACCGGTTCAATTAAATGTTGAAGAAATCAGAAAGCCGGAATTAGATGCTTATTTGGTTGCTGAAAGTATAGCTCAGCAACTTGAGAAGCGGATTATGTACCGTAGAGCGATGAAAAGAGCCGTGACCAATACCATGCGTCTCGGTGCGGAAGGCATTAAGATTACAGTGGCCGGTCGTTTGAACGGTGCCGAAATTGCACGTACTGAATGGTATAGGGAGGGTCGAGTGCCTCTGCATACCTTGCGCGCGGATATCGACTACGGTACTGCTGAAGCCAAAACAACATACGGTATTATTGGCATCAAGGTGTGGATATTTAAAGGCGAAGTGTTCGATATGGATGCGCACGCGGCTTCATTAAACTCTGATTCTAAAAAATAGTTGAAGGAATAGAACAATGCTTCAGCCAAAAAGAACAAAATTTCGTAAACAGCATACTGGCAGAAATAACGGTACAGCCCTTAGAGGATCGTCCGTTAGCTTTGGCGAGTATGGATTAAAGTCCATCAGTCGTGGTAGAATGACCGCCCGTCAAATTGAGGCGGCTCGTAGGGCAATCAGTCGTCACGTAAAACGGGGTGGCAAAATTTGGATTCGGATTTTCCCGGACAAACCAATTACCAAAAAACCGTTAGAAGTTCGTATGGGTAAGGGTAAAGGTAGTGTAGAATACTGGGTTGCTCAAATTAAACCAGGAACAATGTTGTTCGAAATAGAAGGCGTTTCTGAAGAACTTGCGCGCGAGGCATTTGATTTGGCTGCGGCGAAGCTTCCGGTTAAGACAACATTTTCTGCACGGACAATAATGTAATGAAAGCGACAGAATTAAGAAATAAATCAAAAGATGAGTTAATGGCCAATCTTTTGGAGCTGGCTCGTGAGCAATTTAATTTGCGTATGCAAAAGGGTGCCGGGCAGCAGGTCAAGTCAAGCCAAGTAAAGCAGGTAAGGCGCGATATAGCTCGTATCAATACTGTTTTAAGCGAAATGGCGAGAGTCTAAGTATGAATGAGAAAGCAGAAAAAATCCGCACGGTTACTGGACGTGTTGTTAGCAATAAAATGGATAAGACGGTTTCTGTGCTGGTCGAGCGATTGGTTAAGCATCCCGTTTACGGTAAATATGTAAAACGCTCGACCAAGTTTTTAGTGCACGATGAGAATAATCAATGCAATGAAGGTGATATTGTTTCAATTACTTCATGTCGGCCTTTATCTAAGAACAAAACATTTAAATTAGTAGAAGTGCTTGAAGCTTCTAACAGGTAATTAATTCGAATTTAGTTGGGAATTTAAAATGATTCAGATGCAAACTAGCCTTGACGTCGCCGATAATAGCGGTGCAAAAAAGGTCATGTGTATCAAAGTATTAGGTGGCTCGCACAGACGCTACGCTGGTATAGGCGATATAATTAAAGTCAGCGTAAAGGACGCAATGCCGCGTACTAGGGTTAAAAAAGGCGATGTGTATAATGCGCTGGTAGTAAGAACCCGCAAAGGTGTACGCAGGGCGGATGGTTCTGTTATTCGTTTCGATGGTAATGCCGCTGTAATTTTAAATAACCAGCTTCAACCTATTGGTACCCGTATATTTGGACCAGTAACAAGGGAACTAAGAGGAGATAAGTTTATGAAAATTATCTCGCTGGCTCCGGAAGTACTTTAATTATTGGGTATCAAAATGCAGAAAATTAAACAAGGCGATGAAGTAATCGTTATTGTAGGGAAAGACAAAGGCAAGTTAGGGAAGATTATTAAAATTTTGGACGATAGAAAAGTGTTGGTAGAAGGTATCAATACAGTCAAAAAACATCAGAAAGGGAATCCTAACTTAGGGGTTTCTGGTGGCATCGTTGAAAAAAATATGCCTGTCGATATTTCTAACGTGGCTTTATTCAATCCTAAGACCAAAAAAGCAGATCGCGTAGGGTTTAGAATTCTGGAAGACGGAAAAAAAGTCAGATTTTTTAAATCAACTAATGATGTTGTTGGTCTATAAGGTAATTGAGCTATGGCTAGACTAGAATCAAAATATAAAAATGAAATTGTTCGTGCCATGCAGGAACAGTTTGGTTATAAATCAATCATGCAAGTGCCTAAACTTACCAAAATTACGTTAAATATGGGCGTAGGAGAGGCAATTGCGGATAAGAAAATTCTCCAATCTGCTGTCGCGGATATGGAAAAAATTGCCGGACAGAAAGCAGTTATTACGTTAGCAAGAAAATCAATAGCGGGTTTTAAAATTCGCGATGATATGCCTATCGGCTGTAAAGTCACATTACGCGGTGCTAAAATGTATGAGTTTTTCGATAGATTAATTACTATCGCGATTCCGCGCATTCGAGATTTTCGCGGCATGAGTTCTAAAAGTTTTGATGGTCGTGGAAACTATTCTTTGGGAATAAAAGAACAAATAATTTTTCCAGAGATAGACTATGACAAAATAGACGCTCTACGTGGTATGGATATTTGCATCACTACAACGGCAAAATCTGACGAAGAAGGTTTGGCGTTGTTGAAGCATTTTAATTTTCCATTCAAAAACTAAGGGCAGCTGAAATGGCAAAAAAATCAATGATTGCGCGCGAAGTTAAACGTGCTGTTTTAATTAAAAAATACCAAGAAAAACGTACTGCTTTAAAAGAAATTGTTAGATCGCCTAATACTTCTTTTGAAGAAAAGGAAAATGCTCAACTCCAATTACAAAAATTGCCAAGAGACTCAAGCAAGTCTAGATTACGTAATCGCTGTAATCTAACGGGTCGCCCGCATGGGTATTACAGAAAATTTGGTCTAAGCCGTAATAAACTGAGGGAAGCCACTATGCGTGGTGATGTTCCTGGTGTGACCAAGGCCAGTTGGTAATTCTGTTCCTTACGTTTTTGGAGAATATTAATGAGTATGACAGATCCAATTGCAGATATGTTGACCAGAATTAGAAATGGCCAATCTGCGGGTAAAAAAAGTGTAAAAATGCCTTCCTCTAAGCTAAAGCTCGCAATTGCGAAGGTATTGAAAGATGAAGGCTATATAACTGATTATATTGCCGAGCAAACTGGCAATCACATGGAAATGACGGTTGAATTGAAATATTTCAATGGTGTTCCTGTTATCGAAAGTGTGAAACGAGTAAGTCGTCCGGGTTTGCGTATCTATAAATCGAAAGACGAATTGCCAAAGGTATTGGGTGGTTTAGGGATTGCAATAGTTTCTACCTCTAATGGTGTCATGACAGATCGTG
>JAGXTF010000034.1 GCA_018333525.1 Bacteroidota bacterium | reverse complement strand
GTGATCCCGCTGGGACTCGAACCCAGGACCCATACATTAAAAGTGTATTGCTCTACCAACTGAGCTACGGAATCATAATTTTAGAACGTCTCTTTCACTCTACCAATCCCGACAAATCTCCTTGCGTCGTTTGTCGTGGACTCTCGGTATTCTAAACCGCCTTTGGCCGGTTAAGAATTGCCGGAGCTGAGCTACGGAATCATTGGTTTTTAATACCCCCTTTTTTAAGGGACTGCAAAGGTAAGGTTTCGGGTTTTTGAGTGCAAATGTTATTTGAAATATTTTCTGTAAGTGTAGTGAATCTTGGTGGTATGACTGCCCAAAGCCTTCAGTAACGACAGCATCTTCGGGTTGAAATCCCCTATCCAGGCAAGTTCTGCAGATTTTAGATTTTGCGACTGAAGGAAGTACTCCCGGAATTTCATAATCATGCCGGTTTCCAATCCGAGGTTTTGAAATTCGGGCACAATGCCGAAAATGATACCCCTGGTTTTGGTGATATTCCCGCGTTGCATCAAAAAACGCAAACCATTCCACCAGTTCAATTTGCCATTGAACTTGCGAAACACCTGGTTCAACTCATAAATATTGATGAAAAACCCGGCAGGCTGGTTGTCTGCATAGGCAAATACCGCAATTCCTTCCGGCATGGCGGGTTTGATTTCCTTAAAACGCTTCATGATTTTCTCCACCGACATAGGTTTGAAATCCTCATGAAAGGCCCATGCCTTGTTGTATATCTCGGTAAAATCTGCGGCAAACTTCTGTTTCTTTCCGTAATCGATATATTCAAACCGATACCTGGGATTTTTGGTTACCCGCTCTGCAAGCTTGGCAAAACGCTCAATATTGAATTCATCGGGAGAAATTTCTGCTGTGGATTGCTCAATTACTTTTTCAAAGCCATACTCCTCAAAAAAACTTTGGTAATAAGGCGGATTGTAATTTTCGCAATAAGAAGGATCGGTTTCGGAATGAATCAACAATCCCCAGAATACATCGCGGTCCCCGAAATTTACAGGACCATCCATGTATTCGCATCCATTTGCCTCCAGCCAGTTTGCACAAAAATCAAAAATGGCAAAGGCCGCATCTTTGTTGTTCAGGCATTCAAAAAAACCCATACCTCCCATTTTCTCACCGGATTTTTTGGTTTGGTAAAAAACAGCAAACCTGCCTATTGGTGTATCGTTGCTCCACAATACAAATCGCCTGGCTTCTCCGTTTTGAAAGTTCAGGTTTTTCCTGGGATTAAAAATTTTCTCTATGTCTTTGGTGAGGGGTTTGATGTATTTGGGATCATCGGAATACACCAAATCTGTAATGCTGTGAAACAGCAAAATATCTTCTTTGGAAATTACCTCGCGGATATCAAACACAGGGCAAATTTATAGAAACAGGGATAATTTGCACTATTAAGGTGCTTCCTGCAGGAAGCACCCACAAAGTAATCAGCGCTGCAGGGAAACAGAATCATCTCCACGGCGATAATCCGTATAGGTTATAATAAACTGAAACATTTCATCGGTGGCGCGCATACTCGCACCACCAAATTCCAACCTCTCTCCCACTTCTTTTGGTGGTTTGTTTGGATTATTCGGGTTGCTGGTTGTGTTGTCAAACACTGCTTCTGCAATTATTTCCGAACCCCTTGGAATGGGAACCATGTGTTGAAAGGTATAAAAATATTGCCAGCGAAAATCCCATTCCGGAATTCGTATTAATGGAATTGTATCGCCATTTGGCTTGATAGCATATGCCAAAAAACTTTTGCCCAGCATATGCAAATGTGGATTTACAGTCAATACCGAAATATCATTTTCCACCTTAAACCTGGTGATATGTTTGGAAATTTTTCCTGCGGGAATTTTTAATGGCGGTTCGATTTTGGAAACCCCATTCGTGCCCAGCATAATTTCTGAAGTGGCGCGCTCCGGCGCTTTGGAGGTGAAAAACAAATTGATTCTGCTCTTGTCCCAAACCTTTCTGTCACTGGGCCCGTAATGCAAATCATTTCCTACAAAAATAAAATTGCTGCTGATTCGGAATGTACCTATTCCATCGGGATACGATGTTCCAAAAACTCCCGGCAAATAATTTACTGCACTGTGAATTCGAAATGGTTTTGTGCCATCATCGTTCAACAATTTTAATTTTTCAAAATCCTTTTCATATTCACCCGCACTGATTTCAGTTTTTAAATCCCCTTCCCATAAATTCTTTTTTGCATCTGGTGCAAATAAAAGCAAATGGCCATTGAAATGGTGCACCAAATCCGGCTCTCCTGCTATGAATTCCACTGCTCTAACAAAGGTATCCTGCGCAATTTTTCCTGGTATTTTGATCAGAAAAAAACGATCCCGCAAATCGGGAAACAACTGCACGGAATCCAAAAACAAGGTGAGATCCGGTTTTCCAATGGCGCTGATATAATTTGGTTTTTCATATTTTGGCAATGGAATATCCGGACCTTCCGGTTTGCCATTTTTCACCCAAATTTGTAAGGTTTCAATTTCCTCATCGGTCAGGTATTTTTCATTCACAAAATGGCTGTAACCCGGATCTGCGGGCCAAGGTGGCATGTAACGCAATTTCGTTACTTTAGCAATGGTTTTTGCTTTTTTTGACACCTGTTTATAGGTGAGCAAAGGGAATGGCGCAGCACCATTTTCTGCGTGGCATGAAACACAATTCTTGTAAATAATTGGTGCAATATGTTCGGTAAAAGTGATATTTTCTTTCGCTGCTTTTTTATTCCAAAACAAGGCAATTACAATACCTGCAATCAAAATTACAAAACCAATGAACAGGAATTTTTTGCTCATTCTATATAACACCCTACTGCTTTGGTACTGTTGCGTTTCACTGTTATTCCGGCTTCAATATTTGCAATTGCATCCTTTAAATAATGTTCATCAGCCACTGCTCTGTGCTTACCTGTTTCTATTGCATAATTGTCTATGGCACCGCGATACAAAATATGAGAAGCACTATCTACAACAAAAACTTCAGGCGTAACATCTGCCTGAAATAATTTTGCTATTTGGTGTTTGTAATCCGGTTTCACATTCCATTTCGGATGCGCTGCAGCAAATTTTTCGGCATTTTCAGATTCTTCTATGATTATTACCTGCCATTTTTTATTAACCAACATTTTATCCTGTATGGTTTGAATTTCGGGCATGTAAGATTTGCATAGCGGACAATCCGATGAAACGAAAAATAAGATGGAATATTGGATTTCGGGAGCAGAAGAAATCCATTCGTTTTTTACGAGATTTATTTTCTTATCCTTTCCGGAACAAGCAAATAAAATTAAAATGGGAAGTAAGAATGTTTTTTGCGAAATCAATGCGATGCGAAATTATTCAATTCCGCCAATTTTACATCAAATGGTTTCAAATGCCTTTACAAACCGCACACCCAGGTTTTTATACGGGGGAATATAATCGCCCCACTTGTCGTTATTCTTGAGTTTTTTATCCAGCTCCGCCCACAATTTCATCCAGTCCAGCCCGCCATCTCCGGTGCGCAGCGTTTCCGACATTCCCTTGAGAAGCGGATTGTTTACGGTCCATGTTCCTACCTGCTTGCTGCTCACAATTTGCGCATCCGATGCATTGTCCAGAATTCTTGAAATATTGAGATAACCGCCACAACTTCCAAGTATCGCAATTTTCACATTATTGGTGAGCAAATCCACTGTGGTTCCCAAGTGGTAGCTGTGCCCTCTGTGCACCACAATATCCGGATATCTGTTGTTCGCTTCAAATATTTTTCGGATGCTCTCCAGGCCTGTTTCAGATTTGGGTTTGTTACAGTATATAATCACTTTATTTCCCTTTACTGATTCAATTTTCACATATCCGGGGCCATCGGAAAATTTATAATTAACATCTGATTTAAACATGCCCGCAAAACTGTTAAATGCCGCTTCCCCATCTTCATCATCAAAGAAAACATGTTGCTGAATATTTTTTCCATCGGGAAATAGCAATCCCACCTCTACTTTATCCAGCAAAGGGATATCAAAATTCACAGAAGTACCTGTAATTTTTTCCGGACTTCCACCGGATAATTTATACAACAGCCCATACAATCTGGCACCATACATATTGCGGTTTAAAAAACACCTGCGCAATTCATCCCCCAGTTTATCGCTCATTTGTATTCGCAACAAACTATCTGTAATACTTCCAAAAATATCCGCTACCTCCACTGCGGGTTCCAGATTGCCGCCTGTAGTTTCCAAATCTTTTACAATTTCATCAATCAGCATTTCGCGCTCCAGTTTCGTCATGGTATTTAGGGCTGTTTGCAGCGTATTATACCCTGCGCACATTTGCACAAAAGTTCTGAATTTATTTAATCCCTGATTTTTAAAAAGTACAAATAAGGAAGAGTCGGTGCGCCTTTGCATCATGCGTTTAAACAGTCCAAGAAAAGTGGATGTGAATATTTCATCCCTGCTGTACACCATTAAATTATATAGCTGTGTGGCATTGTAAGTAGTTGCGGAAGCAAAGCGGATTTCATCTTTTTCATCGTGTAAAAAATTGATTTTCCGAATTTGCTGCAAACTGTAATGCGACAATTCCTGATCTACAGAATAAGTACCTAAAATATTGGGATTTGCGCGTAAAATACATAGTTGCTGAAACCACTTCTTCTCATCCTGTACCAGTGTTTCACTCTCATCAATGGTGAGTTTATTGTTGTACACCAGTTCAATATTGGTATATCCGGAACTGGCCCTTCCATATTCATAAAAAATATCGTAGAGTTTTAAAACTACCGGATCTATACTTGTTTTTAAAGCCGTATTTACTGCATGCGGAGTTCCGAAAAATTGTTTTACCGCATTGGGGTCATTTTTGGCCACTGTTTCCAGAACGGATAAAAACCATTTTTCCCGGTTGTAATCCAGGTATTTCGTGAGCACATCATAAGGTTTTTTACCCGCAGCAAAAACCATTACTTCCTGCGCATAAGACCGGCCTACAAAATAAGGAATGCAATCCAGCGCCATGGGTACCTGATTTTTAAGCAATTCCATATCCCGCTGTGCACCATTATTTTCACTGATATTTAATACCATGGAAAAATACTGTTCGAAATATGCCAGAAAACGCACATTGGTTTTCTTCAGATTCTGTATGGTTTGAACCAGGTTTTTATAAAAAGGCAAACGTTCGTTTTCCGGAAATTCAGGCCTGAGAATATTGGTCTGTATGTGATCTATGAACTGAAAATAAATTTTTTTGCCGCGTTCTTTTTGTGCCAGGGTGTTGAATTCTATGGCAGTATCCTTTTTACCGTCGAGCATGTCCAGGCGAATTTGTTCCGCATCGCATATTTCCACCAGGTGTTCCAAAGTTTGGGCACGGCTGGCACCAGCTAGACTAAAAATCAGAATTGCGAGAGCCGGCTTGAGGCATACTGCCACAAGACCACGCCGCATGCCACGGAGATGTTGAGCGAATGTTTGGTTCCCGCCTGGGGTATTTCTATGCATGAATCGCAAATTTCCAGTACTTCCTGTTCAATACCATCAATTTCATTGCCAAACACGAAGGCTACTTTTCCACCGCTGAAAATGATGTCCTGCAAGGACTGCGAACGATCGGTCTGCTCAACCGCATAAATATGATAGCCCAAAGCCTTTAAATGCCGCAGTGCGTCTGTAGTTTTGGCAGCGTATTCCCAGCTTACACTCTTTTCGGCACCAATGGCAGTTTTGGTAATTTCCCTATGCGGCGGCTGGCCGGTAATACCACATAATATTATTTTTTCCGCCCGAAATGCATCCGCGGTGCGAAAAACAGAGCCCACATTGTGCATGCTCCTAACCTGATCCAAAACCACGACATATGGAAGTTTCTCCACTGATTTAAATTCTTCGGTACTGAGCCTCCCGAGCTCTTTTAACTTCAGTTTTCGCAAGCGGCAAAAATACCGGAATGCAAATCAAAGTTTACGTAAATACACAATTCTGTTGTGAAACATATCCGTTTATAGTGGGTAAAAGTGTGTACAGCTTCATCAAACTTATTTTATTTTTGGAATATGAAGCGAGTGTTGCTTGTAATCTTACCACTTATTCTGTTTGGCAGCTGTTATAAAGAAGCCAAAAAGAAAATAGACCGGATACATGGTGTAAAATGGTCCGGAACCTACGCCATTTCCGCCATCAATGCAGATCTGAACCTGGATGATGCCGTGGAAATCTTTAGCGGACCGGCCAACACCGGTGCTTACTTTGACAAAACCATCTACTTTGCTTACGAAGCCACGGAAATCAGCAAAACGGGAAGTCAGTTGTATCCACTCAATGACCAGAATGGAACCACTTCTGCAGCATTGACCAACCCTGAAAAAGCGACACTTACCGGCGCAGGAAGTGTAACTACTAACCGATCATTTGTGTTTCCATTTGTGATGACCGGTATTCCGGAACTGGACAGCGTTTATTTTTCCAAGGGAAATTTTTCTTTGGCTTTTCAAAACAATTATGACCATCCCTGTACCGTAACGTTAAAAATAGTACAGGCGAGAAGAAAAAATTCCGGCAGTCCGGATTTGATTTATAATTTAAATGTTGGTTCCAGAGCAACCGGAAATATCAATGATTCTTTAAGTAATATTATTTTAGATGCCACCAAAGGTGGAACAGGTTTTAATGAATTGCGAATGGACCTTTCCATCACCTATACCAACAGCGGAGCAGGAATTGGAATCAGCGACAATTTCAATATCAATTACAATTTGAACAGCCTGCAATTTTCCAGAATTTACGGATATTTTGGAAATTTGAGCGTGCTGAATGCCAATGATAGTCTGTCTCTTGACATTTTCGACCAGGGTTTAAAATACGGCACTTTCCGTTTTGACGATCCCAAATTAAAATTGATTTATACCCACAATATGGGTATGCCTTTTCAATTAAAAACCAATAGTCTTTCCGGATATAAACCAGCTGGTACAACTCCGGTTGTAGGCTATCCTGCAACTACGGCAATTAGCGAAATTCCTTTTGGAAGTGAGGGGAATTTCATCACAGACTCAGTGGTAATTTCACATCCAAGCAGCAATATTCAAACAGTAATTAAAAATGAGCCCACCCATATTCTGTATAATTTTAATGTAATTCCAAATCCGGGTGGCCCTGTTAAACGCAATTTTGTTTTAGCCAATTCTACATTTAAAGTGAAAGTGATGATGGAGTTGCCTTTGAACGGTCTTGCAACCAAGGTACTGTTAATTGATACTACGGATTTCGATTTGAATGCCGGCAAAGCTTCAGAGGTAATAGACTGGGTAAATTTCAGAATGAACATCCACAATGAAATTCCAATTACGCTTGGATTTCAGGCCTATTTCATGGATGCAAATTCGCTCATTCTGGATTCTCTGTTCGAACCATTCCGATACATTGCAAACTCTGCAACCATAGATGGGAGCGGAAATGTAATCGCGCCTTACGATGAAATTTATGATGTGTATCTGGAAAAAGATAAAATTCAAAACATTCAAAATGCCAAAAAACTCATGTTCAAAGCATTTATGAATACGGCAGAAAGCGGGGGGACTCAGGTCCCGGTGCGAATAACGCAAAACCAACATTTAAAAGTTAAAATGGGCATTCACACTAAAGTTGCAGTCAATGAAAAATTCTAAACTATTTACCGTTTTATTTTTTGCATCGGGATTGTTGCATGCACAACAAACTTTTACGCTCTATCCCATGAACAGCATACCGCAGAGCAGTTATCTGAACCCCGCAACCAGACCGGATTGCAAATGGTATTTTGGCATGCCCGGACTGAACTCCGTTTATATGCAATATGCCAACAGCGGTTTTAATTTTAACCAGTTTTTAAAAGCTACTGAACCAGGAAATGGCGATAGTTTAATATTGAATGTGAACAAGGTTTTGGATTTGATGGATAAGAAAAATTATATCGCTTTGAAATTTGAAAATACCTGGCTCACCGGCGGATTTAAATTCGGAAACCACTTTTTTAACCTGAATGTTACGGACAAAGCGCACATGCGGGTTTCCATACCAAAAGATTTGTTTCGTTTTTTAATTGATGGCAATGGCGGAGATAATCTGGGAGAAACTTTTGAATTTCATTTTAAAGCAGGCGCAGTGTATTACCGGGAATATGGAATTGGATATAATTATACCCTTGGTGATAAATTAACACTCGGCGGAAAATTAAAATATTTACAGGGATTTGCGACCATAAATACCAACCATGCAGATTTGGATGTTACCACCAATAAAGAGGATTACAGCCTTTTGTTAAAAACAAATCTGGAATTAAATACTGCCAGTTCCTGGGGCAGAATTATCAATAATCCCAACGAAGATTTTGAACCTCAGAATTTTAGTAAGAGCGGGAATCGCGGTATGGGACTGGATTTGGGTGCCAGCTATAAATGGAATGACAAAATTGAATTAAGTGCATCTGTAATCGATTTGGGATTTATTAACTGGAAAGAAAATACTGTAAATATTGTATCCAGAAATCCCAATGCAGGTTTCAATTTTGATGGTATCCATGTGAAAAGCAATGACACCCAATCTTTTGATCAATATCTGTCACAATTGAAGGACAGCATTCTTGCAACCTTTCCATTGGACACCACCACCACTACTTTCCGCACCACACTGAGTTCTGAATTTTTTATTTACGGCAGTTATATGCTCAGTAAAAAATTAACCGCAGGCGCATTGTTTTATGGTGATTTTTACAACCGCCGATTTTACCCCGGACTTACTTTAAACGTAAAATGGAAAGCTGGAAAAGCACTCACGCTTAATTTGAGCAACAGTTTTTACAGCCGCAGTTTTTTCAATATTGGATTGGGTGGAAGTCTGAACCTGGGCGCATGGCAGGTATATTCCATTATGGATAATGTACTTGCCCCATTTATACCGGCAGGTGTAAAATCCATATCCTGGAGATTCGGAACCAATTTTACATTTGGAAGGGAGCGCATGAAACCGAAACCGGAAAATAAAATGCCGGTAATGGAAACACCGGTGCCCACCACCAATTGATTTTCCTTCTTCTTAGATGTCAATGTGCACATCCTCTTTGATGTCAATGTGCACATTGACATCTTAGGTTAGGAAAATGTGGAAGAAAGCCAATGCAGATGGAATAAATTGCAAGGCTATTCGGAGATTATGTGTGCCAAGCCTAAAGAAAAGAATGAAACTCCTTTAATGAAACAATACTACGGGATCAAGAGCCAGTATCCCGGAGCATTGTTGCTGTTTCGCGTGGGTGATTTTTATGAAACATTTGATGAAGATGCGAGAATCACCAGCAAAATTCTGGGCATAGTACTCACCAAGCGCGCCAATGGCGCTGCTTCGGAAATGGATCTTGCGGGATTTCCCCACCATTCTCTGGACAGTTATTTGCCGAAACTTGTACGCGCCGGCTATCGGGTTGCAATATGTGACCAGCTTGAAGATCCCAAACTCACCAAAACCATTGTAAAACGGGGCGTTACTGAACTGGTTACACCCGGCGTGAGCTACAACGACAAGGTTTTGGATTCCAGAAAGAGCAATTATCTGGCATCTGTTTTTCTGGAAGACGAATCCAGCGGTATTGCATTTTTAGATATCAGCACCGGAGAATTTCTAACTACCAATGGCGACAGACTGCAAATTGCAAAACTCCTGCAAAACCTGAAACCTGCAGAAGTACTTTGCCCTAAAGAGCAACAACAGGAAATTGAAGGTCTTGCCGGGAAACAGGTATTTGCCCAAAGCCTGGACAATTGGGTATACCGCAAGGAATATTGCGAAGACAAACTTTGCAGGCAATTTGAAACATCCACTTTAAAAGGTTTTGGAATTTCCGAAATGGAAAATGCCATCATCGCTGCGGGTGCAGCGTTGCAATATCTGGAAGCCACACACCACCACCATATTTCCCATATACGCAGCATTAGCAGAATGGATGAAGAGCGTTTTATGTGGCTGGATGGATTTACCATTCGCAATCTGGAATTGGTGCAACCCGTATTTCCGGGCGGAAAAACGCTGTTGGAAGTTCTGGACCAAACCTGCACACCTATGGGTGCCAGAATGCTGAACCAATGGTTGGTTCTCCCGCTAAAAAA
>JAGXTF010000033.1 GCA_018333525.1 Bacteroidota bacterium | reverse complement strand
CTAACCATTGACATTATCACACACCAACTCTGATAGTCGAATTTTGTTTTTTGCATTCAAAATCCCGAAGGGATTCAATTCCCCTAACCATTGACATCATCACACACCAACTCTGATAGTCGAATTTTGTTTTTTGCATTCAAAATCCCGAAGGGATTCAATTTCCGTAGCCCCCGGCGTTACGAAATACCAACCCCGAAGGGGTTGAATATTCTCCCGTTTATGAACAAAACAATCTAGATTATTTACAAATATTTTTCATCAAATTTAATTTTTGCCTCATTCAATAAATCGATTTGTTCCTGTTTAGAATCCATATTCATATGCCGTTGTTCCTGATTTTCGATGTATTCAATTACCCTTTCTTTTGATTGAGAACTAACGGTAAACGCACCAAAACCTTCCTGCCAACCTCTAAAATTCGGAAATAATTTCTCTTGCTTAATAAAAACGGTACTCGCCATCTTAATATCCTTGATTAATGAGGAAAGCGTAATATCCGGATGAAGGTCAAACAGGATGTGAATATGATCTTCAACCCCATTGATAATATATAAATAACACTTCTTTTTCTGCAAAATTCCAATCATATATGCAAATAATTTTATACGACCCTCCTTTGTCAATGTTCTTTCCCGCCGCCTGGTAGCAAAAACCACATGATATATAATTCTTGTATATGTTCCCATACCTGCAAAATTCAAAACCCCTGTTGCAACACCACCATGTAAACGGAAATAAACGGTTATATCCGGTTATAATCGGTTATCTCCACACCTTCAGCAATCTTAAATCTCCCTCAATTCAATAATAATTTTTTTTGTCATAAACCATATTCCCCCTCAAAATCAGGTCTTTTCGTATTGGAAAATACATTTCCTGTAATAAACCACAACTACACAGGTTAACCCTATATGGTGAAATGGATTTTATTCTCTCTGTTGATGGTAAGTATACTTTTCCATATCAACACATGCCAAAATCAAAAAAAGGAAGAATCAAAAAGAAATTTATCAAAGACAAAAATATCTGGCTACAACTATCGCGCAGTGCTTGATATCCAGAACCATTCACGAAGGTCATCCTTTAAAGATTCACAGAATTAGAGATAAACTCCTTTTGAATCTATCCAAACATAAAGTTTTCATGTCCCTGGATGACACCATTGTTCAGCAAATCATTAACGAAAATGGTTACGGAATAAAGGAACGCAATGAATTCATAGAGCATTTGGCCAAAGGTTATGTTGAAAATAATAAGCCTTATGATACAATTACCGGTATTCTTCAATTAGCCAATATCTTTTACTCAGCTTATTATTCTAACTCATATTCCTGCAGCAGACAATTCACTGCCGTTCTGGCCCGAAGCAGCAAAGTTCATTATGGAGAAGATTTTGAAGCCGATATTATCCCCGATTTAATATATTACTATTGTCGGAAAGATTTTCGTTTGAAACTGGAAAATAAAAATGTTAAAATGAAAGATGGAATTGGAAAAATCCACTTAATAAAACCATCCCTTGGAATTCACAATTATCAATTAAAAGTATATGAATTCAACGGAAATCTGATCGATACCAAAGACGTTTATTTTAGAGTTGTTCCCTAATTTGTGATTTTGTTATTGCGGTTTGCTTTTAGCTTCTCTAATTCTCCACGTTGCCAGTTATCGGTTGCAAACCATCGGGTAAGCCAACTTGTGGCTTTTGCTCTCCTTCCTCTTCTCGCATCTGCTTGCTGGTAAGCCTGCTACCATCATGGCTCCAGCCTGGAGGACCAAATATGTACATCAGTTTATTTTTAATTCCCGGAGCAGTTTTAACATCACGAAACATTTCTATCCATTCCTTAAAAATAACCGTTCCGGGATTGTAGGTTTCCAGATTTTTGGTTAATCCAAATTTAACCTTATCGTAGTGATCGTCTTCTGGTTCAAAAGTGCCAAATAATTTATCCCAAATAATAAAAATCATTCCCATGTTTTTATCCAAATACCTGGGATTACTAGCGTGGTGAACCCTGTGGTGCGAAGGAGTTACAAACACCCATTCCCAAACCGGAATCTTTTTAATTAATTCGGTATGCACCAAACTACCATACAATTGCTGAATGGCAAATGCGAGCATCACATCCTCAGCACGAAAACCCAAGAATGCAAGTGGAAGAAAAAAGAAACCCCTGTATAACGGTTCAAAAACGGAGCTTCGAAAACCCACAGAAATATTGTATTTCTGACTGCTGTGGTGTACCACATGCACAGCCCAAAACAAACGCACCATATGGCCCGCCCAATGCACCACCCAGTATGCCAGATCGGTTAATATCATGGCCAAAACCCAGTATACAATTCCTCTTTCCCAGGTATAAATTCGCACCGAATAAACAGTACTCATCATCACCACAAAGCTCCCCGCAACCAGCACTGTAAACAATGTGTTTAAAGCGGTCATCAGAAAATTGTTGAGCGTGTCTTTTACATCGTAAAGTTTGCGATGCAGAATATTTGAAATAATAATTTCGCCGAGTATAACTACCGCATAAAGCGGTACCGACACAATCGTCATTATTTCTTCCCAGCCATAAAGCATGCCGCGAATTTAGTAGATAGTGACCGAGTTACCGAGGGCTCAGTCGTCATCCATCAGTTGTTAGTCTGGCTATATGTAGCGACAAGTCATGACTTGTCGCATCTTCCATTACCAATTTAATTTGGTTTGATTAATGAATCATCCGTAATCAACCCTGAGAATTTTAATCATGAATCCCGTAGCATCAGACCTTTAGCTTGGGGCTTGGGGCTTGCAGCTTGAAGCTTCTTTAAAGTTCCTACTTCACCTTACCCTTATCCTCCGCTTCCTTCATGATTTTATCTGCTCTTTCCTTTGCTTCTTTCATTATCAAATCCGCCTTGTTGTTGGCTTCAGATTCCACAGCATCTGCTCTTTTCATTCCGGCTTCTTCGGTTTGTTGTGCCTTTAGGTATAACTGATCTTTGCTCTGTTGCGCCTTTTTCTGTCCTTCCCTGCGTACCTTATCTCCTGCTGCTTTTTTCAAAGCAGGAATCGTAACCTGATCTTCGGCTTTTTTAGCTGCTACTTCGGTTTCATTCATCACCTTGGCGTAAGCGTCATCTCCCTGTTTGCGAATAGCATCCCCTGCAGTTTTGCTTTCTCTTCTAATTTTCTCTGCGGCATTATGACCTTCTTCACGCAACTGATCCGAACGTCTTTGCGCTTCAGCGATAATTTTTTCAGATTCTGCTTTCGCTTTTTTCAAAGCCTCATCCAACTTTTTATTGGCTTCATCTTTTGCAATTCCTGTTGCCTGGTCCTTAATTCCTGCTGCAGTAGATTTTGCAAATCCTTTTAACGATACATTTACAACCGGTTTTAAAAAGGTTCCAGCTATACTTAAATCCACGGGAATCATGGGATCCACATTCAGATTCCAGCCCTTACCTGCTGCCTGTTTCACCCAACCGTTTAATACCTGATTTCCGGCTCCCATGGCCTCTCTCGGAACTTTGATCCAGCCACCATATTTAATTGTTTTATCCAATTTAGTTGCGCCGCTCAGTTTCATGGTAGCACCTTTTGGCAACGGAACCACCAAACTATCCAGCAATTGAAAAACCCCTTCTTTAATGCTGAATTTTATTTTCTGATTTTTCAAAGTCAAATTCTCCAGCCAGTTCACATTTAATTGTTTTGCTATTTGTTGTAAAATTTCTGAATTTTTAATTGCCGCATCATTAAAACTCACCATTCCATTTACGTTCATGCTTTCATAATTAGGTTGCATCTTTTCATTCAAAATGCTATTCATATCAATAGATGCATTAAACAACCCATCTACATATTTTGCAATTGGAGCGTATTTGGAAAGAATCGGGAAATACTCAAAACTTTGAGCAAAATTTAATTGTTCCAGTTTCGTATCCAATTTCGTAAACGGGTTTTTTACGTTTTTGCTGTCATAAGTTCCATCCAGTGCAATGGTGCCTCCCAGCAGGTTTGCGCGCAAGCCCTCCATATCCAGCACCGCATCATGAAGGTGTGCAGTACCACTTACATTACTCAACGTATAATTATCGTAAATTATTTTTCCTACTTCCGCATTCAAAATAAAATCCAGATTTGCCGGCAATTCCACAATGGCTACATTGCCGGTGTCAGTTGCTTTCGGCTCATCGGGTGATTCTTCATCACTCATAAATTGGTTCAAATTGAAATATTTACTTTTAAATGCCACTTTTCCTTTGAGCACTTCATTAGAAAATAAATATCCGAATATATTATCCACTGTACCTTTTACATCAAAATCGCTTTTACCCAAAACACCTTTGCATTCTGTTAAATCCACCTTTTGTGGGGTAAAATTCAGCGCTAGTGCATCTACCGTATATGGCGATTTATCTGTAACCGATTGGTATAATAAGTTCTGCATTTTAAAGCGACCATCCGCTTTGAAATTCTGGTATTTTGATTTTTGTACAGAACTGTAATTGCCGGCAACTTTTAAATCTGCATCAATTATTCCCGCCAGTTTGGTCCCTTTTTCCATTGGAATTAATCCAAGAATTTTAGACAAATCCAGCCTGCCTTTCATTCCGCCATCTACATAAGGATCGCTTACCGGAGTTTTTAATAATGCATTCATGGTAAAGGATTCTCCGGCAATTCGCATCAAAAATCTCTTGATATCAATTACAGAATTATCCGGCATTCCATCCGGGTTGGTATATTTTGCATCTAAAAAAATCTGATCTGCTGCATATGGCAAAGATGGATATTGAAAGGATCCGTTTTGGATATTCAATGCAAGGTATGTTGCAGGCATTTTATCATCGGTCATTTTGCCTTTTAAAGACCCCATAAGGCCCATACTGCCCGAAGCTTTCACGTCTTTAAACGATTCGCTGTAAACGCCCGGAACCAGACTTAAGAAACTTTTAAAATCATTTTGCAAGGCTTTAAAGGCAATGTCCATATCGATGTCGTTATCGTTGAGGTCCACAAATCCATTGCTTTCAATTTCCAGATTATTGAGTTTTGCACTGGCCTTTTCATATGAAAACTTATACGACTTCATGTCCATTTGGATCTTCGCAATCACATCGGTTTTAATTTTATAAAGCCAGTTTATACCACCATATCCCAGAATGAGTGATGGGGTATGTGTTTCCGTTTCCATGGTAAAATTATCGGCAGTAAAATCTCCTGTACTGCTATGGTCGAAATTGCGCAGTTCGGTATAAAAATCCAGACTCCTGTCGTTATAAATCAGATTTCCTTTTTCAATATTGAACTCCTTTAAAGCCAATTTGAAAGTCGAAGGTGCGGTATCCGGTTTCTGCGTGGTATCTGTTTTTACAATATCCCAGTTCGCACGACCGCTGGGAAGTGTCTCAATGCGAATATCCGGATTTTGTAAAAACACTTTTTTAACCTGAATTTCTTCTCCCTTAAAAACACTCATTACATCCAGGGTGAGCCGGGTAGAAGGGAAATATAACAAGGTATCTCCGGCAAAACTGTCTTTGCCCACAATACTGAGTTTTTCCAGCTTCAAGGAAACATTTGGAAAGCTTCTGAGAAAACTAATACTGATGTCATCATCAAAATTCAACGTGGCGTTTAACTCCGAATTCGCAGTATTTTTAATGGCTTTTACAATCTTTGATTTAAATAAAAAAGGAGCAAGAACCAGCAACAACAAGAACGCGAGTAATGTAATACCGGTTATTTTAAGAATCCTGGAAAGGCGTTTCATATTTGGAATGGTTATATCAAAAATAACACCAAATCCTCGTGTTCAGAAGAGGCATGGTTGAATCACCTGGTTTAAGCTATGAATCCCGCTACCTGCTTCTCAAACTTCTAACTTCCCACTTCTCACTTCCCACATCTAACTTCCCACTTCCTCCTCTCCTTCCTGACCAAAACTTTACATTTCCTCTGTTTACTATTTCCAGCATAAAGGAATTAGTGATTGAAAGGGAACATATTTATGAAAATTATCATTACTGTCTGGGGCCTGCTTAGCAGTCTGCTCTTGCATGCACAAATTTTTCGTCCGATTCCGGAAACTACAGAACCCAATAAAATTTACATGTTCATGGATAAACCCATGTATGCCAATTCGGAATCTATGTACCTCACATTTTTTGTCCTCACTGAAAACGACCATTATTTCACTCCGGGCAGAAGCGCGCTGGTATATTTTGATGTGCTCGACGGTCGCGATGAAATAGTATACAAAAACAAAGCTGTAATTTATGAAGGTACAGCCACACATACATTTCCATTGAATTTGCTTAAAGGTGGATCCTATAAAATTAAAGCTACAACATCCTGGAATTCCAGCAGTATGCCGGAACCCGTATATGCAACCAAAAACTTTTTCATTCAGAGCGCAGACTTTGCTGATATTTACATGCAATACCAGCTTAACAACGATTTGTATTTCCCGGGCGATACCATTCGGTTTCGCTTTTCAGTCAAGAATGCGAATAACCAGTCATTAATGGATTTGTTTCCCGAATTTCAGGTTGTAGCAAATGGTGAAATAATAAACTTTTTGGATGCCACTGTGATTCAGGTAAAAGGTGAGGAATATGAAGTTTCCTTGAAACTCAAAGATTCCTTCCTTGCTGAATCCGGATATATTACTGCCGCATTTAAATATGGAAATCAGGCATACAGTAAGGTATATCCGCTGTTGTTTAATTCTGCAATTGGCGATTTAAGTTTTCTCCCTGAAGGCGGAAATTTTCTGGCAGATGTAACTGCTAATCTAGCCTTTAAATGTATAGATAAATCCGGAATTGGTATTCAGGTAAAAGGCATCATCGTGGATGATAGTAACCGAATGGTTACGGAATTTTCCAGCACACACCGTGGAATGGGGCAGGTAAGATTGACCCCCGGTAAAGGAATGCATTATTTTGCCAAAATTATTCAACCGGTTTATAATAAAACTATATCATTGCCGGAAGTAGATACTGTTGCTGAATTTAATCTGGAAATACAGAGAATAAAAGACAAATATGTTGCTGTAATTAATTCCAAAAGAAACACCATTGCTCAACTGGAAATTTCCAGGGATAATACCAAACAAACACAACAAACAATTACTCTTAAAAAAGGGCTGAACCGCATTCCCATCGCAATGAACCATTACATTCCCGGCATTGCAAAAATCCGATTGTTGCATTGGAGCGCTGCACAAGGTGAAAGGCTTGTATTTCTGTTCCCTGAAAAAAAAATAAAGGTGCAATTTTTGAACCATTCCAGATACCTCCGACCGGGTGAAAAAAACAGTCTGGAGTTTCGGGTTACCGATGAAAAAGGGAATCCGGTATTTTGCAAATTTGCCGCTGCTGTGGTCAATGAAAAAGACCTGAACCTGGTGAACGACAAGCAGCCAAACCTCTTTGCATCTATGATGTTCACAGACGAGTTAAAAGGAAATGTGGAGGATCCAAACTGGTATTTTAACGATATGGATTCATCCAAATTCGCAGCATTGGATCTGGTCATGTTAACACATGGCTGGCGCAGAATTTCAAATTCAAAAATCCCTCTTGCAAGAAAGGAAAGAATAATACTGGCACATTACAATGTTGGTCTGCCTTGCTTCCCCAATGCAATAAACCCGTTAATTCTTCAAACTTATTATAAGATAAAACATCCGGCACCACTCATTACCTACGATATCAATTTTATTCCTGAAGACGCAATACCGGAATATTATTATCACCGGAACAGGAATATTTATATATGTGAAGATGTTGCCCTGCGAAAAAAATATGCTATAACAGGTTATCAGAATATGGAGTCCGTGGCTGATAACCGATTTGCCAACAATAACCTGATGAAGGCGAAAAAAGTAGTCGCTGAAAATGAAAAACCAAAAATTGCGGATGTAGATTTTGCAGATGGACAAAGTGTAGAATCTGCCGAAACCAAAAATATAGGTGTGGCTTGTATTAAAATAAACAGAAAAGCAGATCTTATAAATTTGGTTGGTAATTCCAATACAGCAAGTGGAACGGGTTTGTTACAATCCGCGCGACGGGGAGTCGATGGATTAATAGTCAGAAATTCGGCTGTTATTGCTACACCATTTGGAATTTCTGTTCGCGGTACCCGGGTGGATGGAAACGGAACATTTATAGATGGCATGCGCGTTTATGATGAAACGGAATTACCTGCATTTATTTCCATTCAATTCAACACTTTCACTTCTGCCGGATGGTCCAGCTTTCCCTCCGGTGGTGCCACTTATTTAAAATCTCCAATCATAGGTGAAAACACCATCAATATTGGAAATTCCAGCATCCCGGTTTCCAATTCTGTACCCGCTTTTGGAACCAATTATGGTTACTCTAATCACTACTACTATCAACGCTCCTATTATCAAAGTTTGTACTATTATTCTGAAAATATTCTGACCATGCTTCCCAGAGGAGACAGAGAAAATATTTGGACCACTACCTATTATGAACCTGCTTATTCCAAATATGTGGAACCCTTTGACAGAAATCCGGTTTCAACCATGTGGGTGATTCCTGCTGCCAAAACCAATACAAAAGGCCTGTTTAAAATTGAATTTCAAAACAATTATAATGAAGCTGTATATCGCGTCACCCTGGAAGGTTTTGGTGCCGGAATGTTGCTCAGTGATACCCTATATCTGATATCAAAACCCGAGATTACACTGGCATGGGAAATGCCGGAATATGTACATTCCGGTGATAAAATATTTCACAAATTTATCCTGAAAAACCACTCTGAAAATAGTATTGGAATTTCCTTCCGGTTGTCTGGTGCAGATACTACGGTTTCTCAAACAATCACTTTGGCTGCGCAGGAGAACAGAAATATTTTTATTCCCTCAACTCCCAAAAATACATCCTGGTTTTCCTGGATAATCTCATACAACTCCATTCAGGAAAATTTCACGAAAATGATAAAAGTAATTCCGTTTCAAACCCACAACGAAATTGAAATTGCAAATCAGGCACAATCAGGTATGTATGAATTTGAATTGCCTTCTGATAATATAGATTTGGTATTGGTAAAATCTGGCAATAACACGGAATCACTGGTGCAGGAAGCTCAGTCGATGATTCGCCAGCCATATGGTTGCTTTGAACAGGTATCTTCCAGCAATTATCCAAACCTGATTGTTTATGAATTCCTGAAAAACATGCACATGCTGGAATCTTCGAAAGAATCTCTCACCCACAATATTCAACTCGGATTAAACGCCTTGCAAAAATACAAAACAAGCGAGGGCGGTTACGAATGGTTTGGCCATACTCCACCGCACCAGGCTTTAACGGCATATGGACTCATACAATTTCACACTGCAAGTAAACTTGGATTGTTAAATGTTGCGGTTGTTCATGAAACCCAAAACTGGCTGATCACACAACAAAATTCCGATGGTAGTTTTAAAAACAACACCGGCAAATATGATCATTTTGCCAATATCCCCGACAATGTATCGAATGCCTACATCACCTATGCACTTGCAATTTCCGGTTATCCTAATTTGCAGAAAAACATTCAGCATTTACAACAAAGAATTCAATCTGATTTCGATCCTTATATTGCCGCACTTTTATATCGCGTTTATTTATATCAGTCTGACACTATTGCTGCAGAAAAAATACATGCTAAATTGGAAATGTACATCAGCAACAATCCGGATAAAAGCAAGTACCAAATGCACACCATTACTAACAGCACCGGTTATTCTGCTGCCATGGAAATGTTGTGTATTTATGGAATGGGATTGTTGCAATCCGGACGAAATGCAGAAGAAGCCGATTTGATTTTGGAGGAAGCCAGAAAATTAAAAAAATATATTTCCACTTATCAAACCCAAGCAAATGCCTTGTTTTTTGAATTTATGGCCATGCACCTGGAAAAAAACAGAAATGTGATATCCAAAAACGAAAAAGAAAATCTGGTTTATGTGAATGGAATCCGGGTTATGGCATTAAATAATACATCCATGGTACAGGTTATTCAGATTCCCGAAAATTATTTACATTCCGGTAAAAACCAAATCCACATAGCAGGCTGTGAAGGATCCACGTTTTTTAAAGCTAATGCCAACTTCGAATACCCGGGTTTTTATTATAAAGATACCGGTTATTTCAGCATCAAAAACAATTGGCAAAAATCCAGTTTACATTCCGGAGAAAGCAACATTTTTCATCTTGAAATTTCCAATCAACTACAAAGAGAAAGAGGACAAACCGTTGCCTGTGTTTACTTCCCCGATGGCATGCAACCTGGTCCGGAGGTGTTAAACAATTTGATGAAACAAAAGAAATTCAATTATTATGAAATCCAGGGAAATTGTTTAACGCTTTATTTTTTGAAATTCCTTCCGGGTGAAATAAAGGCTATCGATTTTGGTATGAGTTGTCTGTTTGCCGGAGAATTTCAAATTCTGCCACCCAAAGTGTTTGCTTTTTACGAAGATAAGAACCTGAATACAGGTAAAAAGTGTAAAATTTCAATCTTACCTTAAGTCTATATAATTTCTGAGTATCGCATAAACATGAGATTGTGCAAAATTTGTGCTTTACACTATGTTCATTAATTCTTGATGCTTTGATAATTTATTATCAAATTTGAATACCCATCCAATACTATGAGAACTTTCGGATTATATCTGATTATTTTTAGTTTGATTTCAATTGTACTGGCCTTGATTGGATTTGATTTGCCCATAATCAACAAACTGGATTCCTGGGGTCTGCCTAAGGGTTTATTGATACGGATAGCATTATTAATGATTGGATTTTTCCTCATGGCCAACCACAAGGAAAAACTTCCTGAAGAACAATTTCCGGAGCTGAAGGAAATTAATAACATGTCAAAAGCGGATAATTCCGAAGGCGACCTGGATGCCACTGAGGGCTAAAAGACAGGTAAAACGACCATTCTGCAGATTCACTGAAAATTTGTCATGTTATGCCATCTGGCATGATAGTGGACGATAACAAGCAAACCTATCAAATAAATTTGAATGGATATGTCAGTAAATGTAAAACCATTGGCAGACAGGGTTCTGGTAGAACCCCTGCCCGCAGAGACGAAAACAGCTTCCGGCATTATCATTCCGGATACAGCAAAAGAAAAACCGATGAAAGGCACAGTAGTTGCAGCCGGCCCGGGCAAAACAGATGAGCCTGTTACCGTAAAAGTAGGTGACGTTGTACTATACGGAAAATATGCAGGAACAGAACTTACCGTGGATGGTAAAGACTATCTGATTATGCGTGAGAGTGACATTTTTGCGGTAATCTAATCCCCAAACAAGAACAATATGGCAAAGAAAATAGAATTTAACGTACCTGCCCGTGAAGGATTGAAACGCGGTGTGGATGCTTTGGCAAATGCAGTAAAAGTAACCCTCGGACCAAAAGGTCGCAACGTAGTTATTGATAAAAAATTCGGTGCTCCTCAAATCACCAAAGACGGTGTTACAGTAGCTAAAGAAATAGAATTGCAGGATCCCGTAGAAAATATGGGTGCTCAAATGTTAAAAGAAGTAGCGAGCAAAACCGCCGATATCGCTGGTGATGGAACTACTACTGCAACAGTGTTGGCTCAAGCCATTGTTACTGCAGGTTTGAAAAACGTAGCTGCCGGTGCAAATCCAATGGACCTAAAACGTGGAATTGACAAAGCAGTGAAAGTTGTGGTGGAATCCCTGGACAAAATGACCCAGGAAGTAGGCGACGACTATAATAAAATTCAACAGGTTGCTGCAATTTCCGCAAACAACGATGCAAACATCGGAACGCTCATCGCGGAAGCAATGAAAAAAGTAGGTAAAGATGGCGTAATTACCGTGGAAGAAGCTAAAGGAACCGACACCACAGTGGATGTGGTTGAAGGCATGCAATTCGACCGTGGTTACCTCAGTGCATACTTTGTTACCAATACAGAGAAAATGGAAGCGGAACTGGACAATCCCTATATTCTGATTTATGACAAAAAAATCAGCACGATGAAGGACCTTCTTCCAATTTTGGAAAAAGTTGTTCAAACCGGCAAACCTTTGGTCATTATCTCTGAAGATGTAGACGGTGAAGCACTTGCAACCCTGGTTGTAAATAAAATTCGCGGAGCCCTCAAAATTGCTGCGGTTAAAGCTCCCGGCTTTGGCGATCGCAGAAAAGAGATGTTGCAAGACATCGCTATCCTTACCGGTGGCAATGTAATCAGTGAAGAACAAGGTCGCCGTTTGGAAGACGCAGATCTTGCAGACCTCGGAAAAGCAGAAAAAATCAGTATTGATAAAGACAATACCATTATCGTAAATGGCAATGGTACCAAAGAAGATATCGTTTCCAGAATTAACCAGATCAAAGCGCAGGTAGAAAATACTACCAGCGATTATGACAGGGAAAAATTGCAGGAGAGACTTGCCAAACTCAGCGGTGGCGTTGCAGTATTATACATCGGAGCCGCAACTGAGGTGGAAATGAAAGAAAAGAAAGATCGCGTGGATGATGCACTGCATGCAACAAGAGCAGCAGTGGAAGAAGGTATCGTACCAGGTGGTGGCGTGAGCTTTATCCGCACCATTGAATCCCTGAGCGCTTTGCTAGGCGAAAATGAAGATGAAAACACCGGTATTCAGATTGTGCGTCGCGCTCTGGAAGAACCTCTTCGTCAAATTGTAGCCAACGCAGGCGGAGAAGGCAGTATCGTGGTTCAAAAGGTAACAGAAGGTAAAGGTGACTATGGTTACAATGCCCGCACTGAAACCTATGAAAACCTCATTGCAGCAGGAGTAATCGACCCTAAGAAAGTAGCTCGTGTGGCATTGGAAAATGCAGCATCTATCGGCGGAATGATTCTTACTACAGACTGCGTTCTCTCTGAAATCAAAGAAGAGGAAAAAGGTCATTCTCATGGCCCCGATATGGGCGGCATGGGTGGAATGATGTAATCCGATTCATAAGAAATTGAAAAAGGCCGGTGAATACCGGCCTTTTTTTATACGTGTACTTATAGGTTGTAAGCTTTAAACAAGTGGCTCCAGTATAGATCTTCGACCTGAATCTGACGAAATACTATAGGTTTTACTTTATCAGAGCATATTCAGACTTTTTCATGCAACGAAAATTTATTAAACTTGTCTATTGCTTAATCCCCCACCTTGAAATCTTCGCTGTTTCATATAGCCTTTCTTTTTGTTTCTCTATGTTTACAAGCACAGGCGAATTTCACAGCAGATGTTAAAGTAGGTTGCGGTCCGCTTACCGTGCAATTTCGCGACCTTTCCATCAACGCAAAATCCTGGCAATGGGATTTGGGAAATGGCAACCAAAGCACATTAAAAAACCCATCCGCTATTTATAACATTGCCGGATATTATGATATTGAACTAAAAATTACAGACAGTTTTGGGAATACCTATCAGAAATCCATCAAAAATTTCATTCAGGTTTTTTTCGAACCCAAACCATATTTTGTAGCCAGTAAAAAGAAACTTTGCCCAAACGATACCCTCACTTTTTATAACCAGAGTACAGCCGGTGATGCTGCAATTGTTTCATACAAATGGGATTTTGGAGATGGAAATAATTCCGCATTGCAAAATCCCGTTCATCAATATACAGGCGCAGGGTTTAAAAATGTTTCCTTAATAGCGACGGATGCAAATGGTTGCTCGGCTCAAAAAAAATTCACCAGTTTTATTCAGGTATGGAATCCACCTACCGCCGATTTTTCATTGGATACCTCCCTCTCCTGCCGCATTCCCGTAAAGGTAAATTTTACCAGCAATGTATTTCCCGGAGGTTTAAAACACAGTTGGGATTTTGGAAATGGAAATACATCTACAACAACAAACCCATCAGAAATTTATAAAAAATACGGCAAATACAATGTTAAATTAACCGTCACGGATAACAACGGTTGCATAGGCACTAAAACCAAAACCGACGCTGTGGTTATTGATAATATTTCACTTGCTTTTTCTGCTAAAAACACAACATTATGTGATACTTCAGATAATGCTATTTTTACCAATAGCTCCAATATTTATAGCGGGTATAATTGGAAATGGGATTTTGGGGATGGCAACTATAGTTTTGTATTTGCGCCTGAATACAAGTACCATACTTATGGCAATTTCTCCGTAATACTCTCTGTTACAGGTCCCAATTGTGCATTGGCGGTAAAACGAAATGCATATATTAAAGTCACTAAAAATCCATCACTTAAAATACGTGGAAATGATACAGGTGCCTGTAATTTACCTTTTGACATTTATTTTCATGCAAATACCTCTCCTACTGCAACGGTTTATTGGGAATTTGGAGACAATAAGAATGCCTATGGAAAAGACATTCTACACACTTATAACAAAGACGATACATTCTTTGTACTTGCCACAGCAACCGAAATAAATGGCTGCAGGTCTTTCGATTCGGCATATGTGCACATGAATTTTTTAAGCACTTTGGTAAAAGGAACCATAGAAGGATGTGTTCCATTTGACATGAAAGTATATGGTGAAATTTATGAAACCAGCGACGCGCTTACCAGCGAAAAATGGTATTTAAACAGGCAATACATTTCTTCCGGCAATAGCTTCAGCCACTACTTTAAGGACACTGGAACTTATGCACTTAAATACGTGGCGACAAACGGAAAAGGATGCGTGGATACTCCAACTTATTTCGTAAAAGTAGGTTATAAAGTGAAAGCCGGATTTTATGTTTTGAAAAAAGAAGTTTGTATATCACAGGATGTAACCTGTATCAATACAACCGATGAAAAATACAAAGGCATTCAATATTTTTGGGCAAGCGGTGAAGGAATAACTGCAACCACCAAAGATTTTACAACCAGATTTAAATATACACAGGCAAATGCACCCATCACTTTAATTGCAAATCACATGGGTTGCAGGGATACATTTAAAACCAAAGACAGCGTATTTATTTTGGCACCACGGGTTGGAATGGATGTTCCTTATCTCACTTGTAAACTGCCGGATTCCATACGTCTAACCAATAGTACCAGTGCATATAACAAATTGATCTGGACATCAAAACCGGCGTACATGCACCGCAACGACCAGGAAATGTGGATTAGCAAAAACAACAGCAATTATGAGATATTCATGTATGCCAGAAACGATACAACCGGTTGTGAAGATAGTTTTAAATACAATATCAATTTAAATGTAAACCAACCGGATTCCAGAGCTTATATGACAATTCTGGATACCTGTTTACCTGCTAAAATATATCTCAAAGACAACAACTCCTCCGGAGAAAAAATATATTGGGTTTCAACAGAGGACACCAATAAAATCGAAAATCCGGAATTGTGGTACACCCATAATAATTTTGGTGAATTTGATTATTTCCGTATTGCTGAAAACAAGAGCATTTTTCAGGTTTGTGCGGATACAACAAGGTTGCATTTGGTATTACCGAAACCGGATACGCGAAGCTCCGCAAGTCCCGTTAGTGGTTGTACTCCGCATACAGTTACACTGGTGGATTCCGGGTATTTTACAGGCAAAAAAGCATTTTGGACAATTGGAGATAGTGTGATTTGGTCTAAAAATTTTAAAACCAATTATACCATCAAAACGCCTCCGGACTCAGGTAAACTTCTAATCACTTTTACTGCCTTTGACAGCTTGCAGAGATGTTCTGCTACCAAAGATTTTTATTTGGACATTACCGGACCAACAGCTGAAATACAATACCTGTTTAATTACAATTGCAAAACCACCCGTGTGGACTTTAGCTGGAAGAAGAATCCGTCCGTAATTATAGTTTCCAATCGTTGGATCATTGACGATACATTTCGATCGTCACTTCCTTCATTTTCCTATTCCGTTCCCAACGTAAAATTGTTGCGCGTTGTATTGGAAATTACGGACAACAACGGTTGTAAAAGTGAGATTGTACAATATGTGTATACGAGAGTTTTCAAACCCCAAATTCATTTCAACAGCGATGTCAAGGGTGCACTCTGTCCACCCGTAACCGTTCAGTTTCAGGATTCCAGTTTTAGCTTCAATAACCCCATTGAACAATGGTGGTGGGACTTTGGAGATGGAGCAACCAGTACCATTAAGAATCCGGTACATACTTATTTAGGCACCGGTAAATATACGGTTACACTTCGGGTGAAAAATTTTGTTGGTTGTTTTGCAACTGATAGCTTTCCTGCCTTTATTGATGTAAAGGGACCAAAAGGCAAAATTACCACAGGTAGTGATTCCGGCTGTTCACCTTGGAAAGTACAATTCAAAACAACTGCAAAATATTTGAAGGATGTTGTTTGGGACTATGGCGATGGTACCATTGGAAATGGTGTAATTTCCAATCATGTATTCGCAACATCAGGTTCTTACAGGCCTTCGGCGATTTTAGAAGATAGTGCGGGCTGTAAAATCGGAATTATTTCAGATACCATTTTATATGGACTTAAATCTGCAAAGGCAGCAATTTTACAGAGTGGTTTTTGCGAAAATTCCAGAATATATTTCGATGATAAAAGTACGTACCCCGGTGTGAAAGCAAAGAACTCCTGGCAGTTGGACAATACGGTTTTCAGCGGCCCAAGCTTCTTTTATGATCCGGTAGCCGGTAAAAAAGATACCATTAAATTTATTGCCTACGGCCCTATTGGCTGCAATGACACCCTGAATTACATTCCGAAAAAGAGTTTTATTGATGTAAAAGAAACACACAATAAAGATACACTTTGTCCCGGAGATTTACTCCGGTTTGCGGATGTAAGCGTGTCAGATACCAATTTCATTTATAGGAAATGGGTGTACAACTGGGAGGAATCTCTGGATTCTGTTGCTACATATACAGCAAAAATACCCGGTACTTCTGACCTGACATTGATGCTGCGGAATGCCTGGAATTGTTTGGAAATCAAAACCTGGAAAGGAGTTACCATAACCGGGGATACTATTGCCCCCAATTCCACGGAAATCATTACCAGTTCTGTGTTACCGGACAATAAACTTCAATTGCATTTTCACAAAACCAATAATTTTGATTTCAGGAATTATGTGGTATATGATGCCACGAACTGGCCTGAAAAAATTCAAAGAAAAATTTACAATTCGGAGGATACCTTAATTTCAATTTCCGGTCTGGATGTTTTACACAACAGCTATTGTTATAAAGTAACTTCCGTGAATTTCTGCAAAATGGAAAGCAATCCGGCAACCGCCATTGCGCATTGCCAGGTAAATTTACAAGCCACTCCGGATCAAAATTCTGTACAGCTCAACTGGAACAATTATACCGGTAACAATACGGTTACATATGCCTTGTATCGGAGAACACTGCCCACCGGATCAGAAAATTTCATCACTAACATTCCGGCAAATACGAATGCATATACCGATAGCAATGTGAATTGTAAAACACCTTATTCCTATCGCCTGGAATCCATGTTTTCCAATGTGTCGGAATTCAGCTCCAGCGACACGTCCAATGCTACTCCAATTTATGTAACCAGATTAAATCCACCATACATCAAATATGCAACGGTATTGGATGAAAAATCTGTTGCCCTGAATTTGGACACCGGATTTGTATATCAAAAAACTGCAACTTTATATTTTATACAACGCAAAACCAATGACGCTTCTTTTACAGACTGGAAGCAATTGCCGGTGAGAAGCTCCTATATTTTGCTGGATAATAATCTGCATACCGATCGCGATCGTTTTTATTATCGCGTGGCATCCGGGGATGGATGTTCCGGTACCAGCATATGGTCAGAAATAACGTCTCCCATGTTGCTCTCCGCACAATACGATGTCGGTGGTAAACTTCAATTAAATTGGAATCATTATCATTTTTGGCCCGGAAATATTGCCAGGTATGAAGTGGAAATCAAATCTGCGGATGGGACCTTCGAAACTGTACACCAAACCTCTAACACCACCTTTGAAATGGCAGATGCAGGAAACACCTGCGGTGCAACACCCGTATTCAGAATCAAGGCGATTTCGAATATCAATGCACCTTTTGCAGATGCAAATACCAATCAGATTTCATGGAGTAATGAACTCGCTATTCACACAGAAGTATCTGCTTTTGTGCCCAACGTGTTTACCCCAAACCACAACCAGTTGAATGAAATTTTCAAACCGGTGGTAACCTGGGCTAAAGATTACGAAATGTATATCTACGATCGATGGGGAGGAAAAATCGGGGAGTTCCATGGCTGTGGAAGTGGCTGGGATGGAACCATAAACGGCAGTATGGCTCCTGCCGGAACTTATGCATATAGATTGAAAGTAACTGCCGCCAATGGCCTGTATCGCTATTTCACGGGTAGCTTGCTACTGCTGAGATGATTTTTTTAATTTATTTTTAAATAAACGAACGTTCATTTATCTTTGCAGCCCAAATGCGGCCCAAAGACCCAAAAAAAGATATTCTGCTGCGTATCAAAGCTATGGAACTCATTGTGCGCGATGGCTTTGATGGCTTCAGTATGCATAAATTGGCAAAGGTCAGCAAAATTGCTACTGCCACCATTTACATTTATTTTAAGGATCGCGAAGATCTCATTCACCAGCTTTGCGCGGATGCCGCTAATTCCCTTTCTGAAGCTACACTTGCCGATTTCAATCCGGATGTTTCCTTTAAAACCGGTTTGAAAAAGCAATGGCAAAACCGGATAACCTTTTATCTTGAAAATCCACAGACCGTGCAATTTCTGGAAATGGTAAAACATTCTCCATATTATGAAAAAGTTTCAGAATTAAAGAGCAAATTAATTTCCGAAACCATGCATCGTTTTGTTAAAAATGCCATAGAAAATAAGCAACTAGTTCCGCTTCCTCTTGAAGTATACTGGTCCGTTGCATTTTCTCCCATGTATCAACTTGTAAAATTCCATTTGGATGGACACAGTCTGGGCAAAAGACCTTTTAAACTCTCGGAAGAAACTCTGGACCAATGTCTGCAACTCGTAATTAAAGCTCTTAAACCTCCAAAATAAACTCGTGAAAAACCAAAATAATCTAACCAAATACGTATTTACCAAATACGAAATTTTTCTCATTGCTATATTAGCTATAGTTCAGTTTACCGTGGTGCTGGACTTCATGGTGCTTTCCCCATTGGGAGCTATTCTCATGCGCATACTTTCAATTAGTCCGGGCAAGTTCAGCACCGTGGTTGCAGCATACGCCCTGAGTGCCGGAGCCGCCGGATTTATTGCCAGTGGTTTCGCCGATAAATTTGACAGAAAAAAACTGCTTGTTTTCTTTTATTCCGGCTTCGTATTGGGAACCTTGTTCTGCGGAATTGCACCCAATTATGAATTTCTACTTTTTGCCAGAATTTTTACCGGGATTTTTGCGGGAGTAATGTCTTCCGTAAGTTTTGCAATCATTACCGATTTATTTCCGATGCAAGCACGCGGACGTGTGATGGGCTTTGTACAAATGTCCTTTGCAGTAAGCCAGGTATTGGGAATTCCCGTAGGTATTTTTCTGGCAACCAAAATGGGTTGGCATGCTCCATTTTTAATGATTGTTGCCTTCAGTATTATTGTCCTTGCCGTTGTAATTATCAAGATGAAGCCGGTTGACAAACATTTGGAAATTATTTCAGATAAAAATCCATTTTTACATTTGGTCCACACCCTTATTAACAAGCGCTACCTGCAAGGCTTTGCCGCCATGGCTTTTTTAGCAATCGGTGGATTTATGCTGATGCCTTTTACTTCAGCTTTTTTAGTAAATAATATCGGTATTTCAGAATCTCAATTGCCATTAATATTTATGATTACCGGCATGTTCAGCATGGTAACCGGGCCATTGGTAGGAAGGCTTAGCGACAAAATGGGCAAATACAGATTATTTATTTGGGGCACTATCCTCACGATGATAATGATGGTAATTTACACCAATTTATCACCAACCGCTATTTGGATTGTAGTCATTATCAACGTGATTATGTTTGTTGGAATTACTGCGCGAATGATCTCGGCGGGTTCGCTTATTACAGGGGTACCTGAGCCATCCGACCGCGGTGCGTTTATGAGTATTAATTCTTCCATTCAACAATTGGCAGGCGGTGTTTCCAGCATCATTGGCGGCATGATTATCTCTTCATCATCCACAGGTAAATTAAACCATTTTGATACTGTCGGATATATTGCAGTGGGCGTTATGATGCTCTCCATTTATCTGATGTATTATATCCACCGGATGATAAAAGAACCGGGTATACAATATGCAGATGAAACCACCAATCCGGAAGTTTTGGATGACACGCTTGCAACCAGCCGGGAAGCAATTTAAGATCAAATTCTTGGCATGTCAGGCATGCACCGCTATCTTTGAATGATGGGCAGAATACTCGCTTTCGATTATGGAATGAAACGAACGGGCGTGGCTGCTACTGATCCTTTGCAAATGATTGCCTCTCCCCTGCAAACCGTGGATACTGCCGTATTGCACCTCTGGCTCGCAGATTACCTGCAAAAAGAAGTTGTGGATGCTTTGATTGTGGGAATGCCCAGCAGGCTCTCCGGAGAAGCCACACATGCCACGCAACCGGTGATTGAATTTATTGAAAAACTAAAAGCTGTTTATCCGCATATTCCTGTATACACCATCGATGAAAGACTTACCAGCCGCGAGGCAAAGAACTCTCTGATACTGGGAGGACAGAGAAAAAGTAAAAGACAGGATAAGAAATTGCTGGACTCTGTAAGTGCTACATTAATTTTGCAAACTTACCTGCAACAGATTTCATGATTCTTCCAATTTATGCATATGGCAGCGCAGTACTGCGAAAAAAGGCTACGGAAATTTCTCCGGATTACCCCGATTTAAATGGGCTGATTGCGAACATGTATGAAACCATGTACGACAGCAACGGAATTGGCCTGGCCGCACCCCAGATCGGATTGTCGATCAGGTTATTTATTACCGATGGAACCGAAATTGAAGATGAATCCACAAAGGATTTCAAAAAGGTTTTTATCAACCCACAAATCATAGAAGAGTTTGAAACCAAATGGGATTATGAAGAGGGCTGCCTGAGTATTCCAACCATCCGCGCTGATGTAAACAGACATAGCCATGTGCGCCTGCGCTATCAGGATGAAAATTTTGTGGAATATGAAGAAGTTTTCCATGGCATGGCCGCTCGTATTATTCAGCATGAATATGACCATATTGAAGGGATTTTGTTTACGGACAGAATTAGTCCTTTGAAGCGCACCATGCTAAAATCCAAATTGCAAAACATTTCAATAGGGAAAGTGAATGTGGGATATAAAATGAAATTCCCGAAGAAATAATTCACCTCCCTTGCCAATGAAAATACACCTTCCTTTTTATTTGCTGCTCACCAGGCCATTGAATCTGGCTATTATTGCATGCACCCAACTTATTTTTATTTTCCATTCTGCGGGATATGAAATGGATAATATACGTTGGGCCGAAAGCCTTTTTGTAATTCTTGCAACCATTCTCACTGCCGCTGCAGGAAACGTAATCAACGATATTTTTGACATAGAGGAAGACATGATCAACAATCCGGAAAAACGCATTATATCCAGAAAAATTAGTGTGCGAAACGGGAAAATTTTTTATGGTTTCTTAATAGCTGCTTCCCTCATCTTCGGATTTATTTCCGGCATTACCATGGGGTTTTTATGTGTTGCAATCGGGATTATGTTATATTTTTATTCTTCCGATTTAAAAGGGGAAACTTTATGGGGAAATCTGCTCATTGCATTTATGACGGGAGCAGTGGTATTTACGGCAGATTTAGGTGTTTATACCAGAATTGACGGGTATTTTGCAGAGTATTCCCTTTTTGCTTTTCTCATTACCCTGGCACGTGAAATCATAAAAGATATCGAAGATATGGAAGGCGATAAACAACAGGAATATGCAACATTTCCTATCGTTTATGGCGTTCGGAAATCCGCAGTACTTGTTTCTGTAATCTTACTGGTAATGGTTTCTTTGGTAGTATATATTGCTATCCGACACGGCAATTTGCCTTACAATATTTTTATTTCTTTATTTATCATTCTCCCGGTTATAGTGTTTCTGTTTCTCTTGAAAAAAGCAGAATCCAAAAAGGATTTTCATCGCCTTTCGGTATTTTTGAAAAGCCTGATGGTTACAGGGATTCTGAGCGTATTGGGACTATAAGCTTTCGATTGTAGACAAATTCTCTCTATTTGTCGATTACCACTAAAATTGTGAGTTACTTACTCCAAATTTACATCGGTACTTGTGTATGTTATACCAAATCAAAAAACGCTGTGTTACCAAAATATTCTAGGTAAATATGAAAATCACCAGATTAAAAATATTTTTATTTTCCCTCCTTACCGGCTTTGTTTGGATATATGGCCAGAATTATTATGATTATAGAAAACACCATCATCCACCTGCACAAAAGCTGATTCATGCGCTTGGCAATGATGTATTTCTTGCACCGCATTATATCAGGCCAGAAGAATACAGAGAGTACAAAACCATCATTGATTTTCAACCCGATGAGGAGGTGAAAGACCCATTCAAGGTAAAAAATATGGAAGAAGCTATCCTGCAAACCAACCAATCCTTTTATTATATCCCAGTACCAAAAGATTCCTTTCCGGAAACCGCAATTTCAAAATTATCAACCGTTTTAGACACTTGCGAAAAACCGGTTTTATTGTATTGCAAATCAGGGAAACGAGCCATAAAAACATACGCTTTATCTATGGCCTCCAATCCTTCCGGCCCGGATATGGATGTATTATTGGCCATGCTGGTGGATGCGGGTTTTGACCCGGCAGACATCAAATCCCAATTAAAATTTCGAACTGCAAAAAGAATTAACAATTAATAACAGGAATATGAAAATATTTGAATTTATTATAAGAGTTATTTTGGGAATTACCGGACTGGTCATTGGCGGCATTTTGGCCTATATTCTGGCATTTGCTACAGGCCTTATCCAAATTGGCTGCTAATTTTGTATGATGGCTCCCGTACACTGAAATATCGCGGTATTCACAACTGCCATCCTTATATTTACGAGCAGGTTTGACGATTCTTAAATCATATAAATGGGCGCTCTGGGCATTATTGCTAACGTATATTTTATCCGCTTTATATGTCAATTTTCGTGTTACAAAATTTCAAAATGTAATCCACGCTGATGCGGCAGGTTATTATATTTGGCTCCCGGCTATTTTCATTTATCAGGATTCAGAATTTGAATTTACCGACAGTGTTTTTTCACAATCCGAAAATCATCCCCGTGGTTCATTTAAAGGCACTATAGTTCCTGTTCAAGGCGATAAAGCCATGAACAAATACAGCATTGGACCAGCAATTTGTGAATTGCCTTTTTTTGCTGTTGCTCATATTTATGGAACGCTGATTCACCAAAACAAAGGCTTCGAAATTCATTATCAGATTTCCTGGCTCTTAGGCGCAGTGGCTTTTGTAATGCTCGGATGTTTTTTTCAATTCAGATTGGCCTATCATTTAAAATTGCCCGTCTGGTTGCCGGTTATTTTAACTGCAAGCCTGTTGTTTGGAACTAATTTGTTTCACTATACCTCGTTTGACGCCGGATATTCGCATGCATTCACCTTTGGTTTATTTTCAGGGTTACTCTTTTATTCGAACAGAATTTTCAGATTAAATAAACCAAACGATTTTATATGGCTCGCCATCTGCGGTGGCATGATGGTTTTGGCCCGTCCCTTTAATATTGTATTGCTTTTTCCATCGCTGCTTTATATAGCCAATCCAATGCAGTGGTGGCAAATTTTCCGGGCAAATTTTCGAACAGCATTCATCGCATTACTCCTGTTTTTTGCTTTCGTTTTTATAAACTTTCTCGGAAATTATTGGCAGACCGGGTCATTTTTTATTTACAGTTATGGGGAAGAAAAATTCAACTTTCATCAGCCTCATTGGATGGATTTCTTATTTGGATTTCAAATCGGCGCATTTATTTACAGCCCGCTTTTATTGGTATCCCTTTTATTGGCTGTTGTTTTTCTCGCTTTACGAAAAAAATGGTATAGAATTCTCGTGTTTGTCTCTTCTTTTTGTCTGATATCCTGGGTTCTGAGTTGCTGGGGAACCTGGACTTTTGGCTGTACCCTCGGCAACAGGCCTTTAACGGATTTTTCGGCATGGATCCTGTTTGTCCTCATCAGCGAACTTTCGGTTTTTAATACATTCTTTATAGTGGCTTTGACAATCATTTCAGGAGCCGGTATAACCTATAACCAAATTCTCCATTATCAATTCAGAAATTTTATTTTGGATTGGTGTAACATGAACAAACAAAAATTCATGGATGTATTTATGAAGACCAAAAGCAGGTACGCATATTTTACCGCCGATGATTGGAGTTTTGATAATGCGCGGAATTCCAGGGTGCTTAAAACATTTGTTAAAAAAGAGGAAATTCCAATGCTACCAAACGAAATCAATGATTTTTTTACATTGGACAGTCTTAAATTGGATTCCACAAAACAATACCGAATTCTCTTTCGCTGTGATGCCAGATTCTCAAAAGAAGTTACCGAAGAAACCCTTGTAATTCACATCTCACAAAACAATAACTACCATGATTATTTGAGTAAGATGTTTAAAAAAATGGTACGGAAACCTGATAATTGGAAACCTTTCCGTTTTGAATTCTACCTAAAGCCAGCAAAAGGGCAGTTAAAAGTTGTTTTCGGGGTACAGGAGGTCGAAAACCAGTCCTTATGGATACGAAATATAACTGCGGATGTCATTGAATATGACTCCCCTTAGAGTGAATACTTTGCAGGCATTTAATTATTCCACTTCTGCCATGGAAAATTGCACTTTCTTACTGCTCAATGTATGAATCATAAATAGTTTATCTTTATGGGTAATTACCTCTGTATGATTTAAAAATCTCACTTTTTGATCCGAGTCTGTTAATTTCAAATTAAAAAATTGCCCGGTCAGTGGATTACAGGCCAGGAGCTCACCGTTTACCATGTAATATATATTTCCTTTTTCTGACTGTACCGTTGACAGCAATGAAATAAAAGTTACTTTGCTGTCATGGGATTCTGAAATCAAATTCTGATTGGATTGTATTGCCGCAGGATTTGTGATAAACGAGGCCAAATATGGTCCGGTTACATAATGCCATTCCGTTTGGGTGGTCCAGGTAGAATGGGAATACCTTTGGTTGTGCTTGGAATCAACAGTATAATGCTTGGTTTCAACCTGTTTTGCAACAGTATATATTTTTCTGAATTCATGAAAAATCACAATACAGTTATTGACATAATCATAATATACACTATTAAACACCATGTATTGTTTTGCGTTTCTGTACGCTTTTGTTCCAGGATCTGAATTGTAACCTAGTGTTAACGAAACCCTATTTCCATCTTCCATTCTTAAATGTCCGTATTGGGATTTTGACATCAACATAAATGAATCCTCTGTAACCAAAACCTTTACCACAACTGCCGAATCCAGGTCCATTTCATTTTTCATTTTAATGAAAAAATAATACTGTATTTTTTGATCAGGGGTACTTTGGACAGATTTTAGAACGAATTTTTTCGCAACAAACCCAAAATCCAATGACTCTGTTTTCGCTCCAATACTTTTTATTAATGTCACATTTTTCCCTCCCGAACCATCACCGTTATAAAGCGAAAGATCCAAATTCCATTTTGGGATTATGGATTTATACATCAGTTCTCCATTTCCCTGTCCAATACCTTCTGATAATGTAAAATTCAGTTCTTTATCCAATACACAATACTCGCCGGATCCAACCGGATGGGAAGAAGAATCATTCGACGCTCTTTTCAGGTAGTGATAAATATATATTCGCCCATTTTCCTCTATAAATTTGAACCGGTCTGAGGCTGATTCAACATCATCCGACGAAGCAGCAAGTCGCAAGAATTTTTTGGACTGATCGACAACATTGTACGCACATACCATGAGTTGTCTTTTCCCCCTGTGTTTCGTAGGCAAATAAAAGAAAGTGAGAATCTGCTCATCCATCATAAATATATCGGCAATGCCTACCGTTACTTTCTGTTCCCCCGGGGCAAGATTTATAGCAACAGAGTATCCTTTATTCAAGTTAGCATCCAATTGAACCACCTGCACAAAATCGTTAACTATTTTTTCACCTGGATATTCACCACTACTGCCATTGCCCTTTTTTATATGACAGGCAACCGCAAAATATTTTTCTCCAAATGCAAATACCTTCTCATATTTCATTCGGTAATTTTTGATCTCAATAACCTCGCCATGCACAATTCTTTTTATGGAATTCTGTGCATTTAACCTACTGTTAATGACAAAAAATGTAAATAGTAAATAAAATATAAGTGACTTAGAATATTGCATACTGTAGTTTAAGATTAACCATAAAAACACTTTGACCACTAACGGATAAGTCCACAAATTTTTCCAAATTCTCCTGCGCACTTATTTTACTAAATCCTGCTCCTACAGATAAGTTCACCTGTAATTTTCCAGTTAATGTACCCATTGCACCCGCAAACCAATACATGTCGTTTCCGTAAGAATAAAATAGATTATCCTGCGATCTTCCACTATATGTACTTACAAAATTTCTCCTTCTGATACCCATACCCGCATACGCTGTTTTACTCAGACCGAGTGTTCCACCTTTATAAAATGCACTTATTCCATATTGATTCATAAAACTTGTTGTGAAAGAATTGTGGTAGGTATTATCTGAAAAGTGGGTTTCATCCAGTGTATTCTCCTTCCATGGAAATCCATATGAAGCTTCCACACCAAGATTTTTCATTATTGAATAAACAAGGCCAAGGTCACATTGTCCTTTGAATGCCAGACTTACGAAGTCCACATTCACTGCAAGTTTTGTCGGTTTGATAAGAATTCCTTTGTAATATCCATCCACATTCCGGTTCGGTTCAAAAACCTTTCCGGATTGGGCAAATACCAATGTATGAATTAAAATAAAAAATGATAAAAATCCAGATTTCATAACGATATAAAAATTGCAATTTACTAATTTGAATATTAAAATTTATATCCCGGGCAAATTTCTTCTTTTGCCTGTCACAGTTCAGGCTACCAACTTAAGATATTATTTATCTTTTTTCCCAGGCCTGGGCCACTTCAACCAATTCCCGATACCAGGAAGGTCCGAATTTTCTTACAAGCGCATCGTGTAAAAAAGTATAAACCGGAACTTTCATTTCTTCACCGGCTTTACAGGCAGCAGAACAAATATCCCAGTGGTGGTAATTCAGCGCTATATAATCACCATATTGCCTGGCGCGAATTGGATATAAATGACAACTAATAGGTTTTTTGAACCAGGTTTCTTTCGCATAATATGCTTTTTCAATGGCACAAATTGCAATACCATTTTCCATATTTACAAAAACACATTCTCCCGAAGGTCTGCATACGGTGCCCAAATCCCCTTCGGAATCCGTTTCATAAAAACCCTTTTCTTCTAATAATTCTATACCTTCTTTGGACATAAAAGGTTTGATTTTCGGAAGTTCATCCCGGATTATTTCCAACTCTTCTTCCAACAGCGGGGCACCGGAATCTCCCTGCACACAACAGGCCCCCTTACAGGAGTCCAATTGGCATGCAAACTTTCGCTCCAATATCGGCTCAGCCACAATTACCTTGCCCACAATAATCATAATGGTTGTTTTTTTTGCTTAGAGCAAATCGGTTTTATTCAAATATTCTTCATATCCCACACGCTCCAGTTTTTTCGCCTTTTCCTCTACTTCATTTTTTAATCGTTCTTTATAATCCTGAACTTTCTGAGCGAGTTTTTCATCAAAAGTGGCTAGAATTTGAACAGCGTAAATACCGGCATTTTTTGCACCGTTAATTGCCATGGTACCCACGGGTACCCCCGGAGGCATCTGCACAATACTATAAAGGCTGTCGACCCCACTTAAATTGCTGGATTTTACAGGAACACCAATTACCGGAATAGCAGTAATACTGGCAACCATGCCCGGTAAATGCGCCGCTCCACCTGCTCCTGCAATAATTACGCGAATTCCCTTTTCAGCAGCTTTGGAAGCATAATCAAAAAGTCTTTGGGGGGTGCGGTGTGCAGACACAATTGTCAGTTCATAACTGATTTCAAAATATTCCAGCATGCGCGCCGCTTCCTGCATAATTTCCAGATCGCTGTCGCTGCCCATGATGATTCCTACTTTGGCCATATTAATTTTTCTTTATTGCAAAGTTCGCTAAAACCGACATCAAAACATACACCAGCAATATAACCGGTCCCGAATCCCTCAAAAACACTGCGAATATTGCGGCACACATCAACAAAAAAGCAATTTTCCAGCGATTTAACAGGTCATTTTTCTTGAATTTTAACGATATCATTCGCAAATCGGATACCATTAGCGAAGCAGCAATTACAGGGGCAATGGTTAGAAAATAAAAATTGCTGTAAACGCTGTGAAGCATCCCTTCAGGCAAAAAAGAAATATTCTCAAAACTCAACACAAAAGATGCAAAAACAATTCCTGTAATTGGAATAGGTACTCCTGTAAATTCGGTATCCCCAACGTTGGTGGTATTAAACCTTGCAAGACGCCAGGCTCCGGCGGCTGGCAATACTATCCATGCATACCTGCTGGTACAAAAACCATTTGGCCAGCAATACCCAAATTGCATTAAATAATGGTATAAAATCATCCCGGGTAACACACCAAAAGTCACCAAATCCGCAAGGGAATCCAGTTGTTTTCCAAATTCACCATCTACTCCTATCCAACGAGCCGTAAATCCATCAAAAAAATCGAGAATTGCTGCGAGAATTACCAAAATAAAGGCAGTGAACATATCGCCCTGAAATACCCGTTCAATACCAATGGCACCGCACAGTAAATTTCCCAGCGTAATATAATTCGGCAGATTTTTTAATTGCTCTTTCATTCCATATCTCCGCTGATATCATCCAAAGCATCCAATGAATATCCTATGCTGAATAATGCATAATAACCACCAAAACCGCTTGTCACTTCGCCACTTTTACCAAATGTTTTAATACTTTTTGAATAATACCATTGCATGGTTGAACCATCCGCAATGATGCTTCCCTGCAAACCAATAAAAACTCCACTTTTAAATCTGTATTGCATTTTCCCTTGTACCCCGCCAATCAAAGCCTGATGCGAAAACTCCTTATCCCCCTTTGGTTGTAAAAAATTACTGGTTTGATTTTGAACATAAATTTTTTCTATTGCATAGCCTCCAACCAACCCAAGTGATGCTGTTAACTTTGGTCTTTTCAACACCTGATATCCGACATTGATCAGAAATTCTCGGGACCCATATTCAACCAATCCACTATCTCCACCATGCAATTTAATTCTTGGCATAAAAGAAAATTGCATGGATGCATCCAACTTGTCACCGGAATATCCGTACAAAATATTGTGAAATGCAAGATTTCCCAAACTGGTTGAATATCCGTTTGACGCTATGAAATCTCCGAGGGGACTAAGTGAGGTACTGGTTAAGGTATATCCATATCCCATATAATTATGTCTGGTGAAACTCTTTTTCAATGTGGTATTCCCGGAAATAACTTCGTTTTCAATGGTATCCTCAAATTCAAGGTCGATGCTTCGGTTTACTATAGCAAATGAGAATTTTTTCGACAACAGGGGCATATCTGCAACCTCATCATTCAAACTGAACAAAGTGATTTTTTTTACTTCGGCTTTCTCCTGTAATACATCAATTTCTTCCTGAATATCCTTGTGTTCATCTTTGTCGGAATAATACCGGCTATTGTCAATTCCCCCATGATAAAATAAACCAATGGTTAGTACAGAATCATAATTGTGAAAATAACGCGTCCGCATTTTGTTCATAACACTGTGGTATCCATACCACCCGCATTCTCCGTTTTGTTCGTCATAAGCCACATGACAGCGTCCAAATTGGCCGTAAAATCTTTCACCATTGGTTTTGCGCATCAATGCTGCCAAATGCTGGTAAATATTTTCTTCCCTCCATATATACTGAAAGGTGGTATTCTCGTATTTGTTCCATTGGTCGTATTCTTTCAACCAACTTACAGATTGATTTACTTCATCAAATTTTTCGCCCAGCCAGCTGCGAAATATTGGATTTAAACTATCGTAATACCGAATGAATTCCGTAATAGTCGGATTGATATAAAATGGTGCAGTCTGATATCCCTCGTAATGATAGGTGCTGCTTTCGTCTCTTGCTTTTTCATATTCATCCAGACCCACTTTTACCATGTAAGCAGCCGCCCCTTTTACAGATTCCACACCCACTCTGATTGCAGAAGGAATATTCTCAACGGGAAGCAATTCCGCCAACCGCATCAACGGCAAATCATTAAACCTCTCTACGTCAATTCCATAAACATGGATTTTAAGTGAATCAGGTAAAGACATATTGTAACTGCGCAACCTGTTGAATAAATCCATATATCTGGGCGATGTGGTAGCCCTTAAATAATTGGTTGCTGCAGTATCTTTAGGATTTAAAATATACCGATTTAAGAAATGCGCTCTGGCTTCTCCGAGCTCAATAATAAAATTACGAAGCCCGAGTTTTTTATTTAAATAGCGCAACATTTTCAATTCCATTTTGGAATTGAATTTTACATACATATGGTTTTCACCTGTCATGATCAAGCGCGCATTTTTAACAGATGCATCAATCATATCAAAGCCTTCAAAATCATCGTTGTTCCGAATATCTATTTCTGTGCTCGCACCGGGAACCTGGGCAGAAATGTATCCGAAAAATATGTATGCGAAAAAAAATAATAATTTTTTCATTAATAATTCCTCCAAAAAATTGGTGCACAAAAACCAAATCCAAGACTCCAGGTTAGCGCATTATTGGAAAGTCCTCCTGCGCTGCCGGTATATACCCCATCCAGTTTCCAGGAACTGCGGCTCAGATCCCATTGTTGCCCTACCATTGCAACAATGTAAAATGGCATTAAATCCAAATAGGCCTGTGTTGAAATTCCAAATACCAGTGCAGGATTTATATACACTTTTGGCGCTGAATACGCATATACATAAAGCCCTGAATCCAATCCCGGATTTTGGGTAATGGAATGTCTGTAATAAGCCAGATCTGTTGAAACACCCCATTTTAAATTCTTTCTAAATATTAAAGATTCCGATCCGGAAATAACCAAAACCGAAGAATTAAAATTGCTCGCGCTGGAATATCCGCTTCCGTAATAGGCGCGAAAAAAGGACTTATCTGCGGCGCTTACCGAAAATTCGGCTCCTAAATATTCAATATATCCGAGACGCTCCATCCCTGCATCGTTTAATTGCTTGTCTACACGGTCTAAATCTATATTATTGTGCATCCTGGCACCACCAATTCGGATTCGGGCTGCTTTCGCATTCTCACTGTTGAAATAGGGAGAATATTTTGAACCAGCGGTGGTTGTGTCATATTCCCACTCATCATCATCATACACACCAACTCCATCATTGAGCAAAATAAATTGAAATTCGTCTTTAAGTTTTAAATCCTCTTTTAGTTTTTTCAGATCCACAATTACAGCCGTATTGGTTTTGGTTCGTTTAAAAAGCGTTTCCAATTCTTCTTCATATTGCTTGTGTAATTTGCTCGCGATGCCTTCCGATTTTCCCAATTCCCGCGAATAATAAATTCCCATATTCACCACGTTCTTTTCATTGCTTTCTTCGCTGTGTTTTAGCTTGTATACCAAAGTACTGAAATCGTAGGGTCCACAGCCTCTTGGTACACGATTTCCCGCAGCATGGCACATGCTGAACTGGCCAAAAAATTTCTCATTGGGATATTGTTGTAATAACGCATTCAATCTTCGAAATAATTCTTCTTCGCGCCAGGTATATTCAAATGCCGTTTGTCTGTATTTGGTATAAGTTTTATACTCCTTAAGCCACCCCACTGCCTGATCAAATTCACCAAACCGCCTGCCCAGCCAACTTTCAAAACGTGGCTTCAGGCTATCGTACATCTTCATAAATTCCTCTACACTCATACGAACTGAAAACGCAGAAGGATTATAAAAATAATTGTCGGATTCGGTCATGTTTCCATCTCTTTGCCTTTCGTATTCTTCCAAACCACGGGAAATAATATATTTCGCAGTTCCGCGTATAGCTTCTGCCGGAATTCGCAAATCATCCGGCACACTGTCTTCTGAAAAGCACTGTGACATTTGCACCAATGGCAGAGCATTGCTTCTCTCTACATCAATTCCAAATACACGAATTTTTACCGAATCAGCGAGTTTGGAATTTAATTTTTTGAGGTTTTTATATAACCTCATGTATTTTACCGTAGATACCGATTGCAACAATTTCTCAACTGTAGAATCTCCCTCGCTGATATACTGGTTTACCAATGCAGCTTTGGCTGCACTGCTTTCCATCAGGTAATTGCGCATTCCCACTTTATAATTCATATATCGCAGGGTTTTAAATTCCACCTTGGCATTAAATGGTGTGTAATTAAAATTTTCGCCTGTAAGAAAAAGTCGGTGCGTGTTTAACATAGAATCCAAAACTGAAAAACCGGAATAATCCGCATTGTTTCCAATGTCGATAGGCACCATAGTGCTATCCTCATCGACATCCTTTTGTGCAGAAATAACTCCTGTTTGCAGGACAATTAAAAAGAGAAAAAAATATTTCAACATGTTATTTAATATTTTGTACTTCCATGTGCCGGAAGCATTCCGTAACATGATCATTAACCATACCCGTGGCCTGCATGTGGGCATAGCATACCGTGCTGCCCACAAATGCAAATCCCGCTTTTTTTAATTCTTTACTCATGATATCACTTTGTTCCGTAGTTGCCGGAACATTTCCTGTGGATTTTACTTTTTTATTAATGGTTTTGTGGTCGGTAAATTTCCAGAGATAATCACAAAATGTATCCCCGGATTCCACCACCTTTAAGAATTGTTTGGCATTGGTGATTGCACCGCGAATCTTTGCCTGGTTGCGAATAATACCTTCATTAGCCATTAATTTCAAATAATATTTCTCATCTATTTTCGCCATTTTTTCCGGGTCAAATTGAAAAAATGCCTGGCGAAAATTCTCCCGTTTTTTTAAAATGGTATACCAGCTTAATCCGGCCTGAAATGTTTCCAGAATTAAAAATTCAAACATTTTCAAATCGTCGTACACCGGCACCCCCCACTCTTCATCGTGGTACCGGATGTACAAATCATCTTTCAAACACCAATTACAGCGATTCGGTTCTTTCATCATCAAACCAAATTCATCACCTGTTCCTTAATCTGTTCCAGCTTTTCCTTCATCAAAACCACTGCCTGCTGCATTCCGAAATGGTTGCTTTTTACTCCGAGAGTATTCATTTCCCTTCCCATTTCCTGTGCAATGAAATTCAGTTTTCTACCCAATGGTTCCGCTGTTAAACAACTGTCGAAATAATCCATGTGCTGCAACAGTCGCTGTTTCTCTTCCACTATATCCCATTTTTCCAAATACAATAACAATTCCTGTTCAAATCGACTTTGGTCTGAAATATTTTCTTTTACATGTTCCTGTAAATTGCCATAAATTCTTTCACGCAATCCCTGTCTTCTGCTTTCCTCATTGCTTTCCACCACATGCAGTTGTTCCCGTATAAAAGTGGTGGCATCTTTTAATTTGTTTCCGGTGTTTGCTCCTTCCTGTTTTCGAAATTCCACCAAATGGTTCGCCGCAGTTGCAGTGAGCTGAACTATTAGTTTTTTATGTTCATCGGAAAGCGTTTTTTCAGGAGTACTAATCACATCCTGCATGCGAATTATTTCGCGAAATGGATCTCGGAATTCTAAACCCAGTTTATCTCCTAATCCTTTCAATTTTTGATAATATGCCGCTGCAAGGGATTCGTTGAGTTTTACATCAGATGGATCAATAAACTGGTCGCCATATTCAATGTTGTACATGATGGTAACAGTACCGCGCTCCAGTTTTTCAGTCAGCATTCTGCGTATTTCGGGATCAATTTCCATTAAAAAACGGGGAAGACGGAGATCCAGATCCAGGTACCTCCCATTAAGCGAGCGCATTTCACAGCTTACCCTCAATCCTTCACTTTCACCTTCGGCGCGGCCGTAGCCGGTCATGCTTTGAATTTGTATTGTATTGGCCAATGCAGCGAAAATAAGGAATTTTCAGATGATTTGCAGGACACAGATGCTTGCCCGTGCCGATACGGACGGGTGGGATGTCAGATGTGAGAAGTGGGATATCATATGTTCGAAGTACGATGTTCGAAGTGGGAAGTTTTTTACGATGGTGCTTGTATAATCGGTCTCGTTGTCGGTAAACGATTTCAGCGCTCTGGTAATCCGCGAATCTGTTATTTGGCTGAAAGCTACCGACAACGCAAAGCCTAACACAAATTTTGGAGGTTCGAAGTGGGATGTTTTTGCGATCGGGCTTTGCTGTATGGTTCTGTTGCCGGTAAATGATTTCAGCACTCTGGTTATCCGCGATTTTGTTATTCAGCTGAAAGCTACCGACAACGCACAAGATATACCTAAAAAATTCATTCCCCGAATTCTCCTAAATTTGCCGTAATGAAGAAAATCAGCAGTATTCTTCTCGCTGTATGTTGTTTTTGCACATTGCCTTTTGGTACTTCATGCACAGGCAAAGTGGAAAATGAGGATTCCACACTAACAGAAGAAAAAAAAGTTCAAAATAAATTTCCGGAAATGTCTGGCGACCTTGCATATACCTATATCGAAAAACAATTGCAATTTGGGCCAAGAGTACCGGGAACCGCAACCCATAAAGCCTGTGCCGGGTGGCTTCGCAGCGAATTGCAAAAATTCTGCGATACCGTATTAATCCAGGAAGCTATGGTGAAAACATTCGATGGAAAATCTGTACCTATTATCAATATAATTGGCCAGTTCAAACCCGATACTTCCCAGAGAATTTTACTGGCATCGCACTGGGATAGTCGCCCCTGGGCAGATGAAGATCTAAAAGACCACGACAAACCCATTCCTGCCGCAAATGATGGTGCAAGTGGTGTTGGCATTTTATTGGAACTCGCATCCAAACTAAAAAACACCCCTCCGGGAATTGGTGTGGATATTGTTTTTTTTGATGCTGAGGATATGGGTAAACCGGAGGCGATGAATTCTTATTGTCTGGGCAGTGAATATTGGGCTAAAAACCCGTTACCGAATGGTTACAAAGCCAACTGCGGCGTACTTTTAGACATGGTTGGAGGAAAGGATGCCCAATTCTTTTACGAAGGTTACAGCTACCAAAATGCATTTAAAATATTGTCGCATACCTGGGGCATAGCAGCAGAACTCGGGTTTGCTGCACGTTTTGTACCGGAGGCAATCGGAAATATTACGGATGATCACCAACAGGTAACTTTGCATACCCAAATTCCAATGATGGATATTATCCAATACGACAAACAAACCAAAAACTTCGCATACTTTTGGCACACACATAACGACAATATGGAAGCCATTGATAAAAACACCCTGAAAATGGTAGGAACAGTAATTTCAGCATTGGTATTTAATCCCCCATTTTGATGACAGATATACTTGCCATTGGCGCACATCCGGATGATGTTGAACTCGGAGCCGGCGGCACCGTGCTGCGGCATATACAACTCGGGAAAAAAGTGGTGATTGTGGATCTCACTGCAGGGGAACTTGGCACCAGAGGAAATGCACAACTCCGCGAACAGGAAGCCGCTGCGAGCGCCCGAATTTTGGGGGTAGAGGAAAGGGTAAATCTGGGTTTAAAAGATGGTTTTTTTGAAAATGATGAGCCCAGTTTGCTGGAATTGGTAAAAGTAATTCGCCATTACCGTCCTTTGATAGTGCTTGCAAATGCAGTAAATGACAGACACCCCGACCACGGCAATGGTGCAAGCTTCGCATCGCGGGCTTGTTTCCTTGCAGGACTGAGAAAAATTGAAACGGAATATTTTGGAAGTGCTCAGGAACCTCACAGACCAAATGCCGTGTATCACTATATACAAGACCGTTTTATTCATCCGGATCTGGTAATAGATATTACAGATTTTTACGACAAAAAAATGGAGGCCATTCTCGCATTTTCCAGCCAGTTTTACAAGGATGGAGAAGACAAAGAACCCGGAACACCCATATCCGGGGAGGATTACCTGCGTTTTTTGGAAGGTCGCGCAAGGGAAATGGGAAGAATTATCGGTAGCATTTTTGGGGAAGGATATACCACAGAAAGAGCTCCGGGAATAAATAGTTTCTCTGATTTGTTATAACTGCCATTTACCAACGTTAAATAAATAGTATTCATTTAACGTTAATACATATATCCCTTGCACCTGTTTTTTAAATATGGACTGTTCTCTATTTTTTTATTTCAATCGCTGCACGCACAGTATTGGAAAACGGATGATTTGATGAAGCTGAAACCGATTGGAATTGGTACACAAAAGGTGGATACTACCATCGCTGTTTTTCTCCCCATGCCATTTTCACAATCGAATTTTTTGGATATTTCCCAATTAAAAAAAATCCCAGGGAACGAATGGATTTACGGGGTTCATTTGGTGTATACCCGCTTTAGGGAAGTGGATACTTTCAACCAGCCAAAATTAAATTACCATCGCTTTGAAGAATTAAAAAAAACATATCCCGTTTTATTCGATTTAAAAGACATTGAATGGAAAGTGTTGGAGCAAAGAGAAGCCACCACCAGAGAAAGGGCGACAACCTGCTTTCACGGATTCGTAATTTATTTAAAGAATTTACCCCCACCCGATTTGTTAAAAAAAGAACTCAGTTTTATTTCTAAAATTGTGGATTCTTACAGCGACACCTTAATCTGGGTGCCCGAAAAAATTGATTATAAAATCAAAAAAAGAAAAGTTGAAACCGGATTTTATATTCCAAAAAGCGATAAAAAGAAAAAGGCCGGAGAAAAATTTTCATCCTCCGGAATCTGGCAACGGGAGCCTGAATACAAAGTGCAATGGGATTCCACAATTAAGAAAAAAACGAATGGTTATTGGATGCGAATTGGGAAATTTGACACATCGGCTTTTATTGGAACCGATGAATTCAACACATTAACCAAACGCAAATGGAGCACGAAGATGGCCGTAGTTACTGACGTTACTGGAAGTATGGGTCCATTTTCCACCCAAATTATGTTGTGGTTGAAATACAGTCCAGAAGTTTTGAAACAAGGCCGATTTGCATTTTTTAATGATGGCGATGGCACTCCGGATATGCTGAAGAAAACAGGAAGTACAGGTGGAATTTATTTCGCATCCGGAGGAAATTTTGATTCCGTTTTTTCCAGGATGAAATTCACCATGAACAAAGGTTTGGGTGGCGATATTCCGGAAAATGATCTCGAAGCGGTATTAAAAACTATCGCCAACTGGCCGGATACAGATACCATTTTATTGGTTGCAGATAATCAGGCACCAATCAAGGATATTGCATTAATAGACAGAATTAAAATACCGGTTTCCGTGATGGTTTGCGGGGTATATGACCGGGTAAATCCGGATTATATTGAACTGGTGAAAAAAACAGGAGGAAGATTATTTGTCCTGGACAAAGAAATTTCTAATATAAAAAATATCAAATCCGGTCAAAGGGAACTCATCGGTGGCAAATGGTATGAATGGCGAAAAGGAACCTTTGTGCAGGTGATGTAGATTTCGCATTTAATTCAACCAAACCTTTCCATAGGTGAAATGGTTTTAAATGAAACATGACATTTATTACACTCACCCTCTTTTACTTTGGTAAATTCGCGGCCGGAAAATGATAGAAACGGATATCATCATTATTGGCGCAGGTCCGGTTGGGCTTTTTACAGTTTTTGAAGCCGGTCTGCTCAAATTGCATTGTCACCTCATTGATGTTTTGGCCAAGCCAGGCGGGCAACTTACGGAAATTTACCCCAAAAAACCCATTTACGATATTCCCGGTTTTTGGGAAGTTACCGCAGAGGAACTCGTGCATAACCTGATCAAACAGGGTTCTCCGTTCAAGCCTGGTTTTACTTTGGGAGAAAGGGCCGAAACCATAGAACAGACCGAAGACGGAAAGTTCATCGTTACTACCAACAAAGGCACCTTGCATAAGGCGCCAAACGTTGCAATAGCAGGTGGTTTGGGTTGTTTTGAACCGCGAAAACCTCCTATATCCAATATTGCAGAATTTGAAGACAAGGGCGTGGACTATATCATCCGCGATCCGGAGAAGTTTCGGAATAAAAGTGTGATCATAGCCGGTGGTGGAGATTCCGCGCTGGATTGGAGTATTTTTCTATCGGACATCGCAAGCTCAGTAACACTGGTACACAGAAGAACTGAATTCCGCGGGCATCCGGATAGTGTTCAAAAAGTAATCGATCTTTCCAATACAGGTAAAATACATTTAAAAACCAATTCAGAAGTTATTGGCTTAATGGGAAACGGGCAACTGGACAGCGTTTTGATGGAAGAAACAGGTAAAACGAATTACGCGATGGAAACCAATTATTTCCTTCCTCTGTTTGGTTTATCACCCAAACTGGGACCAATAGCAGACTGGGGTTTGAACGTGGATAAGATTGCAATTGAAGTAAACACCGTGGATTACAGCACCAACATCCCCGGAATTTATGCAATTGGTGATATCAATACATACCCGGGTAAACTCAAACTCATTCTCTGTGGTTTTCATGAAGCCACTTTAATGGTTCAATCTGCATTTAAACGCATTTATCCAAATAAAAATCTCGTGCTGAAATACACCACCGTAAATGGCGTGCAGGGTTTTGAATAATTCTATCAGGCCTTGTTAAAACCAGGCAAAATCAGAATTTCTAATACATTCCACTTTCTCTCCACCACACCCTACTAGTATATCTAACCTTACTATCTTCGCTATTCTTGCTATCCTTGCTAATTGCTATCCTTGCCATCCTTGCTATTCTACTATCCTTGCTAACTGCCATCCTTGCTAACTGCTATCCTTGCTAACTGCCATCCTTGCTATCCTTGCTATTCTACTATCCTTGCTAACTGCCATCCTTGCTAATCAGCTATTCTCGCTATCCTTGCTAACTGCCATCCTTGCCATCCTTGCTAATCAACTATTCTCGCTATCCTTGCTAACTACCATCCTCGCCATCCTTGCTTCCCTTGCCATCCTCGCTATCCTTCCTTCCCCCGTTACAACAAAAGTTACATTGCGTGTGTCAAATCTATGCCACATTCGTGTCAGCGACATCCATTTTTCGTTAAATTGCACTAATATCGAATATGACAAACCCCTAAGTCATCATGCCTATGAAGCACATTTTGCCTTTAATCGCTATGACTACCCTGATATTGGGAACCGTTGCCTGCAAAAAAGAAAGGCCACCGGTGACGAAGGAAACTGCCATTATTGGATCGGAATGGTACCATCCGGTTACCGATTCAGAAAATCATTGGACAAGGTATTTTGGGGATCAAACCGGAAAAGATCCATACTATCGCACAGACATGTTTGCTCCTGATATTACTACAGATGTGATGAACAACTCTGTGGTTTTGATTTATGCAAAACTTCGGGGATATGATGAATTGGTTTGGCCGATAGATTATGTAGGATTATTGCCAACGGCGGTTTATCTCTCCTCCTTCCAAAATTCAGAAGATCAGTGGTCCATTGGACTTTCATCAGGAAATATTTCCATACGTCTTAAAAATAGTTTGAATAATTACCCTGTAAATGGGCCGGATGCACGACATGAATTCCGATATATAATCGTACCTAAAAATTCAAATGTCACGGGCCAGAAACCTGTTACAAGCAATCCATTGGGACAATACAGCGAAGACGAATTGCGCAGCCTGCCATACGATGAAGTATGCCGCATGGCGGGGTTGGATGAATAAATTCCAATAAAACATCTCCCTTTTTAGCATTTGCATTTCGTTGCTTCGAATAGGAATCCGCTAAAAATCTAGAAGTCGTAAATTCATTTTTTCATTCCCTTCATTTTTTCATTTCTTCATTTTTTTACTTCACAGCCTAATCGAGCCAGAGGCCTTCAGCCGGCAGCTAGCAGCCTGAAGCTTGTGGCTTGCAGCTTGTGGCTACATTCCCGATATTGCGCCCCCATGCCCGCCCTCTCATTCCTAAAAAAACCCTGGTTCCGCTTTCTACGCAAATGGATAATTCGCATTGTTTTGGGTTATCTGGCATTATCCATTTTACTGGTAATACTTTTCAAATGGGTAAATCCAAAATGGAATTGGACCATGATTTCTCAAAAAATGCGGGTAGAAAAAAAGGGAATGGTATTTCAAAAAAAATGGGTGGATATCGAACAAATTTCTACCCAAATGCAGCTTGCCGCAATTTGTGGGGAAGACCAGCATTTTACCGAACATTTTGGATTTGATTTTCATGCCATTAGCGCAGCTGCTTCTCACAATGCCCGTGGTAAAAAAGTGCGTGGTGCCAGCACTATTACCCAACAAACAGCCAAGAATGTTTTCCTTTGGAATGGTGGCGGGTATTTCCGAAAGGCAATTGAAGCGTGGTACACCCTGTTAATTGAAATTATCTGGGGTAAAAAAAGAATTATGGAAGTGTATTTAAACGTGGCGGAAACCGGTGAAGGTGTATTTGGAGTAGAAGCAGCTGCGAATAAATATTTTCACATTTCCGCATCCAAATTAAATACCTGGCATGCGGTACAAATTGCAAGTATTTTGCCTAGTCCCAGAAAGTGGAATATGAACAAATATCCTGCGTATGGAAGGCGACATGTAATTCTCACAGCAATGAATAAATACAACATCCAACTCACGTATTTAAAATAAAAAAAGGCTCCCGGAAAATCCGGAAGCCTTTGTAAAATACCCCACCGAAAGCTCAGTCTTTTTTTCCCAGAAGCAGCACGTTATTCACTTCAATCTCCGTCACATTGCGCTTCTCGCCATTCTTGTCCTCGTAGCTGCGGTTTGTCAACTTCCCCTCCACAGCAATCTCACGCCCCTTGGCGACATACTGACTGATATATTTCGCTGTTGTTCCCCAGGCAACAAAGTTGTGCCAGGTAGTATTTTCCACTTTTTCGCCGGCGGCATTTTTGTAGAATTCATGGGTGGCTACACTAAAACGTGCCATCATTTTTCCGCCATTTAATTCGCGCACTTCAGGTGCATTTCCAACATAACCGATGATTTGAACAGAATTTCTCAGATTTTTCATAATAATTTTTAATGATTTAATTTAACTGATTGTATATTTTTTTTGAACTTATTTATTGTGTTGCCTCCACAGTGCGTTTGTTTTTGTTTCCGGTGAACATCAGCTCCGCCGCCACAATTTCTGTAACTGTGTGTTTTTTGCCATCGGTATCCTGATAGGATCTGCTGGAGAGCTTGCCTTCCAAAGCAATGCTGCTGCCTTTGGTCACGTGTTTTTGAATAAAGCCCGCCATGCTGCCCCAGGCCACTACTTGATGCCACTGGGTGTTTTGTACTTTTTCTCCTTTTGAATTTTTAAAACTCTCGTGGGTGGCAACGCTAAAACGCGCTGCAATTTTACCGCCCTGGAACTCACGTACTTCTGGAGTGTTACCTACGTTTCCGATGATCTGAACTGAATTTCTCATGTTTTTCATAATACTTGTAATTAAAATTTAAAAAATGTTTTTGTCGTTTGTTGATGCAAAGTTGTGGGCCCTCCAAAAACCAACCCGTATTTCTTCCGTTTACTTACGGATTTATCCGATTATAAACGTTTATAAACGGCTGGCAAAATGATTTAAACCCTTTGTGTACAAGGTTTTTTGTGGATTTTGCTGAGGAAGGTAAAAACTCGTGGATTTGTGAAATTTTATTTTGTTCCTTTATGAGAATCTGCATTAATCTACCCATTTAGGGCCCAATAAGTTGGCTTGGAAATAATGGGGATTCTTTTATTTTTGTGGGAATAGAAGTCATCCTTATAGTACGCAAAATGGGTGCATTGGGATGGTTTTTTCATCCATATAAGGACGTTAGCGGTCATACTATGACGAAAACTCAACACATTAAACACCAAACGATAAAGTGACGACAAATTGGTATCATATAACGACTGGACAATTTGGGTATCCCCAACCAGAAAATGATTTTGGCTACATAAATAAAACCTATGACAGTTCAAATGCTTGTTTGACTTGTAATATTGGACTTAGACAAAAAGACGAATTCAGATTTCGGAGTGAACCGAAAGCACAGCACAGCCAGTTCTTAGGACTAAATTGGGTCTTTGACCAGGTTTTTGTTAGACAAAGCGTTAAAGATGTTTTTGAACAAGAAGGAATTACAGGAATTGAATTTTCGCAACCAGTAATTAATAAAACTGGACTTCCTATAGGCGGACTGTATCAATTACGAGTTGACAGTTTGCTTTCCAATGGACTTTTAACCGATAATTTGAAATCTGAAGTTTGCGAACGTCCTAAAGACAAAAGCATGTTTAAATTTTTACAAGCCAATAAAAGCAAACTTGCAGAAGGACCATTTTGCGGACAAACAAAGTTCAACTTTCCGCAAGTCGACAATTGCATAAAATTAAAGGGAGAGGCTCTTGACAATAAAACCGACATTGTAAGATTGGATTATTATTTTGGGAGTGGTGGCAGTGCTAATAGACCAATAATCATTTCAGACAGAGTTAAACAAATAATTGACAGAGAAAAATGGAGAGGAGCATTTTTACAACAAATAGAACTTGTATGACAGAAGCACGAACCGCTAACAGCACATTTGCAATAGGCGGGGTTTTGTGCTGATCGGAAGTTCAGTGCTCCGAATGAACATTTGTTCTAAAAAGCCCGCCCATCGCAAATCTGCAAACCGTTATAGCCGATTGTGAAAAGACAGTAAAATTCATTAACCTCACATTGAGAACAAAAAACAAAATACATATGAGAAAAATATTTAAATCACTTTATTCACTTCTTTTGGTTATTGCCATTAGTGGATGTGAAAAACCTTGCAATGAAAGCCTGAGAATCGGTGAAATTGTGCAAATTCCTATTCAATTCAATGGTTTTAGTATTTCGGAAATTGACAACATTTTAGTGTACAGAATAGACAATTCTAATACAAGTGTAGGTGACACTTTCCTTTTGAGAGACATTCTCTGGGCAAATTATGCTCGTTCGACAAATGAAATTATTACTGACAGGGAATCCAGCAAAGCTCAAAGTCAGTTTGGTCGTTATGACAGCTATTTTGACAATTGCACTCTCATATTTGATTGGTATACTGGAAAAGACACCCTTTTGAATATTGAAATAAAAAAGTCACAGGAGAAAATTAAAGGTTGTCACGAAAATGACCCGAATGTAAAAATAGACAAATTATCCTTTATTCATAAAGGAAAGACTATTACTAAAGATGAATCAATCCAAATAGACAAGTAATTCCTGACATAAATGAGAATTTATTCACTGACAAATAAGACAAGAAACAGAACAACCGGCTATAACAGCACCTACCCAAAAGGCGGAGTTTCGTGTTCCAAAGACAGTTTTGTGGTTATTGAAAGTATAGCCTTTCGACACCGCTCAAGGCTCATTATCCGAAAGATAGAAGATATTAGAATTGAAAACTCCAACCATTGCAAGCCTACAAACCGATACAGATAATGCACACGAAAAAGAAAACTACTACAATACTATTTGGACTTCTTGTCATTGTAGCCTGTTCTTCCACACAGAAAACTAATGATAAAGAATATTTTGAAGGAAAAATAATGTATAAAAACGAGTTCGTTATTAAAACTAACAAAGTGGACTCAGCATACCTTGACAAAGCATTTGGAAAGGCTGCAAACCTATATTTTAAAGAGGGAAATTATTTGGAATTGTATGACGGTGGTACAATGTTGGAGCAGCTTTACCTTAAGCAAGACAATAAAACATATGTAAGGAAAAATCAAAGTGACACATTATATTGGTATGACTGCGGAAGGCCAGGGCAAAAAATGTTAAAATTTGAAATTAATCCTAAAAAAGAAAAGATACTTGGCATTGACTGTGATGAACTTGTGACTTACTACCCCAACAAAACCGTTAGTTTTTATTTTAACTCAGACACTTTGAGAATAAATCCTGAGTGGCACAGGAACTTTACAGCATTCAATAAAAATTTAAATACTCAAAATATGAAAGCAGTCTATTTGAAATATAAAATTGAGTACCCAGACTTTATAGCAACCGTTACAGCAACCACAATATCAAGACAACAAATTGATAATAAATTATTTTCTGTTCCAAAAAACAAAATACTCATTGAAGACAAATAGCATTAACACATTCAGCACCTACAAAATATATAGGGTTTCGCGCTTCGTAGCATGTCAAGTGCTGGCTGAAAGTTCAGCCCTTCGACTTCGCTCAGGGCTCGCTCTTCGAAAGATATTAGTGTTAAAATACACGCACCAAGAAATTCATCTCATTGGAAGTTCCCAAGAAATTATGCCCCGTTTTAATCATTAATAAAAAAAATAATTCATACGTTAAATGAAATACGTATTGATAATCATACTATTTTCTGGATTTACTTGCACCAAACCATTTCCACGGCAAAGCAATTCCACAAAAACCAATACGTCACCAATTGCAATATACCGAAAAGTGATTTCAGATTCCTCGAATACCTTGGAGAATGTAGAGAAAATTCTAAAACTGCAATATACGCTTTGGGGATGCGCCTGTGCCAATTGGATATCCTTTGAGGATGTCAGGAAATATAAGGACTCCGGCTTTTCAAAGCACCATATCTTTATTGAACCTGCATCACCTGAATTGTACAATCCCGCAAGCGACACCACATTTGATGTTTTTAAGGAACAAATTACAGTAACAGGTAAATTCTATGTGAAGGATGATTATCCACACCCAACATTTCAAATGGAAGAACAAATAGAAAAAGCAAGGGTATTTCAATACACAAAAATTAAAAGAATAAAAGAAAATGCTACTAAGTAATAGTACTAAGTATAAATTAAAATGTACATTGAAATTCTGGTTACATTTTTTAAGTTGAAAAAAGTTATCCATAAAAAAGTCAAGCAATAAACCATGCGTCACCGGACGGCCCATTGGATGAAAAGCGCAAACAAACAAGATGTAGGATTTGTGAGTGGGGAGGCCCTTGCCATAGAAAGGGCGCAGCTAAGCCGGTTCAGTTTTTGCCAATAAAAAAGGAATTAAGTGTTGCGTCCCCTTGGCAAAAACCTTAGCGGCGGGGTAAATCCAAATCGTAGTTTGTAAGCTTTTCATCCGAAGGGCCTAGCCCGCCCGTACCGTTCGGGCGGGCTTTTTGGCTCCACCTTTTTTGCAATGAAAAAAGGTGGTAAACAACTGATTTTACCCAACACTATTTTTATTGCTCACTATTATATATTTAAGACATTAAATACTTTCAATATCTTTGAATATTCCTTTCCCATGAATCCCCAAAATTCATTTGCATTCATCCTCTCCAATCTGGAAACCAACATAGTCACTTTTCAATCCCTGCTGCAGGTTTCTTCTCCAGAAATGGTTCAATTCAAACCCGTATCGGACAAATGGAATTTACTTGAAGTTGTTTGTCATTTATACGACGAAGAACGCGAGGATTTCCGCCCAAGGATCGCGCATATAATAGAGCAGAAAGAGGGTGAATTTACATCCATCAATCCTCCACAATGGGTTACTGAAAGAAAATATGCTGAACGAAATTTTGAAGAAATGAAAGTAAAATTTTTTGATGAGCGCAGACTGTCTATACTTTGGCTTCAAAATAAAATAGATGCAGATTGGAATTTGGTATATCAGCATCCCACCCTGGGAACCTTATCCGCATCTATGTTGCTTGCCAACTGGCTCGCACATGATTATTTGCACATGCG
>JAGXTF010000032.1 GCA_018333525.1 Bacteroidota bacterium | reverse complement strand
GTAATTCTATCACCTTTGCATGTGGAAATGGGAGCATCCATTTTTTAAGAAACCGGGGAGTAATAAAGGAATCGGCCATTCCCCAAATCAACAATATTCTTTTGGATTGTAAGATATCAAGTACATTCCAAATGGATTGAAACCATTCTTGTTCTGTTAACAAAGATTTTGCAAAACCCAATGTTCCATATCTTTCAGATTTGGTGTCAAAAGGTGAAGTATATTGCTTGTGGAGCTTCTTGGACAATTTATGTTTTCCAAATGATGCCGGTAATAAATACCTGGCTGAAAAGTTGAAATAAAGATACAAAAAGGGCAACAAAGGGCTTTTTAATATTCTCCTCATTTTGCGAAACTCCGGTTCGTTTTCCGTATTCCATGACCAGGAATTCATTATTACAATTTGTTTTATTCGCTCGGGATAAATGGTGGCAAAATGCAAGGCAATTGGCCCCCCGAAATCATGAACGACCAGAGTAATATTGGTGAGATTTAAATAGAGGATAAGCTCCTGAAGATTTGAAGTATGAAGTTCCGTTGTGTATGGGTAATTCCGGGGTTTGTCTGACAGACCGAATCCAATATGGTCCGGGGCAATACACCGATATTTATTTCTGAATTTTAATATTAATTTTCTGAAATCAAAACTCCAGGACGGGGTTCCATGAACAAATAAAATCACATCACCTTCGCCTTCATCTATGTAATGCATTCGTACATCATTCAATAAATGATAATGGGATTTAAATGGATATTCAACCGTGTCTAACCAATGATTTTGCATAGTACAAAGTTCAGGCGATCCATCGTTTTAAATCTTGGTTTGCACCAACTTTAAATGCGTATGCTATTGTATAATTTGCTAAAATTAGTGGCGTTTATTCCCAAATAGGACGCGATGTATTTGTGTGGTACGAGTTGAAAAAGGTGTGGACTTCGTTTGCTGAAGGCCGAAAATCTATCTGCAATGCTCATGGAATGTAATTCGATATGCCTTTGGATCAATCCTATGAGCATGGCTTCTGTAATCTTGCGAAATAGCCTTTCTATATGGCGGTTCGCATCCATAACGGCTTGCAGATCTTCAAATGTTATGTAATCCATTTCTGAATCTGAAATGCATGTAAGCCAATATTTAGAAGGGGTTTGTTGGAAAAACGATTCTGGAATGGCACATAAATTTGGGGAATATGTGAATGCAATTACATGAGTATTTTCTTCAGATTCATAATAAGACATTTGAACACCCTCACGCACAAAAAACAATTTGTTTTGAATTTCTCCGCATGCAGTAATCATGCTGCCTTTGCTAAATTTTGCGCTTTGTAATTTCTCCGATAACTCATTGTAATCTGCCTCGGACAAAGGGTGAAATAGAGAGAGGTATTCAAAATGAGTCATGCGGGATTTCCATTAAAATCAACATCTGATTTAAATTGCATTCCAAGCTTCTGCAATCATTTTTGCAGAACCATCCAATTGAAAAGACATATTATTTTCAGTCTCCCGTGGGTTGAATAGCGCTGGTTTCCACCATCAACATCACCGTTTTTTTCGGTGCTCTTGGTCTGTGCATCAATCCCCTGGTAATGGTAACGCCTTGTCCCGGATTTAATTCGATACACCTGTCTTCCATATCGATGAGCAACTGACCTTCCAGTACAAAGAAAAATTCGTCATCGTGTTCATGTTTGTGCCAATGGTATTCGCCTTCCACAATGCCTATCCGCACTACACTGTCATTTACTTTTGTAAGAGTCTGGTTGAACCATTTATCTGTACATGCCGCTACCAGCGCGGGTACATCGATTCTTTCCAGATGATCGTATTTTACGTCCAGGAGGGTAACATACGGAAATTCTTTTTCGTTGTCTGATGCAGAATTCATGATGCTAATTTAATACAGAAAGTCCGATAATATATCCATTAGAATCAGTTTGGATCACAACCATTCACCTTGCACAAGCGCATAAAATAGAGTTTGTTCCTCGATTTGATACAAACACCGTTTTTATCTAAAACCCATGTGTCATGTATGGATTTGTCGGATTCATAGCCGGTGAGTTTGATTCTTCCACCATGGTTTTCCCAGCTTCCTTTGATATCCAGTTTGCGATTGGAAACGGTGTTGTTAATATAGTGAAACGTGTTATTTTCATGGAATGTAATTTGCACGCTGATATTATTTATGGATTTTACCCCATTACAGTCACAAACGCCATATGTACCGGCAGGTATGGGATTCCGTTTTTGTGGTGTGGTGGCGCTAAGAAATAAAGCTGAAACGGTCAGCGCTGAAAAAAGTTTTGTATTCATATGCGTGTACTTCTGAAACGTAAATTTACGCAAAGAGTTACATATATACGTTAAATTAAAAACAATATTAACAGAACTTACCAGCCTCTGCGTACTTCTATTGGGGTTGCTATTCTTTCTCCCAGACTTTGCATCAAAATTTGAAGTTTTTCATTCAATCCGGTATCCAAAATTTCCCTTCCGTTGAATTTGGATTTAATTTGTGGAACGTGTAATCTGCAGGCTTCAGGTATATCCGATTCAATAACCAGCAAGGTATCCATTAGGGATTTATGACCTTTTTCTCCGAGTGATGAGGCAGTTATTAGTGCTGTTGGTTTGTGAGAAAACTCCATGGATGAAACCGTCCAGTCCAATGCGTTTTTTAAGCTTCCTGGAACTCCCATGGCATATTCAGGGGTACAAATTAGTATTCCCTGATGTTGGTTCAGTAAATTTCTGAAATTCCTTATTTCTTCCGGAGGATCCTCAGTGTCAAGGTCTGGATTAAATGGAGGAATTCTATCCAAACCAGTAAAAATGGTTAATGAAAATAGCCCGGAATACAAATCCGAAATTACATGAAGCAATTGAAGGTTAATAGAAGTGGCGCGGGTACTTCCGCATATAGCGAAGATGGAATACATAATATTAAATGCTGATTTTTCTTATTACTTTTTCCATTCTCTTTTTCATACTTTCCTTTTCCACTTCTGTTAATCTGGACTGAAGAATGCGAATAAATTCATTTCGATTGGATGTGTTTACGAGATGTTGTGTGTTTTCCGCATACATGGGTACTTGATTCAATGGAGATTTTGCCATAATTTCCAATAGGAGGGCAAAGCAATCATTGTTAAATTCTTTGTTCTCGCATAGGGTGATCAAAAGTTTTACTGCATTGTCTCTTGTAATTACAGAGCCTTTTTCTGCCGCATCTAAAATGGTATTCAATGACTTATATATTTTATCAGGAATATATTTTGCAATTGCTGCCAGTGCGGTCATTGCTCCCCATTGCAAACGGTTGTTTTTATGATGCAATAGCGAAAGAAATATGTCCAAAAAAGGTGCAATAAGTTCCGGTTTTCTTGCTCCAACTTCATACAATACTTTTATGCAATCATTGGGAATATCAGTACCTTTATCATTTAAATGAGAAACCAATTCGGAAATACCCGAAATATCATTTTTCGCAACCAGTAATTCTGCAAGTTGGATGTTGGGTTCTTCATCTCTGCGATGAAGTGCAGATGCAAGTTTTGATATTGAAGACATCGGTAAATAATTTATTTTATTTTTTGGATCCAAGTATGGAATAAACCATGGGGATTTTATTTTCTAAATGGGCAATTCTAAATTTACCCGGCTCTGATTCTGTTAAATTTGCGAAACAGTTGTAAGGAGAATAATCATATTCCCGTATTTCATCCAATTGTAAATCGTTTTGAATCAATGCCTGCAATACTTCTGCCAAGCCATGATTCCAGCCGATGGATTGTACTTCAATTTCAGAATCTCTGTTTGCATATGTTCCGGTTTCTGTCTCCACAATCGGGTCGGATTTGAAATAGCGATATTGGATATTTTCAAAAGCATTGTCAAACATCCAGATTACAGGATGAAAATCTGCAAAAATTAATTTGCCTGCCGGTTTTAGATATCGGGATATCAAATTAGCCCATTTTTCAATGTCAGGGAGCCAACCAATGGTGCCATAGGTGGTGAAAACGATATCAAAATTTTGATCCAAATGATTGGGTAAGTCATAAAGGTCACAACAAATAAAGGTTGCATCGGCATGTAATTCTGTAGCAATCTTTTTGGCCTCTAAAATGGAAACATCTGAAATATCCACCCCTGTTACCGTTGCACCCATTCGTGCAAGAGATATGCTGTCTTGTCCGAAATGACACTGCAAATGCAGAATACTTTTTCCTTGAATATTCCCCAATAAATGTAGCTCAATATCTTTAAGAGAATTTTTGCCCCTCAAAAATGCCTCGTGATCGTAAAACGCTGATTCTATATGGGGGTACACCCTGTTATTCCAGGATTTTCTGTTAATTTCTTTATAATCGTTCAACATGAATTACAAAAGTAAGGAAAAAAGAAACAGGCCACAGGCTGCTGGCATTCGGCTAAAATCGAATGCTCAATGAAAGAAATGAAGAAATGAAAATAATGAAGAAATGGAATACAGCCGCGAGCTTCGAGCCTCGAGCTCGGTTGACGAAAATTTTGTGTGTAAGAAATCTTGTCAATACTTATTACATTTTCACTTAACATTTGGAAAACGACAAGTCATGACTTGTCGCTACACGACTGATTACAAATGACTGAGCACTCGGTTACTGGGTTACAGAATATCCTTTATCATTTGGAAACCGACAAGTCATGACTTGTCGCTACGCTAATCACTAACAACTATAAGATCATATTTCCCTAATAACCCTAGTATAGCGGGGTAAGCAAATTTGGCTTTGCGGATTCGGTTATTTTCGGGATCGATGGAATAATGTATCGCAGAGCTGAAATCACATTTTTCCAAATTACTTGTATCAAATTTCGCATCCGTAAGATCACAATTTATAAATGCCGTCCCGGTTAAATCCGTTGATGTAAAATCCGCTGCATGTAACGAGCAGCTCTGAATACTGAGTTTTTTTAATTGCAACTTATAAAATGCACAATGATTTAAATTGCAGTTGGAAAAGGTAAAGCCGAGGCCAAAGGGATTGCATCTGGTAAACAACAAACCCATCATTTTACAATCGAGAAAAGTAGTATCTCTAAAATTGGTCTGATTCAAATTGGCATTGCTGATATTGCAATTTTCAAATTTGCAATCGATAAAAGTAATATCTGAAAAGTCCGCATCTCCCATTTCACAATTTCTGAAAATGCAATTTTCATATTCTCCTTTAGGAAATCCTGTCTGGAAATTCCGATGGATATATTCCTCATCTACAAAATAAGACATTGTTGCGAAAATAATTTTAAAATATGGTTTCTGAAATACTAATTAGGGATTTATTCGACGGTTAAGCAATTCACTTCATTCCCTAAATCCGGATTTCCCCAGGCAATTTTAATTTTCAAATTGTTCAAATTGTTAGAAGGTTATCATTTGTCGCGTATCCATTCACAATAGCGGCTACATTCCTGTAAAGTATCAGATAGCGAATTAGGTATAATAGCAAGAAAAAAGCCATAAAATTGGCGAAAAAAGGTCATTCGCGGATGAAATAGAAAATCAGATAGGTTAGCGGAATGGAAATTACTATAAATAATCCTCCAATAATAATCCATTGCAATTCTTTTGGCAGCGTTTGTAGGGCCGGGAATTTGGATGCAACCATGTCAGACAGGTCCCCCAGTATGGATGGTGGCAAAATCACATCGCTTTTTTTCGCATGTTTTTTTAATATTTCTGATGCCTTTTCCCATTCATTATCCCAAACCAACAATTTTACTCCACCGATCGCATTGCTGATTATTGGTTGCATTTGCACTGCCAATTCATCCTTCACAATGGATTCAATTCCCTCTGAATCCAGTAGTGTCGCTGCCAGATGCGCTTCATGCGGATATGAAAAAGTTTGTACTACTTTCCAGTCATTCATTTTTACAAAGTATCAAATTTAACTCAAACTTTAACATCTAACATCCCACATCTAACATCCCACTTATTACTCTTTTCCCGGTTCTGTTAGTCTCAACCCTTGTGAAGCCCTTTCCAAAGTTTTGGTTATCCTTCGCACCCTGGTTTCAGGCGCCTTAGCTGCATCAATCCATTGAATGTAAGCTTTTCTTTCTGCATCCGTAAAGTGCATGAAATTTTGATGGGTCTCCGGCTCATCGAGCAAACAAAGCAATAAATCTTGGGGTATTTCTACCGGGTCATTATCGGGATACAAGATGATTTCTACCCAATCGCCTTCTTTTTTATTGATTTTCCTACGAATTTCAGCCTTTACGGGTAAGAAAAAATTGCCATCTTTCATTGGCATCAGGTGATAATTCTTAAACTCAAAAGTATCGATGGTACCTTTAACACGAATCCAGCCGAATCGGGTATTTTTATGTTCAGAAACACTTGGAATTACAGCGTATGTCCATCCTCCTTTTCCTGGATATTTTTGAAGTTTGAATTTTTTATGGATGAGAGGTTTCAAAATAGTGTTACATTTATTTTAGATAGGTGGAAAGCTTTTTGCTGCGAGCCTCGAGCCACAAGCTGGGTGCGTCTTTGATTTGAAATGTGTGTCCATCTTTTAGAAGAAAAAATGAATACAGCTTCCAGTAGCCAGCTACCGACCACCAGCTTAGTTTGAGTTGGATTGTTGGTTTGTATATTCATTTTAAATGAAAAAATGAAAAAATGAAAGGAATGAAGAAATGAAAAAATGAATACAGCTACCGGCTTAGTTTGAGGTGGATTGTTGGTTTGTATATTTATTTTAAATGAAAAAATGAAATGAATGAAGAAATGAAAAAATGGAATACAGCCGCTAGCCACAAGCTCGGTTACCGAAAATTTGCATGTTTGTAATTCACTTCAATACTAATCACTTATTCAATTAACATTTACCGACAAGTCGTGACTTGTCGCTACTAGGTTGATTACAAATGACTGAGCACTCGGTTACTCGGCCACTATATTACTATTCACTGACGACTAACCACTATCTACTTAATCGTTATTTCATAAATTTTCGGCCACATCTTGCCCGTAATAAATACCGTGTTTTTTGCTGAATCGTATGCGATACCATTCATTTCCTGAGAGCCGGGATGTAGGCTAATTGCTTCTTTTGCAAATGCCGTCATATCCATTTTACCCACAACCTTGCCGTTGGAAGGATCAATTTTAATAATTGTATTGGTCATCCAAATATTGGCATAAATGAAACCTTTAATAAATTCCAATTCGTTGATTTTATCTACAGGATACCCTAATTCTTTCACCTGAATACTCCTTGTTTTCTTAAGTGTAACAGGGTCTAACCAGGTGAGAGAGGAAGTGCCATCGCTCATGATAAGGAACTTTCCGTCTGTTGTAATTCCCCAACCTTCAGGAGAAGGTATATCAAATTGTCCCAATTTTTTAAAGGTATTGGCATCGTAAATAAATCCGATCTTATTTTGATAGGTAAGTTGATAAACTTTGTTATTTAAAAAAGCAATGCCTTCTCCGAAATAAATGTTTTTATCCAATTCGGCTTTTACCTGGATATTGCCACTCTTTAAATCCACAATACCAAATAGAGATCTGGTTTGACTCAGTTGTGATGTGGCGCCCGTGCTTTCATACAATATTCCCTGATGCACCAGAAATCCCTCCGTAAATGCGTTAATATCATGAGGGTAGGATTTTACAAATTCAAATGAAATTTCGGGGGTACGTGGCTCGTCAGTTTCAGCTGGTATTTCAACCGGTTCATTGGTGCATGCTTGCAGCAAAATAACAGAAGTTAACAGTAAAAAAAGTCGAAAAACCATAAGGGGCAAAGATAACCTTTAAAAGGTTAGAGGATATTTCAAATTTATTCAAAAATATCCCTTTTGCCAGAGCGCAAATAAATCCATGGTCAGACCTATGGTATAATGAATTGCAATGCCGGGATAAATAGATCTGGTTTTCAAACTGATGGCGCCAAGCACCAGGCCTGCGGGAATTGCGCCCAATGTTTCACCCAGAGGTTTTCCAAAGTGAATGGCTGTATAAGGAATCATAGAAATAAATATGACGGAAAAACCGAGGTTCTTTTTTAATCCATGAATTAAAAATCCCCGAAAAAAGAACTCGACAAACACGAATTGTAAGAAATAGATACATTCCCAATAAAATAACATGGGAAATAGATTGCCTTTTTCAGGGGTGTAAAATGGATACGTTTTCTGAAAGGCTGGATTCCTGGAGCCTAGATATACCAAGGGTAACATTAGGACAATGATTCCAAGGTAAAGTCGGTAGTCTTTTAAACTAATTCCTATTTGCAGTCCAAAATGGTCATGGGATTTACCCCGTAATACACCAATACCTATCAGCGGAATTAGGAAATAAAACAGCCCAATTATCGCTATCCACCAAATTAATTGGTGCAAGTTTGCAAATTCAGATTCATAAAAGTATTGGATAAAAAAATTGCTGATAACATTCTTATGGTTATTGGCATATTTTAAGAATTTGGAAGGTTGCCCTAAATACTCCACCAATGCCAGTGCAAAAGCAGCGTACAGGAAAATCCCTACGGTAAATTTATTTAAGCCAGGTGTATTTTTATCTGATTGACTGTATGGATCGTCATTCCAATTTGGCAAATAATCTTTAATAAGGGTCTTCAAAATATTAGGATGTAGATAAGGGAAACTCAATTATTTTCGTAATAAATAGTACAATTCGGAAGCGCTTTTTTGATTCTTGCAATTTCGGCATCCGATAACGAATTACCCGTAAGTCCTAATTCTTTCAAATCGGCCAGGTTTCCTATATTATCAGGCAGTTTCGTCAAACTACAGCCGAATAAATTCAAAATTTCCATTGAGGGAATTTGCACCAGTACATCGATATTGGACAAGCCGGGATTGTCAGATAGATTCACCATTTTTAGTTTTTGCAATTTCCTCATTTCTAAGGGCAGTTCTCGCAGACTATTAACAGGAAGCGCAAGGGATTCCAGATTTGTTAGATTTCCAATTTTTGAAGAGATTTTATGGATCATCCAGCAATTGGTTGTATCGCCATAATCGCAATCCATGCCTTGAATACTCAGGATTTTTAAGGAGTCCATTTCAAATATATAATCCGGAATGTTTCTACTTTTTAGATATTGGGTTGTAGAATTATAGACGGTGTTTGTATCTTTTATAATAGTAACCTTTTCATTTTTAATAGTTTTAGTGCATGAATGTAATGGGAAAGCAATCATCATTGGTATAAAAATAGTAATTTTCATCATTTCATTAAATCAGACGCAATAACAAACTATTTTGGGTGGATGAGATAATTTGCATCCTTTTGGTTTTTCGCCTTCTCTCATGAATGTTTAAATACTCTCCCTTGCAATTCTCATAATACCATTTCCCTTTCCGGTATTTGGCATCCCTTCGAAAGATTATTATTTCCCACCAACTTCTATTACCACACCAAAAGTAAACTGTCATTTCGCGCATTTTACCTTTGGAATATAACTGAACAGAGTAGGGTACAAAAGTGTCCTGGCCGTGATAATACCAACGAATTGTATCTCCTGGTTGCAGCGTGTGAATACTGCTATCCCCAGCCCATATACCAATAAGTTTGGTGCCTGAAAGTGTAGATTGGGCAATAGCATCATGTGCAAACAAAAATCCAAAAATGAAAAAGAAAAATGGTTTCATTTAAATAAAATGGATTTAATGTGAGTCATCTTAATAATTATATAGCAAAAGCAAATGTATTAATTAGTAAAATACAATATCCACCAAATTGTAATAACCACTTCCCACATCTAACATCAAACATCCTACTTCCTCCCCCCCACATGACTAATGCAACGGCCTTTTCTTGATCATTCCACCTTTGGTATCTTTGATACTGTTCATTACCACAAAAGCATCAGGTTCTATTTTTTCTATTTCAGAGTTCAGCTTGTTTAATTCCAAACGGGTAATTACGGTATAAATAATTTCAATATCTTTGGAATCTCCACGCTTGCCAAAGCCCCGTTTCCCACTATATACGGTAACCCCACGTCCCAATTTGTGTATAATCATTTCGCGTATTTCTTCACTTTTCTTGGATACGATTGTGACCCCAATATACTCTTCGATACCTTCAATGATAAAATCCAGAGTTTTAGAAGCCGAGAGATAAGTAATCATGGAATAGAGGGCAGCCTCAATACCCAAAAAATAAGCGGCAACTGAAAAAATTACCACATTAATAATAATTATAATATCGCCAATGGTGGTGCTCAATTTTCTGCTCAAATAAATAGCCAGAACTTCAGTACCATCAATCACTGCACCGCCGCGAACAGCGAAACCAATTCCGGCACCAAGAAAAAATCCACCGAAAAGAGCAACCAGTAAATTGTCATTTGTAATCTCCGGAAATTGGATTATTGCCAGACTTACTGCCAATCCTGCAATTGCGAATGCAGTTTTAATCGCGAAACTTCTGCCCATAACCCGATGCCCGAGAATTACAAAAGGAATATTAACGCATATGATAAAAACATAAAGCGGATAACCGGTTGTTGCAGTCAGTAACAGAGATATACCGGTGGCTCCCCCGTCAATAAAATTATTGGTTAACAGAAAACCTTTGAACCCAAATGAGGCACAGAGAATTCCCAGAGTAATCAGAATAAAATTCTTTAAATTACGTCTGGTAATGGTCTTTTTTAATTTTGGAGACAATTTGGATGACATTTAATTAATTCCTTTTCGCCAAAATACTTATGTATTCCTTAGTTTCAATAATTGGAATAATTGGTATTTTATATTTTTAGGGAGGGATAAAAATATAAAATATACCAAACTCAAAATTAGGAAAATAATGTTCACAAACCGGGCAAAAGGAGGTGCTCCTTCCGGCCACAGCTGGCCGAGTAACACCATAAGATTCATGACTATTAATAGGATCAGAATATATCGATTACTTTTCATTTATGATTTATTTGATTATGGGAAATAGGAAGTGTAATTATGAATGTTCCAACCACAGTTTAACAATTTGAAGCACCTGATCTTTTTCCTTTTGGATTTGTTCCAAATTGGTGAATTTTAGAATTGCTTTGTCATTTGCGGCCCATTCCAGAAGTCCGGTGGGGTCTTTGAAAAGGCGGTTTTGTAAAGTATTGTCTTTCTTTTTTGCGCCACAATGAAAAATCACCCGAAAAAAACCGGTACCATGCAATTGAAATGTGATTCTGTCATCGCCGTTTTTACAAAAACTTGGAGCATTCCATTTGATTCGCTCTGTTAATTGCGGATTGGAAGAGAGAATGATTTTGCGCAATTCGAGGATTTCCCGTTTGAGAGGATGATGGAGTTCAGATAGAAAGGTTTCCACAGGGTTCACAGGTGCCGAATATACAAATATACATTGCAGCTTGTTGTACCCAAAAATCTTAATTCACACCCTGAAATTCAATCATTCCATCCGGAGCATTGGATTTAACGGATTCAATTCCATTATCTCTTCCCGCGGCTGTCTCATACATTTCACTCGTGCCAATTATTTCACCGTTGGCCGTTTTTAAATTGAAAAAATGCTTTTCATTGGAGGACAGTTTCCGGTCATAATTTGCATCATCCGGGGCATGTTTTCTTACCGAATCAATTGCATTTTCACAGTTTTGTTTGCTGGAATATCCTTCGCTTACCAGTATGGTTTGACCATTGGAAGCCTGCAATTTGAAACGATATTCACCATTGGAACTTTTGGTAATGATGTATTTTCCCATATCTCAAAAATAACACGATTTGGTTGAATTGATGATTGAGTGGCAATGACATTGGTTTGTTTTTGCCATGATTTAAATAAGACTTTAAAGTGTCAAAACAATTTTTCGAATCCCACAGCAACGAAATACGCGGCAGCTGCCGCCACAAGCCCTATTCCTGTAACTTTTAATGCACCTGACCAGCGATTTTGACCCGTCATTTTGCTTTTAAAATATCCGAACACAAACAAACAGATGGTAGTTACCAATGCTGAAACAAACAGTCCTTCTTTAGGCGTTGCAGTGAAAAAGTAGGCAGTAAGCGGAAGCAATCCACCAAGGAAATAGGAAAATCCAATTGTGAGTGCGGAATTTCGCGCCCGGTTTGCGTTTGGTTCTTCCAGGCCCAACTCGAATTTCATCATGAATTGAACCCATTTGTCCTTGTTTTTCGCCAATTGCGTCACAATTAAGTTCTGTCCGGGTTCATCAATTCCGTAATCTGCAAAAATCTCTTTAACCTCGGCGATCTCCCGTTCAGGAACGCGCTCCACTTCGTCATATTCGCGTTTCAATTCACTGCGGTAATGTTCTTGCTCCGTTTTGCCGGCTAAATATCCACCAAGGCCCATTGCAATGCATCCAGCTACGATTTCTGCAATTCCTGCAGTAATTACAATATCATTGCTGTTAACTGCACCACTCAAACCGGCAGCTAAAGCAAATGGAACAGTAAGACCATCGGTCATTCCTATCACTACATCGGTGAGAAATTCAGAGGATCGCAAATGAGATTCGTTATGGGTCATGGTTGTTTTGCTGCCTGCGGCTTTGCTATAAGATTATGTAGTGCGATATTTGGCAAAGTACTCCATTACCATTTTTTCCATTTTGGGAAAGTTGGTTTTCAAGGTATTAGAGGTGAGGGATAAAGGCGTTCCATATACATTCATGCTGCTTTGCATAAGTCGCCGTTTTATTCCATGTGCTTTTTTCAAGTAGGTTTCAGGATTTTTAATGAAAACCATTAAATATTTGGTGGATGCTATTTGTCCTTTTTGAATGTCCAGAATATCCTCCCAGGGAATAAATCCGATACTCGTGGCATTGGTATGGTCTGTAATTCCTGATTCATCGAGAATAAGACCAAGCTTGTGGTCCCACAATTTTACGATGCCGTAAATTCCCACCGCTCCAAAAAAGAGAATGCAGATTAGCCCGACAAATTTAATCACTACCGGATGCAGCCGGGAATGTTCACCATCGAAAATAAATGTGAGATAGATTCCTAGAAAAACGAACAAAAAGGAACCGGTTATCAGCAAAATAATCTTGGCTTTATTCAGAGGGATTTCAATTCTCGGCATTTGCGGCAAAATTAAGTGACAAGAATGAAAAAGAATCGCTGATTTTCAGCATTAATGTTATGAAGCTACAAGGGGCTTGTCTGAAGATCCTTTTTTTGTCCGGGAATATTGGGTATTGGGATGGTTAAATGCAAATAAAATAACATAGATGGAAATGCTGATGATGGAGGCAAAAAAGCACCATACGGAAACCACGTAATCCGAGTAAAAAACAGCGGTTATGATATAGGAAATCAAAATAGATGACCCCAACATCCACATTCTGGGAATGCGTGAAAAGAAAGGCGGAAGCACAGTTGCCATAACATAGAATATACCGCTGAAACGATTGACTATATAAGGATATTCCTGAATATAGGAAATGTGCAGGCCTTCAATTTGGGCTTTTACAGGAAAATTGACAAGACAATATCCCAAATATGTAGCAACAGCTACACCAAGGGCAAGTAAAAAATACTCCATTTTATTTCTCTTTTTTTGTGGCTCGAGTTGCATAATGGAATATGGTACAAATGCCGGCCAGATAACTTGTGCAATGAATAAAAATATATACGTAGTTACTTTTTCCAAAGAGGCATAATGAGGATCTGACAATGACAACCATACAAATCCTTCTGTAATTTGTTGTACGGCAAAGAGCAATGGAATGGATGCAAATAATTTTTGAGAAGGTTTATTTGTTTTGCGTATGCTGGCCACTCCGATTCCGGTGAGTATAACACCTGCTCCAAAACTTGCTGTTGCTGAGAAACACATAATATTTATTTGTTTTTATTGCGTTTTAAAAATCCGACAATTATTGGAAGAAAAAAAGTAAGTCCATAATAAATAAAAATATCTGCTTTGTAATATCCGTCCTCCGGGTGGAAGGCTTTTACAATGAACAAATAATCCATTATCATCGCTATAAAAGTCCAGAGTATCGCAACATGCAGGGAATAACCAAAGGAGGGGGATGCAATTTTTTTATACAAAACCCAGATGGTAATTACGGTTGCAACCGGAGTAATTATCCAACCCAAAAGGGCTGTGGGAACGAAAGCAAATAACAACATACCCAATACGTATCCAAATAACCAGAGCAGAAAACCCCAGCCCAATGTGTCTTTGAAGTATGAACGATCGAATTTCATTTTGAATAATTTTAATTGGTAAATTTCAATATAATTAAATTTGTTTTTGTGATAACGGTCATTGAATAAGGTGATTTAACGTTTGCAATATTGTAATTAGTAACAGGGTTCCCGAGTGGCCGAGTAACCGAGAATACAGGTTTATGTGGATTATTGAATGTAGCGACAAGTCATGACTTGTCGGTTTCTATTTGATAAGCGAAAAATTGATTTGTATTTTGATTCGTGGTCATTCGTGAAATTCGTGGCGATGAAATTTTTTCGAATGGAGCATCCTCGTCGGTGGCTTTCATCCGAATAACAAATTCGCAAATAACCAGAAGTGCTGAAAGCGTGAACCGACAACGAAACCGGTGACATAAGTGAGGAAGTGATAAGTGATATTCAGTAACCGAGAGACCGAGAGACCGAGGGCTCAGTCGCAGGTAATTAGTTATCAGTGGTTAGTGAAAAAGTGATAAGTATTAAAGTGAATTACAAACATGCAAATTTTAGATAACAGGGCCAGCGGCTTGAGGCCAGCAGCTAGTGGCCTGATTCGAGTGGCCGAGTAACCGAGTGCTCCGTCAATAATCATCAGTCCTGTAGCCACAAGCCATGACTTGTCGGTTTCCAGGTGATGATGAAAAAATGTTAAATAGTAGCCGAGTTGCCGAGTGACCGAGCCAAGAGCCAGAGGCCTGCAGCTCGAGCCCAATAACCAGCGCCAAATCATTCTTCGTAAAATTTTACTTGTTTTTCTCTTAAAAACGCTTTGATTACATCCACATGTATGCATTGCCCCAAATGGATAAAGGAATAATCGGTAACTTTTTTAAGTTTATTCTCATGAATGATTTCCGTTTCCACGAGGTCGAATCCGAGATGCAAATGTTTCGTTGAAAATTGCATGCCATAAACAATACCCGAACTATTGAAAAGCGGCCCTCCGCTTTGACCTTTGAGCCCCGGTGTACTCATTTCAATTCCAAAAATCTGATTGTTATCTGCTAAAAATCTGGTTAACATTCCTTCAATCGGGAAAATAGGAGATTGGCTTGCACCGGAATCTGTCCATTCAATATCGTCAACCGTTTCATTGTATTTGAAATTGTTAAACTCAGGGAATGGAAAACCAAGTCGGCATAAAAATTCACCTTGTTTGATTTGAGAGCTGTCTTTCTTAAATATAGCATGTCCTTCATAAAGCAGCTTGTTGTAGTCATTGAATTTTATTATTGCCAGATCTACAGTAGGATGTAGGTGTAAAGTAAATCCCGATAACGAATCCACACAATCCACAAAAGTACTTTTAAACTGAATTTCCGATTCTGATTTCAGGTGATATTTCATTTCCAATCCCTTTAAGAGATGCGAAAATTTTCCATCTTTCGTTAATTTATCCCTTTCATTTTTAAAACTGTTGAAATTATCGGAGAATTGCTGTGCGTTTACTAGATATTGCACCACATGTTTGCATGTTATCGCATATCCTTCTTCATTTACAAAGAATAATGTTGCAGCTCCCGGTATAATTTGTTTGCCGCCATATGTCCTTAAAATGGTGTGTACGGGCCTAGTGAAATTTGCTACAATCCCGATGGAATCTTTAAACATGATCAATTATCAAATGAATGCAAATATGGGTGTTCCTGGTGGAGTTTGAACTGCGGAAAGATATTTAGGGTGTAAAAAAATATATTTTCTTAAATTGAAATTATCTGGTTAAGAATTGGAAACAGTGGTATGAATCGCTGCAAAATCAGGTACCATTCCATTTTGCCATACCTCTGCAATAGAGGGTCCGAGTGCAAACATAGCATTCCAAAAGGGTTCGGGCATATCATCGCTTTCCTGATGAAAATTCTCTTCCATCAATTGCCAGAAATAATGAAATAACTGACTCAGTTTTTGGTTTACACTGGCTGCATTTTCAGTGAGCATTTCATTGTATACATGGGGAAGTTTGTGATGGGAATGTAACAATATTCTGAATTTTTGGTAATGACTTAAATTTCCTTTGTACCATGCGCTGTCGAATTCCTGGCCTTCCTGTACGGCATGCGGTTGGAAATCTGAAGGAACATGCCTGGAATCAGCACCCTCGCCTTGTTCTATGATTGCCTCTATGGCTTTCAATGCACTTTCCAGGGAATTAATTACAACGCTAAATCCATGTTTTTTCCCATGTTGGTTGTTGTATTCACTGAAATTATTTTTTTGCCTGGTATTTTTTTCATCGCCTACATAATTTGAATCCCAAAGTGCTTTGATTCCTACTTTAATTGCTTCATACAATTCGGCAATGGAATTGTATCTGCTTTCCTTTTCCCAAATAATTTCCTTTTTCGGATGTGGTAATTCAATGGCGCAAAATAATTTCAGACTTTCTTTATTGAGCTCCTGAATTCTCACTTCATAACCTTTGACTTCATCGGGAATAGCATGTGCAGGCGGATGGATAAATGGAATTCCTTTTGTAACATCATAAGATGGAAATTTGAATTTCGGATTGTATCCCAGCGCATGGCAAACATTGCAAACCAATTCCACATGGAGCATTTCCTGAATCACGACAGAAAAAATAAGTTTTGCAGCTTCCGGAAACTCCACATGTTTCAGTTTGGTGAGATCGCGTATGCTGTATAACGACGTGAGATACAAGGGGATGGTCCACAGTTCCAGATCTACTGCATGCTGCAGATGTTGGTGCAGGTCGGATTTGTTCCAGTTTGCAGGGTGTTTCATTTTATTTAGGGGTTATATATCAGTGGTCAGTTGTTAGTGAATTGGGGTCGTTTGTAGGAAGTGTTCAGAAATTTTATTAAGATTCTATGCATGCCATTGCTACATGAATTGCATACTTTGATTCAAGGGGAAAAATCGAATACTTTATTCCATTAACTTCTACTGAGTTTTATGAGTTTTAATGCAAACATCCCCATCCATACCATGAGTAACAAGCCACCGGGCATTGCAATAGCAGTTGCCATGGTTTCAGCACCAGATACAAAGTTTACCAGAATTACATAAGTCAACATCAACATACTTCCAATAATTCCCAACCAGGAATTTATTCTACTAAATATGTTTCCTTTTAACATTAAAACAGAGATAATTAAATTGGCAATATTTGGAATGAAAAAGCCGGGAAATATACCCGGACTTCCATGGGCTCCCTGAGCTAGGAGCGATTCCCCTGCTGCGGCATACAGGTTTTTTTGTATCTCGGATGTGGAGGTAAAATATTTATTACTCAATTCCAACATGGGTAATGCAGTATTTGCCGCAACCATAATTGCGGAACCAAAAAGGAAAACGACCAGTGCAAGCAGGGCATAACCTTTATTGGTGTTGCGTTGAACTGCATATAAGGCGAGATAAGCAGGAATTAAGATGATCTGATTGATAATATTCAAAAGATCCAAATTATACAATCCCAACCATGTATTATCCTGGAATTGTGTAAAACGATCCACCGCCGATTGTGGTAAAGCAGATAAATCGCCTCCGGAAGTAATTCCAATAATCACATCCAATAATATACCGATTAATGCCACAAAAGTCATGATACTCCCCAATTTTAATAGAGATTTCCAGGAGCTTTCGGTAAAACTATTTTGGGTTGAGAGATTGTTGTTCATGTTATTTGTTTCGTTGCAAGGTAATAAAATGTTGGATGTATATTCAATTAATCAATATCTCCATTAGAACTTGATATTTGCGAATTCATTTTCCAGGCATTGCTAGTCGTTGTTTTTGGTTATCCAGTCAAACAGGGGACGCCATTCGCCCTGCTTCACAGGAAAATTACTAAGCCGGGTAGACAGCAGAAAAATAATAAATGCACCGGAATACAGGGATTTAAATAATGTCCAATTTCCTGCAGTGGGACCATATTTGTAAGACATAATCAAATATTCCAGCAAAATCACCGAGGAGAGTGAGTACAGCAAATAGTCTTTAAGTTTTTCTGCATTCAGGATTTTTTTCTTGTTAAAAAATGTGGAATTATTGAGTGCATTGGAAATAAAAATATTGTACCAAACGAACGTAAAAATCATAAAAATGAAAGTAATAACACCATAATCTTTCACATAATCATTGATGAGCCAAAAGTCATAGAAGCCATGTGCAAAAGCAGCAATCAGGAATGCAATGAGAAAGGATAAAATAATGTTTCCGTGATATTTGTATCGGCAGAGTATAAGCCCATAGCCTATTACGGAAGCATCAAACATATGGCTTATTACCGAGGACAATGCACGGCCATGGATAATAAAAAGCTGGTTCTCATTGAAATACATCAGGTTTTCTACGAATGCAAAACCGAGTGCAGAAACGGAAGCGAAGATGATATAGTCTATGGGTTCATTTACTTCTTTTGTGAACAGGAGCATCACCAGCAGCGGTAAAAACTTAACAAATTCCTCCACAGCTCCAATACCAAAAATGGCATAGAAAAAATCGTTTATCACATTTCCATTTAGTCTGAAATTTAGATATTCCGTGATAAAATCTGAAATCAAATAAGTGCCAAATGTGAGAAGCATACCCAGTCCACAGGTGAGTAGGAGGTATTTCCATTTTTCGTTTTCATACACATCAATTTTTCTGAGGAAAAATAACCAGCACAGCAGAATCAGCAGGGCTCCAAAAATCCCGTATGAATTTACACTTCCCGTAAAACGATGGAAAATGGTATTAAAATAACCAAATGTTTTTCCCTGTAAAAAGTAGGTACTGCGCTCCTGGTTATACGTAAAAAACTTATTTGTGGCAGTATCGCGAATCAGTGAATTTAATTCATCAAATCGCTTTTCCTGAAGGAGAACATGGATAAGATTGGTATATGCTCCGCTCAGGTTTCCATGGTTTGCAATTTCTTTGCGAAAATAGGTTTCCGCTTTTTGTAAATTGTTTTCCTGTAAATATATATAACCAATGGAATTGTTCAGATAATTTAATTTTCTGTTTCCAACACTGTCATAACAAAGCATTGCAGCATTATAGTCGTTTTCCAGACTCGCGCATAAACCCAATCCATAGTATCCGTAATCATGTTCCGGATTCTGATGCATTTGTGATTTTGCAAAATAGTAATTCCGAATCGTTGAATCATCCCGATAAATCCAATTGCCTTTACCAATTCGTTCTCTTTTTGGTATTTTATAATGCGAGTGGATATAGGCATAATGGTCTTCTATATTGCCGGAATCGTTTTGGAGCAATTCCTGATAGCATTTTTCGACTTCTCTTGGTTTGTTGGTATTTGAATAATATTGGGCTTTTACTTTTAGGTTTTTCCAGGTTGGATTGTTCGTGGTAAGGTTCATCAGAACCAATGCCAGAATGAAAACGCCAATAACATTTAAAAGTGATTTACTCATATAATACTTCTATTCTGCTACTACTGCGGTTATGTGAATTATTATTTTTAGTTATTGGATATACCTGAATTTCCCGAGAAATTTCTATCGAATAAATTTTGCTCAAATGCTTAAATACATATCTAACATTGCTGTCTGGGACAAAAATCGAGCTTTTATTCTTTTAATTACTTTTTTTTATTCAGCACCCATATCATGCCGGTAGCAATCACACACATTACGAGAGCGCTTATAATCATAGTATTGTCTTTTTGCGTAAATCCCACAGCCAAATCGCCGAGAAACATCACCAGGGAAAAAACGTATGCGAGAATGAGCATAGGACTGGATTTTTTTAGAGTTGCAAACGCGAAAATGATGCCCAGTGCAAACTGTCTTACAGCCCACATTTGAACAACCAGATCTACGCCCTTGGCATGCAGATCCACATTATCCAAAACCATTTCCGGGAAAAACCACAGTTGAACACTAACCCCAATTTCCATTAGGGAAAAAATACCTGATACTGGGCGTATCCAAACCGGTAAAGTTTTTTGATTGATATCCATAATTATTTGTTGTTTAAATTCTTTTCCATCGAATGTTTCTGTCGTCTACAAATTCGATTACACCTTTTTTGGTGTGAAAGGTAAAACTGAGAATGCCTTTCTCTACATTCATGCCGGAATAATCTGCTTTGTTGCTGTCAAAGTAATAGGTGCTGTCATTTTGTTTTTGAATCTCCTTCAAATTGGCACTAAATAAGGTTCCAATAAATCCAATTTCCAGATTGCCATAAGCTGCGGAAGATTTGGAAGCATTTACAAAGTCCTGATCGTAACGGGTTTTGCCATCGCTCATCATTGCAAATTGGTGGTAGCTTCCCTTTGTAAAGTCGTAATTCACCGTTAAATAATTTGTATTGCTGAAACCCTGTTCAAAGCTCCTGGTAGAATCGGAGGTAGCTTCCATCGCTTTAAAAAAGATGGTATCCTTTTCTTCTTTTTCGGAAATAAAAATAACGGTATCTGATTTCGAAAATGGCTGAAACCAAATTTTTTCATTGAGAGTAAAATCATCTACATGTATGTCTGAAGTTATAGGAAATCGGGATTAGACTTGTGCCGGGGAAGGTTTGTTTTGTCGTTTCAAAAGAATTAATGCCAAAACAACAATCCATAACATATATCCATAAATGTTTATCCGTTCCCAAATCCCCATCATTGGAGTAGGGAGATTTGCGGAAAGTTGTGGTTGTTGGGTTCCTGTCAGAACTCCAAATACCATAAATAACAACATGGTGATGATAGAATAAATTCTGAATGTTCCTTTAAAGGCAATTGCACCTGCTATCATAGCTGGAAACATACACAAAAAGACCCCCACAGCAGTTACAATTCCATGCATGATATCGGAATAATTACCCGGTACACCGCGCAGATGCAAAGGGAAAAACAGAGTTCCAATGAGTCCGAGTATCTCTTTTGCCACTATCAATGCCGCAGCGAACTTCAGGCTTCTTTTTTCGCCGGCAGAAAGCCATATACCTGCGCCAAATGCATAAATAAGAGGTGCATAAATGATAAAACAAATCACTACAAATGTTTGGGTGGGGGCATCAATTGCAAAAAGCTCGCTCACCGTTTGAGAAGAATAGCTGTAATCCTTCCAGAGGGAAACGGCAATGATATCGGTAAGGATATATAGTATTGACGACAGAATACCACAGTACAGAAGGAATCTTTGGAGCTTATTGGTCGCTTGCATGTTGTAATTATTTGGAACTAAAGTACGTAGAATTATCTGGTAGTTTTTTAACAACATTTTTCCCCTGCCTGTATGGAAGGGCATTTTTGGGTTCCGAAGCTACAAAAAACGCAACAGTTGCCAGGTTTGGGTTTTAATACTGTCATACAATTTTCACATTGGTAAAAGAACTGGCAACTATTGGTTGGCATAATTTCTTCTTTTTGATATCCGCAATTTGGACAGGTAATGGTAGAATGACTTTCTACTATTTTTCCATTATATAATAAAAAAAAATCATTTTTTTCAATCATATTATTTTGGCAATTGTATTTGAAAGCATTTATATAAAGACTTCTTCACCCCATGAGATAAGGATTCCATATAACGCGGTTCCATGAGAGATTCAAGTTCATTGTTAAAATCAGGATGTTTTTTTGAAATAGCTGCCAGCATTTTAAAAGCATTATAGCGAAGGGAAGCACTATGGTTGAGTTTTGTCCACAGTTTTGTGCAAACATCAAATAATTTTCCTTCGGCATCGTCGTTTAATTCCATTCGCTGCAGAATCATTAAAAATTCCCGCTGCTGACTTTCTTTTCTTTCGGGTAAAATGTCAATAAATTTTGGGATATATTGTTGTAGCCGCCTGTCGTTTTTATCCATGCAACTCCATAATACCCATGCAGCTCTCCAGGAGTATGGCTGCTTGTCTGCCAAAGCCAATTGCAGGGCTTCCTGAAAGTCTTCCGGATGGGATTTCATATGGCGAATCATATCTGCTTTATGGCTAGAGATAAGCAGATGTTCAAATTTGGTTTCCATAATTATTTAAATGGTTGTCACTGAATTTTTATAAAAATAACGGTTTTCTCTTTTAGGGAAATCTTTTCTACTTTGTAACCAAACGCAAGTAATTCCTTTTTATAATTTAAAAAGGAGTGATCTATGGGGATTCCTATAATATTCTGAATTTCGTCAAAAGATAATTTTATGGATGGGACACCTTTTTTCTTGACATACTTCCATAATGGATCATATTTACTCATGTTATTTTGTATTTGGCACGGTTGGTTCTCTTGAGTTGATTGCGTGGTGAATGGCTGCTGACTTCTTTTTCAATTAAATTACCTTATCAAATGTTATAAAGAATTCAATTAAATTACCTTATCAAATGTTATAAAGAAATGGAATGCTGAAATTATTTAACTTTAAAACTTTTTGGCATTGCCCAAAAAGTAACAAAAAGGTTGGAAGCCATCTCTAAAATTCCTTTTAGTCAATTTTTTATTTCAATCGTCCAACGAATATATTCTTCTTCTTTTGGTGCAATACTGCGTTGCTTCCATGAAACAGGCCGCCAGCCTGTTTTGCTGAAAGCGCCTTGTCTTGCCCCAAAATACTCGAAATTGACTATAAAATTAATTTTTAGATGGCTTCCGGCGGCTGACATGGCTTTATCATTCACACTTGAAACCATCTGAATTCCGTCGGTGATCTCCTCCTTCGTCGGAGCTACCTTGGAATTTAGCAGATGCTTTCTTCGCTTAGAATGAACACCCATGTAGGCCGCGTTGCTTACGCCAGACAGGAGTTTCGGCTTCGTATTTAGCGTGGTTGGTTCATATGATTTGCTGGTGCAGAGCAAGGCAACCAACCCCAATAAGTTTCATTCAGATATTATTCCCGCGGTTGGTCCTCATGCCTTGCCGGCGCAGCGCAAGGCGACCAACCGCATGGAAACGTTTCTAATAGACATTATTGGTTTCTTCAAATCCATATTGCTATAGACGGATTTCTGAATTCAGTCTTACCCTTTCAATAAGTTTCTTTCTACTTTTTTCGGATATTTGTATTTTTGACCATGAGATAATAACGTAGTCATAACCACCTGATGATACTTTTTCTTCCGGGGTTAACACAATTAATATATTTGCAACACTATCTTTATTTATGAAATATTTTCTTCCCCATCTTTCAAAATAATCCTTTTTCGTAATTATTGCAGATCCTTTATCGCCGTATGCGAATGCAAAATGTTTATTTTCGAGGTCCATAGATTGAAGTGTACCTATACTTCGTTTAAAATATCCAATTTCCCACTTATTCAGAATGCTTTTTGTATCTAAACCACAACTATCTATATTAATAATTTGACCTTTTGTTTTAATTGCAAATAAGAGGGATAGTGAAAATAGTAATATGTGTTTCATTTTTATTTTTTAAGCGCGGTTGGTCCTCATGCCTTGCCGGCGCAGCGCAAGGCGACCAACCGCATGGAATGTTTATTATACGAAGTTGTATAAGATTCTATTAGGCATTATTGGATTCTTCAAATCCTTATCGCTATGGATGGATTGCTGAATTTAGTCTTACTCTTTCAATTAGTTGCGCTCTACTTTTTTCGGATATTTATGTTTTTGTCCCGGAGATAATGAAAATGGGTAGCTATACCAATTTACATGCGGATTTTTCCAATAAGGTATATTAATGACACAATCGCGAACTGTATTAAAGCGATAATACTACCCAACCAAAAAAACGAACTAATGCCACTCATAAAATTACCAGACAAATCGGGAATAAGGTAAGGAATTGCTGTAAGCAAAATATAGAACGCAATGAACCATAATGCGATAAGCCCCGAACGACGGAAATAATATTTCACCAATAAAAAGTTAATTTAACTATCACTTTTTAGTTTCTTATTCTTAGTGCTGTTTAAGCGCGGTTGGTCCTCATGCCTTGCCGGCGCAGCGCAAGGCGACCAACCGCATGGAATGTATAAAAAAAAATGAAATTCTCAATTGGTTTAATTTGTTTATTCTCTGTTCACCATATAACTCAATTCCATTACTCCACAATTAAATTGGTGGGTATGCAGCAGGTCCAGTTTTAATTGGTCTTTGACATCTGCAAACAAGGGCATACCCTGTCCGAGAATAATAGGGTTTACAAATAGCCAGAAGCCGTCAATTAAACCCAGTTGCATCAGCGCGTGTGTTGCTGTGGGACTTCCAAAGAGCAGGATTTCATCACTTACACGATTGCGGGATTGTTTTATTGCGTTGATTTTATCTGTAAGGTTATCGCTAAGAATTGTTGTGTTGGTGAGGTCGGATTCATTCAATGTTTTGGATAATACAATCTTGTGCGCTTTGCTATACCATTTTGAATGTTCAATGTCGTGTTTGGTTGGATTTGGTTGGTCTGCAGCGGTGGGCCAATAACTTTCCATGAGCTCATACGTCATCCTTCCATAAAGTGCAGTGTCTGTTCCACCAATCCGCTTTTCTACCACATCAAAAAGTTCCGGATTTATTTGGATCCAGTCCAGTTCTCCATTTGGTCCTGCAACATAACCATCCAGAGATACATGCATAAAAGAAATTATTTTTCTCATATATTTTATATTTATTATGTTTTACTGCGAACCAATAAATGCAGATAATTTTCGAGTCGGTTCAATGTCTGCTTACCGCCTTCAATAGCATTTACCTGCCTGTTTAATTCATCAATTATGGCTTTGGATTTAAATATGGATTTCATGGTTAATAAAGTTTTGCCGTCTACCTCTTCAAACGTAACTGTTACGCTGAAGTTATAGTCGTCATCTCTTTCTCCTGTGTGTTTATAAGACAACAGGGAAGGCTTCTTCACCTCCACATATTCTATTTTATTATCCCAATCTTTGCCCATTCCATGCATAATAAAATCCCAAATATTTCCAGGTTCCACATGCATGGATTTAGTAGTTAAAGTAAAACCATCCGGCCCCCACCATTCTTTAATATGCTCTGGATTTGTCCAGACTTCCCAAACCAATTCCCTTGGCGCATCCAGTATTCTGGTATGTATCAGAATATTATCTTCCTGTATAAATGAATTGTAATTTTCCATCTTTCTATTTCTTCTTTTTTTGAATTTTATCCAGATAGTTTTCCAATGCATCGAGGTTTTTATCCCAAAACTGTTGGTATTGACTCACCCAATCCGCTACTTCTTTCATTTTACGAGGGTTAAAGTGGTAATAAATTTCACGTCCCTTTAATTCTTGTTTGATGAGTTGGCACTCTGTTAAAATCTGAATATGCCTGGAAATGGTCTGTCGGGTAGAATCAAAGTTGGCGGCAATGGCGCCGGGAGTCATGGCCTGGAATGCCAGCAAACCTAATATGGCTCTGCGTGTTGGGTCGGCAATTGCCTGAAATATATCTCTGCGTGCTTCCATTTAATGCAGCTATCTGGCTGCGAATATAGTGCAGTTATTTGACTGCGCAAAATTTTTGTGGAGTTTTTTTTTACTTTTTCATTTGATGTGCCAAAATCAGGCATCTGTAATTTTCCATTAATTAACGGTCATTTAAAAACGATAGAATGTAATTGTTGATCTCTTTCTTTTGTTCCTCATTTCCGCTGTTGTCCATGTTGTTATGTGTTGTATTTTTGAGTTGAATTATTTTGGTGCTATATTTCTTTTGTTCCTCCGGAGTGGGTAATACGCCGTCATCTGCAAGTTGGTCGTTAGAACGCAAAGAATATATTTTTGGATGTTTGGTTCTGGGGAATGCGACCCTTCGATTGTCCAGAGAGATGATTTTGTCTACCAAAGTCGGATGTTCCTGTCCGAATAACATGGACATATCTCCGCCATTAGAGTGACCAATTAAAATCAAATGTTTGTAATCCAGATCCGGGTATTTCTTTTTCAATTCACTCATTACAAACAATATGTTTTTCACGCCACGATCCCAAAAAGGGCGTCTCACCACCTGAGGAATACCTTGAAAGGGTATGAGGTCATCGGTTGGCAATTCATGTTGTATGCTGGCTACGAAATAACCTTTGAATGCCAAAAACTCTGTCAAATAGGAATACTCTTTATTTGCTCCCTGTTTATTGGCAAAATAGCCATGGCTAACAATAACGAGCTTTTGCTTTTTGATTTTTTTATCGGTCTTTGGCACATATAATGCCACCGGAATAGCGCGATTCCTGAGGCTGTCAAACATATTTATGCTATCCAGCCTGGTCTCATATATTTTAGTTGTTTTAGAATTTGTATTTTTATTGATTAAGCAAGCTGGTAAAATGCAGCAGCTTATAATAGCAAGGAATATCAGTTTTTTCATTCAAGTACTTCAGGTTGGCGGTTTGTAATTACACAATGTACTTCGTTAAATAGTATGATCAAACATTACCCTAAAATATAATTCGGAGACTGTGCCCTGAGCGGAGCCGAAGGGCACCTTTCACTATACCAAATACCGTCATCTCAATTCAATATTCTTTGGCAATAATTAATTTGATGTTGTTTTGATGTTTTATTTTCATACGAATGCTTCCAAAGAGTAATTAATCATATAAATATGGAGGAAAAGTATGCAAATGCATTAAAAATTTGAAGGCCTATACAAATCAATGGCGTAAATGTCCATCGTTTTAATTCTTTTGATTTAATGAAACTAATGAAGAGCATAATAATGGGGGATCTCAGCCTACATCTGAAGGAGAGGATATTTGTACCAAATTTCAAACAAAGTGCATCATTTCTACTTTTGTTTTTCATTTTGCCAGTTTCAAAATTTTAAATGCTCCTTTTCCAACAATGAAAAACACCATTGTTCCAACGATAAGATCGGGATATTTGGAATTTGTAAGGTAAACAAGTCCGCCTGCGATGATTACTCCAATATTTACAATGACATCATTGGAGGTAAAAATCATACTCGCCTGAATATGCGCTTCTCTACTTTTGCTTTTTTGAAGCAAATACAGGCAAAGACTGTTTCCAATTAAAGCCAAAATTGAAATTATGATCATGGTCTGAAACACTGGTACTGCTTCAATTCCGACAAAGCGTCTGATTACTTCTATAAATCCAAATATGGCGAGAATTAACTGAAAATAACCTGCTGATTTTGCAATATTGTTTTTTCGTGCCAATGTCCCGCCAACCGCAAAAAGTGCAAGCCCGTAAACTATACTGTCTGCCAGCATATCCAAACTATCTGCAACGAGTCCCATAGAGTTTGAAATAAATCCGGTTGTTATTTCAAGTGCAAAAAAGAAAAAGTTGATCATTAAAACCTGTTTGAGTAATCTTTTTTCCAGGTTGGTGTTGTTGGTGGTTGTAGTGAAATTGTCTACCGAGACGCTCTCAATTATGGATGTATCTAACTGCAATTGGTTGAGCTGTTGGAATAAGCGGTCGTAATTGTCGGTATGCACTACGGTCAGTTTTCTTTCCGGAATATCAAAATCCAGAGAGATTATATTTGTTAAGTCTGCAAGTTTCATCCGAATCAATTGTTCTTCGGATGGGCAGTCCATTTTGGATATTTTAAATGTCGTTTTCTGCATGGTTTAACGCTACGGGTGAAAAGCAAAGGAATTCCACAACCATTATTGTTATTCGTCTTTCTGGGTTTCAGAATAGATTTATTGTTAAAGTATTCAGATATTGGCAGATCTCGTCCTACAGCATCTGGGTAGGTTTTTAACCATAAATTCGGGTCAATTTAGATTCTATTATCCTTTTAAATTACCCATCATTTCATCAGGCATGAATATGGCTAAGCTTATGAATGGTGTTCCAGAAATAAGTAAATTCACACTGGTACTTTCCGATATACTTAATTTCAGTTGTTAGAATTGGGTATTTCAATTTTCTGGTGAATTCATTTTGAAAGTTTAAATAATCTGGCTCCAACCAGTGGAAACCATAAAAGATAAAGAGGCCCTGCAATTGCCATGAGAATAACGCCAACAGGCGGGGCAACAAATCCAATTACTATGTGAGCCAGATCCAATCCATGTGTGGCAATACCGATATATGCAGTCAACCGGCTAAAGGTATTGTCTTTTAACATAATCAATGAAATCAGAAATGCTCCTGTCTGCAATAACAATCCGCCGATCAGAGCACCTGTCCCGTGCCACATATCTGATGCAAGAATCGCTTCCCCGGCTGATAGCAGCTGATTTCTCTGAAAGTCTGTAGTTGCCACGGCAAATTTATTGCTAAGATGGAGATATGAAAATACCGATGGGGTTGCGAGAAAAAGTGTTATACCAGCAAATACCAGAATGGTTGAAATAGTTAGCAGCCAGTTATTTTCCTTACGCAGAGCTTTGTAAATACTATAGAAAAGTATATAATAAAGAGGCATAAAGAACACAGTCAATACGTCAAGCCTTAATAATCCATACAATTTATTTTCCCCTAGCATGGAATAACACTCTTCGATTGTAACAGGCGGTCCACCAATAAATGCTACAATGAGTACGGTAACCAAAGAATAAATAATTAATGCCAGGCTTGTTAATCCACCAAGCCTGTACACTTTTCCATTGTACGTATCCATTTTCATTTGCATTTATTTAGAAGCTCGTATTATTTTTTATTGAAGTGAAAGAGTTGTATCAATCGTATTCGGGACATAGCGAAGGTAGGGAATTCCACTAATGAAATTGTATGCCGCAATTGCATTTGATTCGATACACAAAAATTTAAATTATTATTAATTTTCAATAATTTAATTAAGTTTCAAGTTAACCGATTTAATGAAAGGCGTGCGATGGTCGTAGAATTTACCATAGGTTTTTGTGCACTCCAGTCACTTTATTTAGAGTGTCAAAATTTATTTCTAAAACTTCATGATCTATCGAAAATCCCTGATCAGGTTCGTAAGTGGGGTAACCTATACAATCATTACAAGGACCATCTTCTGTGGTATTCCCTAATAATTCGATAACATCTTTTTTAGACATGCCAATCAAAAGGTGGTTCTCAATGATATCATTTACCATGCGGTATCTATGCATTTCTTTGCTTTTCCAGCCTTGCGGATTGAATTTTTCTGCGCGAATCTGAGGATAAATATATGCTGCGTTCAGGGTGATGAAAAGCAAAGTAAATATTATTGGAAATAGTATCGTACATATGTAAGTAAAGGTTTTAACAGATGATACCCCGGTTTTTATTAATATCCAATGGTAAAAATAAAAGGAAGGAACTAAGAGTAATATTTGAATTAAAATGAAGTAAAAATTGTAGTCAGTCATTATGAAATATTTAAAATCTATGATAGCGCTAAATAATTGCTTATAGCTTTTTACTATTGGAGAAGAAGCGAATTTTGAGAAAATAAACTACCTATAACTTTGAACTTATAACGAAGGGAAAACTTT
>JAGXTF010000031.1 GCA_018333525.1 Bacteroidota bacterium | reverse complement strand
GTTTGTCATTTTTTTTGCCTGCTTTCGCCGCAAAAAAATCGCCAAACCCCTTCAAAACATATTGCCATCCCCGGGTTGAAACCCGGGGCTAGCAATATGTGACCCCTACAGGGTCGAATACTATGATCGTGCATTGTTAGCGATATTTATTCCCTGAGCGACTATGAAAACGGAGAAAATTTGGTCAATTGAAATGCGATCAAACGAATCCGAAGGATTCGAATATTCTTGGAAAAATTAAAATAGCACAATTTGTAGTTTGTCATTTTTTTTGCCTGCTTTCGCCGCAAAAAAATCGCCAAACCCCTTCAAAACATATTGCCATCCCCGGGTTGAAACCCGGGGCTAGCAATATGCGACCCCTACAGGGTCGAATACTATAATTGTGCATTGTTAGCGATATTTTTTCCCTGAGCGATTATGAAAACGGAGAAAATTTGGGCAATTGGAATAAGAACATTCGAATCCGAAGGATTCGAATGTTCTTAATAATACAACCTCTGCTGAATACGACCCCCTCGGGGTCGAATAGCCTTTTATTATGTTTTTTAAGAACATATAATCCCTTCAGGATTAAAAAAACAGTTTTATCTGATTGTTTCGAGATTTGTGAAAATAGCACAATAGCGATCCCTTAAAAATGAATAACAATTTTGCTATTTGAAATGCAATCAAAGAATCCGAAGGATTCAAATGTTCTTAAAAAATCACCTTCCTTTGAATGCGACCCTGAAGGGGTCGAATATAAAAACCCTTTAATTTAATGCGAGCATATAATCTCTCGATGATAAATGTTGGTACGTATTAAAGACATCCAACTGACGTCCCCTAATTATTAGGACTACCCGGAGGTATAATTTCCGGATGGTTTTTTTTACAAATAACTGATAACGAAACAGGAATTGGATGCATCTATCAAATACATAGTTTATGGCAGAAAAATCTGAATTTATTAAAGACCAGAATGGCATCTGGATATGGAATCCAAATCCTATGGAAGGGGAGTCTGTGTTGTGGCATGGCCCGGTGAAAAATGGATTTGCTGAAGGAAAAGGACATTTAACCTGGTATTATTTTAAGAGAGTAATTTCTACATATAAAGGGGAAATGCGATTGGGGAAACCCCATGGTCATGGCGTATACCGATTTGCCGATGGCGATATCTATGAAGGTTCCTGGGAAAATGGCGTGCGACAAGGCTTTGGGAGGCATTGGTATTCCGATGGAACGAGTTATGTGGGGGAGTGGATTGCAGATTTGCCGGTTCAAAAATTGCAGGATTCCTGAAAATCCTTTCACCGGATCTGGCAACAGAACATTTTTTTTGGTCTAACTTTGTTTGGTGCTCGCCCATTACAAACTTTTACTCTTCTTCATTTCCAGCTTTTTATTTCAGGGACTGTTTGCGCAGAATAATGAGGTGTATGTAAAAGTAAGGGATACCTGGCAGGTAGATTTGCAACATTATGATTATTCCTGGTCCGGAATTAATAAAGCCTTTAACAAATACGGTGTTCAGGTATCGGAAATTGAAAGGCCATTTCCGGATTCTGCATTTGATTTTTCATTGAGTAAAATTTACAAATTAAAATTCGCCAGTAATCTCAGTGCAGATTCATTGAGTGCAGACTTAAACAAAATTCCATTAATTGATTTTGCAGAACCGGTGCAGCATATTTATTTGCATTATACACCCAACGATTTAAAACCGATGCAATGGTATCTGCCAAAAATAAATGCGCTCGGAGCCTGGGATTTTGGCAAAAGTACCTACCAATGCAGAATTGCTTTGCTGGATAATTCTGTACTCATCACACATACAGATTTAAGTAGTAATATCTGGACCAATTCTGCCGAAATAAGCGGTAATTTTTTGGATGACGACAGCAATGGATATGTGGATGATTCCCATGGATTTGACGTAGCTGATTGGGATGCTGATGTGAATCCACCTTCAGGAATTTCCGACAGTTCTTTTTGGAACCATGGTACGCATTGCGCAGGAATATGTTGTGGCGTTACAGATAATGGAAAGGGAATTTCCAGCATCGGATTTAAAACAAATCTGATACCCGTAAAATGCAGCAGAGATGCTGATACTACCGCAGGATTGCCTTTTGCGGCAGGTGGTTTGTATTATGCATTAAAATTAAAACCCAATGTAATTTGTATGCCTTTTGGTTTCCGGAATTTTTCCAAAACCTGGGAAATGCTGGTGCAAAAAGCGCATGGCATGCATATTTTTCTGGTAGCTTCTTCTGGAAATGACAGTGCAGATATCCTCGCATATCCTGCTGCATACGGAAATGTATTTTCTGTTGGAGCAACGGACCAAAATGACAAACTCAGCTCTTTCAGCAATTACAATAAAAACCTGGATGCGGTTGCCCCCGGAGTGATGATGTACAGTTGTCTGGCATCAGGAAATAACAATTATGGATATAGGAGCGGAACTTCGCAAGCGGCAGCGCTTACAGCGGGATTGGCTGCATTGATCAAATCGCAGAATTTCAGTTATACCACCGACTATGTGGAAGCAAGCCTAAAGAAAGCATGTGACGATGTAACGGCATCCAATGCAGGCAAAACCGACAAACTGGGAGCTGGTAGAATTAATGCATACAAAGCGGTAAATCCCACTGCTGCGAATGTGAATTTTTTGCAAAATGAAGATTTTTATCTCTTTCCAAATCCCACACATTCGGGCTTTACTATCAAAAGTAAAGTATCGGAAACTCCTGTATTTTCCGTGCAAATTACTGACGCAAACGGTAAAATTATTTTAAATGAAAACAACATACCACCGGGTTTGTATTCCGGTTTTTATGTACCGGTAGATAGTTTTGTGCCTGGAATTTATTTCGCTCGAATTACATCCAAAAACAAGTTGTTGCAATTGCCGCTGATGGTGAAGTGATTAAATTGGAACGCGCCCAGCGCACGTGTTTCACAAATTTATAGAATATCAACACAAAATGTTGAGTCATCTTTTTTGCGTAACTCTATCGAAACTATTTTTGAATTGATGTTTGGGAATTCGATTACCTAATTAAATTCAAAGTTCCAGTCCTGATTTCAAAAGGTATGCTTTCTAAAAATGCATGTTCGAATTTTATACGATAGATATAAACGCCTTCCGGACATGCCTTATTGTTAAACGTCCCATTCCATGCGGTTTCCCCGCTATATATTATTTGACCCCACCTGTCATAAATACGCAAATCTGCCAACTTCCAGTTTTTAGAAACAGGATAAAACATATCATTCAAATTACTTTCATTTGGAGTAAAAGCATTAGGTATGAATATTTCATCCAATTCATTGGTTCCACAAATTGACCCGGTTATCTTTACAGTATCTTGCTGGATACATTGCCCAATAGTCTTTAATATTAAGAAATCCAGTTTCTTTGGGTTATAAGATAAATTTGAATTGGATGAAATTAACTGACCATTCCTATACCATTCTGATGGTACATAACCACTATTTAATTCGTATGTAGAATCCATACATAATTCATATGATTTATTTATGGCAATATAATTTTTTGGGAATTCAAATATTTCAATCGTATCCTTAACTATACAACCACTATCCTGTACCACCAGGGAATATCGGCCTTTTGTAGTTATAGTGATTTTTGAAGTTATTTCTCCCGTATTCCATACATAATTCGCTGTTGAACTTATTGGATTACTTCCAATTAAATAGTTTTGACCAAAGCAAATGGTATCATCTATTCCTGCCGGGTTAACAGGAAGGATTTTCTGTGCAATATTTATTGTATCTCTGCCAATACATCCCATATTGTTGGTTTCTACCCAATAAACTCCGGGTTTATAGATTGTAATCTGATTTGAGCTCTCTCCTGTACTCCAACGATGCGCAGCATTCGGAAAATTAGTTAATAATACTCCAGTTTTGCCATTGAAACAATTTGAACTATCGCTTATTATTGTTGTTAAGCAATTGATTTTAAAGCTTTCCAAGACAATATTACCAGAATAAACCTTAACCTGGTAACAATCAAATTGATTGCGCGGTATGGGTTTGGGTTTTGTAATAGTGCGTTTATTGTTACAGACGAATCTAAATGTAAGGTATTTTGATTCAGTTAAGGGTTTAAATTTAATCTTTAACAAATATGCCGGATTATTTATGGTGTCATATATATCTCCTTTGACTGGATTATTGAAGCCAAAATTTTGATAATCTAAAATTCCAATACTGTCACCCTCAATTAAAGGATTGTCTGAAATACCAACCCTCAGATATGTGTTATACATGGCCATAGGTTCAAAGAAGTAATCCGTACCATTCCAAGCTTTTTTAAAATACGTTTTTAACTGTAATTCATAGCTGAGATTTTTGCTCAAAATGGAATTTAGTTCTAAACTCCAGCCGAAATTCCGAAGTGTATCGAAATTGATATCTGCCGCAAGTGCGGATTTCGATACTGGTGCATAAGGATTGCGATCAAACCAAAAGCCATAACCTTCACCGTATGATTCTAATAAATTAAAGCCAGAAACATTTCCATTAATGTAATTTCCCCATGCAAATCCGCTGTTTAAACAAGGTATTGCCAAACTGGTATCCAGATATGGAATAAATAATTTTTGATATTTTAAGGAATTTTTTGAATAGGTCAATTCTAAATTCCCATTAACAAATTGTTGAGCGTTCAGATTTAAAAAAAACAGCAGGCAGCCCAACATAAAAGTTGGGCGCCTGCCAATTATTTTATTTTTTAAATCAAGTATCAAAATTCTCTAGTCAACTACAAATTTTACAGTTTTCACTTTTGAATCTTGCAATATTCTCAAGTAATAAAGCCCGGGAGATACATTGTCAACAGTTACCTGAGAAACATTGTTTTCACCCCTTCTTACGAATTTACCATCTATTGTATTAAGTTCAAAGTAAAATGGCAATTTGTTGTCAATTTTGATAGAAAGTTGTCCTTTCGAACAGCTTAAATCCACTTTTGCCATTAAGTTGTCGCGATTGTTTCCTTCATCCAGCGGTTTTGGTATGGATACTCCGGATTCCTCAGTTACATTTCCTGAACCCCCATCAGATCCCGCTCCACCACCACCACCTGTTTGGTCATATTGAATCAGCACATCATCTTCATCTGCATCACCGGCGCTTCCACCTGGTCCTGCCCCATAGCCACCATGAGTAATATCGTAATAAGTTCCACAACCACCGGCCTGAACATAGGGTTCATTTGGATCGTCATAATCCGTAAGAATGTGATAGCTTGGATCGTATTCCATAATCATATAGGATCCGGTCTTTAGTTGGGTTTTTCCACTGCTCATTGCGGCGCCATCTATTCCGGGGGATCCGCTACCCTGAATTAAGGCAGTCTGTGCGAATAGAATATCCATGAAGTCTTTAAATTGTGTGGTATGGATCATTTTACAATCGATACGGGTAGAACATGTAGTTCCATTTACAATGCTTGTTTGCCAATAATAGAGTTTATCCACTTTATTCCAATAAACCGAAGCCTGACCTGTTTTAGAAAAGCTCCAGTCACCTGGAGGGGTGTTGAGTGTAATTCCACTTCCTATATCTGAGCCCAGATGTCTGAATAATTCATCGCAATCGCATTTGGATGGAATGCAAACGCGAATGGGGCTGCAAGCTTGAAGATCTCCTTTGCAAGGCATATTGTCCAAACTGCCCAATGTATAGTGTCGTGCATTTGGTGTGTTTTGATAAGTTGGGGTGTAACCGCCTTGTCCGCCTGCACCACCTGGTCCGGCTGAAGCTGAAATAAATCCACTAAATGTAAAATGGGTACCACCGCTTTTCTTTAGTATCCAAACAGATCCACCTCCACCACCATTGCCACCATCGCCGCCTTCACCACCGATACCTCCTTCACCGAAGCCACCCCAGCCACCTGGAGTATACAAGTTGGAGCCATCGCATCCACCAAAACCACCTTTTCCGCCCATTCCGCCATATCCGCCATTACCTCCAATTTCGCCATGACCGCCTTGGCTGCCTTGAGCATAAAATCTTTTTGGAGCTGCACCAACACTGCTATATGAGTTGGCAACTTTTAAATATAAAATTCCACCGCCTATGCCTCCAAGAGCGGCGTCTCCACCATCATAGCCCACTGTGCCACCTGATCCTCCGAAAACCGGAGTATTTAGCCTGCTATTGCCGCCATTTCCTCCATATCCACCTCCACCTGCGCCATCTCCACCACTTGCGCCGGAAGCACCACTTGCTCCTAACACAATAGTTGATGCGTAGCTGGAAGCTGCACCACTGCTATGTGTGGTTTCTCCTGTGGTTGGATTACCCGGATTTAAATTATTATCGGCCGAACCACCGGGAAGTCCATCATCACCTCCGTACATTGGTGTTACTGGAGAGCCAAAATTTGAGCAAATAGGTCCATTGGGTTGGCCATATTTTGTAAGTACTGTTAAGCTATGACTTGGTGTATACCCAACATAATTATTGCTGTTTACATTTCCACCATGCCCACCAGCGGATCCAACATATGGAGAAAGCCAGGAAGAAGCCGCATTTTTGCCCATTCCACCAGCTCCCGGTGTTGGTGAACCTGACCAGGTGCTTTTAAATCCTTTTTTTGACACATTCATAAATCCCCCGTTTAAATTGAAATCATGTCCTACCATCACAGCCAGGATTCCACCTGTTCCTTTTGAAGCATCGTATGCAGGACAAGTTACTACTCCACTATTTAAGGTGAGATCCCAGAACCTGGCAATTTTTACCAGTTGTACTTTTCCAGTATATGTCCATGTTAACCAACTGTTCGAATAACCACCGCCAGAATATGGATTGACCGAAATATTGCCGCTTGAAGGCGCTGAAGGACCAGTTGTTACTTCAACTAGTGTGTATTGGCCCGCGGAAGTACCTTCCATTTGCACCATCATACACCAATCACCTACTGCAAGTGTTCCTTCATAATTGTCATACGAGACCGTATATGGACCCGATCCTGAAACTAAACCTGTAACGTGGCAACGATCCAAACACCAGGTTTCATTGCTGTTTACAGTGTAACTTCCTGTACCACTTACAGGCCAACCATTCATTTGACCATGTAAATTGAAATAACCCAGGAAAGCAATTAAAAGTAAAATGCCATTCTTAAATAATCCCAAATTCACCAATCTAAAATAATTTTGATTGCGTCTCAATTGTTCATTAAGTTCTAATCGACAATTTTGTTTTGTTTTCATATTAATAAGTTTTATACAGTAAACTGTAAGAAGATCCTACTCGTTATCGTATTTCGGACACACGCCCCCCAGTGCACTCTGAAGGAGAACAGTTTGAATTAAAAATAATTCTGGAATAAAAACGCTATTCAATTTTGTACCGGTCCAAAATAACAGCTCAACCTTTTTCTCAATAAATATTCTAGAAGGGTTAATACAATGTAGCTCCGGATAAATGGTGGGAGCCACAAGGCCATAAAAATCATGGTCTTCTAGCAGATTTAATTTCAAATAGTAACTAAAATTCCAATAAATTGAAAATAGTCCTTAAATTATTGAGGTTGGGAAAGGAACTCCATTCAATTTACAATTTTCAAACGTATACAACTAAGGTGTTATTTTCATTTCCTAATTGCTAATTAATAATTAAGTACTATTATTTATGTGTAGAACATAAAATAATAGTCCATTTGAACATTCATACGAATGAATTAGGTGGGATTTGATTTTGTACATACAAAAGTTATTAAATTCAATAAAAGGAATGACATAATGATAATTAATACGGAGTATAATCTAATAACAAATGAATATGTTCCATTTGATTTTATCAATAGGTGAAATCACCTATGTTCAGAATCATCAGAATATGCTATGTCAAAAGAACCCACATTTAATCTAATAAGTTTATTGGAATTAAGGGAAATTCAAATAAATCAAATCAATTTCGGAATTGTCATAAAATTCTAACTATTGTTTATTCAACAGCCCAAGTTTTCTTGCATATACGATTAAATTGCTCCTACCATGAATGTCTAATTTATCACAAATGTGGTCCCTATATGTATTAAGTGTTTTTATACTTACATTCATTATTTCAGCAATATCCTTATATCTTAGACCAGTGCTATAGTGCATCAGGAACTCAATCTCCCTTCGTGTTAAAAGTGTTTCCGACCCTTTATTACTTTGCTCAGGTGTACTTATATTATTTATTGGATATTCATAGGAAAGAAGTGAATTATGATAATACAAATCACTTTTTATAACACGGTCTAAAGCTACTACCAACTCCTCAATTGCATTTTCTTTAAGTACAAATGCTTTTGCACCAGCTTCTTTCGCTTTAGTAAGTGTTTCTGAGCTATTGTCCATAGATATGGCAATGCAATCAATACCAGGATAATTTTTGGATATTTCATTCATCACATCAATACCATTCATTAATGGCATAAATATGTCAACAATGCATAACCGGGGAAGTTCAGAAGCGTTTTTTAACGCTTCCAGCAACTCGATACCATTAGATGCTTCAATGGTTACATTATATTTTTTTGTGTCGTTAAGCAGTGATTTTAATCCCTGTCTCACCATTACATGATCTTCGGAAATGGCAATTTTGCAAATCATAAGAAATTAAGAATTTAAGTGCAAATAATAGCGAATGTATTTGTTTTTCTGGAATTCTGCAAATTATCATTTCAAGCCATTCAAGTTTGAATAATCTTGTATAAATTCATCAAATAGTAATTTCAAAATTTAAATCAGTAGTTATTGATTCGATGGAAAAACTAGACTAAAGCATACAATTCTCCATTCCCTCACCTCGTAATTTCTCATTGGGCTTTTTACTAACCACTAATTACTAACAACTGACAACTGACAACTAACGAATGTTACCGCATCAAAGTCACATCTTCGCTAAACACATATCTTTTTCCATCTGCGCCAATGGCGTTTACCAAATAAGCGTAAACGCCATTTGGTGCTAAGGTTCCATTGTAATAACCATTCCAGGAATTGTCGCATTCGCCGCCTTCATAAACTTTTTCTCCTCTGGTTGGTCTTTTGAATTCACCTAAATACAATAAACATAGCACAAATATCCAGGAATTCATGAGACCAACCAGTAATTAGGACAGAATGAAATTGAAGGATGGTTGGTTATGCTCTGTAGGGATTTCGGTTGGTCTCGCTCCACCTGGCTGCGCAGAGACTAACCGCAGGAGAAAATATGATCACAAGATTTTAATCTAAAAATTGACACCCAAACCCAATCTCAGCGAAACCGACATATCTGGCAATGAGGATGCTTTTGCAGCAATGGTTGTGAAAAATAGGAAGTGGTTTTTGTTGTGCATATAAGTAATGAAAACTTCCGGAAAAAGAAGATTTTTATTCTTCAATTTTTCCATATTCCCAAATAGTTCTGTTGACTTTATTGGGTACGAATTATTGTGAGATGATGTTCTGTCAATTCCTGTTGAATTGAACCGAACATAGTTTAATTCAATTCCCGGAATAAAATAGGATGACTTGCCAGTAACAATTTTAAATGATGTCTGGCCAGAAATAATTTCAAATTCTGAATTAAAACGTATTCTATACCATGGTTCTGTATGGTCATGTTCCATATAATTTGCAAAATAGTATGTACTGCCAAATCCACCACCCAAATTCACAAATACAGAATTGCCATGAGAACCTATTTTTTTTGTTAATCCATAATAAATGCCGGAAGATTGATAAAAACTTGTCCAACCATATTCAGATCCTGGAAGGGAAACGGAACCTTTCAAATGATAATCCCCTGAAATGGTAATAAAATGTTTTTGCTTTGCCAATATTTGTAACTGGAGATTTCCGCCTGTTGAAGAAACAGAAAATCGATTTGCAGAATCAGTAATTGGCAGAATTGGATTATTGCCAATAAATGCAGTTTTGCAGGATGTAAAATAAACAATAAATAGTATAACACAAACCAGACTTCCCATTTGTGAAAGTTTGATTTTGGAGAAAATGAAATACATTTATTCGGGATATTTTGCTTTAGCGCATCAACGTCACATCCCCGCTAAACACATATCTCTTTCCATCTGCGCCAATTGCGTTTACTAAATATGCATAAACGCCATTTGGTGCCAATGATCCATTGTAATAACCATTCCAGGAATTGTCACACTCACTGCCTTCATAAACCTTTTCGCCCCAGCGGGTGTAAATTTTCATGGTGTAAGATGCAATGTAAATTCCAATTGGTTTAAAAACGTCATTTAAATGATTGGCATCCGGCGTGTACGCATTTGGAATAAAAATCTTGGTTTCGATTGGAGGGCCATCCACATTGCTATAGCTTCTTATTTCGGCTGCAAATGGCAAATGCGGGGTATTGTTGCGTATGGCATATACCCGGTATTCAAATACAGGAATACAATTCAATCCGCTGATGTTGTCGATGTAAAAAGTATCTTCCGGAACGGTTCTGCCCACTTCCTCAAAATTGCCAGTGCCACTGCGCTTTTCCACCACATATTGCTTTACGCCTTCCGGCCATTCCCTGTATGCAGTCCAATTTAGCACAGGGCGGTAATCTTTATTCACATCGGTTTGGAGCAAAATACTTTTCGCCGGATTGGAATAATCGCTTTTGTCTCCGCATACATCTACCGCTCGCAACTGGTACAAATAACTGTAATCATCTACCTGCGTGTTCAGGTCTTTGTATACAAATGAATCTGCAAACGGGGAGGTAAATAACCATTGAAATTTGCCCTGAGCATTCGCTTTTTCTATTTCATAAAAATCAATGGGCTGTCTGTTCTTTTTAATTTCGTCCCATTCTAAACGAACATATTTATCATTCACTACAGTTGCCCTGCGAATTTCCGGTGCCGGAACAATATTCAAATAAATGGGTTTCACATGGCAGGTATCACTCCAGCTTCTCTCCAAATTGCCATTGCTCTCATTCGCTTTGATTACATATACATGATTGATATAACAAGCGATAGACGAGTCGTTATACCATGTTGTATTTCCATCGGTTGTTCCAATGCTGTCAAACGTGCCCGGATTCTGCAGATTTTCTCTGTAAACATCATATTGTTTTACGGGCCATCCGGTGTAATTGTTCCATTTCAATAACGATACATTGGTATCCGGTTTTCCGCTTACTTCCACCGTACAATGCACAGGCAAAATTTGAATATCCTGCGTAAATCCGCACAGATTTCTTGTGCTCACTTTATAGCAATAACTCTGGTGTAATGCATCTACCCCATACAAATAATGCAGGGTATCAGCGCGACCCGAAACATTCAAAACCGGTGTAAAAATTCCACCTTCTTCTCTTAAAACAGAATATCCACTAAAATCAAATGTGGGGAATTTTCTGAATTTAATATCGTGCACCATGTCCTCTACCACACTTACGCGGAGCAGCGGTACCATTGGCGGAATTACCGTGTCACCCACACTGATCGGATGCGGTTTTGAAAAAGTATCCCAACAACCTGCAACATCTTCTACCCGAAATACAAAACGATATTGGCCCGATTTATTTGCAGTAAATTGAATATTATCTGCAGCACTGTAATAATTATTATTCAACAACCAAACTTTGCTTTGTAGTGCGGTATCCAATTTGTATTTACCATAACCTTTCCAGGTATTTCCCAGACACAAGGTATCTTTAAATGAGAGATAACTTACCTGTGGTTGTTTTAAAGGAACTATTTTATCCATGGTATCTGAACAACCTTTGGTAGTAGTAACAATATGTCTAACCTGGGTATTTCTGGAACCAAATAAATAACGAAATGCAACTTTATCTACCGTGCTATTTCCTTCTAAAATCCATTCCCATTTTGCCAATGGTTCATCTCTGGTATAAGAGGTACTTTGCAGGGAAACAGAATCGCGCAGACAAATTCCGGCATAGGTAAAATCCGCCTGCGGATAATCATAAACGTAAATGGTATCCACTGGTGGCAGAGGAATTTTGCAACCAAAAGAATCACTCAAAATAACTGCAGGAATATATCTTCCTGGTTTGGTATACGCGTGTTTTGGTGTTTTGTTTGTGCCCACAATACCATCGCCAAAATCCCATTCTGTTTTAAAAGTATTGGAACTGAAACTGTCTTCAAATTGCACCGATAAAGGATAGCAACCTTCGGTTTTATCGAATTTAAATTTGCCGTAAGGCCCGGAAATAACAATAAAATCCGGAAATATTTTGGTGCGCGTGCAACCCAGTGCATCTACAATTTTTAATTTCACTGTAAATCTTCCGGGAATTAAATACTGGTGCTGGGGATTTTTTAAGGTGCTGTAAGACCCATCTCCGAAATCCCATTCCCAGCTTTTGATAGCGGTTCCAAGAGCTGTGCTGATATCCTGAAAATTCACATACAATGGCGGACATCCCGAGCCAAAAGTATCGGAAGTGATTTTTACATCCAGGCGAAATTCAGGTATATAAATTCTCTTTATATCTGTTGCCTTACAACCATTGGCATCCGTTACGGTAACCGATACTGTATACCAACCTGTATCCTGATATTTATAGGAAACAAACTGGCTGCCAAATGTGCTGCCATCTCCCATATTCCAGGAAAAACTAAATGGCTTCACCCCTTTATTGGGATTGGCATCTGCGTTGGCAATAAATGTACTGGTGGAGCATGTATTTTGCCAGGCATAGCTCAGGCGAACACCGGGTCCATTGGTAGGGATATAAAATATTTTTACAGGCTTACACAATCCTACATTCGGTTCATTAGTCAATCGAATTTCCAGTGTATCTGTATATGAATTTTGTAATACATAATTCACTACTTGCGAAGTTGCAAGTACCACATCTCCATTGCTCATGCGCCAGGCATGTTTCACCGGACCGGGAGCCCAGCCGCTGTCAATAAGCTGAATGGTCGCCGGCATGCAGGTTGCAGGTTTTGTAACAGAACCTTTTAATACTCCATTGGTAACCGTAACGGTTTCGGAAAATGTTTTGTAACAATTTAATCCCTGGCGCAAATGAAAAGTAAGTATATATTTTCCTGCAGTATCCAAATTGTATTTCACCGGTCCCGCGGTCCAAACGGTATCTGTTCCGTTTAATGTCCAGAAACCCTGCGTTACATCATTTGCTTCTTTGAGGCAATTTGTCAATACTGCGGGTGTGCAATTGGAACTCAGTTTTGCACCACATAATTCCACTTTATCGGGGGATGGTAAATAATCTATTTTGGCGGTATCATAACAACCTGCGGTATCATTCCACAATCGAAGTATGATGGTGTGTGCGCTATTTACATCGAGTAACAGAGAATCATCTGTATATTTTATTTTGTCAACAATCCATTCAAAACGCGTGTATAATTTAGATATATTTTTAACAATTAATTTATTGGAATAACATGGGTCCGGGGTGATTTCAATTTTTGCAAATGGTGGTTTAATATAAATGGTATCCCGCATGGTCATGGTATCGGGACAGCCATGGTGGTAGCTGATAAGCTGAAGGGTGAGCCATCCGGTATCCCTGTCATAAGTGGCCCACACATCTGTGCTTTTATAACTTTTTTGCGACAGTGGAATTTTTAATCTGGTTCTGTCTAAAACAGAATCATAAACCCATCGAAAACTATCAATATTAAATCCCGGATATTTGGTTGTATTGTAAAAATGAATTGTATCTGAATTGTTACAAATTTCAAGAGCAGATAATATCTTAAATGAAGGAGATGTTTTATATCCGGCGTTCACCATTTTAACTACCGAATCTTTACATCCATGTTCTGTAATTACAATTAATTTTACTTTAAATCTTCCTGAATCCAAATATAATTTGGATGCGGTTTTGTTATAAGATTTTGTGCCGTCATGAAAAGTCCAGTCCCAGGATTTTACTTTGTAATCCGAAACACTTTGGTCTTTAAACCTTGCCAGAATAGGTTGGCATCCGGAAGTGTCCCCTGAAAAATCAGCCACAACGGAATCCGCTTTTACAGCCCAATCCAAAGTAATGGTATCCTTGCAGCCTTCTTTATTTTCAACAAGAGCCTTGTACTTTCTGCTTTTGTAATCATTGATAAGCAAATTCAGGGTTTGGCTACTACCACCGGAATAGACTTTGCCATCCAGTTCATACATCCAGTTTATGGTTTTAAAACCTTTTGGATCGTTATATTTTAGTTGTACAGCAAATGGAGGTTCACAGGGAAAACTGTCGCTCACTGAAATCGTTCCTTTAGGCAAAGGATTTACGGTTATTAGGTTTTTCTTTTCAACTACAGTTGTGCAATTGCGGTATAATGCCCTTGCAGTTAATTTAACTGTGTATTTCCCTTCTTTGGAATAATAATGACTTGGCGAAGCTTTTGTTGCAGTACCGCCATCTCCAAAATCCCATTCATAAATAACGGAACCAACCAATTTGCCGGTTAAGTTAAAGTCCACATTTCCGGGGCCACATAAAGTGGTTTTGGATGCTGTAAAATCTGCGGTAATTGGCCCTAAAAATACGCCTCCGGTAACTGTATACGTATAGCTGCATCCGTTGGTATCTGTAACAGTTAGAGTGGGAGCGTAGCTGCCGTAATTGGTGTATTTGTGGCTTGGGTTTTGGGCAGTTGATTTTGCACCATCTCCAAAATCCCAATTGTATGTGAGATTTCCACCTTTGCTTTTGTTGGTGAAATGGATGGTGGTAGGAATTTCGCAATTGTATCCGGAATCGATGAGGAAACTTGCAGTTGGTGTGGGTTTCACTCGAACGTAGCCGTTTTTTAGCAATTTATCCTGGCAGCCATGTCCGTCAATAACTACCAAAGAAACATTGTAGGTTCCTGCGGATTTATACGCATAGCCGGGTGTAACCTGATTGACTAATGTGCCATCTCCCATATCCCAGCTGTATTTCACAATTCCGGTATCACCGGGTGTGCTGTTGCTGGTGAAAGTCATTTTCTCACCCACGCAAACTACCCTGGGATTCGCAGTAAATGCTGCAACAGGATTTTTAAATGCGCGGATGACATTGGTTTTGGTAATGCTGGTTTTGTTGCCGGTATTGTCCCAGGTGGTTAGGGTTACGGTAAATTTCCCGCTGTTGTAGTAAATGGCTGAAGCATTTTTTAAAGTGGATTTGTTGCCATTTCCAAAGTCCCATTCCCATTGAACAGCGCCAACAGTAAGGTCTGTAAAACTAACATTAAGAGGAACACAACCCTGGGTAGGAGATGCCTTGAAATTAGTCTGGCCATTGGCCTGGCCAACCGCAAAAAGGAATAAAACAGAATAAAAAAAGAAACGATAAGTTTTCAATCGATATAAGGGGGGTTATAACAAAGACTGATAATTTCAAAAAACGTTGTTCGAAAGTACAAAAATATCCAAAAAATCCTAAGTGAGTATCATTCCTTTTGGAACGACTGTAATACCGTTTCCATTTTCATCCCTCTGCTTCCCTTGATTAAAATATAGTCTGCGTTGGTGGGGTGCGCTGAAAGCCAATGGTAAAGTTCAGCGGATTGCTCAAATTTTTGAGGGAATGCACCCGCTACTTTTCCGAATTCATTTCCGCAGAGATATATTTCATCCAGGTTCAGGGATTTACACAAATCGAAAATTTGGAGATGCTCCAACTCCGATGCAGTTCCTAACTCCAACATGTCTCCCAACATCACTGCTTTTGTTCCGGGTAATTTGGCAAACTCTTCCAAAGCCGCGCTCATACTGCTTGGATTGGCATTGTAGGCATCCAGTAAAATTTGATACTTCCCCAATTTCAGCCATTCGGAACGATTGTTCGTAGGATGATATGCCGCAACCGCAGCACCGATGGCATCCGGCTGCATACCCAATTGAAATCCCAATGCGAATGCCGACAAAATATTATAAAAATTATATACGCCACCGATTTGCGCATCAAACGGTCCATAGGTTTTCTGCCTGAACGAAATTTCGTATTTCAGGGTGGGCATGGATTGAAGCACACGACCTTGAACATCAGCAGCATTTTCAATTCCATATGTAATGGAATGATTCATTCTTTTCGACATGGATCCAAGCCAGGCATCATCTACATTTACAAACCCAATTCCCCGGTTTTGAATCAAATTCAGAAACAATTCACTCTCTTCCCTTGCAACACCTTCCAGATCACCAAATCCCTCTAAATGTTCTTTGCCTACATTGGTTACAATTCCGAAATCCGGATTGGTAATATCACAAAGCACCTTCATTTCTCCCGGATGGTTGGTGCCCATTTCCACAATTGCCAAATCTTCATTTCCGGTTAATTCCAGAATGGTCATCGGCACACCTATGTGGTTGTTGAGATTTGCTGTGGTTGCGTGGGTTTTAAATGCTGAGGAAACTACTGCAAAGCATAATTCTTTGGTTGTGGTTTTTCCATTGCTACCTCCAATTCCCAGGATTTGAACCGGGATACTCTTTCTGTGTAATGCGGCAAGCTCCTGCAGTGTTTTCAGGCAATCTCCAACCAATAATATTTTCGGATCTGTTACATATTCCTTTTCGTCTGAGATTACATATTTAGCACCTTTTTGTAAGGCTTCAGTTGCAAATCGGTTGCCATTAAAACTCGGCCCCTTCAAGCAAATAAACAGGGATCCGTTTTGGATATTTCTACTGTCGGTGCAAACTTTATTCCCGCATTGCAGGTAAATTTCATAGATGTTTTCGATGGTGGCAAAGGGCATTCCGTTGCCAAATTTAAAGACTCCATGTGAGACTGCCGTTGCGGGGGGATAATTTTTAGAAAATGTTAACTATTGGCAATCCTTATATTTGTCTCTTTGGCAACTGCAATTTTCAAAAACAAAGCGCTTTTTTCATTGCCTGTCGCATCAAAATGGGCAAGGCTTTTTTTATGGTTTTTTGTTTCAGCTTTGGCTGCAACTCAGGTTGGCCGGTATGTTCAAAAGGGCTTTCATGCGGAACAAGCTGTTGATTTCCGGAATATTTATGTGGGATCCGAAATTTGGAAAGAAGGTGGCAATGCATATTCGGATTCCGAATTAAAATCACATTGGAAAAAAATTGCAGAAAAGGAAAAATTACCTCCAAACAAAGCACCGGGATTACCGGATCTTGCACTGTTATATCCACCTCAGGCACTGATTTTCTTTTCTATATTCACCTCATTGGATTATTCCAATGCGGTTATCCTTTTTCAAATAATATTGGCTTTACAAATTCCTGTAATGGCGTTTATTTTGATGAAGATAACAACCAAACTTAGTTATAAAACCGGTTGTGTTTTCTGGGTTTTAACCATTTTGTCCTGCAAGATGGTGTGCAATTCTATTGAAGTTGGGCAGCCTTCTCTGATACTAATTAATTTGGTATTCATGGCATTATATTTTACCATAAATAATTACAAACAGTCTTTAACTTTTATACTTTTCTTTTTTGCCATGATAAAGCCAACCGTAGGTCTGTTGTGTGGTTCTGGCTTTGTTTTTAACAGGAAATATTTTCTTTTAGCGGGAATGATTGTGCTACTGAGTTTATCGCTTTTTATCGCAATGGGACAACGATCCATTACATATTTTAGCGAACAATTGGATGGACTTCAACATGCTTATTCTACCGGCACAGAAGGGTTCCCGTTTACATTCGATGCGATGAGCAATACCAATCTGGAGAGCTTGTATGTACATGTTGTGCCGGAATTAAGTGGAATAAATTGGTTGAAGATTTCATTTGTAATTCTGGCTATCGTTTTATTTGTATTACACCGCAATTATTTTCGGAATAACAAAATAATGAACCTGGGATTCTGGGCTGCCTGTTCTCTGGTATTTGTATATCACAAATATTACGATCTTCTTATTTTAATTCCGGTGGCATTTTTATTCATCGTTCAGGATCAGCGCTTATTGAAATTTGCCGGTTACTGGTTTTGGTTCCACCTGATTTTGCCGTATAACGCATTGGGGGAATTTGGAATATCTGACAACTTAAAGGATTCGCTACAAATGCAAAACAGTCTCATTCCCTTCGTGTTCTTCATACTGATCTGCAGTTCTGCTGCAGGATTCTTGCCTTTAAAATCAGGGAAGAAACAAAGCAACATTACGCAAGGTTCTTACGTCCATATTACATAAAGTTGCCTGTAACTGTTTAAATTTGAATAAATCCATGACCAAACACCTTTTACCTGTTTTTTGCTTTTTATCCCTTTTCAGTAGTGCGAAGGCCCAGATTGCGCCTGTTCAGAAATATTATACCGAAGGATTTCTGACCATAAAGAGTGGGCCATTTACTTTTGACCAACCATTTTTGGGAGGCCTGAATAGTCCGCAGTTTCAGAATATGGATTTGAACAATGACGGAACCAACGATTTGTTGATTTTTGACAAAAGTGACGGTAGGTTCCTTACTTTTTTGCGCAAAAATAAAAACGAACATGTTTACGCACCCAGATATGAATCTACCATTCCTAAATGCTTGTTCTTTTGCAAAACTGCCGACCTGAATGCAGATGGGAAACAGGATATTTTTACGCTGGATGAAACCCGCAACCTGTTTATTTATAAAAATATTACAGCATCAACAGATAGTTTTCCGAAATTTCAAAACCTTGGAGCGCAGCAATATCGCAATCAATATGACACATCGTTTTGGATTCTCTTTAATGCATTTACCCTCGCGAGTACTGATTTGCCGGATATTAGTGATGTAGATGGAGACGGGGATTTGGATATTGTAGCCTATGACCAGTTTTATAATATTTATACCATGTACAAAGATGTGCGTGTAGAAAAGGGCTGGACTGCGGATACTTTCGAATTTCAAAAATGGGATGTTTGTTTTGGATATTTTAATGATTTTAACAATTCCATTAATCTGGGACAATGCCCCTATAAACAAAAATTAAAATTGCGGCATTCAGGTGGTTCTGCTTGTCTGCTATTTGATGCGGACGAAGACGGGGATAAGGAAATGGTGTTGTCGAATATTGGCCAGAAATCCATGTTTATTGTTTACAACGGAAAGAGCGATGTAACTCATGAATATGACACCATGACACACTGGGACAGCATTTTTCCTGCAAATACCACCCGTGCTACGGATTATGAATTTCCAGCCGGATTTTTATTTGATGTGGATGGAGATGGAATTATGGATTTGGTAACTGCACCCAATGGGGTTTCAGATGTAAAAGAAACCTATCAAACCTGGTATTACAGGAATTTTGGAAAGAATAACAAACCGGATTTTAAGTTTATTAAAAATAATTTTATTTCCGATAAAACTTTGGATTTAGGAGCAGCCTCATCGCCGGCATTTTGTGATGCAGACGGAGATGGAGATCAGGATTTATTTGTTGCATCCAATGGCGATTTTGTAAATACTTTGGGAGTAAAAGATCGCATTGCCTATTTTAAAAATACAGGTACTTCCAAAGTCCCGATTTTCGAATTAATGGAAAGCGATTATTATGATATTTCAAATCTGGGGTTGTCCGATATTGTGATTCGTTTTGGAGATGTGGATGGAGATGGTGATCAGGATTTGGTCATTGGCGATCGAATGGGTTATGTGCGCTGGTTTAAAAATTCAGCCGGTGCCGGTCAATCATTAAATCTCACCTTAGCTAGTACAGATTTAGTAGGAGGTAATTTCACCACTGGAGAAACCAATGCCGCACCGCTGGTATTTGATTACAACCATGATTCGCTGCCGGATATGCTTGTAGGTTATTACCATGGGGCTGTTATTCTGTATCAAAATACAGGCTCTGTTGCAGCACCTGCTTATACCAGAATTTCCGGCAATGCCTGGGGAATGCATGCAAATGAATGGCTGAGCAATATTTCCAATCCCGGTTTTTCTTCCTATGGATATGCCGTACCCGAATTATTGGATATCAACAGGGATGGAATTCAGGAATTGCTGGTTGGTTGTGCATCCGGTATCGTTCGTTTGTATCATTATGCGGGTCATTCCGTAACCGACTCTTTAATTGCCGATACAAGCTGGCTCTGGAAGAAATCATTTGCTGATAGTATTGTACCAGATTTTGGTTATAGAATTACACTTTCAGGAGCAGATATAACAGGCGATTCAATACCGGAAATTCTGATAGGATGCAGCAGGGGAGGCCTTCATATGGCCAGTTCTCTCGGAACAGTTTTGGGCGTAAAGCATTTTCAGAAAATTGCCAAACTCGGAGATTATGATTTGTTTCCAAATCCTGCCAATAACTATTTCGAAATCACCAGAGATAATTCTCTGGAAAATTGGAATATTATCATCAGGGATATTTCCGGTAAAGTGGTTTTAGAATCGGAAATAAATCGGAATGAAAATCACAAACGAATTTCTGTAAGTCGCATTCCTGTTGGCGTGTATGTGGTGGAATTACACGGTAAGAATGCAGTTTCTACCGAAAAATTAGTGATTCAAAACGACGGAACCATCCGCTAAAATTTGCAGGGTTTTATCGCAGAATTCATATTCGTCTTTTCTGTTTGAGGCAATAATTACCAGTCGGTTTTTGCAATAATTATCAATAATATTTTGATAAACTCTTTTCCCATTTTCATCCAGATTGGTAAGCGGTTCATCGAGCAATAATACAGGTGTGTCGCTCATTCCGGCAATGCAGAGTTTAACCCGTTGCTTCATTCCGCTACTGAAATTAACAATTGGTTTTTCCAGTATGTTTTTAGAAAACTGACATAAATCTGCAATGGATGTCAGTGCATTTTGCACTAAAAAAGGTTTGATTTTTCCATGCATTTGAATGAGTTCTTTTACCGAAAATTCTTCGGGCAATTCCATAGCCGGAGAGGCCAATGAAATATAACTGAAAATATGCCCTGCGTCCGGTTTTTCTCCATCAATATCCCAGGTGATTTTACCTTCTGTAGGCCATACCTGTCCTGCAAATAAAAGGCTCAAGGTGCTTTTCCCTGATCCGTTCGCTCCAAGGAATGCCCATTTTTCACCGCTCTTAAAATCGCTGTTAACGTTTCGAAAAAGCCATTTTCGGTTGTAGGATTTTCCGCAGTTTTCTAGTGTGATTTTCATGCCGGAATGGCAAAAAATATTATTTATTTGCTGATAAAACCTTTCATGATTCCGCGGTCTGATTCTTTTAAAAACAAAAGAATTTCATCCCTTTCCGGGGTAGGCGAAAATTCGGTCTCAATAATTGTTATAGCTTTTGCAGTATTGTGTCCCTTTACAAAGAGAGTGCGATAAATATCCTGAATCTCAGAAATTTTTTCAGTATTAAAATTGCGCCTGCGCAGGCCAATACTGTTTACACCTTCATAACTCAGTGGCTCACGTGCTGCTTTTGTATATGGTGGTACATCTTTACGCACAAGGGAACCACCGCTTACCATGGCATGCCTTCCTATTTTTACAAACTGGTGCACCAATGCGGCACCGCCGAGTATGGCCCATTCTCCAATATGAACATGCCCTGCAACCTGTACGCTGTTCGCAAGAATGCAATTGTCTTCCACAATACAATCGTGCGCCAGGTGTACGTAGGCCATTAAAAGAACATCAGATCCAACTTTGGTATGGCCAAGAGCTTTCGTGCCTTTGTTAATGGTAACATATTCCCTCACAGTTGTATTGTTTCCAATAATGGTAAGGGTTTCTTCTCCATCGAATTTTAAATCTTGTGGAATTGCACCAATAGATGCTCCGGGAAATATCCTGCAATTCTTGCCAATGCGGGTTCCTTCAAATATGGTTACATTGGGTCCGATCCAGGTTCCTTCATCAATTTCTACATTTTTATGAATAGTAACAAATGGGTCAATAGTAACATTATCGGCAATCTTAGCCGAGGGATGTACATATGCTAAAGGCTGGATCATTCAGGATTCTTTCTTTTTTCAAATAAAATGATAATTGGCTTGTTAAACAATTTTAACAATTTGAGCCATCATTTCCGCTTCACTTACAAGTTTGTCACCAACCCATGCTCTTGCGCGCATTACACAAATACCGCGGCGCACAGGTTCAGTGAGTTCCATTTTCATTACCAGCGTATCACCCGGAACTACTTTGTCTTTGAATTTTGCATTGTCAATTTTCAAAAATAAAGTTCCATAATTCTCCGGATCCGGAACTGTACTTAAAATGAGTACACCACCGGCCTGCGCCATTGCTTCCAATTGCAAAACCCCGGGCATAATTGGGTCACCCGGAAAATGGCCATTAAAAAATGGTTCATCAAAAGTTACATTTTTTACAGCAGTTACAGATCGCTCATCTTTGGCAATAATTTTATCTACCAACAAAAAGGGATGTTTGTGTGGCAGAAGTTTTATTATATCTTTTGTACTGTAAATGGGCTTTTCATTAGGGTCATAGTGCGGAACTCCATCCTGTTTTTTGCGGAGTTCCTTTTTCATAACCTGTTTTATTTTTTTAGCAAAAGCTACATTGCTTGCATGTCCTGGTCTTGCAGCCATAATTTGTCCTTTTAACGGCATTCCCACCAAAGCGAGATCGCCTACCATATCCAACAACTTGTGTCTGGCCGGTTCATTTTGAAAACGCAGATCCAGATTATTTAATATGCCTTCCTTTTTAACTTCAACGGTTGGTTTTTTAAATACAGTTGCCAACCTGTCCAGTTCATCCTGAGTTACCGGCCTGTCTACAACCACTATCGCATTATTCAGGTCACCTCCTTTTATCAGGTTGTTATCTAGTAAAAATTCCAATTCGTGCAAAAAGCAAAAGGTTCTGCATGATGCTATTTCATCGCGAAACTCACTGATGTTGGTAATTGCGGCATGCTGGCTGCCCAATACCTGAGAATTATAATCAACCATAACGGTTAACCGGTATTCATCTACCGGCATACCAATTATTTCAACGCCGTGGGCATCATCTGTATAATGGATATTATAGGGAATTTCAAAATACTCACGGTCTGCTTCCTGTTCCAAAATACCTGCCTGTAGCAGCGCATCCATAAAAGGTTTGCTGCTGCCATCCAGAATGGGCATTTCAGGACCATTTACTTCCATCAGTACATTGTCTATTTCGGAACCAACCAGTGCAGCGAGCACGTGTTCTACAGTACTTACTTTGGCACCTTTTTTTTCCAATGTGGTACCGCGGCTTGTGTCAGTTACCAGATCGCAATCTGCTTCTATTTCGGGAGTGCCGGGTAAATCGGTTCTGCGAAATTTATAACCGTGGTTTTCCGGTGCCGGGTGAAATACCAGGGTTACTGGTTCACCGGTGTGAAGCCCCACTCCGGAAAGTGTCACAGACTCCTTCAGTGTGGTTTGTTTTGGATTCATTTTACTCATTTACGCGTATACTCTTCTTAAGAATTTAATTTTTTTTCCAGGGCATTTACCCTGCTCTGCAATTCGGGAAGGTTTTTAAAAACCGCCTGAGATTTGAAGAACTCCTTCAATGGCAAAGCCGGTGTACCTATCCAGTTAGTACCGGATTCTTCAATGGCTTTACTCACGCCGGCCTGAGCACCAATTCCGGTTTTATCGGCAATAGTGATATGGCCAACAAATCCGGTCTGGCCACCAATCTGGCAGTTTTTGCCAATTTTGGTGCTTCCTGAAATACCGGCCTGTGCTGCGATTACCGTATTTGCTCCTATCTCCGCATTATGTGCCACCTGAATTAAATTATCCAGTTTAACACCCTGACGAATATAGGTACTTCCCATGGTTGCCCTGTCAATGGAACAGTTGGAACCAATTTCTACATAGTCTTCTATGATCACATTTCCTACCTGGGGAATTTTGGCATATACATCTCCAATTGGAGCAAAGCCAAATCCATCTGACCCAATAACGGTTCCGGCATGTATGATGCAATTCGCGCCAACTGTGCAACCATCGTAAATCTTTACACCCGGAAATAAAATGGTATTCGCACCGACTTTACTTCCTTTTCCAATGAAAACCTGCGGATATACTTTGCAGCCTTTGCCCACAACGGCATCATCGTCAATATAGGCTGTTGCCCCAACATACACTTCTTCTCCAACGTTTGCGGATGCAGAAATAAAACTCCCTGCTTCTATACCGGTTTTATGTTTGTTCGGGTTGAAATACTTGTCCAGAACCACACAAAACGCATAATATGGATTGGCATGGCGAACCATGGTAAATGCCACATTTTGAGAGGTGGTAAAATCCTGGGGGACAATTACAATTCCTGCTTTGGATGAATAAAAAGCTTGTTCATATTTGGGATTGGAAAAGAAACACAGACTTTGTCCATCTGCTTCTTCCAGTTTTGAAACTGTTGAGATTTCCGCTTCAGGATTCCCTTCAACACTTCCACCTGTAAGGTCTGCAATGTTCTGCGCAGAAAGTTTCATAAACCCGGCAAAGTTAAGGCTTATTCAATAGAAGGTAAGTCAAAAGTATATTTTAAGGTATTTCATGTAGTTTACTTTCAGCCAATGCGCTTTATAAAGGGCATACCTGAAAGGTGTCTGTTCATAGAAAAGCAAAGACGGATGAAGGTAAAAGACGCAGCATTCAATTTCACAAATTGCTTGGTGCATTTTTGTTTCACTTATTAAAGTACCTAAAAGAGAGTTTTGATATTGTTTCTAATCCAGGCAATTCTGCGTTATTTGCATCATGCCTATTCGAATGGTGGAAGACCCGAATGACCGCGATTCCGGTACAGGTGGAGGAGGCCGTGGAGGAAGGGGCGGTGGAAATCTGATTGGAATTTTACTCGGCCTGGTTTTTCGCTATCCCAAATTACTTATCCCAATTCTAATTATCGGGGGAATAATGGTATGGAAAGGTGGCTGTATTGGAGGAATTCCAGGAACAGACAATTCAACCAACTCCGCATTTGCAACCGGTGGGACCTTAGATCCTGAGCAATATGCCAAAGCGGATATTTTCAATTTTTTATACGAAGACAATAAAACGAATCCCTTGCCGGAAAGTGTCTCTTTGCTGGATTATTGCCCGCAACGGATGAATCAGGGAGCGCAGGGTAGCTGTGTTGCCTGGAGTAATGCCTATTCGGCAAGAACTATTTTATACGCCAGGCAAACCGGACAAAATCCGGATCAGGTGGCATTCAGTCCTTCATATTTGTTCAACAATATTAAATTGAATGAAAATTGCCAGGGCAGCTATATTGTAAATGCAGTAAAATGGATGTCTGAAACCGGTGCGGTACCACTCCGGGATTTCACCTATGATCCAAATTCCTGTTCCAGAGATATTCCTGACGGATTGAACGATAAAGCAGCGAATTTTAAAATAAAAGGGGCTCAGAGGCTTGGAGAAAATCCAAATGCCGGATTAAAACTTCAGGATATTTTACAGATTAAGCAGTCCTTAAAAGCCGGTTCTCCGGTGGTTATTGGAATGATGGTGGGTGGCAGTTTTATGCAGGATATGATGGGCAAAAAAGTATGGCATCCAAATTCAGATGACAGAGACCAGAATGGATTTGGCGGACATGCAATGACGGTTATCGGGTACGATGATAATCTGGAAGGTGGTGCATTACAGTTGATGAATTCCTGGGGCCCGGAATGGGGAGAAAATGGAATTGCATGGGTAAGATATGCGGACTTTGTTGATTTTGTAAAAGAAGCATATGCGTATGCACCAATGGGAAAATACGATGAGGTAAAACCAGAAAAATTCGAAGTCGTTTTTTCATTGATGAACAACAATACCAAATCAGATATTCCTTTGACTGAAGCAAACGGACGATTTGTTACAAAAAATAAAGTTGCCCCGGGTACTCCGTTTAAAATTAAAATAAAAAACAATGTAGAATGTTATTCCTACATTTTTGGCCAGGATACCAATGCCTCTTCCTACGTTTTATATCCATATACAGCAAAGCACAGTCCTTATTGCGGTGTATCAGGTACCAGAGTGTTTCCAAGGTATTTTAATATGCAACCAGATAATATTGGCACATCAGATTTCATTGCAATTTATATCACCAGAAAACCGGTAAATTTTGAAGAAATAAATCAAAAAATTAATAGAAATATTAACCGCGATTATGGATTTGCGGTGCACAGTGCTTTGAGGGGAGAATTAGCTACAGATGTAAAGTTTACAGTGAATGATGCCATTCAATTTCGCACTCCTTACAATGAAGAAAAAGGGGTTGTTGCGATAATAGAAATCAGGAAATAATTTTTCGCTGCAAGATATTTGTTCAACACAAAAACACAAGGGAGCTGCGCTCATCGCAATGGACACCCGTCCGTACCGGCACGGGCGGGCAAAGCTTTTATAGTAACTCACTTATAGGTTTAAACACATCGCAGCAGTTCGACACAATAGCTCGTTTCACTCGCAAACTCCAATGGCCGTATTCCATTTTTTCATTAGCTTCATTCTTTCATTTTTTTCATTTTATAGGGCGCACCCGTCCGTACCGGCACGGGCGGGCAGAAACCACAGAACCCACAGATCAAAGACCTGAACTGGCCAACAGCCAGAAGCCAGTGGCCAGCAGCTGTTCCCATTTTTTCATTAGCTTCATTCTTTCATTTTTTTCATTTTATGGGGCACACCCGTCCGTACCGGCACGGGCGGGCAGAAACCACAGAAACCACGAGCTTGTGGCTTGAGGCCTGCAGCTATTTTAGAAAATCAACGCAACAGCGTAATCACGCCATTCATTTCATAGCGTTTGTTGTAGCTGCTGAAATTGGCTTTCCATACATATACGCCATCATTCACGCTCAATCCGCTAAAAGTTCCATCCCATTTTCCATTCGGATCATTGGTGAAAAATACTTCTTGTCCCCAACGATTGTAAATATGAAAACGCAAATTTTCTACGTCTTTGGAAACAGGACCAAACATATCATTTACTCCATCATGGTTAGGGGTAAAGGATGCCGGTACATAAAATATTAAATTACAGAATGCAGTAATTTCTATTTCATCAGAACCTTTACAACCATGTTGGTCCGTAACGGTTACACTGTATTTTCCAAATTCTTTCAACTTCAAATACTGACCGGTAGAGCCGTTATTCCATAAATAAGATGCAAAGCCGATTCCGGCATCAAAAGTGATATCAGGCAATCCGCAATAGCTGGAATCCAAACCGAGATCTACAACCGGAGAAATATATAAATCCACTAGTGTTGTATCGGCATCTGTTCCACATGCGTTTGTAGATTTATAAATATAGGTTCCGGAAGTATTCACAGGTAAAATTAAATTGGTACTGCCATCATTCCATGCGCCGGTGGCAAGGCCTCCGCCAAGTGTTGCGTCAATGGTAAACCCGGAAGTAACCGCATCGCAAAACAGTGCATCCTGGCTTGTATTTACAGTTGGTTTTTCGAGGAATTTAATTTCAATATCGTCTATGGCAGTTCCACAACTGCTCATTGCGTGCAAACTGTAAATGCCCGGCTGGGTAATATTTAATGTGTTGGTTTTAATGCCATTGTTCCAATAAATGGAATCGAAATTCTTTAATGTTACCGGTTGAATTAAAAAGGTTTTTTGATCGCAAACCAGTGTATCTTTTCCAAGTAATACTACCGGAGTATATTTTGCAATTACATTAAAAGTATCTGAGGCACTTCCACATAAATTTATGGCTTTCCCAATTACCATTCCTGTTTTATCAATGTTAAAAACATGTCCGGTATCGCCTGTGCTCCAATAAATGGTAGTATTTAAATTGTCATTAATTTTAAATGATGCAAATATGGAATCACACCAGGTATAATCTGGTATAGTAAAGGCTTTTGGTGTGGTTTCAAATACCAGTTTTACTGTATCGGTTCGTGTAGCACATTGGTTTTTAATCTCCACAGTCCAATTACCTGATTGATGAAAAGTCCGTACCAGACTATCCGCTCCATCGCTCCATTTTAATGCGGTATATGAAGATTTATTTCCAGTTGGAGTAATGTATGCACTCTTATCACATAAAAGGGAATCAACGGTATAGGAAATCGTTGGAACTGTATCAGAAGTGATTTCTGTTTGTGAAGAAATAATGCCACAGATATTGTTAATTTTTACTTCATAAATCCCCGCTTTTTGAATCGTAATATTTCTGGTGGTATCTCCGGTATTCCAGAGATACGCTGCTTTGATTGTGTCACTGCCGGAATACAGGTCTAAATTGAATGGCATGCATACCGTTGTATCTCTTGGAGTAATTCCGGTTTTAGGGGAATATTGTTTATCCAGGTTGATGGTATCATATCTCACTCCGCATACCGGCGTTTGCATTTCCAAATAATAAATTCCGCTTTTTGTGACTTTCGTTGTTTGCGTGGTATCCCCTGTACTCCATAAATAGCGTATACCTTTTATCGTATCATTTCTCGCATCCAGTACTACTGTATATTGATCGCAAACCAAAGTATCCGAAGGCAAATATAATTTTGCGGACGGTGTTGTTTTATACACTGCTGTATCGGAAACATATCCGCAACCATAGGAGGCGGTTACCCAATATTTACCTGGTTGTTTTGCTATGATACTTCTTACAGTATCTCCGGTGCTCCATTTGTAACTGGCACCTTTATTCCCGGCATCCAGAATGCGATACACACGGTCGCAAATCACCTGATCCGGTCCAATTTCAATTGGGTCTACACGCAAGGTGTCCCTCCATTTGCATACGGCCCCCGACCAGAATCCTGTACCACTTGGTGCTGATTTCCAGGGATTTTTCAAAGGCCAGTCCTTAGAGGCACTGTATCCACCCATGATCAATTGCGTTACGCAACCAATTCGTTTGGTTTGTACTGCAAATAAATATTCATAATTACTTCCCCCGTAATAGGATAGATAGTTGATTTGACCCAAAGTGCCTAGTTTTCCAAGATACCCGTCAGGTGCGGATTTTAATGTCTTTTGATAAGCATCGGAAGTAGTAGGAAGGTTATTAGCCCAGGTAGTTCCTGCAAATAATACTTCGTCTTTTGCATTAACAGAAATTCTCTGGCGCCATGCCCAGGTATTGTTAATGATGTATGTGGTCCACATGGGATAAAGGCCGCTCTTCTGAATTTTCATAATGAATGAAGCGCCGCCCCAACCGGTAGTAGATCCACCACCGGGGTAGGAATTGGTTGCTACAGGTAATTCTGCCGCGCCTGCAATTCCTTCAATGAATATTTCCTCCAGATCATTAACTGTAATGGCAGATATGTAATCATATCCCGTAGTTCCAATGTATTTGGAGATAAGGTATTTGGTAAAACCGGAATCAATTTTAAACAAAAAACCATCATAAGAACCGCCCTTAAAGGCGCCTCCGAAATTCTTTAAACCGGAAGTAACCGGAAGGTTGTCACTATTGGTTGCACCTGCAACGTAAACCTGATTCTTAGCATCAACAGTTAATGCATATACATATTCAGCATAATCTCCTTTCAATGTAACACAATCCAAAATCTTACTTCCGGCTGAATTTAAGCGTATAACATTTGCTTCCGGGTTGCCGCCAACCTGACCTACAGGGTTAATGTTTGCAGTTTCTGTATATGGCGCATCTCCATATGGTGCAATGTAAACCTGGCCTTGTTCATTCACATCCACTACCCAGCTCCAGCCACGGATATAGGAAGAATAAATCAAAGTAGAACCATCCGATTTGATGGCAAAAACAAAACTGGTATAGGTACTTGAGGAAGGTCTGGAGGGTTCCAGTACCCCGCTGGTAGTAGGGAAATCCGTAGACATTGTATAACCGGTAACATAACAATCCCCGTTTGCTGTAGCAGCCATGGCATAAGCATATTCCCACTGGCTACCCCCAATGTAAATGATATACAATGGTGTACCTCCGGCAATCGGCATTTTCGCCAAAAAACCGTCTGTGTTATTCAAAATGGTATCATAAGTACCGGGAGTTCCGTCAAATTTGTCGTTGGTATAACCAACCAAATAAGAATAATTATTTTTATCTACTTCTACATCGTAAATATAATTTCCACCATTATTTAATTTCCCATAAAAATAGGTACTGTAATCCAAATATAAAGGATCCACCACCAATGGCAAATCGCCGTCCGGTTGGGATTCCAATGCAAATCCAAAATAATTTTCAGACAGTTGAATGTATTTGGCTGTTACAGAAATTTTATTATTTCCAACTTGTAAATAACTCATTGGAATACTGTCAGTAATTTCATTATACTTTCCACTGAGTACCAGGTTCCCATTGCTGTTCACGCTGGTTTTCTGCCAGCCATTTATTTGAATTCGAATGTTCGAAATCTTATTTTGATTATCAAACAAATAATTGATTTTTAATTGTCCGTTTTCTATAACAAATTGAGCATCTACACCATTGTAAAGCCCTCGGATAGTGAGTGTTTTATATGCATTCGGATATAGAATTTTGGAATTTGTATTTTGATTGACAAATCCCATGTAAGATTTTTCCTGTTCGGAGGCTTCAATTCGGAAATCAGAAGCATTTGCATAAATCAAATCCCAGACCTGCGCCTGAACGCGGCTTTCTTCCGTTTTTCTCTGAATTCGCTCCCCTTTAACTTCTGTAAACTCTCCCGGATGTTTGTGTTCAGAGATACGCACCATTGCAAATCTCACTCGGTCCTTAAAAAAGGTGGCCTGTATATCCCCGTTGGCAAAGTAAAACAAGCTGCCATCGCTCCATTGTCCGGCATTTTGAATAAAGACTGCATCCTGTTCCAATGCGGCCTTTGCCCCATCCTGAGACCAAACTGCGTTTGAATAAAAGAAAAACAGGATAAAGAAGAACCTTGTAATTTTTGACATAGGCTGAATGAAAGTATTACAAAATAAACGCATTAAAAGCAAAAGGTTGCACTCCCGGTACCTTGTTATTATGCAATGCTTGTTAACCTTTTTGCTATATCCATGACACCGAATGGTTTATGATAAAATTACTTTGTCATTACTTTGTCACAATTCTTTTCTGAGCAAGTCCAGCGCTGCATTACAAACGCGTTCCATGAACAAATCTCGGCTGCCCGGGAAGTTGAATTTTTTAACGAATGTTCTTTCGGGAGTACTAATGCCTACATAAACCAATCCGACCGGTTTTTCATCTGTTGCCCCACCTGGTCCGGCAATGCCCGTAGTTGAAATAGCTATGTCGGAATCGAATTTGCGTTTTACGCCCTCTACCATAGCGAGGGCGCAGGCTTCGCTCACTGCGCCAACAGTTTGAAAAATATTGGCAGGAACCCCTAATTCACGCATTTTAATTTCATTTGCATAAGTCACTAACCCGCCGAGCATTACTTCAGAAATTCCGGGTACCCGCACCAATTGGTTGGTAATATATCCACCGGTACAACTTTCAGCCAGTGCAATTTTCAATTTCTTTTGTATTAGCAGATTTCCTGTAAAAACCGGCATAGTGGTGTCTTCCTTCGTAACTAAAAACTCTCCGCATAATTCAGCCAATTGATCAAACAATTCCTGAATTCGATTTTCTGAAATTACATCTGCATTTCCTTCGGCGGTGAGGCGCAATCGGATACTGTTATAAGCAGGCAAATAAGCGAGCTTTACAAATTCAGGTAAATTATTTTCAAAATCGGTGAGAATATCTGCCAGCATACTTTCCGGAATTCCGCTGGTAAGTAATGTTTTATGGATGATTACCGGAAGCGGAAACCATTGGCTTAATTTTGGAAATACTTCATTTTCCAAAATGTGTTTCATTTCGGCAGGTACACCCGGAAGTGAAATTAAGGTTAAACCTTCTACACGAAAAAGCATGCCGGGAGCGGTTCCGAGTTCATTGAACAATGTGGTGCAATTTTCCGGAACGCTGGCTTGCATTTTATTTATTTCCAATAATTTTCTTCCGCGTTTTTCAAAAATTTGTTCCAAATGGCGCATCACATTTTCATCCGTTCTAAATCCGGATCGGAAATATTGGGCCAGCGTATTTTTCGTAATATCATCTCTGGTTGGACCAAGTCCACCGGTTAAAATGAGTAAGGAAGTTCTATTGCGTGCTTCGCTTACTGCACGAATAATTTCAGATGCCACATCCCCAACTGCAGTTCTTCTGCTAACCATAATTCCATGCTCTGCCAATCTCAGCCCTATCCAGGCTGAGTTTGTATCCACAACCTGACCAAGTAAAAGTTCATCACCAATGGTTAAGATTTCCGCATTCATTTCGCTGCAAAGGAAGGTGCAAATCCATAAAAAAAAGCCACTGAATTTCAGTGGCTTTTCATTTTTTTAAGTATTTAATTTATTCGCCTCCACCCGTAATTAGGTAAGCGAATCCCAAATTAAATGGAATATTACCGGTGCTGAAACTCAGGCCAAAATTGGAACCTTTATTGGTGTCATATTGGTCTCCGGCAGAATTAATATCAAATTTAGAGGTCGTAGAGGTCCAACCAAGCAAACCAATATTTCCCTGAAACATTAACTTATCAGTGGCCATCCATGCAATTCCTGCACCCAACCCAACATTAGTGTTTTTCACCTCGTAAGTTGTTTTTACAGTATTTCCACTTTGACCGTCATAACTCTCCATTTCTCCCTTGCTAGGGTTCATTCCGAATCCCAACTGACCAAACAAGTAAAAGTCATCGGCACAATTCCAATATTTGCGAAGGTTTAAACCGATAAAGGTGTTTTTGTCCAAGGTGCTAATTTTATCTTTCGAGGTCGGATCTTCATTCTCCCATCTGCTTTGACCAATACCAAAGGACAAGCCTACCGACATGTTATCCATAAAAAAATACTGAGCAGAAGGTCCAAAATTCCAGGATGAACTTTTCACCTTATCTGTAATGGTTGTTGTACCACCCGATGTTACTGAAAACTCGGATTTCGCGGAGGAAAAATTCAAATCCAGCCCCAAAAACAATGAACCTTTTCCAATTTGGGCCATGGATGGGGTGAGCGCTGCAAAAGCAACGGCGAATAGTGTGAGTTTTTTCATATTTTTATTGTAGATGTTTATTCAAAAATAAACCATGCAAAAAGGGGATGGGCAAATGTCAAATTTTAATTATGAACAAACGCAGAAAGTGTATACAAAAAACCCTCTGCCGATAGGTGAGGGTCTTTTGTCTTCGAAATTTACCTTTGAGGTCTTTTGAGCCAACTTTCGTTGGGGTATACAACAATAGAAACAATCTGTTATTGGTTATTCACCTTTTTGCTGCATTTTTAAACAATCTTTGTGCATAACCCTATTGGGGATTTAATTCGCAAGATTGGCGGGTAAAATTGTGATTTATACAGATGGTTCATCGATGGGTAATCCTGGCCCCGGGGGCTATGGTGCTGTCTTGATGTATGGTGGTCACCGAAAGGAAATTTCAGCAGGGTATATGTTAACCACCAATAACCGAATGGAATTAATGGCCGTAATACGCGCACTAGGCAAAATAAATCAGCGTGGAATTCCAGTAGAGGTTTATACGGATAGCCAATATGTATGCAATGCTATTGAAAAAGGCTGGTTATTTGGCTGGAAAAAAAAGGGGTGGACCAAAGTGAAAAATGTAGATTTATGGAAGGAATTTTTGCCGCTTTATGATATTTTCAAACCTAAATTTATTTGGGTAAAAGGGCATGCAGGTAATAAGGAAAATGAGCGCTGTGATCAGCTAGCTACTGCTGCCGCAGCTGCTTCAGACAAAAAAACGGATTTCGGTTATCTGGAAGTATTAAAAAAAGACGGAAATAATTTGCTTTAATCTCCAAAATTAATTTGGAATATTTTTATTTAAAAAAATATAGGAGTCACTTTTTGCCTTGATGCAAAAAGTAACCAAAAAAATCAAGGCTGCCATGCATTGAAGTCCCACGCTTGGTTCCAGAGGAAAGTCTGTCCGTCCCGGCACGGACAAGCAGATAATTGCCACTTCCTCGATACCCAAAAAATGTATTTATTTCCCATTTCAGTGTTTGTATTTAAACCATACATATGCATGTGCCATGCAACAAATCTTTGGATAAATGTATTTGATGAACATTGATTTATTAATGTGTCGTGCTATCTCAAATAAATCATAATATTTCAAGATATTTTATTTTTTTTTAATCCACCTTTTTACCGAAAAAGGTGGAGCCAAAACTCTTAGCTGGCAAAGGCGTCAATTCGGACCGAAGTCAGCTCAGGCCGCTCCCAAGCTTTCGCCCTTACTCCGCTTCGCTTCGCACGGGTTTCGCGCCCTTTCGCACGCTGCTGCCAGCTAAAGCCGGGTTGCAACACTTATTTAAGACTTTAGTATATAAACAGATTTTAACTTTTATTATACAAAGTTAAAATCTGTAATCATTTCAAATATTATATAAAAGCGTTGCAACCCGGTGATGGCCCTTCCGAAAAAAAAGCGTTGAAAAACAAGATGCAGGATTTGTGCGAGGGGGCGGCCCGGCGATAGCAAGGGCGCGGGAAGCCGCTGCAGTTTTTGTCAATAAGTCAGGATTTAATTGTTGCATCCCCTCGACAAAAACCTTAGCGGCGTGGTAAATCCAAATCGTAGTTTTTTAGCTTTTTATTCGAGGGCCTAGCCTTTGGTCCAACCTTTGGGCAATGCCAAAGGTTGAAAAAAAAATTAAATTCCTAATAATTCTTTAGCCGCTGCCAGCGCCGCCTCACCCGGATCATGGCCGCTGAGCATGGTTGCAATATTGCCGATTTTTTCCGCCTCATTTAATTTGCGAATATGGGTGTGACTCGCATCTCCCTTCTCGGTTTTATATACTTCAAAATGGGTTTTCCCTTTGGCTGCAACCTGCGGCAGATGGGTAATTGCAATGATCTGGTGGTATTTTCCAAGATCGGCCATCATTTCTCCAAAACGCAACGCAATTTCCCCTGATACACCGGTATCTGTTTCATCAAAAATAATAGTGCCCAGGGATTTTTTTCCCGCCAATATGGATTTAAAGCAAAAATTCAAACGCGAAACTTCACCACCACTTGCAACTTTTTCCAAAGGCAATTCTTTACTGCCATTGGCATTGAAAAGCAATTGCACTTTTGTGGCACCATTTACATTTAAAAATTCATTCTGAAATTCGGTTTTTGCCACTAATTTGGCTTTCGGCATGCCGAGTTTGGAAAGGTCTTTTATGGCTTTGGCACATAATTCTTCTGCCAGTTTTACCCGAATTTGGTGTAGATTTTTTGCAGATTTTAAACATTCTTTATAATTTTCTTCAACCGCATTTTTGATCTTTTTTATTTCTTCTTCTGCATGATCTGCAATATTCAAACGTTCCCGAAAATTATTTTGTAATGCAATTAATTCTGTGGAATTTTCTGCATGGTGTTTTCTCAATAACATTTGCAAAGTTGCAATGCGATTTTGTATGGCGTCCAGTTCAGTAGGGTTGTATTCCGTAGACTGAGATGGCTTTTGCAGGTCTCTGCTCAACTCCCGTATCTCTTCCATGGAATTCTCCAATCTCGCATATATTTCGGATAATTGCGGATGAAAACCTGCAACCCCTTTCAATGCATTTCGCACTTGTTGCAATTGGGAATACACAGAATTTTCGTGTTCTGTGAGCAAGTCAATTGCCAAATTGCCTGATTCTGTAATATCTGCTGCATGAGCTAAAAGATTCGCTTTTTCTTCTAATATGGAATCTTCATTTTCAACTGGTAAAAATGCATCCAGTTCGTCCAGTTGAAATCTCAGGAATTCCCGCTCTGCTAGCGCCCTTTCTATCTGAATTTCCAACTCCTGTAATTTTGTTTTGCTTCCCACATAATTATTCCATAATTCACGGTGGTGATACAGCAATTCTTTTGGTGTTCCAAAATCGTCTACAAGAAGCAATTGTTCATTGTTATCCCGTATCAGAAGATTGGTATTTTGCGTGTGTATTTCCATCAGCAGGCTTCCCAATTCTTTCAAATCAGTTAGCGTTACGGGAGTATCATTAATAAATGCCCTGCTTTTACCTGAAACTGCAATTTCTCTGCGCAAAATAATTTCGCGATCCAGGTCCAGTTCCTTCATTTTAAAGAAAGCCTCCACTTCCATATTTTCAGAAGAAAATACTGCTTCCACAATGCATTTTTCGGTGAGATTATAAAGTGCCGCAGTCTCTGCTCTGTTGCCCAAAACCAAGCCCAGTGCGCCCAGAATAATACTTTTTCCCGCACCGGTTTCCCCGGTAATTACATTCAATCCGGTTTCGGGTTGAAAATGCAATTCTTCAATTAATGCGAAATTTTTAACAAAAAGCGATAACAACATAATATTTAATGACTCAATAATTCATTGATGGCCCAAATGTCCAAAGGAACATCTTTTTTCTTTTGAATAGTTTCCTGTAATGGTGTCATTTGGATTTGATTTCCAATAATTCCGGCTGCCATATTTTTTCCGCCTTTCAATAGAAATTGTACGGCCTCACATCCCAGTCTGGTGGCCAAAATACGATCTTCCGGAACAGGACTTCCTCCTCTTTGGATATAGCCCAAAACACTCACTCTGGTTTCGGTTTCCGGAAAGGATTTTTGAAATTCATTCGCAATTTCAAATGCGCGTCCTTCCTCATCGCCTTCGGCAACAATAAATATACTGAATGCTTTTTTTCTCTTTCTGTTTTTTAAACGTTGCACAATCAACTGCATTTCATTGGTTTTTTCGGGAATAAAAATCCCCTCTGCACCGGATGCAAGTCCTGCCTGCAACGCCAGATGGCCGCTGTGCCTTCCCATCACTTCTATGAAAAAAACACGGGCATGGGATTCTGCGGTGTCGCGAATTCTGTCTATTGCTTCCATAGCAGTATTTACGGCTGTGTGAAAACCTATGGTATAGTCCGTACCAAAAAGGTCGTTATCTATTGTTCCGGGACAACCAATACAGGGAATTCCATGTTCGGCTTCAAATAACATGGCACCTGTATATGTGCCGTCGCCGCCGATACAAATGAGCCCTTCTATTCCCTCTTCTCGCAATTTTTTTGCGGCTTTGGCCCTTCCTTCTTTCTGTAAAAAATCTTTGCATCTGGAGGTTTTTAGGATGGTACCACCCACTTGAATAATATTGGAAACGCTGCCCGAATTTAAACGGATAAAATCTCCATCGAGCATTCCCTGGTATCCGTTTCGTATGCCAATTACTTCTGCATCCAATGCAATTCCTGTCCGCACCACTGCGCGGATGCAGGCATTCATTCCGGGGGAATCTCCTCCGCTGCAGAAAACACCTATTCGTTTCATCAATTGCAAATCAAACCAAAATTCTGTTATAGGTATCAACAAAAAACCCCGCAATTGCGGGGTTTTTAAAAATATTTTTCTCGAAATTAATTTTGTTCCTTGCGGTAAGTAAATTCGATGTAGTCGTTGTTGTTGGTAGTGGTTTCGAAAACCTTGTCAATTTTTATCATGTAAATATTGAAAGAAATATTCGTTTGACCGGTTTTTGCCAAAACTATATCGCCAACAGCAAGATTGGTAACAGTAGATTGTGCGTTTGCACCGTGCGTAGTCCAAAGGTCATACAATGACTCCGTATTGGTAGCATTGTTCCAATCATTGGTAGTGATTTTTACAAATTTGGTTCCGTTACCACTGGTCCATGCTTTGGAAAATACGCCACTGCTAATGGTGGTCATGTCTTTCAAATCTTTTATTTCTTCAGGATCAGAAGATATTTTGGTGAAGCCGGTATTCAGGTCATAAGCACCGGGATCAGGGCCAATAATGTTGGCAATCAACTGACCACCAATTTGATCCAGCGGATGTGCTACTTTCTTAATGTTGATTTTCAGAGTTGCTACAGCCATTTCACCGTTGTCGTCAACAACTTCAACTTCAAGAGTTTGTACGTCGCCGGCACTACCTTTTACTTTATATGGGAAATCGTAGCTGAAAATTCCTTTGTTGGTTGCGGTATCCAAAATAACACCTTTGGCACTTCCATTGGTAGACAGATAAACTTTGATGGTATTTAACTGTTTGTCTGCAGTAGTAGCGCGAATTCCGATAACCAGAACTGAATCGAAAACAGCAGTTGCCTCAGAAAAAGTGTAACCTGCACCGGTTTGAAAAGACAGACCTGGTTTTGGTTTGGTTTGCGTTGGATCATCTCCGCCACAGGAAGTTAAGAAGGCAGCAGCCGGAACTGCAATGGCCATTAAAATATGTGTAAATTTCATAGTTGTAGATACTTAATCGGCACAAATTTCGAAAATTATGCGGATATAACAAGCATTTGCGAAGATAAAAATCAGAGTTACCGGACTTAGCGCGAAAAACGGCCATGGCTAAAACTGACAACTTGGCCGAATTGCAGGGATTTGGTGACAAATACTGCAGAAAATGGAACCTATTTGCCTCGGATTCTGAATAGAAAGGTTTAAATTGCAATTGGCACAGGCGTTGCTATTTTTCAGAAGCATGTTTCAAAAAGAACCGTTTTTCAGTTTTCAGAGTGATTTAGAATTTGAAGAAGATAGTCCGGAATTTTTACCGCTGTTTTCCAAACAGGAAGAGGATGAAATTAACAAACTGCGGGTACCGGATGAGTTGCCATTGCTTACCCTTCGCAATACGGTTCTGTTTCCCGGGGTGATTTTCCCAATTACAGTTGGGAGAGACAAAAGTATCAGGCTTATTCGTGAAGCCAATAAAAAGGATAAAATCATTGCAGTTGTTTCTCAGCGAAACCCGGATATTGAAGATCCGGAATTCGACGATTTATATAAAATTGGTACGCTGGCGCAAATAGTACGCATGATGCGCATGCCCGACGGGAGCACTACTGTTATCATTCAGGGCAAACGCAGAATTGAAATTCAGGAACTTACCCAATCCAATCCATATCTGAAGGCCAGAGTAAAAGCGATGCCCGATGATAAATTTAAGGAGGATAAGGAATACAAGGCGCTGATTGAATCCATTCGCGAGATTAGCCAGCAAATTATCAATCTGGCACCCAATATTCCGAGTGAAGCTGCGGTAGCAATTAAAAATATTGATAGCAGTAGTTTTCTCATTCATTTTGTTGCAAGCAATCTGAATATTTCTGTTTCCGAAAAGCAACTTTTACTGGAAACAAAAAATGCACAAAAACGCGCAGAAAAAGTACTGGAATATCTGACCAAGGAATTGCAGATGCTGGAATTAAAGGATCAGATCCAGAACAGGGTTCGCACGGATATTGACAAACAACAGAAAGAATATTTTCTGCAACAACAAATTCGCGCAATTCAGGAAGAATTAGGCGGAGAATCACCGGATAAAGAAATTCAAAATCTGCGTGAAAAAGGGAATGAAAAAAAATGGCCGGAAAGTGTTCATACCCATTTCAATAAAGAATTAGACAGGTTGTTGCGCGTAAATCCTGCAGCACCGGATTACAGCGTTGGTTTGAACTATGTACAACTGTTGCTGGATCTGCCTTTTGAAACTTATACCAAAGACAATTTTGATCTGAAACATGCAGAAAAAGTATTGGATGAAGACCATTTTGGTTTGGATAAAGTGAAAAAAAGAATTCTGGAATATTTGGCGGTATTAAAATTAAAAGGGGATATGAAGAGCCCGATTATTTGTTTGTACGGCCCTCCGGGTGTGGGTAAAACCAGCCTGGGAAAAAGTATTGCCAGAGCGCTGGATCGCAAATATGTGCGCATGAGTTTGGGTGGTTTGCATGATGAATCGGAAATCCGCGGACATAGAAGAACATACATTGGTGCAATGCCGGGAAGAATTATCCAGAATCTCAAAAAAGTGGGTTCCGGCAATCCTGTTTATGTGCTGGATGAAATAGATAAAATGGGAAGGGATTTTCGCGGAGATCCGAGTTCTGCCATGTTGGAAGTGCTGGATCCGGAGCAGAATTCCACCTTTTATGATAATTATCTGGAATTGGATTATGATCTCAGCAAAGTGCTTTTTATAGCAACAGCAAACTCACTGGATTCCATTCAACCCGCACTTCTGGACAGGATGGAAATCATCGAAATCAGCGGCTATAGCATGGAAGAAAAAATTGAAATTGCGAAAAAATATCTGGTGCCAAAACAAAGAAAAGCACATGGATTAAAAAGCACCGATTTTACCCTTACCGATAAAGCTGTAGAAATGATTGTGGAGCAATACACCCGCGAAAGTGGTGTGCGTGGTCTGGATAAACGCATTGCAAGTCTTGCAAGAAATATTGCAAAAAATAAAGCAATGGGCGATGCATATGTAAAAAAATTACAACCTGCAGAAGTAGAAAAAATATTGGGTGCAGAAAAAATTGAACCAGAAGTTTACGAGAATAATGATGTACCTGGCGTAGTTACAGGCCTTGCATGGAGCCCGATGGGCGGCAGTGTATTGTTTGTGGAAAGCACGCTGGCACAGGGCAAAGGGAATATGCTGGTTACCGGACAATTGGGAGATGTGATGAAGGAAAGTGTGAGCCTGGCCAAAACATTTTTAAAAGCACATTCCGATTATCTGGATATTGACAATCGCGTGTTCGATGAGTGGGATTTACATGTGCATTTTCCTGCCGGAGCAATTCCAAAAGACGGACCATCCGCAGGTATTACCATTTTAACCTCTCTTGCTTCTTTATTTACCCAACGCAAAGTGAAAAGCCATTTGGCCATGACCGGGGAAATAACACTGCGCGGAAAGGTATTGCCCGTTGGTGGAATTAAAGAAAAAATTCTTGCTGCAAAACGCGCCGGAATTAAAGAAGTAATTATGTGCGATGCCAATCAGAAAGATGTCGAAGATATCAACCCCGGATATTTGAAAGGAATGAAATTTCATTATGTTTCCAATATGCTTCAGGTTTTGGATCTCGCACTTACCGATGAGTTCGCCGGCAATCCAATAGACTTGATGGAACCTGTGCGCAAAAAACAACGCCAGGAGGAAAAGGAAGCCAAAACCCCGAAAGTTTCATAAATTTGTTAGGATGATTATTCAGAAGTTTTGGAGTTATCTCACCTTTCAAAAACAGAAAGGGCCAAAGACTACCAATATCCGCATCATGCATGGAATTAACAGAATTACGATTTTTGTTTTTCTCGGTGGCATGATATTTTTGTTTATAAAGAACTGTAGTTAAGTTAGGCATGCGGAAATACCTTTTTGCAGTACTGATCTTTTTTACCCTGCAGAATATTTCATTTTCGCAAAATTTAAAATTGCCACTAAATCTTCGTGTGGAAGATGGTCAATTCAGCAAATTAATTTTAAGCGCTCCGGTATTTTATTTTCGGGGAGACAGTGTCGCAAATCCCATCGATATTTCTGCTGCAGAACCGAATGATGAGGTATATTGGAAAAAGTGTAAACTACCTGAATTTTTAAATGGCACCACAAAGGGATTTACCTGGATTTATGATGGCAGTTCCGCTCTGGATTTTGCGCCGAGTTATACTCTGGTTGCCATTGAAAATGTAAGACTCACCTTTTATGATTCCCGCGTGTGGGTAGATAAAAATCACAATTTTGATTTTACCGACGATGGTGATTTTTTCACCATAACCAAAGAACATGGAATTGAAGTGCCGTTGGGAAGCAATGCAAACGGATATCATGTTTTTCTGGAGCGCTTTCCACATGGTAAATTTAATTCGTTGAAAAGGATGAATGATTCCACTATTGTGAAGCTAAAAGGCAATCGCATTTTTCATGGAACCGAATATTCCCTGCGTGAAAAAAGACTGAATGTCATTGCTTCGAAATGGACCAATGGCGTGGATTCTTTCTGCATTGGGGTGAAGGATGTAAACTGCAATGGAATTTATGATGATGAAAATTTAGATGCCGTGATGATTACTTCCTATAACGGCGTTTTTGACAATTTGCAGTCTGTAAAACTGGATGATAAAGGAATGGCGTATCTCGAATGGCATAATGCAGCTTATACCATCAAAAAAGTAAATTCCCAAGGTGCTTTTCTGGAAGTGAGGAGAGATACGGTTTCCAAATTAAAATACAGCTTGAACAAAGGCGATAAAATTCCGAGATTCAAGTATTGCACGGCGACCAAACCTGCCAAGCACAAAAGCATTAGAAAATTAAAAGGCAATTATGTTTTTGTATATGTATGGCGCGATGGTGAAGAGACCTTTATTCAGGATAGTGTCTCGTGGCACGCTCTGGGAAGACAGAAGAGAAAAGACCTGGTAGTTTTGGGTTTGAATTATGGCGCCAGTGCCCGCTATGTTTACCAATACAACAACTATTACGCAACTGCAATTAAGCAGGGATACAGCTCCAATGACATTAACCGGAAGCTATTGATACGGCAGATTCCAACCGGGATTTTACTGGACAAAAAGCAGCGCATTGTGGCAGTTGGAATCACACCTGCGCAGGCCATTGCCATGCTGGAAGGTAAAAATTAATTCGCCTTTGCACTAATTTGTTAAATTTGCCAATACGTAATTCATGAACAGAGGAGCATTAGGAGGTATATTGGGAGTATTGCTGGCCGTATCCATCGGTGGCAACGTTTGGTTGTATTTGAGCAATTCCAAAAGCGCAAAAGCGACAAAAGATGTGGCGGATGTTTCCGTATTGAAGGATTCCCTCATGCAACAGGTGGCGAAGTTGGATTCCATGCAAAATTTGCTTGCCGGAACGCAAACCGAAAGGCAAAATCTGGCCGACAAAGTGGATGAATTAGAATCCGGTGGAGATGCGAATTTGAAAACGCAGATTGCGGATTTGCAGAATAAAATTGCCTATTACCAAAACATGGCTTCACAATCCGGTGCTGCGGTGCAAAGTGCCGCTTCAGACGGAAAAATAACGCGAAAAGAAGCTGGTAAAATTGCAAAAATAAAAGCCGAACTGGAAGAGAAATTAAAAGAAATTGAGGCATTAAACGCCCAAATTGCGACATTAACTGCAGAGCGAAACACAGCTATTGCAGAAAGAGATATTGCATTAGGTGATAAATCCAGACTGGATGCGGAAAATAATGGATTGAAGGAAAAGGTAAAATACGGGGCAGTTCCGCTTTACGGTTCTTTTATTGCCATTGGAATTTCGCATAAAAACAATGCAGTGGTAGAGAGTTACAAATTAAAAGGGTTAGAGAAATTCAAGCTCACTTTTGATCTTTTGGAAAACGAAATGGTAAGCAAAGACATGCCTGTTTCAGAAGAAGTTACCATTCGCATTCTCGGTCCTGCAGGGGAAGTTCTTTCTACAGAGAATAAAAATATGGAAGATGTAGACAAGGTTTATTCTCTGAAACATACCATTACATTTAACGGAGAAAAACAGAAGGTAGAATTATCTTATCCCAAATCCGGAAAGCTGGATGTAAAACTCCGCAAAGGCAGATACAGCGCAGAGTTGTGGTCACGCGGAAAATTACAGCAAAAGAATATTTTCGATTTGATGTAATAGGAATTTTTTGGAATTTTGAAATTCCAAATTTGTTCTGACTTACACTCATTTAACACAACCTTTTCGATATCAGGGAAAATTTAAAAAAGAAAAATATTCTCCTGGTTGGTCTTCTCGCCAAATAAGCAAAGCGTTTGGCGACCAACCTGTGAAATATGCGGTTGGTGGTCTTACGCTTCGCCAGTAAAACGCGAACAGCAACCGCGGGAGAAATTTTGTAATTCTTAAGGCTCTGATTTTGAAATAAATACCAGAATCCATAAATTGCCCATTAAATATTATTAAAATTTTGAATATGAAAAGCAAAAAATCACCACTTCTCATGCTTTCGGGTATCGTAGGTGTATCCGTAATGTCTTTGTCCAGTTGCAAAAAAGACAGCAATAACAACAATAATACAAATACGACCCAAACGAAAACTGAGATTTTGATTTCAGGAACAGGGAAATGGTATATTAGCAGTTGGAAAGAAAAGGAATCAGGACAAGCTACAATTGAATATATCGATAGATCGAAAGCATGTACTAAAGATGATGGTTATACATTCACTGCTACAAGTAATACTGCAACCATAGGCGATTTCTTTACAATAAATCCTGTTACCTGCACTACTGGAGAGGATCCCGATGGCGACAAGGACGGATTTGGTTGGTTCTTTAAGTCTGATGGAGTAACATTTAACTGGAGTGGATTAGATTATGTGATGCAAAAATGGACCAAAGACGAAATTCGTTTGTATAAAGCAATTGAAGATACCATCAATGGGGATTCATCTCGTTTGTGGTTTGTGTTCAATCCGATTAAATAAATAAACAATTTGAATAATTAAAGGCCACGTCATAGTGGCCTTTTTTGTGTTTTCTCCAGGTTGGCCTTCTCACTAAACAAACAAAGCGTTTGGCGACTAACCAGTAAAAAATCCTAAGCCTTCAACTCTTTCGCTAAAAATTTTCCGGTATAGCTTTTTTTGATTTTGGCTACCTGCTCCGGTGTGCCGGTTGCAATGATTTCTCCGCCCCCACTGCCGCCCTCCGGGCCAAGGTCTATGATATAATCCGCAACTTTAATTACATCCAGATTGTGCTCAATTACAATTACGGAATTGCCGCGTTCCACCAATTCCTGCAATACATGCAACAAGTGACGGATATCTTCAAAGTGCAAACCTGTAGTGGGTTCATCCAACAAATACATGGTGCTGCCTGTGTCCCTTTTACTCAATTCCGTGGCCAGTTTTACTCGCTGTGCCTCGCCGCCGGAAAGGGTAGTACTGCTTTGTCCTAAAGTGATATAACCTAGTCCCACATCCAGCATCGTTTTAATTTTGCGCTGGATATGCGGCATGTTTTCGAAAAAAGTAACCGCATGTTCTATGCTCATTTCCAGCACATCATAAATGCTTTTTCCCCTGTAACGCACTTCCAGAGTTTCGCGATTGTATCTTTTGCCCTGGCATACATCACATTCCACTTCCACGTTTGGCAGAAAATTCATTTCTACCACTTTGCGTCCGCCACCACCGCATCCTTCGCACCTGCCACCTTTTACATTAAAACTAAAACGTCCGGGTTTGTATCCTCTGATTTTTGCTTCAGGCAATTCTGCATAAAGCGAACGGATATCGGTAAACACTCCAACATAAGTTGCAGGATTGCTGCGCGGTGTTCTGCCAATGGGAGACTGATCAATGCGAATTACCTTGTCAAAATGATTTAATCCTGTAATGGATTTGTGTTCCAATGGCCGGTAATGTGTGCGATAAATATGGTTTTGCAACAGCGGAAACAGGGTCTCGTTCATCAAAGATGATTTACCACTTCCGCTTACTCCGGTAACGCATGTAAATACCCCTTTGGGGAAAAACACATCCACATTTTTCAGGTTATGTCCCGAACAATTTTTTAAGTGAATTCCTTCCTTGCCAATTTTTCTTCGTTTCGCTGGAATTTCTATCTTTTTTGTTCCTGCCAGATACATGGCAGTTTCTGTTTGGCTTTTTTGAAAATCTTTCAGCACACCCGAAGCCACAATTTTGCCACCATGCATTCCCGCGCCCGGGCCAATTTCCACCAGCCAGTCGCTCTCCATCATCATGTCTTTGTCGTGCTCCACCACCAAAACGGTATTGCCCAAATCGCGCAATTCTTTCAAACTTTCAATCAGTTTTTCATTGTCTCTTTGGTGCAAACCTATGCTGGGTTCATCCAAAATATACAAAACATTTACCAGTTTGGATCCAATTTGTGTTGCAAGGCGAATACGCTGTGCCTCGCCTCCACTGAGGGTTCTGGCCGGACTGTTAAGGGTTAAATATCCCAAACCAACTCCGGTTAAAAAAGACAATCGCGCACGAATTTCTTTTAATAATTCTGTGGCAATAATTTTTTGTCTTTCAGTAAGAGTTTCTTCTACATTTTCAAACCATCCATACAACAGATCGATATTGGTATTTGCCAGTTCTGCAATGTTTTTATTTCCAAAGCGATACCAGGATGCTTCCTTTTTTAACCTACTTCCCTGGCATACAGGACAGGTTTGCTGGTGCATAAATTCCTCTGCCCATTGCCGCAATTTATCGTCTTCGCTTTCGTAATAATTTTCGCTGATGTATTTAATTACACCTTTGTAATGCGTATTGTATTTTACTTTTTTTCCGCTGCTGTCTGTATATTCTACCGGAATGGTTTCATCCGTTCCATATAGCACTACATTCAATGCATCTTTTGGAATTTTTGTAATAGGATCAGCTAGTGAGAATTTATAAAATCTCGCAATGGCGCGCAGTTGGGTAAAGGTCCAGTTATCTCGCAATTCACCAATAGGAATGATGCCACCCTTGTTGATGCTTTTGCTTTTATCCGGAATAATATAATCCAGATTTACTTCTGCAATTTCTCCGAGTCCCTCACATTCCGGACATGCGCCATAAGGTGAGTTAAATGAAAAAGTATTTGGCTGCGGTTCATCATAACTGAGACCTGTTGCCGGATCCATCAAAAATTTAGAAAAGGGCTGTGCTTTTTCTCCTTTTAAAATCAGAATATTTCCTTCTCCCAGTTTTAATGCAGTTTTAATGCTTTCGCCCAATCTTCTGGTATCCAGAGGATTGGCTTCCAGCTTGTCTATCACCACCTCAATGTCGTGAATTTTATACCTGTCGGTTTGCAGTCCGCCGGTTATTTCCGTAATGGTTCCATCAATACGAACTTTATTATAACCGCGTTTTCTGGTGAGTTCAAATAATTCCCTGTAATGTCCTTTTCTGGCTTTTACAATGGGAGCTAGAACGGTAATTTTTTCGTTTTGAAATTTTTGTGCAACTGCCTCAACTATTTGTTCTTCGGTAAATCGCACCATTTTTTCTCCGCTGATATAGCTGAAAGCTTCGCCTGCCCTGGCAAATAAAAGTCGAAGAAAATCATAGAGTTCGGTAACGGTGCCAACGGTACTTCTGGGATTTCGGCTTACGGTTTTTTGTTCTATGGAAATTACAGGACTAAGACCACTGATTTTATCTACATCCGGTCTTTTCATATCGCCGATAAACTGGCGGGCATATGCACTGAAACTCTCCAGATACCGGCGTTGTCCTTCTGCAAAAATGGTATCAAATGCCAGACTGCTTTTACCGCTACCGGAAATTCCGGTAAAAACCACAAGTTTGTTGCGTGGAATTACCAGATCAATATTTTGAAGATTATGCTCTCTGGCTCCGGTGATTTCTATTTCACCGGTATCAATATATGCGGCTTCGGAACTCAATAGCGATTGGGGAAACTAATAAACCGCGAAATTACTCAGAAAGTTTTGGTAACGCTATACTTCGGTTACAAATTTGGCAAATACGAATTACATGCCGGGTATTTTCCAGTTGCCTGGTACGTATAACCCGATTTCTATGGCGAATAAAACAACACCAACCCGACTTTCTGCACCGGATTTCAAAAATACAGAATCGCGGTAGCCATCTACCGTTCTTGGGCTCACATTCATTTTATCTGCAATTTCCTTATTTGAATATTCTGTGCAACTCAGACGTATGTATTCTTTTTCGCGATCGCTTAAATTGTCATACATTTTTTTCACTGCAGTTTCTTTGGTGTTTTTTTGATGTTCGAGCAATTTCTCTACTACAAAACTGCTGTAACAGGCTCCCTTTTCCATCACTTCTTTGAGCGTTGCAACCATTAGGTCTTTGCTGCAATCTTTTAACAGGTATGCCTTGGCTCCAGCGTCAATCATTTGAAAAATATTCTTAAAATCATCGTGCAGCGAAAGTGCAACACATGGAATCTGAGGCCATTTTTGTGAAATTTCACGGACTGCCTGAATGCCATCCATTACCGGCATACTGATATCTGCGACGACCATATCCGGATGGTTTTCTGCCAGCTCCAGACAATCAATCAATTCGCGGCCGTTCGAGGATTCGGAAATGATTTTAAATTCGCCACCGGATTCCAACATGGCCCTGATGCCTTCACGTATCAATTTGTGGTCATCGGCTAAACTTATGCGAATCATGTTACAAAGGTATATTTGCGGTTAACTGAAAACCCTTTCCGGGTTCTGAAAAAATCCGATAATCTGCACGAAGAATTTCCAGGCGTTTTTGAATGCTTGCCATTCCAAGGCCATCGCTTTTGGATTTCAAATCAAATCCCTTTCCATTGTCTCGATACTCCAAATTTATTTGCTTATTTCCGCTATTGCATACAATTTCAATTTCTGTTGCAGATGCGTGTTTCAAAGTATTTTGAATGATTTCCTGCACTACTCTTAACAGCAGCAATTCCAGAGATTTTGAAAAAGAATCGGGCAGTGGTTCAACCTGAATTTTCATTTGAATGGTCCCGGTTTTTTGGATATTGGAAGCAATTCTTTCCAGAGCATGGGAAAAATCCAGATTTTCCATCAAATCTCCCGCGAGTTGGTGAGACAATTGTCGCACTTCCTTCATGGTAGATTTTAATAATTCTGCAGTTTGATTTAACAGCGGATCACTTGAAGTAATTCGATTTAGTTGCATCATGGAAACCGTAAGATTTTGCCCGATATTGTCGTGCAATTCCTGCCCTATATCCCGCATTACCTGTTGGGTGGCTTCCGTTTTAGCTTCATGAATTTCTTTCACAAACCGCGTTTCCATTTCAATGATTTTGTTGCGGTTTTTTATTTGTTTCATGCGGTATAACATGAAAATATCCACCGCAATAAAAAGCAGAAAAGCTACTGCAACTGCAGAAACAATTACGATGAATAAGAGGTATTGGTTACTATTTTCCATATTAAACCTATGGTTAAAAAGACGTTAAACGAAAATCCGGCAATACCTTCTATGATAAACATTTTAGCTGAAATATGCACATCCACTTGATTCATATACGGTTCTAAGGCAATTTGCGATACAGGTAAAATAAAATTAATCAAAGATGCAATCATAAACCAAAAATGGATATTGGAAAATTGAATTGTGTCTTGTTGAATCCATTTTCTCAAAGATATATAACTCAAAAAGGCGATGGAAAGATACAATGGCACTGATGTTAACGTATTAACAGTTTCAAAACCTTGTCCGAAAAATAAGTTAATCAATTGCGCGACTAAGAATAATATAAGTAAATATAGAAATATCCGATTTCTATTTGGTTTCGATAAATAAAAATAAGTAAAATAAGTAATGCCTATTATAATATCACTGATATTGATGAGCAAAAGATTATTTATTCCCGCTCTATAAAAAAAGAGACTAAATAAATAATATAAAAAGTAATTTAGACAAACAAGAACAATGAGTTTTTCATGTTTTACCAATTTACCGATACAGCTTAATGCTAGAATAAATTGGAAAAAACCAGTATAATGATATACAGTGATTTGATGGGATTGAAAGTTGTCTATTAACTTTTGAATTATTAACAAAGAGGTGGGCATCGGCATCCATGTTCAAGGGCTTTATCCATAAACAATTTATTTACATCCGCATTTCCCTCAGTCAACAATTCACTTGCTCCATTTCTATATACCAGGGAAACCGATTGTGCTTTCATTTCCTGTGGCAAAGGAGTGGAGGTAACGTCAGTGTACGAGGCCACATTGTAAATCATTATTTCTGTTGCAGCATTAATTTGGGCATTGTTGTCATCAAAAAATTTCCAAATTGCCTCTGCACTTGCAAAGCATTTCAGCGGATGGTTTGGCAAAGTGGAAATTGGAATGCTTAATCCGGCAATTAAATCCGGAATATTTCTGGTTTGCAGGGTGGTGTATGCAGCGATACAAGCATTCATTGCCGCAATTTCTGCTGGAGTAGTATAGGTTTTAATTCCTCCGCCGGGTAAGAGCGAAATCCAGGTTGCACCCGCTTTGGGTTGAAAAATCCCCATTCCATCGCGGTCTGCTTCCACGATAGCATAAGAATAATAAGGCCCGGTAATATCATTTTCGACCATATAATAAAAGAGAACTCCGTCTCCATTAGCGGAAGCCCAACCAGGACCGATGTTCAGTGCGGTTTTCACATTCTGCCAGTTTGCAAATAATGGCAGATTTTGAACGGCATTGCATGTTTCATACATCCAGTAAAAATTTTGTTTCATATCGGACAGGGCTGATGCAGAAACAGGAAGTCCATAAATTGGGTAGCTCATGATATTTGATTTGTGCTTTTTGATAATTGCAAATCTAACAAGTTATCCCATTCACCACAATGGCGTATTGAAAATCAATGAACTGGAATATTGCTTTAGATGTATTTGCGGTTTAGGCGCAGTAAAAAAAGGTGATTTGCGCAAAAAAATACCGTGAAATCACCCCCTTTGGATTCCTGTGCCCATACTTGATTTGTACGACACTTTTATGGGAGTTAGACAACAATCTTATTTCAATTTTGTGAAACCTCAGAGGGTTTTGTCGCAACTTGTCGGCTTACCGTCTGACTCCCTCTTTGTATTTGATGATATCCCGGAGATTTCTGCTTGTGGAAGTCTCCGGGCTCTGTCAACCCCAAAAACGACCTTTGACCTGGAAGGAATTACGAAAATCTTACACCACTCGAAACTACCTGTATTGGCGTGCCTGGCACGTGAAGAACATCCCTGCTGCCGAAAACTTAACGTAAATTCTCAAACACGGTTGATTAAGTGTTCAAAAAAGCTCCTGAGACCTCAGGAGCTTTTTTTACATTTGTGTTAACAAATTTTTATGCTATGAACAACACTATTATGATCGATTTAAACAAACCCGAATTAGGCACCCTGGAAGATCTGGTGGTGGCTTTGCGCGAAGAACAATTTGGAGATACTTCTGATATTATTGCTGCTACCCTGGTTATGGATGATTATTTGGATTTGGCACTCGAAGTGAGCGGACAAAAAAACAATTCCAAAATCCTTCGCCACTAAGCCTTAGCGCAACTGCTTTTTTCGCCCTTTCCAACAATTTTTTCAAACCCTTGATGATTTGATGAATATTCTATTATTTGCCGTTTTACCTCTTTAACGGCCATATAGAAATTCTCCATGAATCCTACCAACACCAAAGACCCCGAATATTACCACAAGGTAGTGGATTGTCAGTACGCCTGTCCTGCACATACCCCCGTTCCGGAATATATACGCCTTATAGCCGCCGGATTATATAGCGAAGCATACATGGTGAATTGGGAATCCAATGTATTTCCGGGAGTGCTTGGCAGAACCTGTGACCGGCCATGCGAACCTGCATGCAGAAGGGGCAGGGTGGAAGATGAGCCTGTCGCTATTTGCCGCCTCAAACGCGTGGCAGCTGATTTTAAAGACGATGTAAAACACAGAATGCCACAAGGACCATTTGCATCGAATGGTAAAAAAATAGCATTGATTGGCGGTGGTCCCGCCTCCCTCACAGTTGCCAGAGATCTGGCACCGTTGGGATATGAAATTCATTTGTTTGATGAACAATTTGCCGGAGGTGGTATGATGCGCAGTCAGATTCCTTCCTTTCGCCTGCCTGAAACTGTTTTAAACGAAGAAGTCGGATATATTATTGACCTTGGAATTCATACCCATTATAAAACGTATGTAAACAGTTTAAAAGAAATTCTGGATCAAAACTACGATGCTATTTTTGTTGGAACAGGAGCACCAAGAGGCCGGGATCTTTCCAGCCTGCCGGGCAGAAAAGAAGCTTCGGCCAATGTTCATATTGGAATAGAGTGGTTAGCAAGTGTGGCGTTTGAGCATACCAATAAAATTGGTAAAAAAGTAATTGTACTTGGAGGTGGAAATACCGCCATGGATTGTTGCCGCACTTCCCGCCGGCTGGGTGGAGAAGAAGTAAAGGTTTTGGTGCGCAGTCCCTTTTCAGAAATGAAAGCTTCTCCCTGGGAAAAAGAAGATGCCATGCATGAGGATATTCCGATTATGGAAAATCATGTGCCATTGGAATTTGTGTTGGAAAATGGAAAATTGGTGGGCATGAAATTTGAAAAAGTTCACCCGGTTTATGATGAAAAAGGGAAACGGCAATTGTTGCCTACCGGTGAGCAGGATGTATTTGTAGAAGCCGATGATGTGTTGATTGCAATTGGTCAGGAAAATAGTTTTCCATGGATAGAAAGAGATTTGGGTTTAGATTTTGATGGCCATGGCATGCCAGTGGTAAATGATGTCACTTTTCAAAGTACATTGAAAAATGTATTTTTTGGTGGTGATGCCTCATTTGGTCCGAAGAATGTAATTACCGCTGTTGCACAAGGGCATCATGCTGCTGTTTCCATTGATTTGTTTTGCAGAGATTTGGATGTATTAAAACGCCCCGATCCGATGACGAATTTAATGAGTACCAAAATGGGAATTCATGAATGGAGTTATGATAGCATTGTAGCTACGGATAAGCGTTTTATTGTTCCTCAGGCAGAAAAGAAAATTACACTTTCAGATAGAAAAAAAGAGGTGGAATTGGGGTTTGATTTGACTACTGCATTTCAGGAAGCACAGCGTTGTTTAAATTGTGATGTACAAACTGTTTTTACAGAAGATCGCTGTATAGAATGTGATGCATGTATGGATATTTGTCCCACTTCCTGTATCACTTTTACTCCGAATGAAGATGAGAAAGATTTGCGTTTGCATTTGTCGGCACCGGCGCACAACCTCACACAGGATTTACTGGTTTCCGATACACTAAAAACCGGCCGTGTAATGGTAAAAGACGAAGACGTTTGCCTCCACTGCGGCCTCTGCGCCGAACGCTGCCCCACCAGCGCCTGGGACATGCAGAAGTATTTGTATTCCACCACCAAAGCGTCTAAAATACTTTAACCACAAAGGCACTTAACCACAAAGACACGAGGAAGGCACAAAGACACGAGGAAAATTCAAAACAACAATATCAACAAGTTCAGAAAAATTTGAATGTATAATACATATGACTGAGAATCAAATAGCGAAAATTGTTTTTGAATGTGGTCTTAAAGTCCATAAAGAAATTGGACCCGGACTATTGGAAAATGCATATAAGGAATTTTTATTTCATGAATTAAAAAAAACCGGGTTAAAGGTTGAAAAGGAGAAGCCCATGCCGGTTATATATGATGGTGTTCGGGTTGATATCGGTTACAGATTGGATCTTTTAATTGAAGACTTGGTCATTGTTGAATTAAAGGCAGTAGACAAAATTAATGAAACGCATTTCGCTCAAATTTTAACTTATCTAAAAATTAGTGAATGTAAATTAGGACTGTTGATTAATTTCAATGTGAATTTATTTAAGAATGGAGTAAAACGTGTAATTAATGGCATTTTGCTCGATCAATTCGACAAACAAGAGTCTAATTTTAAAGATAATAACTAAGAATAAATTAAAAATCAGAATGAATAAATCAGATCAGAATATGAATAAAAAACCTTGTGTCTTTGTGCAAAAAAACTTTGTGTCTATAGTGGTAAAATTCTATGCCGGTAAATGATTTTGTAATCCGGTTTGCGAATGTGAATGGTACGGGTTCGGCCAGTGCGAATTATTTGTTCGCAAAGTCCATTTTCAGAATGGGAATACCCGTTTCGCCAAAGAATATTTTTCCATCCAACATTCAGGGCTTACCAACCTGGTACGAGGTTCGGGTAAGTGAAAAAGGACATTTGGGACGCAGAGAGGGCATCGACCTCATGGTTTCTGTAAATCCCCAAAGCATGAAGGAAGATGTAGCCTCCGTAAAATCAGGAGGATATTTCGTATACGACAATACCAAAAAACTCCATGATGAATTCATCCGCCCCGATTTAAATTATTTAGGAATACCACTCATGGAAATGGCCAATCGGGAATTCACCGATCCGCGCCAGAGGCAATTGTTTAAAAATATTATTTATGTAGGTGCATTGTCGGCATTGTTAAATATTGAATTTCCCGTTTTAGAACAATTGTTGGCAGAACAATTTACAGGAAAAGAAAAACTCATTGCCCCCAATATTAAATCTCTGGAATTGGGAATAAATTATGTGAAGGAAAATTTCCAGTTTCCACTGGAATTTCATTTAGAGAGAAGAGATTTGGTGAAAGATAAAATTTTGCTCGAAGGCAACGCTGCATGCGGACTGGGCGCGGTTTACGGAGGTGCGACAGTTTGTGCCTGGTACCCAATTACACCATCTACTTCCGTAGCAGAGGCATTTGAAAATTATGCATCTGAATATCGCGTGGATCCGGAAACAGGGAAAAACAATTTCGCTATTGTTCAGGCAGAAGACGAACTCGCTGCTTTAGGAATGGTAATAGGTGCCAACTGGAATGGAGCACGATCTTTTACCGCAACCAGTGGTCCAGGAGTTTCATTGATGAATGAATTTTTAGGGCTCGCATATTTCGCTGAAGTGCCGGCTGTTTTGATTGACGTGCAGCGCACGGGTCCAAGTACAGGAATGCCAACGCGTACCCAACAATCCGATATTCTGGAGGCCGCATATGCATCTCATGGAGATACCAAACATGTTTTATTAATTCCCTCAGACCCAAAAGAGTGTTTTGAAATGACCGCAGAAAGTTTTGACCTCGCTGAGGAATTACAAACACCGGTAATATTGCTCACCGATCTGGATCTTGGAATGAATGACCACATGTGTGAACCCCTGGTATGGGATGAGAATAGAAAATACAAAAGAGGGAAAGTATTGCATGCAAAAGAACTGGAAAATATGGGCAGGTTCGGAAGGTATCTGGATGTGGATGGCGATGGAATTCCATACAGAACTTATCCTGGAACACACCCCACCAAAGGTGCATATTTTACCAGAGGAACTTCCCGTGATGAATATGCGGCGTATACAGAAAACGGAGAAGCGTATAAACGAAATATGGATCGTTTAATGGTGAAATGGGAAACTGCGAAAAATATGGTGCCCAAACCACAATTTTATCAGGAAAAAAATGAGAGTGAAATTGGAATATTGTTTTTTGGAACAAGCACCCATTCTGCATTGGAGGCAAAGGAATGGATGGAAAAAGACGGTATCAAAACCGACGCCATCCGAATTCTTTCTTTTCCCTTTCATTCTTCAGTAGATGCATTTATTCAATCGCATAAATCCGTGTTTGTAATTGAGCAAAATCGCGATGCACAAATGCGAAGTTTGCTCATGATTGAATTGGGTATTTCACCTGAAAAATTAATTTCAGTATTAAATTACAATGGCATGCCAATTACCGCTGCCGACATCGTTTCCAAAATCAAGTCAAACCTTCAGTTACCTGCATAAAATGACATACCTGAGACCCCAGTTTCACCACCCGGAATTACCGAAAAATAATATTGGTTATACCAAAAAAGAATATGAAGGATCGCTGAGCACCTTATGCGCGGGCTGCGGCCACGACAGCATTAGTGCTGCAATTGCGCAGGCCTGTTTCGAAATGAATATTGAACCACATCGGGTAGCAAAACTTTCCGGAATAGGATGTTCCTCGAAAACACCTGCATATTTTTTGGGAAATTCGCATGGATTTAATTCGGTGCATGGACGCATGCCATCTGTTGCAACAGGGGCAAATCTGGCAAATAAAAATCTGCAATATTTTGGAGTTTCCGGTGATGGAGATAGCGCATCCATTGGCATGGGACAATTTGTACATGCCATTCGACGCAATCTCAATATGGTGTATATTGTGATGAACAATGGCTGTTATGGTTTGACCAAAGGACAAGATTCCGCAACTGCAGACGAAGGAAGCAAAAGCAAATCAGGCTCTGTAAACCCTTTTCAGGCCATTGATTTGGCGAGCATGGCAGTGGAATTGGGCGCTACTTTTGTAGCCCAAAGTTTTAGCGGAGACAAGCAACAATTAATTCCGTTAATTAAAGCTGCCATGCACCATGGTGGTTTTGCCTTTATCAATGTGATTTCTCCATGTGTAACGTTTAATAATAACGTTGGTAGCACCAAAAGTTACGACTATGTTCGTGAGCATGTGGAGGCCACCGGAACCATAGATTTTGTACCTACTCACAGCGAAATAACAACTTCGTATGCAGCGGGAACCGATACCACGGTAACCATGCATGATGGCAGCAAAATTCAATTGCACAAACTGGCAAATGACTGGAATCCGGAAGACAGAATTGCCGCAGCTTCATCCCTTCAAAAAGCGAGGGCCAAAGGAGAAATTCTAACAGGATTGTTGTACATTAATTCCGGGTATCACGATTTGCATGCAACTTTGAATACCACAGATATTTCGCTGAATACCTTGGATGAAAAAGTGCTTTGTCCGGGAAATGCGGTGTTAGCGGAAATCAATGCGGGGTTGAGGTAATACCAACTTCTTTTTGTATTTGGGATTTATTTAAACCTGAATCCCCATATGCGCAGCTAAAAGTAATAAGACTAAAGTCGTATTGCGGGAAATTTAATTATCCCGCATTTTTGATTCATAAATCGTACTTTGTTAGAAATGCTTGAAAAGAAGCCCGGACAAAGTATTTTAATACCTTTGTGTTGTGGTTGGATTCCTATATATTTGAATAGCTTACCCAAGTTGCCATGTTTGGGTTTTTTCATATTGAAATAAAAATTATCAATTTCCAATTTAGGAAGAGGATAAAAAAACCAACGGTTAAATCCGCAGGTTTAATTTCAAATAAGAGGTTGGTAATTCAATGTCTCTTCTTGCTTTTTATCCTTTTAAAAGTATTAAATCTGAGTGCCCAAGTTAGCGGCAGTATGGAACTGGATTCCTTATTGAAAGTCTTCAGGAACAATAAAGTGGAGGATGAAGCAAAGAGACGGTTAATGTTAGACATTTCAAGAATTTATCTCGATTTAAATTCATTTGGGGAAGCCAGAAATTATGCGGACCTAAGTTGTAAGGTTGCTGACAAATTAAAGGATGAAAAGAAAAAAGCCAATTCATTAAATGGATTGGCATTGGTACTCAATTATACAGGGAAATTCCAATCTGCTGATTCCGTAATTAGCCTTGCCATGGATCTGAGTGAAAAAATAAAGGATGAGAATGGGATGGCTGAAAGTTATCATTCGTTGGGCAGACTTTATCTGGCAACCAGAGCATTTGAGAAATCCAGAGAAATGTATGAAAAAGCTATTGCTATCAATAAACGAAATTCAAATTATAAGTTATTGGCCGCAAATTACATGGGTATTGGATCATTTTTCTATGCGAAAAAAGAATTGGATAAATGCATTGAATACAATTTGCAGGCTTTGCAATTGTATAAAAAAATAAATGACATAAATAACCTCTCAAAATGTTGTTTAAATTTAATTATTTATTTCGCCATAAAAAATGAAATAAACACAAGTGAATACTATACCAATTTAGCGGTAGTGAATTTCAAAAAAACCGGTAATTCCTGGGGACAGACAATTGCCTATTCCCAATGTGTTTATGTATATTTTCAGCGTGGTGAATATGAGAAATCCTTAAGTTTATGCCTTAAGATGATCGAAATTGGAGAAATGGGAAATTATCCTTATGCAGCCGCATTGGGAAATGAACGCATTGGAATGAGCTACCACCGCCTCGGAAAATTTAATTTGGCAATTGATTCCAGATTAAAAGCTGCAGAAATTTATGAAAAATCAGGGGATTGGGTAAATGCCGGAAAATTAAATCTGCAAGCCGGAGAAAGTTACCTGGCAATTTCTGATTTTGACAAGGCACTTGAAGGTTATAAAAAAGGGTATCAGTTGAGCTTAAAAGCTGGAAGCCAAAAGGATATTGGGATTGCATTAGAATATATTGGTCAGGCTTATCATCGGAAAGGAGAATACCAGTTGGCGTTGGATTATCAATTCAAAGGGCTGGAAATTTTGGAAAAAATTGGAGAAAATTCTTCAAGTGCATTTGCATACGAATCTATTGCCACCACATATAAGGAACTGGCTGATTATAAAAAGGCACAGGAATATTATATAAAAACAGTTCAATCTGCCGAGAAATTTGGTGATAAACATCAGATTGCTTCCGCCTATATAAATATTGGAAATAATTATCTGGAACAATCTCTGTACAATGATGCCTTAGACTATCTGAATAAGGCTGCTGAATTGTTTCAAATTCTGAATGTTAAAGAAGGCCTGGCCGCATCTTATGGAACATTGGGAACTATTTACCGGAATATTGGTGAATATCAAAAATCTCTCGACTATTATGAAAAGGCAATGAACATATATGAGTCCATAGGTGGAATGATTGGAAAGGCAAGGCAATTACAAGGTATGGCAATTTTATATAAGGAGTGGTCAGACTACAACAAATCGTTGGAGTTGTTGCAAAAAGGTTATAATATTTCTGAACAGGCAGGTGATGAGGTTGGTATGTCCACCAATTTGCATGCTATTGGAAGTATTTATCATAAAATAGAGGATAATCAAAAAGCATTGGAATACTTTCAAAAAGCACTTTCCATTGAATTTGTTCTGAACAATAAAAAGAGAATTGCGGTTGATTACAGCAGTATAGGTTCAGTGTACGTAGAAATGAAGGAGTACGCAAAAGCAAAGGAATATTACGAAAAATCCATTAAATATCAGGATTCTGTGGGTGACAAAAACGGAATTGCCATGAATTATAGGGATCTGGCCCTATTGTATATCGCTCAGGAAGAATACCAAACAGCTGAAGAATTCTTACGAACAGCAGAATTAACATATAAAGAAATTGGCACGAAAAGCAATTTAGCACTTATATGGAAATGGTACGCGATAATTGAAAAAAACAAGAGAAATTATTCACGTTCTCTGGATTATTTGAAATTGGCGGAAAAAGAGAGTCGTCCATTTAACAATCTGAATGAGCGTTCTACAATATTCCAGTTGTTAAGTGAGGTTTATGAAAAAACAGGTAGGTACGATAGTGCGTATTATAATTACATAGAACATGTGCAATTGAGGGATAGTATTTTAAATGTAGATGTAAAGAATAAAATAGCAAAAAAGGAATTTGAATTTCAGTTTGCAAAAAAGGAATTAAAATATAAAGCGGATGAACAATTGGCTTCAGAGAAGTTGTCTAGAAAAGAAGAACAGCTGTTGCTAAGCAAACAGGAGATACTCTTGCGCAATAATGAGTTGATGCTCAGTAATAAAGAAAAGGATCTGCAACGTCTTGAGTTTCTTCACTCCCAGGCGGAGTTGCACAACCAAACCATCATCACCGAAAAACAACTGGTTGAAAACAAAATTAAGGAGTCGAGAATACGATTGTTAAACGAACAAAGATCGCTACAAAGCGCAACTTTAAGTTCTAAAATATTTCAAAAAAATGTAATTATCGCTGCATTGATTTCTCTGGCAATATTTACATTCTTCATATCCCGAAATTATATAAACCAGCGAAAAAAGAACCTGATCATTGCAGGTCAAAATACTGAATTAAACAACACCCTAAATAATTTACAACGTACTCAGGATCAGTTAATATTGGTTGAAAATCAAAGAAAAGTAGCCTTTGAAAAAACCAGAATTGCAAGAGACATGCACGATGAAATAGGCAGTGGACTTACGAAAATAGCCATACTCTCAGAATTACTAAAGAATAAGGCGACAGACAAAGCGGATACGAAAAAGATCGAGGAGATTTCACAAACGGCCAATGAATTGGTGGATAACATGAGCCAGATTATTTGGGCTATGAATCCTGAAAATGACAAACTTGAAAACCTATTTGGTTATCTGAGGAAATACAGTCTGGATTTTTTTGAAAACAGCAATATCCAATGCAAATTGCAAATACCTGAAGCAGCAAAATCCCTAAATATGTCTCAGGCTGTACGCAGGAATTTATTTCTCGTAATCAAGGAAACATTTCATAATATTATGAAACATTCCCAGGCAACAGAAGTTGCTGTAAGTGTTCAATTCAGAGGTCAGGAATTGGAAGTTCAAATAGAAGATAATGGAAAAGGATTTAATTTGGAAGATCATAAATTTACCGGAAACGGTTTGTCGAACATGCGAAGGAGAATAGAGGAAATAGAAGGCAGATATGAGTTAACCTCTGAGCCGGGAAAAGGGAGCAAAACCATTATTGGTTTAAATATGGTGTAAGTATAAAGTATGATTGAAACGGAATTATTGTAAAACTACATTTACAGACAGGAATGGAAAAAGTTAGGGTTTGCATAGTGGAAGACAATCAGGACATCCGTTCCGGACTGCAAATGATCATAGATAGCAGCAATGAAATTTATTGTGAAAGGACATTTTCAAATGCCGAAGATGCTATTGAATCCCTTGTGAATGAGCCAACAGATGTGGTTTTAATGGACATTAACCTGCCGGGAATGAATGGGATCGAGGCCATTATTAAACTGCGGGAATCATGTCCGCAAACACAATTTATGATGCTCACGGTTTATGAAGATGATGACATGATATTTAAATCTCTGCAGGCTGGTGCCACAGGCTATTTGTTGAAGAAAAGTTCCGTTACACAAATTGCCCAATCTATTATGGATTTGTACAATGGAGGTTCACCAATGTCGCCCGGAATTGCCAGAAAAATATTAAATACCTTTCGCGAAGGACCACAGAAACCAATTCCGGATTATCAGGATCTTTCTGAACGCGAAAAGGAGTTGGTGAACAGCCTTGCACAAGGCTACAGATATAAGGAAATAGCAGATCAGTTAAATATTAGTCCTGCCACTGTTAGAACCCATATTCAGAATATTTATAAAAAACTGCATGTGCAATCCCGGACAGACGCAATTAATAAAATTTTTAAATAAATTTAAGACAAAAGTCGTATTGTCCGGAACCTGATATCCTGCTTGGTTTGAAATGTAAAATTTCAAGCCATGAAAACAAACAGAAAAATAAATTGGATTCGCAATAAAAATGCGAATTTTATTTCAGCAACTTCAAAATTGCTTTTCGGAGTCCTTTGTAACTTGTACTTTTTTAACCTTACTGCTCAAACCTGGACGAGTACAGGTAGTATGGCCACAGAGCGAAACTATCATTGTCTCACCCTAATGTCGAACAATCAGGTTATGGCATCCGGTGGTGCAGGGGCATATTTCAGCGGTATTTCTTCCTGTGAAATATACATTCCTGATTCAGGTACCTGGCATAGTACCGGATCATTTACCGCGAGATGGGGACACACTGTCACCTTGTTAAATAACGGTAATTTACTGGCGGTAGGAGGTGCTGTAGATGAAAGTGGTCACGGACTTTGTGATATTTACGATACGTCAACAGGAACCTGGTCCTCCACAGGTACTCTTTCAATTGACCGAATATTGCACACTGCAATTAAATTATCAAATGGAAAAATATTAGTTACAGGTGGTTATTATTTTGATGGGGGAATAGGGGATTTTGCAGAAAGAAAAAGTTGTGAAATTTACGATCCCTCTTCTGCAACCTGGAGTGGTACAGGTGAAATGAACTATACCCACCACGTAGAAAATGCCATTTTATTGCCAAATGGTAATGTGTTTATTGCCGGAGGTGGAAATGCAAAAAGCGAAATTTATGATACGTCAACAGGTACATGGTCGCTTTCAGGAGATCTGCCGTTTAATACCGAACAAACCAGTTTGGTGAATTTGAATAATGGGAAAATACTTACAGGTGATGGTACAAATTATTGCATTTATAATATTGTATCCGGCACATGGAGTACAACAGGTACTAGTGGCATTAGTGCGTATGTTTATTCTCCGTTGGTGACAGTAGGAAATGGTAAAATTTTGCTGGTGGGAAACAGCGGGTATGGTTATAAAGATTGTGAGTTGTACAATCCTTTGTCAGGTACCTGGGATACTACGGGTGATATGTTAACCGAAAGATTCAATCACAGGGCAATCGGATTACCTAATGGAAATGTACTTGTTACCGGAGGCAATGGATTAAATGAATGTGAAATTTATCATTCTCCTTGCGGAATATCGAATGTGACTATTCGGGCGGAATTTGAAAATGGAACTTTGCTGCAAAACAACACCATTTATTTTGGTGCATCCGGATTGAACTGTGCGGTTTTAACTGTAGAAGACAAGCCATCAAGTGCAACTGCAAATTGGTATCTCGGCTCGGATTTGTTAAGCCCGCTTTCAGATTCCAGTGTGAAAGTTTGCCCGGAAACCAACACCGAATACAAGTTGGAATTGAAAGATGGTTTCTGTAAAAATACATCCACCATTTCCATTATTGCAGAGGATGTGAGGTGTGGAAATAACAATACGAAAGTTAAAATATGCCATTCAGGTAAAACAATATGCGTGGATACAAATTCTCTTCCGGGTCATATCAACCACGGGGATGACATTGGTGCATGTAGCCAAACAGTTTTTGAATGGTTCGGAAATAGCGGAGATCATCATGAACAGGAATTGCCAATAAATATTTCAGGCTTAAAAGAAATGAGTCAGGTTGAAATTTCTCCAAATCCATTTTCGGATAATTTGACGTTGAATATCAAGGCTTCCGTTGAAATTGATTTGCTTCAAATGGATGGGAAAGTTGCATATCATTTATACAAAGGGGATGTTGAAAATCCAGAACCAAGACAAATAGTTTACGATGCCTCTTTTTTAAAACCAGGTGTTTATTTGTTGCGTATACAGGCCAAAGAATACACAAAATATATTCAATGTATTCATTTAAATAATTGAAATTTTAAAAAATAACAAACCAAATACCATGAAAAACAAAATAATAAAAAATGGATTCATTTTTATGCTCGTGGGAATGATGGGCGTGAATGCATATTCCCAAACCATTAATTTCGACTGGGCTGTAAAGGCAGGAAATTCTGGCCAGGATGGAGCAACAGACATCATATCGGATGCTTCCGGAAATGTATATGTCATTGGTAATTTTACAGGTACCGTTGATTTTGATCCTTCAACTTCCGTATATAATTTAACCTCTGCCGGCGATACAGATGTGTTTGTTTTAAAACTGGATAATGCTGGTGCATTGGCATGGGCAGTTAGAGTTGGCGGAACAAAAAGGGATTTTGGAAATGCAATTACTCTGGATGGAAACGGAAATGTTTTTATTACCGGGGGGTTTAGTGGTATTGCAGATTTTGATCCCTCTTCCGGTGTTTTTGAAATGACATCTATTCCGCATAAAACGCTGGTTTACAAAACCATTTTATCGGATAAATCAGACGCATTTATTTTAAAATTGGATAATTCCGGACTATTTAGTTGGGCAGCACAGGTTGGCGCTTCCGGATATGATTTTGGTTCGGATCTGGTTGCAGATGGAAATGGAAATATATGGATTACCGGAGAATATGCAGACTATAACCAGATTACAACAGATACAGGAGATTTTGATCCAAGTTCCGGAATTTATCTGTTAACAGGGGGAGGAATGTTTTTGTTGAATTTGGATAATTACGGAACATTTATTTCTGCTTCTCAATTTGGCAAAGTGACTTCCGGTAGTTCAGTGGGTGCCGGATCTGACAACTTTATTTACAGCAAAACGTTTAGTGCGCAATCTTCCGGGATTACCAGAGATGCAGATAACAATATTTATTTAACCGGAAAATTCAACTTCCCAACCGACTTTGATCCGGAAGCTGGTACCAATAGTTTGACGAATTTAGGGGAAGATGGATTTGTGCTGAAGCTCAATTCATCCGCTCAATTTTTATTTGTAAAACGATTTGGCGGATCCAACCAGCAATGCAATCCTGCCGCAATAGGAATTGACCAAAGTGGGAATATTATTACAACCGGAATGTTTAAAGGAGCTATAGATTTTGATCCCGGTTCTTCGAGCACTGTACTGACATCCAATGCATACAACAGTCGCAAATCCTTGTCAAACAACACCTCTGATATTTTTATTTCGAAATTGAATAATGTCGGTAACTATTCGTGGGTAAAACAAATTGGTGTTTCCGGAAATGATTGGGGGATGGATTTGGCAATCCATGCGAATGGCGATATTTATTCCACCGGATTTTTTAGTGGTAAACCTGATTTTGATCCTGCATCAGGGAAAGCACAATATTATCAAACTTCAAAAGGAAATTCAGACGTATACATCATGAAGCTGCTTGCAAGCGGCACCTTTGTCTGGGCAAGACAATTGGGCGGAACCGGTGAAGATATTGGTAAGGGAATTTCAATTTTGGAATCGGAAAACACAAGCATTTATACCTGCGGAGATTTCAATTCCACCGTGGATTTTGATCAGGGTTCCGGAACATTTAATTTGACTTCAGCGGGAATGAGAGATGCCTTTGTTCATAGTATGGATGAAATCATTGGAAGTTCGCCTGCACCACTTTCTTCATTATCGGAACCCTTATCAGCTGAATTCAAAATATACCCAAATCCCGCAATGGAGATGCTGAATTTCTATATCCCTGAATTTGAAGGAACAGGCAAAATAACCTTGCGCAATTTTTCCGGTTCGATGGTGAAGGAATTAACAACTATTCATTCAGGATATATGGAATATCCGGTTGCTGAACTTTCCACAGGCGTATATTTTATCACCTTAGAAACCAATAATTATTCTAAAACCATTTCAATACTCAAAAAATAAGATGGTATAATCTAAAAAAGGCGCCTGAATTCAGGCGCCTTTTTTGTTAATTCTATTCGGTGTCCATCCATTTCCAAACACATACTGTAAAGGATAGAAATATTATTCTTTTATTACAATATCCTTAAAAATTCCATCAGTGGTATTTATCTGTAGAATGTACGTTCCATTAGGCAGTGATTCCAGGGGAAAAGAAATCGTATTTGCATTCTGGAACGCATGGTAATTCTTGTGTAAAACACATTTACCAGCGAAATCATAGAGAAAAATATCCTGAATTACTTTTTCATTTATATTTTCTATATTTAACATATTTGTGGATGGTATTGGGAAAATATAAAATACCTTTTTCAGGATAAAATCCGGAGAGTTATTAAATATAAATTGGAAAGTATCCGACCAGGCCGACCAGCAATTCCCATTGTAAATGCGCAAATTGTAATTCCCTTCCTGTGCTACTTTCAGAAATTTTCCGGAACCGGCTGTATTGCTATTGAATAACCAGTTATAGCCATTTCCTGTTTCCACTGAGAACAATGTATCGTATCCCGATTGTTGAATGTGTGGTTTCGCCGGCAATGCATTTACCTGAATTTTTACTGAATCGGACCAGGGGCCAAAACAACCATATTTGTTTTTTCCACGCACCAAAAAGTTGCCATTTGTTTTTACTACCAGAATTTGCTTGTTATACAAATTGTTCCACTCATATCCGGTAAAACCAGCAGATGCGTTTAAAAGCAGACTGTCACCACTACAAAAATTGGTAGAACCGGTAAAGAATATACCTGGTTTTATCGGAGTGGGAAATTGAACTACATTTACGGCATTGGAGTTATTGCTTCTGCATCCGTTGCTGTCTTCCACAGCTACATAATAATTGCCAATGGAATTAATAATTCTTATGGAATCCCCCGGTCCATCCTGCCAGATATATTTTTGAAATCCATGTTTTACGTGTAATACCACGGATTTGTTTTCACAAAAACCGGTGTCATTGTATTGATTTAAAATAATTTGTTTGGGCTTTGCATGCGCTGTAGTAATAACGCTGTCAGAGGTTTCGCTGCTGCATCCATTTCCATCTTCTATACGGAGTTTCCAACTACCACTATTGCGTATATAAATGTCCTGTGTAAGTTCTGTTTCGTTCCAGAAATATTTGCTATATCCATTTGGAGCACTGAGTTTTAAACTGTCATATTCGCAAAATTCGGTTTTCCCGTAATTCTGTATAGTGGGTTTTGGAGGGGTGGCATTCACCTGCAGTTCTACAGTATCCATGGATTTGCAACCTGTAGTATTGGTCACAGTTACAGTATATTTTCCTGTTGAATCTGCTATTAAATGATTTTTGGTTGAAATAATATTAATACCCGGCAATTTGCGCCATTGATAATTTAAAGTGGTATCAGCATTGGCGATAAAATCCACAAAATTTCCGGAACAAACTGAGGTATCAGATCCCGCATTGGCCAGAGGTAAGGGTACAAAAGTGAGGATCATGGTATCCGTACCTTCGCAATTGTTCATATCGGTAACTTTTACCCAAACGGTATTTTTGCCAATTTTTAATCTGTTCAAATCCAAAGCTGCGGAAGCGGATTTTGCACCGGTACTCCAACTGTATTTTGCATATCCGTTTCCTGCATTTTTAACTATGGATGTGCCAGCACAAAGAACTGTGTCGGATCCCAATTTTGGTTTCGGTGGATAGGCGATGCATGGTTCAATAGTACCGATTGCAGCTATCTGGGCACTGCTCAAACAGGTATCAAACATGGCAAGGGATGCAATGTCAATGGTATCGTCTTCCTGATTTTCATCCGCAAAAAATAATATTTGAGTACCCAAAGAAAATCTGCCATCGATGTCTTGCGTATCCCCTTCCAGTATCAATTGTCCATTGAGATAATAGCGATAAAAATTTCCATTATTGACAGAAATTACCAGGCGGTACCATTGTTTGGGGTTGATGGAATCATTGGTGTAAGAAGTTGCAGCCACCCCGATTCTACCTGGCCCGCTGCCTGTTTTCGGACGAATAAAACATTCACCGTCATTTTTATTGGTACTGTCCAATTGAAAAAAGGTATGCCATTTATTAAAATTCAAAACTTTAAAATCGAACATTAATGTATATTGATTTACCAGGGCTCCTCCGCCATTTGCCTTTATTTTGTGGTCGAAGGTATAATAACTGCCGATCCCAATTCTGATTGCCGTATCACCGTAAGAAGCGCCGTTGACCATATCGTGTTTGCCGGTAAGAATCAAATTATTTCCAACCGTTGCTTTGGTGAGATTGTTTTTATCCTGAAATTTCCAATATCCAATGAGATGGGTTTGGTTGGCAGGTACGAGGTCCTGCGATTGCAAGGATGTAAAAGAAAAATAAAAGAAAACCCATAATAGTTGGTTCTTAAAATGCATGTTACGAATATATTGAAGTTTGTCTGTTGTGTATCGAAAAAGGTATTAAACCTTAACGGTTTTCCATTTTCCTTTTTTGAAAAAATACAGTGCAACCAGAGCAATTAAAGTTTCTGCTACCGGAATGGCAATAAAAACACCGGTTGTTTTCCATGCATTATCAGAAGATAAAAAATAGGCAAGAGGTATCTGAATCAACCAAAAACAAAACAGATAAATCAGTGTGGGTGTTCTCGTATCTCCGGCTCCGTTCAAAGCCTGCGTCATAACCATGGAAATACCATAGAATATAAATGCAGAACCCACAATCTGAATCGCTTTTGCACCGTATGCCACAACGGCCGGATCATTGGTGAAAAAAGAAATAATGGCTTCGTTAAAAAACAAAAAAAGCAACATCACAAATGCCATAAATATTGCATTGTATTTCGTGGTAATCCAAACACTTTTTTCAGCCCTGTCAATTTGACCAGCCCCCAGATTTTGTCCCACCAATGTGGCAACAGCATTGCTTAATCCCCAGGCCGGCAGAATAAAAAATATAATATTTCGAATGGCAATCTGATAACCTGCCAAAGCAGTTGTACCGCCTATTTCCGAAACACGTCTGGAAAGTAAAATCCAACTCCCACTGGCTATTATAAATTGCAATGCAGCAGGCCAGGCTACTTTGATAAGACCCCCAATTACCGGCCAGTCATTTTTGAAATGGGCCAGACGCAACCTGAAACCTCTATCACTGAAAAACAAAAAATAACATTGGTATAAAACACCACAGGATCTTCCGCAAACTGTAGCTATTGCAGCTCCTTTTAATCCAAACCAATGAATAAATAAAGGGCAGAGAATAATATTAATCAAACTGGCAAGCCAAAGACTTTTCATTGCCATGGCGGCATTTCCCGCACCGCGAACACACCGTTGATCAAAAATAAAAGCATAATGGACAAACTGCCGCCCATCATAATTCTTGTAAAAATGGCCCCTTCTTTTATTACAGAAGGACTTGCTTTCATGGTTTGAAGTATTTCCGGAGCATAGTACATGCCAAATGCACTGATAATAACACTTAAAATAACAGTAATTCGAATGCTCTGGGCGCCTGCATGTGCTGCAGCTTCCGGATCTTTTTCTCCTGTACGTCTTGCTACTACAGCGGTTGCAGCGGTGCTCAATCCAATTGCAATGGAATAAACAATGGTTATTACCGATTCTGTTAATCCAACAGTAGCAATGGCGTTTTCACCCAATTTGCTTACAAAAAATATATCCACTACTGCAAATACACTTTCCAAACTCAATTCCAGAATCATTGGAATTGCAAGTAAAAAAACGGCTTTTTGAAGGCTGCCGCTGGTGTAATCGTGTTCTTCTCCACGCAGGGATTGGCGCAGAAGAGATGTGAATTTTTTGAAAGTTGTGTGGGAAGAATTAGCCATATAAGAAAAATATTAAGTTTTGATATACAATTTTACAAAGTAATTAAATATAGTATTTAGTAATTGTCTTACGCATTACTATTTTTAATAAAGGTGGTTAATTTTTCGGCAATTCCAAAAGCCTCAGGAGAAACCATTTGTTCATTATTCCCAATGCAGGATACTGCAAATTTAGCCAATTTCAATTTTTCTTTTATTGTACCCGAATTGGTTGCAAATGTTCCTACATCTTGATCCAAGGTTTTATCAAGATATTTTCCCAATGGTTCATGTAAATATTCTATTCCAATAATTTTGTTAACTTTGCTTTGTCCTATCCCTCTGCTAAGAGCATATTCTTTGAGAATTACATCGCTTAAAAGATTCTCGATTTCCCTTGCTTCTAGACAAAGATACCGATTTCCAAGAATTTTTTTTAATTGCTCACGCCGCTTATCTTTTGCGGAAGGTTTCGAACTCTCCGAGTCAGAACTATCTCTATCCGTTATAAGAAATAATTTACTGCATAGTTGTTCTACATTAATATTTGGATGATCTTGGTCTTCAGAATCTAGAAAAGACCAATGTGTAATATTTGAACCCCCATATTCAACGAAAGAATAATGTATATCTTCTTTATAATGTAGGTCTTCTCTTTCAAAATACAATTCTAAATATTTTCTAATATAAATTCTATCTGTTATTCCCTCCACCCAAATAGTACAATTCGATAAAAAGACTGAAGAATTCTTTACACCTAACTCTTCTAGAACATGTAAGGAAGCATTTTCAACATTAGTTATTGAAAAAGAATTCATTGATAATTGGTTAAATTTAAATACTGAAATTAATGAAGTATCAAGAGTCATATCAAGCAGGTGATTTGAATGCGTTGTTAGAAAGACTTGGGTATTTTTAAAAGAATCGCTGGTAAGAACATCGATAAATAGTCGTTGAAAACCGGGATGTAAAAAAATATCGGGCTCTTCATAATATATGATAGATTCTGAGTCTTTATACATAAAGACTGGGAATAAGAGAATTATTATTGCTTGAATACCATCGCCTAAATCATATATTGGAAAATCCGGGGCAGAATCAATTTTAATATATAGTGTTTTGCCTCCTTTTCTCGGAATTATAGTAAATTCCTTTCCTTGAAAGAACGAGTTACTTATGAATTTCTCAAATTCTTTTATTAATTGCCTTTGATCTGAATCTCCTAATAACATTGATTCAAATTGATCAAACAAATTAAGACCAGTTATAATTCTTGGTAATTTGTCATTTCCATAGTTTGATTCGAAATAGTCTTTATTAGTTCTAGCGGCAAATTGGTCAATACCATGATTGCTTGAAAACTCATCAATATTCCTTAAGCCGCGCATAACAGGAATATAGAATTTCTTAATGGGTTTTAGAGAAACATCAAGTGAAAGTAATTTCTCAAGTTGTGGTAATTGACTTTGGACTATTTTATTTACTTCTCTTGTGAAAGCCCCTGCATTTACTTTTATATTATTTTGTTTGTAGGAGAATCCTGAAAGAGAGTTCACTGTTGCTAAATAGCTGATATGATCGTGTATGGTTTTGAACTCCTGTGTTGGATTAATAAAATCAATGTTTTCCAAAAGACTGAAATTTATTTCATCTATGCTCCTTATGTGATTTTTGGTCATTATTTCAGAAATTTTATTTCTGATAATAGTTAAATCGTGGTTTATTTCTGAAAAGTCCAACTCCGCTAGTTGAAACTTTAAATTATCATTCATGAATAAGCTTCTTAGAAATCGACTTTTTCCTGAGTTATTTGGACCGACAAAAATGTTGATCTTATTTAAGGGCTCTAAAGAAAAATCATTAGATGTTGAATACGTGTTCTGAAAGTCATCTGGAATCTTAAGTTTTACCTGCATTTTTTGTTGCTGTAATTGAATTTGCAACAAAGGTATATTTAGGTCTTCATTCTTCTTCCTTATTTTTGCAGCCCTTTATGTCCATTTCAATCACACTTCCGGATGGTTCTGTACGCCAGTATGACAGCGGCGTTACTCCTCTGGATATTGCAAAAAGTATTAGTGAAGGGCTGGCACGTAATGTGCTGGCCGCAAAAGTCAATGGTAATGTGGTGGATGCCACACGCACACTTACTACCGATGCTACTTTGCAATTGCTCACCTGGAATGACAGTGATGGAAAAAAGACCTTCTGGCACAGCTCAGCGCACTTGCTTGCTGAGGCTCTGGAAGCTTTGTATCCCGGAGTGAAATTTGGCATTGGTCCGCCAATTGAAAATGGGTTTTATTATGATATCGACTTTGGCGATTACAAATTTGGAAGCGAAGATTTTGAAAAGCTGGAAGCCAAAATGCAGGAATTGGCAAAGAAAAGCAGCATGTATCTGCGCACTGAAGTTTCTAAAGCCGATGCGGAAAAATATTTTACCGAAAAAGGAGACCAGTATAAATTAGAGCTGATTTCAGAATTGAATGATGGTGAAATAACCTTTTATCAGCAGGGTAATTTTGTAGATCTATGTCGTGGACCACATATTCCGGATACCGGATTTATCAAGGCAATTAAGGTTATCAATACTGCTGGTGCATATTGGCGCGGAAGCGAAAAAAATAAACAACTCACCAGAATTTATGCCATAACATTTCCGAAGAAAAGTGAACTGGATGAATACCTGGCTATGTTGGAAGAAGCCAAAAAACGCGACCATAGAAAACTGGGTAAGGATCTGGAAATATTTACGTTTGATGATGACGTAGGACCGGGATTGCCATTGTGGCTTCCCAACGGTGCCGCCATGATTGAAACCCTGGAGAATTTTGCGAAGAAAACAGAACGGGAAGCCGGGTATTTACGTGTAAAATCGCCGCATATTGCCAAGGAAAGTATGTATATCAAAAGCGGACATTTACCGTATTACAAGGAAAGTATGTTTCCTCCAATGGAAATGGATGGTGAACGATACTACCTGAAGGCGATGAACTGTCCGCACCACCACAAAATATTTTCGGCCCAGCAGCACAGTTACAAAGACATGCCGCTCCGATATGCGGAATACGGCACCTGTTACCGATATGAACAAAGTGGTGAATTATTTGGCCTGATGCGTGTTCGAAGCCTTACCATGAACGATGCGCATATCTATTGCAGGGAAGACCAGTTTGAAGAGGAGTTTAAAGCGGTAAATGAACTCTACACACGCTATTTTAAGGTTTTTGGCATTGATAAATACGTGATGCGCTTTTCCAAACACGATCCGAAGAAATTAGGGGAGAAGTATATTGACAATGCGGAGATGTGGTTAAAAACCGAGGAAATGGTGCGCAAAGTGCTCATCAGCTCAGGAATTAACTATGTGGAAGTGGAAGACGAGGCGGCATTTTACGGCCCCAAGATTGACATACAGGTTTGGAGTGCCATTGGCCGGGAGTTTACGCTGGCAACCAATCAGGTGGATTTTGCCCAGGCGGAGCGCTTTGATTTATGGTATATCAATGAAAAAAGCGAAAAAGAACGTCCTTTGATTATTCACAGGGCCCCATTGAGCACCCACGAGAGGTTCATAGGGTTCCTTCTGGAGCACTACGCGGGCAACTTCCCGGTATGGCTTGCACCGAAACAGGTGGCTGTTCTGCCCATTAGTGATAAGTATGCAAACTATGCTCAGGAAGTTTGTAAATTCCTGAAAAAGTACGATATTCGCGCCTTCGTTGACGAAAGAGCGGAAAAAGCGGGTCGCAAGATTCGCGATGCCGAAGTAGCCAAAATACCTTACATGCTCATAGTAGGCGAGCGAGAAGCCGCAGACGGACAGGTATCGGTAAGACAGCACGGGGGCGCCGATCTGGGATCAATGAAGACAGAAGCATTTGCCGATAAAATAAAACAAGAAACAGAAATTTGACTACACCCCGCGTGAGCACGAACAATAGATTCGGACCCAGAAAAAATGAACCGCTCCATCGTATAAACGAATTGGTAGTTGCCCCTGAGGTAAGACTGGTTGGAGACAATGTAGAACAAGGTGTTTATGTTACGGCAAAAGCCCTGGAACTGGCCTACGAACAAGGCGTTGATCTGGTGGAGATATCTCCCCTGGCAGTGCCTCCGGTTTGCAAGCTGGTGGATTATAAGAAGTTTCTTTACGAGCAGAAGAAAAAGCAAAAGGAGATAAAAGCCAACGCCGTAAAGCAACTGATTAAAGAGATCCGTTTCGGCCCGAACACCAACGAACACGACGTGGCATTTAAGACCAAGCATGCCAGGGAGTTTTTGGAAGACGGGAATAAAGTACGTGCCTTTGTGTTTTTCCGCGGAAGAACCATCATGTACAAGGATCGTGGAATTAACCTGCTCATGGGCTTCGCTAATACATTGATTGACGAAGGCGTGGCCAAGTTGGAAATGGAACCCAAACACGAAGGCAAGAAAGTTGCTATTCTGTTGGCTCCAAAAGGAAAAAAAGGATAATAAAAGATATAGTATATGCCTAAGATGAAAACCAATTCCAGTGCTAAAAAAAGGTTCAAAGTAACCGGCACCGGAAAAGTGAAACGCGCAAAAGCATTTAAGAATCACATTCTTACCAAAAAAGCTACAAAGAGAAAACGCGCTTTGGGAAATGACGCCATCGTAAATGATGCCGACATGAGCAATGTGAAATTTATGTTGCGTTTGGGAAAATAAAAAAACTCTGGCCGTAGCACCTAAAGAGTCCGGGTGGAAACATTCGGAACGCTAAAGCCACTAAACTAAAATAAAATGCCTAGATCAGTAAACAATGTCGCGAGCAGGGCTCGCCGCAAAAAGACCCTCAAATTAGCCAAGGGCTATTTCGGTCGCAGAAAAAATGTATGGACCGTAGCGAAGAATGCGGTTGAAAAAGGATTGGGTTACGCTTACCGTGACCGTCGTGCTAAAAAACGCGAATTCCGCTCTTTGTGGATTGTGCGTATTAATGCAGCATGCCGCGATAACGGAGTAAGCTATAGCCAGTTTATGGGTAAGCTGGCCAACAGCGACCTGAACATCAACAGAAAAGTATTGGCCGACCTGGCCATGAACGATCCTGAAGCATTCAAAGCTGTTTTTGATACAGTGATGAATTCCAAAGGAAAAACTGCTGAAAAACCAGCTAAAAAATCACCTGCGAAAGCAGCTCCAAAAACCGAAGAAGTGGTGGCTGAAGTTGTTGCAGAAGTGGAAGAGAAATCGGAAGCAGAAGCAGGTAATTAATTCCAAAAAGAAACAATCAAAAACCGCTGCAAGGCGGTTTTTTTTGTGCCCTATGAGATTTTTATTCGCCGCAGATGAAGACACCACGTTGTTGGTCCTCATGCATTGCTAGCGCAGCGCAATGCGACCAACGACATAATACTCATGCGGTAGATATTCGTAAAAAGTTCAGTACTGCCATGCTGTTGGTCGCCACATGCTACGCTTATGTGACACGAGGACCAACAGCGCTAATGTTGCGGTAGATCGTTGTTGGTCCTCATGCATTGCCGGCGCAGCGCAATGCGACCAACGACATTAAACGCATAAGGTAATTTTTGGTCGAAAGCGGATTTGGATATATATCGGTTGATCGTTGCTGTTGGTCGCCACATGCTTCGCTTATGTGGCACGAGGACCAACAGCGGGTAAATCGAAGAAGATAAAGCCATCCCGTTGTTGGTCCTCATGCATTGCTAGCGCAGCGCAATGCGACCAACAACATTAGACGCATAAGGTAATTTTTTGTCGAAAGCGGATTTGGATATATATCGGTTGATCGTTGCTGTTGGTCGCCACATGCTTCGCTTATGTGGCACGAGGACCAACAGCGATTGAAAAATGACCATCAAAACAGGAAATTATCCAATGAAATGGATCGTATACATATGCAAAATTGAATTTCTGCAAGGCTCAAAAAAAACATTAATTTAACAGATATTTTAATCAAATTGTATGCATAATAATCGTCATAGAGAACGTTATTTTCAGAATAAAAATACAACGGAAAAGCTGGCCTTTTAAACCAGCTTTTCCATGTCTAAAAAAGGTTAACCTTTTTTACAGGATGAACCGCAATTGCAGCCCTGTGAATTGGAATCATTACAAGTGCAGTTTTCGCACAGGCAGGTTTCACAGTTGCATTTGGAATTCACATTGTTGGATACCAAAAAGCGAATTTCGCTTGGAATAAATACTGATTTGTTTTTCATATTATTTATAATTATTTGACCATACAAAAATAGATACCCCGGCAGGGCAGGGTATTATACTACTTTGGGTAAGTATTATGAAATTTTGGGTTTATATATTGTCCAGCGCTTTGCGCTTGGCCATACCCACTTCTTTAAAATGAGAAGGTGTAAGACCGGTAATTTTCTTAAACTGGGTAGAAAGATATGCGGTACTGCTGTAATCCAGTTCTGCGGCAATTTCCGAGAGCGTCATTTGGTCGTATATCAACAGTTCCTTCGCCTTTTCTATACGCTGTTCAATAAAGAAATTTTCAATGGTTCTGCCCTCAATAGTAGAAAAACTACTGCTTAAATGGGTGTATTCATAGTGCAGTTTATCCGAAAGATAGGCGGAAAGGTTCATGTGCAAATCTTTGGTATCCACCTCGTTGCGCGCTTTTTTCATCACAAGAAATTTAATTTTCTCAATTAATCCTGCAGTATGGCTGTCAATGAGTTCAAAACCTACTTTTCTCAATTCTTCGGATAACAATTCTTTTTGTGCTGCTGTAATTTCATTAACCAAATGAATTTCACCAAAACTGACATGGTGAAATGGGATGGAACTTTTCTTCAAAATATCCTCTACAGAAAGCACACAGCGATGGCAAACCATGTTTTTAATAAGAAGGGTAGGAGCAGTCATTTAAATATGTGAATGTAATCGTTGGTGTTAAAAGCGTACACGATTAAAACAAACAAAAGGTTTAAAAGATTTAATTCATGAAATAACAATTATGGAATTAATTATGTTGAATCATCACAGATTTTGTAATGCTGCCCTTGCCGGAAGTTACCCGAACAAAATAAACCCCATCTCTGAAATTCCCGCTTGAAACTTCAACCAATTTGGAATTGTTGTTTGTCAGCGAAAAAAGTTGTTTTCCAAGTGCATCGGTTATTTGAATTTCTTTAATTATATTTTCGCTTACTATTTGGATAATATTTTGTGCCGGGTTAGGCCAGATGCGAGTTTGAATGTCAAAATTTCTTGTGCTTAGAGTCGGTAATTGTTGACCGTTTTTCTGGTAATAGAAATTGGGAATCATCATTTGCCAGGTGCTGCCATTCCAACTATAAATCAATACCAATCTGGCAAGTGCTGCTTTATACAGAGGATGATACCATTCATACATAATGGTTCTTGATTTTCCAGCCTTATGGTCTGTTCCAAGTGCTTCTGAAGTCACCAATAATACTGTATCATAAATCTTGGCATTTGGCATTTTTATCATTCCCCATCCATTCACGTTAACTGAAATATTGCCGGTAATTTGGAGGCTATCTCCGGGGTTTACATCTTTTAGAACATATGCATCGTTCCAGGACATACTCTTTTTTAAAGGGAATTTAAGTGTATTCTGAGCATCGGAATATTGCTGTTTTACGGTTGGAAAAGTCATGTGATATCCCCAATAATTTCTGTTATTAATATCCAGAGAATACATCCGGTACATAACAGTGCCACTTTCTGTAACCATAGCAGCGGAAGAGGCAGAAGGATATAATGTACTGATAGAACTTGGCACATTTTGATATTCCCATATCGAACTGTCATTATTAATCTGGCCCCAGCCTCCAAAATTCCAATAAATGTCCGCACCTGTGTCTATGGTTGTAACAGGGTTTGCCTTGTAATATGCAATTCGATCCGCTTTTACCGGTAGTATGTTTTTATTTACCAAAGGTTGAGCATCCGCAACCTGAAACAAGCTGAAACAGATACCTAATGGGAGAATGAGATTTAAAAGTTTCATAGTACAATAATACAAAACAGCTTTCAAACAAATGGAAATATGGCTAAGGCTTAAGATTCTTTAATAATAATTTCAAATTCATAAGTAAACATTATTGAAGATAATATCCAATAAAAAAAAGCCTTGTTCATGATTAGAACAAGGCTTTAAAAAATGAAAAATCTATGCCTTCAATTATTTCCAACCTCCACCAAGTGCTCTGTAAACATTTACTCTAGCATTCATCTGCTGTAATCTTATCTCAACCAATTCCATTTTTGTTTGAAGGGCTTCACGCTGGGTAAGCAGCACTTCGATATAATCAGCCCTTGCAGATCTGAAAAGATCATTTGAAATTGTTACGGATTGCGTGAGAATTTCAGACTCTTTAAACTTGGTATCGTAGCTCATTACAAAATTTTTATTTCGCGATAGCTGATTGCTTACTTCCAAATATGCATTTAAAATGGTTTGCTCATAATGGTACACTGCCTGAATCTGTTTTGCATTGGCATTTTTATAGGTTGCCTTAATTGCATTTCTGTTCACCAATGGAGCCATAAGATCTCCGGCCATGGAGAACAGAAGCGATTCCGGATGGATCAAAAAAGCCGGATTAAACGCCTGAAATGCAGTGCCTGCCTGAATTTTGAATGAAGGGTAAAAGTTTGCTCTCGCGGATTTTACATCCAGTTTCGCCGCTTCCAGTTCCAATTCTGCCTGCTGAATATCCCTTCTATTCATTAACAACTGCGAGGGGATACCGGGTGCAATGGAATCCAATGAAACTATATCAAATTCCTCCGTACTTATTTTAATCGGTTTTGGAAATCTACCCGTTAAAAAATTAATTCGGTTTTCTGCTTCCACAATTCCCTGCTTCAATGCATATTGCAAATTTTGTGTATTCAACAAAAGCGCTTCAAACCTGTTCACGGCCAGTTGCGTGACCTTGGCACTTTCTTTTTGCAACTTTACAATCATCAATGCATTGCTTTGAATTTCAATGTTTTTTTGGACAATATCCAACTGTTTATCCAATGCAACCAATTCATAATAGGAATTTGCGATCTCCGCAACAAGGCCGGTAACCATATAATTCTTTCCTTCTACACCTGCCAGATACCTTTCAACTGCAGCCTGTTTCGCATTTCGCAATTTTTTCCAAACGTCCAGTTCCCAGGAAGCAAAAGCACCAATATAATAATCGGAATTGGAATGAATAATGGTGTTGTCCTGGTTGGTTTTTCCATCTGCATTTTCACTCAGTGCTTCGCGCCAGGTATACCTTCCATCTTTTTGGTAACCAGAGCCTCCGGCAATATTTACAAAGGGTAAATATTCTCCTTTTTTTGCCTGAATTTCATTTTTGCTCATCTCAATTTCCTGCAATATGATATTCAGTTCCTGATTGTTTTTGAGTGCGGTGTCTATTAATTCCACCAGATTGGGATCTGTAAAATATTCGCGCCAACGCATTTTAGCTATTCCTGCAGAATCCTGTGTATGATTCGCATAAGTCGCAGGAACCTTTTTGTTCTCCGATCTCACAGAAATATTCAGACTCTTGCATCTGCATAATAATGCCATACTCAATGGCAAAACAGACTTATAAACTACTGTTTTTATCATTTTCTTTTTTGTTTTTTAATAAGAGATTTCTAAGTTTTTTAGCTAAAGAATCTTCCGACATACTTTCTACAAAATCTTCACTCAGAGGGTTTTTATCTTCGTCTTTTATCAGACTTCTTCCTTCGGCCAGTTTGCCAAATATGTAATACAATCCCGGTACAATTAATACGCCGAAAATGGTACCAAACAGCATTCCTCCAAGTGCAGATGCGCCGATGGTTCTGTTGCCGATTGCTCCCGGACCGGTGGCAATTACCAATGGTATCAGTCCCGCGATAAATGCGAAAGAGGTCATCAGGATTGGACGAAACCTCACGCGTGCGCCTTCAATGGCGGCATCCGGTATAGATGCACCCTGCCTGTTTTTCTGCACCGCAAATTCTACAATCAACACCGCATTTTTTCCTAACAAACCAACGAGCATAATCAATCCAATCTGAGCGTAGATATCATTGGCCAGCCCCATCATTTTCAACAGAAAAAAGGATCCGAAAATTCCGGCAGGAAGTGAAAAAATCACTGCCAACGGAATAATAAAACTTTCATATTGTGCGGCCAGAACGAGATAAACAAAAATCAAAACCACAATAAAAATATACACAGCCTCATTTCCTCTTTTTACTTCGTCATAAGACAAACCTTCCCAGGCAATATCATAACCTCGAGGAAGGGTTTTTTTTGCAACTTCCTGAATCGCTTTAATGGCGTCAGCACTGGTATAACCCGCTGAAGGTACTCCCCGAATGGATGAAGACGTGTACATATTAAATCGGGTGATCTCATTGGGTCCCTGGGTTTTTTTCATTGTCATAAATGCTGAATAAGGAACCATTTCATCGCGATCATTTTTTACATAAAATTTCAAAATATCCGAAGGTTGTTTTCTGAATGTTGGATCCACTTGCGTATAAACTTTGTAAAAATTATTGAATCGAATAAATCCCTGTTCATAGGTGCTTCCGATTAATACATTCAGGTTTTCCATGGCCTTCCCTATACTCACCCCTTTCTGCATTGCCAACTGGTTGTCTATAATCAATTCATATTGCGGATAGTTTGCGGCATAAAAAGTAAACAACCCACTTAGCTCTTTTCGCTTGCGCAAATTCCCCATGAATTCAGTATTTATTTTATCAAATTCCTGATAATCCACATCGCTGCTTTTATCCAGCAAACGCAATGAAAAGCCCGCCGAGGAACCATATCCCGGAACTGCAGGAGGTTCAAAATATTCAATAATTGCACCTATATCCTTAGTTTTTTCCTCCAGTTCTTTTATTATTTCCTTTACAGAATGTTTCCGGTCCGACCAGTCTTTCAGATTGATCAAACAAGTACCGGCATTGGATCCGCGGCCTTCGGTTAAAATTTCATAACCGGCAAGTGATGTTACCGATTGAACCCCGTCAATTTTGGCTGCGATCTTCTGCAATTTTTGTGATACATCGTTGGTGATTTCCAGCGTAGTTCCCGGAGGTGTTTGAATTACCGCATAGATTTGTCCCTGGTCTTCACCCGGAATAAAACCTGCAGGAAGTATTTTATCTACGGAAAAAATACCAAATGCAAATACGATTAACATCCCAAAAGTCACCAGCCTGCGGTTCACAATTTTTGTGAGTACCTTGGTGTATTTTCCGGTGACTTTTTCAAATGTTCTGTTAAACCAACCAATAAATTTGTCTGCCGGAGTTTTCTTTTTGGGTTTGCCATGTGTGTTTTTTAATATCATTGCACACAGCACAGGAGTAAGTGTAAGAGCGACAACACCCGACAAAACAATTGCCGAAGCCATGGTAATGGCAAACTGCCGGTAAAAAACACCAACCGGTCCGGTCATAAATGCGACAGGAACAAATACGGCGGTCATAATTAATGTAATGGCGATAATGGCACCGCTTATTTCACCAAGTACTTTTTTAACCGCATTGTATGGTGATACGTGTTCCGACTCCATTTTTGCATGCACTGCTTCCACCACCACAATGGCATCATCCACCACAATTCCGATTGCAAGTACCAATGCAAATAAGGTGATCAGGTTAATACTCAATCCAAATAATTGCATAAAAACAAATGCACCGATGAGAGAAACGGGTACTGCAATAATTGGTATCAGTGTGGAACGCCAATCCCCAAGAAAAACAAATACTACAATGGAAACCAGAATAAATGCTTCAAAAATGGTATGCAGCACTTTTTCCATGGATGCATTTACGAATTTTGAAACATCGTAATTTATTTCATATCCCATTCCCGGAGGAAAATCTTTTTTTAATTCCTCCAATTTCTCTTTAATATTTCCAATTACTTCCGATGCGTTACTACCTGGAATTTGTTTTAATACAAGAGATGCAGAAGGATATCCGTCTTTATTGGAATAAATATCCACGAACTCACTACCCGATTCCACTTCGGCAACATCTTTCAGTTTTAAAATTTCACCGTTTGGATTTGCTTTAATAATGATATCATTATACTGTTCCGGTTTGTTATACCAACCTTTATATGTAAAAACATATTCCAGAGATTGAGCAACCCTGCCTGAACTTAGCCCGACCCTGCCGGGCCTTCCCAATACACTCTGTTCATCTATGGCCTTTAATACTTCATCTGCTGAAACATTATAGGCACGCATTCTGTCCGGATTTAACCAAACACGAATTGCAAATGCCCGGCTACCCAGTGCAATTGCACGACCCATTCCGTGGATTCTTTGCAATTCCGGCAACAAATAAGTTTGCGCATAATTGAACAGAAATTTCTCATCTGCTTTTTTGTCTGTGCTGTATAGGTTCACATACATCAGCATACTCGGTTGAATGGGAGTAATAATCACACCTTCGCGCTGAACCAGCGGAGGCAAATTACTCATCACCTGATCCACTCTGGTTTTTACATTCACCACCGCGGCATTCGCATCTGTTCCCGGCTCAAATACAACCTGTATGGTTGCTTCACTGGCACTGGTTGCATCTGAGATTATGTATTGCATTCCCTGTACACCATTAATCGCTCTCTCCAAAAGCGTAATGGTTGATTTCACCAATACATCAGCATTGGAACCGGGAAATTCGATAAAAATATTTACCCTGGGCGGCGCAATTTCCGGGAACTGCGCTACCGGGCGTGTGTTGATAGCCAGTATTCCCAGGAAGACAATCGCTATGGAAATCGACAGGGCAAATACAGGCCTTTTAATAAATTTAGTAAACACGATAAATGATTTTTAATTCCTGTTTATTCAGCATGTAATTGACCTAATTCACGCAAAACTTTCTTCGGGTCTTCAAATGAATATTTAATTTTTTCATTGTTTTTCACCTTACGCAATCCATCAATCAGGATCTTGTCTGTTTCATTCAAACCCTCGGTTATTACATACAAATGGGGCATTTCAGCGCCAATGGTAATTTGCTGAGACCTCACTACGTTGTCTTTTCCAACCACATAAACATATTTCTTATCCAGAACTTCAAATGTGGCTTTTTGTGGAATGATGATGGCATTTTTCAGATTTACAGGAACCAGAATATTTCCTGTTTCTCCATGTCGCAAAATTCTTTTTGGATTTGGAAAAGTTGCCCGAAAAGCAATGGTTCCGGTTTCATTGTTAAAATCTGCTTCAATGGTTTCCACGGTTCCCTGATAGTCAAACATCTCATGATTCGCCATTTCCAGATTTACTTTTATGTCTCGAATATTGGTTCTTGTGGTATAATTGAGATATTCTGCTTCAGGTACATTAAAATAAACCCACATTTTGCTGTTGTCAGAAAGTGTGGAGAGTAGTTCTCCTTCGTCTATTAAACTCCCCAATCGCACATTAAAGCGATCCATGATACCATCAAATGGGGCTCTTATTTCGGTGAATCCGAGATGTGCCTTTGAAAGCGCAAGTTCAGCCTGGGCCTTACTTAATTTCGCTTTAACCAGTGCAAGTTCATTCGGAGATACCACATTTTTATCTGCAAGTAATTTTGTGTTTTGATATTCAATTTCTGCAAACTCAACTTCTGCCTGTGCTTTTTGCATTTCCGCTGCGTAAATCACCGGTTTTATTTGAAACATGAGTTGTCCTTTTTTTACCATTTGTCCTTCATCTACATAAATGTCTTGCAGATATCCTTTTTCCAGAGCTCTGAGTTCAATATGCTGTATGGAGCGAATCTGACATACATATTCTTTGTATATAAAGGTATCCTTTAGCAGAGGGCTGCTAACTAAAAAAGTCGTATCCTCTTCCTTTTCAACTTCTTTATGGTTGCATGCCGTTATTAAGATTACAGCAGAAAGCATAAATATTATTTTATTTTTTTTCATATTTTTTTTGTATTTATTTTTATCCCATTCAAAAACTTTGAAATAAAAATTGCGCCGGGATAATGAACGCAATGATGGATTGACACCGAATTTTGGCGTCATTGCGTGGGAGAGACCTCAAAGCCTAAAAGGCTGGGCTCAGGGAATTAGGATAGGTAAAATTTCCAGGAATGGTGTAAAACCACCAGAGAGACTGTTTCGGGGAAATGTGAATCCACACACCCACAGGGAACGAAATTTTCTGTATGAAATGTCAGCGCATTATACAGGTTGTCAGGAGTAGATTCCCACACTCCGGAACCATGGTCAGAGTCTTCATCGGACTCTTCTTCTTCAAAAAAGTTGGTTTCGCTAAAATCACAAAAATGAAGTGGATTCGTATTGGTTTGTTGCGAAAAGGAAAGGCGCAGTTGCTTTGCAAACGGATGGCTGTAAGATTCTGATTTTCCCGAAAGCGTTGGGAACACCAAACCCAGAAGCACTGCATAGAGGAAAAGAAGGGTTTTAAATGCATGAAATCGCCTTACAGTTTGCCTCAACAGGCTGATCCACTGAAAAAGGAAAGAAACTTTCATTGCGATTCGTCCACTTGTTGCAATAATTGTGCCGTTCAATTATTCTTAAAAATCGGACGATTTAAAGGTGAAATTTCAGGAAATGAAAAACGGGATATAAACCATTGTCTTGAAATAGCTTGTTACAAGAACTTCTCATATTGCAAGGAGATTAAATGGATGACTTATTTAGGACTGTTTTTTATAGTCTTATAAGTTCCAATTATGTGTGAAGGGTCTACGTATTCTTTTCCTTTTACAGAAACAATAACTTCAAAATGGAGAATTTAGATTATTATTTTTAGCCCATTTGCTATACAGAAAGCGAATTCAAATCCTGCGGTTTAAATCCCGTTTCATTCATGAGATTCAGGAATTCATGGCCTTGCCTTTATTGTGACTTAACACACGTTCCAGTCATCCTTCATTTTTCTACATTTGTATATTATTTCTTGCAGCATTAAAGTCGGAAATTTAATTTGTATCGACTAGAATTATGGAACCCTCCCCCAAACACGAATTCTGGCTTCGCCTGGACAATGCTGCGAAGATTTATCCCGCCATACAGGATGATGAACTGACATCTGTGTTCCGGATCACAACCATCCTTAAATCTGCGGTAAAGGCGAAAGAATTACTGGAGGCTGTCAAAACCATTGAAGACAGGTTTCCGTATTACAAGGTTATTCTGAAAGCGGGTTTTTTTTGGTATTATCTGGAGCATCAGAACAAACCCATTCAGGTGGTTCCTGACGGCCTGCCACTGTGCCGGGCATTTAATAAGAATGACAACCTGTTCAGGATTCTGGTGAAGGATAACAAAATCAGCGTTGAATTTTCGCATATTCTTACCGATGGTACAGGTGGGTTGGAATTTCTGAAATCCCTTTTGTTTGCCTATTTCGAAAAATGCGGCATGCTGACAAACGATCCGGATCATCTGTATCACTTGCCCAAAACCTTGTCCAGAGAAGAATACGAAGATGCATTTAACCGTTATTTTCAAAAGATCGATGCCCCTGCATTAAAATCAACCAAAGCATTCCACCTCCAATACCCTCTAGGCGGGTATTTCAGAACCCTCACAGCTACAATTCCGCTACACAGCATCCTTCAACCGGCAAAAGAAGCCGGTGTGAGCCTGACAGTGTATTTAACAGCCATTTACCTGCAAACGCTTCAGGGCATTTACGAAAACCTTACCATTTTGGAAAAACGGCAGGCACATAAGTCTATCAGAATTCAGGTTCCTATAAATTTAAGAAAAGTGTTTCCGAGCAAGACCATGCGTAATTTTTCGCTTTATGCACTACCTGAGATCGACATGCGGTTGGGGCATTACAGTTTTGAGGAAATATTGAAAACTGTTTACCATCAATTGCAGTTACAAACGGATGTCAAACTCATTAATAAAACCATTTCCAGACATGTGAGCGGAGAAAGAAATCTTATGGTAAAGATTTTACCTCTACACATCAAATCCCTGATATTATCCGAGATGTATTCCCTTGGTACACGCAGGTACAGTGGTGTTGTTACCAATTTTGGTAAAATAGAACTTCCACAAAATGTGAGTGCCCAAATTGACAAAATTATTTTTGTTCCACCTCCACCCAATCGGCGCCTGAAAGTGAATCTAGGTGTATGCAGTTTTCAGGATCAGCTGATTCTGAATTTCGGCAGCATAACTGAATCCAGAGAACTGGAAAAGAATTTCTTCCGATTTATTACTTCACGCGGCATTCCTGTAAAAATTCTCAGTCATTCTGAATTATGAATATATTGTATTGTCCAAATTGTGGTGTTGAACTTGAAATCGGGTTAAAGAGCTGCCCCCTCTGCAATACAGACATTTCAACCGCATTAGAAAAAAAGACATCAGTATCAAAACATACGCATGCAGATAAAAACACATTAGCACAAGAACAATCTGCTACGAGAAAAGGAAAGCTTGCATTCGAAATCATTTCCATGTCCATTTTATCATCGGTAATAGTAACCATAGCTGTAGATGTCATTATCAACCGGAGAATCACCTGGTCTGAATTCCCGGTTGCTGTATGTCTGGTTATTTTCTCCTATGTGTCTTTGCTGGCATTCTGGAATCAGAGGCTTTTTTATGTAGTGGCTGGAGGACTCGTGACTTCATCCATGATGCTCTTTGCTCTGGATGCTTCCACAGGAGGTGTGTATTGGTCTGTAGGTCTTGGAATACCTATTTTGTTTTGCCTGAATCTGATCACCTTAGGATATATACTGGTCTATAAATATTCCAGATATAAAAGTATAAACCAAATCGCATACGGATTGATTTGTGTGACATTGTTCTGCTTGAGCATTGAGGCCATCTGGCAATTGTTCAGGTACAACGAATTGCGTCTGTTTTGGAGTCTCATCGTATCGGCTACACTACTACCTGTTTCCGCCGTGCTTATTTACATTCACCACAGGTTGAAAAAGGGTAATGTGCTGGAGAAAACATTTCATTTATGAATTGGCTTATATTTATTATTCAAATTGTCGAATTTAACCTGGTTTTAAAAGCGATGTAATTACATTGCACTTGCATAATTGACTATTATTATTTAAAAGGGCTTTCAATATCATTGATTATGACAATTTTTTTGTCCCGATAATTCCAATACTTTTGTTCAAATTGCTGATCCAGTGTTTGTGAATAACAGTCTAGAAACCCCACGAATAACAGGTAAAAAAGGGTAGATTTTCTTTTCACTTTAAATTTATTTAAGTTTAAATTCTTTTAGATTCCAATTAAAATTGAAAGGTATTTGTGTTCCGTCATATGCAGTTTCTATATAAAGTCTTATTAATCCTACTCCTTTTAGACTGAGCTAAATTTTAAAGGTAATAGACTGGATTATTTTTCAAATGATCCAACAAGAGGGAGATACTTACAAAAGCCTTTTTTCGCTGCGCGAAAAGTGGTCTTTTTAATGTGACACTTCGCTTAACTCTCCTTACGTCGAGTTAGACTCGTTGCGCGTTAAAAAGCCCTGGCTGCGCCAATGCTTTTGTTTGTCGGGATGACTGGATTATCTAACGATGATCCAAAAGGGGAGGGCGTTACAAGTCAAGCCTTATTCCGCTGCGCGGAATTGGTCTTTTTTATTCACATACTCGCTTAATCCTCCTTCCGCCGCGGCGGATCGGATTTGACTCGTAGCGCATAAAAAAGCCCTTTTCATCTTCGATGAAAAAGGCTTGACTTGTCGGGATGACTGGATTCGAACCAGCGACCCCCACGTCCCGAACGTGGTGCGCTACCTGGCTGCGCTACATCCCGAAAAATAGCAAATCTCTGATTTGCTTAATTTTTCGGGTCCTGAAGTGTTTGCGAAGCAATCTGCTTCAGGACCTCGCAAGCAAAATATCAAACCAGGATATTCCATACTTGCGTAATTTCTCGGTTCCTCGATACGATTGCAAAGCTTTCGCAATCGGGACCTATCGAACCAAATATCATTTCTGATATTCTATTACGATTTAATTTTTCGGGCCCTCGATGCGATTGCGAAGCATTCGCATTCAGACCCATTGATCCGGGGCAAATGTACAAAAATCATCCCTTTTTTATCAGGCCCCAAATACCTTGCTTTTCTCTTCCCAATCCACTAGCTTTGATTAACACATTCATGTAAAATTTCGCCAATACTCCCTCCATGAAGAAACTAAATTTACTACTCACAATTTTATTTGCCGGTTCAAACATCTACGCGCAAACCGCTCTCAACTTCGATGGTATCAACGACCATCTCCCCATTAAAGGAACTTCCAAGCTAAATAGTCTGGGTAAAATAACATTGGAAACTTGGATATATGTTACCAATTTTAGTACATCGCCTTGTGCAGATTGTGCCCCCATTATCTGGAACCAACAAAACTCATACAGGTTCGCTACAGGAAATACCAAAAAAGTAATTATTTCCATTTTGAACGGTTCATCTGCAGTGAGCGTTACCAGTAGCTCCACTCTCAATGCCAATACCTGGAACCACATTGCAGCGACATTTAACGGCACCAAACTCAAAATCTATATCAATGGGTTGGCAACTGATTCAGTAACCTATTCCAGCTTCAATATTTCTTACGGTTCAACAAGTTCCGATGTTTGGATTGTAGATCCGGTAACCGGATTTGGTGGTACCCTGGAAGAAACACGCATATGGGATTATGCACGTTCTCAGGCAGAAATAAAAGAAGGAATGATCAAACATTATCCATCCAACAAACCTGGAATGGTGTTGCAGTTGAGTTATGAAGATGGAAAAGCATATCAGGACAATACTGCAATCAGCACAGTAAAAGATGGTACCAATTATTATCACGATGGAACACTTACCAATTTTACCCTAATCGATAAAGACTCCATTTCCAATTTTGTTTTAGGAAGACAATATTGTGATACCATTGCATATGGCAAGTTTTCAGTTACCCAATGTGCCAAATACCAGCTTCCTTCCAAAAAGAAATTTGTATCCGTTTCAGGTACTTACCAGGATACAATAATCTCTTATCGGGGCTGCGATTCTGTAATGACAATTACAGTGAAAATTTTGAAAACATCATCGGCTTCTGTTGTGCTTGCAAATTGCGATTCGGTTCAAAATCCGATTACAAAAGTGTATTACAAAAAATCAGGAAAATACACCACCACTGTTCAGAATTACGTTGGTTGTGACAGTGTAATTTCATATTTTGTAACAGTGTATAACAAGGATACTTCCGTACTCATTTATGACGTTTGCAATTCCATTCAAATTGGTTCAAAAACATTTACTAGTACAGGAGTTTATGTGGATACGTTTCAAGGAATTCATGGTTGCGACAGTTTTGTTTACCGACAGATTAAAGTGAGAAAATCTACATATGAAAAACAAACATTAACCATGTGCAAATTTGTACTTTGTCCAACAGATGGATCTGTGGTATATCGCAAACCCGGAACCTATTATGATACCATTCCAAATAAGGCTTTATGCGACAGCATCATTGAATATGAGGTAATTTCCACCGCAAGTAATGGCATTCTGAATATTAAAACCTGCGGCAGTTACATGAGTCCATCTAAAAAGTACACATGGACAACTTCAGGGACATATTTTGATACTTTGTTTTTTGGAAACAAAGTGGGTTGTGATAGTTTTATGACTATCAATTTAACGCTGACTACCCCTGCAAAACAATCGTTTAATGTGGCACAGTGTGGTAGTTATCTGGTACCATCAGGAACAAAAGTGGTGTATAACAGTGGTACAGTTACAGATTTTCTAAAAGCGGAAAATGGTTGCGATAGTATTGAATATACCATAAACGTAACAATTAATCATGCCAATACGAATTTTACGAGATCCGAAAATACGCTGACTGCAAGTACAACTGCAAGTGGTGCAACATTCCAATGGTTAAATTGCAACAACCAGTTTGCAAAAATTAATGGAGAAACCAATAAGAGTTTTACACCTACGGCAGATGGAAGATTTGCGCTCGCCGTCACAGAAAACACATGTACCGATACTTCAGGTTGTGTGAATTTTATTTACAATGGCATTAGAGAATTAAATGGAAATGAAATTTCCGTATACCCGAATCCATCTTTTGGAGACTTGAATATTCAATCTGATATGGATTTACATTCGGTAAAAGTATCTCTGATAAATACCCTCGGGGAAACTGTAAAATTCTGGGATTTGGGAGATGTTTCCATTGCAAATCTTCATGCGGACCTCCACGCAGGTTGTTATGTAATACGAGTAGAATCCAGAGAAGGAATCCTGCAGAAATTTATCATTTTGGAATAGATTTCTATTTGAATTTCAAGTGAATTTTGGAGTTTTAATCCAAATTGTTTTAACCAATAAAAACACCCGGATTATTCTGGGTGTTTTTGTAATTTCTATTTTATTTGCCTCTTGCAGGCATGTAAAGGGAGATTGCGATGATCATTCAGACGATTTCTCGATTCAATTTTCTGATTCTTCCATATTCTATCAATTATATCCAAAAGATTCACTGGTTGAAGATTCTGCCAATAATGAGGGCCATACCCGACCATTAATTTATTATTGGGATAATGGGAAGCAAATATTTCTGAAATACACCGTTGTTGCAAAACTCTCTGATACATCGCCATTTTTGAGTATTGGTGGTACAAAAGAATTAAATCTGAGCAAAGGAATTCAGAATTATTTTATACGATGGCCCGCAGGAAAAACAGATTCACTTCTTGTAAATTATAAAATACGATTCAATGAACCAAAGCACACCGAATGCGGACATGAAATCAATCAAATACAGTTGAATCAAAAGGATGGGAAGAGGAATTTGAATGGAATATTTGTATTTGAGCACAAATAAAATCCATCGTTTATTACGAATAAAAATAACAGGCTATTTGATCCCCACCACAAATTTCAATTTATACTTTGCACCACTTTATTTGCAATTTCAATAAAAATGTTGGCAATGTGGCTGTTACAACCCCGAAGGGGTTGAATTTCAATAGCGCGCAATAGCGCGCGAACGGTTTGGCGATTATTTTGCGGCGTCTGCGCGCAAAATAAATGACAAACCGAAATGAATAAAATTTAGAACATCAAATATTGAAATTCAGAAATGAAATAAATTAAAATTGAGATTCTAAATGAATTATTAGAATAAGAATTCAGAAATGAAAATCAAATAAATAATCGGTAACCAACGTGGATTGAATTACCATCCACCATCTGCGCCGCCGCCGTCAAAACCGCCACCGCCGCCCATACCACCCCAGCCCGAGCCACCGCCGCCGCCACCAAATCCTCCGCCACCCCAGCTACCACCGCCCCAGGAACCGGGGAACCAAAAGGCGCCTCCACCACGGTAACCGCGTCCGAATCTTCTATTATTTATAAATCCGATGATAGAAATCACCAGAAAAACTATGAGAAAAAATACCCAACCTGGTACTAAATCTTTTCCTTTTTTCTTCCCTGGATGAAATTGTCCTGCAATGGCTAAGATTACTGCATCCGTTGCTTTGTCCAATGCCCCGTAAATATTTCCATTGCGCATTTCCGGCGCCATTATTTCGCGAATAATCGCTTCCGTTTCTGAACCGGTTAATCTTCCCATTACCTCATTGGAATTGCGTATGCTGATCTTTCTTTCATCCATGGCCAGATAAATAAGCACACCGTTGTTGTTCTCCTTGCTGCCCATTTTCCAACCTCGGGCAAAGTCCATACTGCGTTCAAACTGCGCACGTCCTTCCAAACTTTTTTCAATTACAATTACAATTTGGGTGCTCGTGCTGTCCTCATAATTTCGCAGTTTTTGTTCCAGATTTTGGCGGGAGGAATTATCCAAAACTTCCGCAAAATCATTTACCAAACCCACATAATTTGGTACCTCGCGTCGCGATACCTTGTCTTCCTGTTCTACATTCTGGGCTTGGAGTCCACAAGTGAAAAATAATAAGAATAATAAAAAATTAACTGCGCGAAATTTCATCTGATAATTCATTTGGATTTACATTTCCCGCAGGAAAATATTGCTTTAATTTCTCCCCTGCACGTTTCACTCCATGGCAAATAGCCTCGCCCGGGCCTTGATTTCGGAATAATTGTTCCATCTCACTTTTAACTTCATTCCAAAACGCATCTGTAACACATTGGTGAATGCCACTGTCTCCAACAATTGCAAATTGCCGGTCTTTAAGTGAGACAAATATTAATACGCCATTGCGCAATTCAGTAAGATGCATCCCTTGTTTTTTAAAGGTTAACTGCGCCATCTCTAGCGGAGTTTTACCTTTCAGAGGCCCGTTTAAATGTACACGAATCTCTGCACTGGTGCCACTTTCGGCTTCACGGATCTGTTGAATGATCTTTTGTTCTACATCCCTGGGAAGTTGCGGTTTTCTAAAGAAACCAAACATGGTTTAATCAGTTTTTACCTTTATCCCAAAGGTTGTCATAATTCGGTGCATTTTCTGAACCTTCTTTTGCTTTGAATTCGTCTTTTACTTTGAATCCAAACATTCCGGCGAAAATATTGCCCGGGAATTTGCGTACAGCTACGTTCAATTCTTTCACTGCAAGGTTATAGTCGCCACGTTTGGTGTAAATAATATTTTCAGTTTCTGTTAATGAACCCTGAAAACTCAGAAATGCTTCCGTACTTCTCACTTGTGGATATGCTTCTACTGCAATGGTTAAAGCACTATTTATTTTTTGATTTGCAGCTTCTATTTGCTGAGGAGTAGTTGCGTTTTCAATGTCTTTTTTTGCGTCTACAATTCCGGCGCGCGCTTTGGTCACGGCTTCCAAAATGCCTCTTTCGTTTTTAGCAGCTTCCTGTACGGTGCGTATTAATCCGGGAATCAGATCAGCCCGGCGCTGGTATGCAGCCTGCACATTCCCAAATGCCTGTTTTACATTTTCATCTTTTGAAACCAGCCCGTTATAACTGCCACAGCCCACGAAAAACAAAATTGCAATGAGCCCGGCGATCACGATCAGAATGATATTGTTGCGATTCATATTTAATATTTTAGTCCAAATATATGTGCAAATTGTTTGCCCATTTCATTTTTCACCACTTCCATGTCAATTTGTCGGTTTAACTCTTTTTTCATGCTCGTAACTTCTTTATCCGGTATGCCACAAGGCACAATATTTCCAAACATGGAAAGATCCGTATTTACGTTCATGGCCAACCCGTGCATGGTTACAAACCTGCTGCATTTAATTCCGATCGCTGCAATTTTTCGTTCTCTTTTTCCGCCAACATCCATCCATACCCCAATACGGTCATCGAGGGCTACCGCATCTATTTCAAACGTTTTTAAAGTTTGAATAATGCTCATTTCTACAGCCTGCACAAACGATTTTACGCCCATTTGCAGCTGTTCCAGGTCAAATATGGGGTAAACAACCAATTGCCCCGGTCCATGATAAGTGATATCTCCTCCGCGCTCAATTTCATAAACTTCGGCACCAATGTTTCGCAACATTTCCGGGGTTGCAAGCATATTGTTTTTTTCAGCACTCTTGCCAAAAGTGTAAACATGGGGATGTTCCACAAAAAGGAGATCATGCGTAACGGGAACTCCATTTTTCTTGTTTTCTATTTTTTGATGAAAGAGTTTCAACTGCCTGTCCCAGGCTTCCCTGTAAGGCATGGACCCTAAATCCTGCAACTTGCAATCCTGCATTTAAAGGTGCAAAATTAGGTGCTATTCTGGTGTAATATTGACAGAAATATTGGCAACTTTGTAGCGGTGGGTAAACGGGAAACCGGAATAGCAGGAGAAAATTATGCGCTTCAATGGTTGAAGTTGCAGGGATATGAAATTCTTGAAGTCAATTGGCGCCACCATCGCCTGGAAATAGACATCATTGCTACAATAAACCACAGGTTAATTTTTGTTGAAGTGAAAACCAGAAGTAACGAAGGTTATGCTTACCCCGAACTGGCTGTAGACCAACGCAAACAAAGGTTTATGCTGACCGCTGCCAGCGCATATATGGAAAAAATGCAAATCGACAGACCATTTAGATTTGATGTTATTGCTATTATGATGCAGCCCCATCTTCGGAAACTTATTCACATCCGCGATGCGTTTTTCCCGAATTCAGCGCTTTAGAATATCATATTCGTGTAAACAAGACTTAAGTCACTCCATCTAATAATGAAAAATCACGAACTTTGCAGAAATAATGAAATTAGCCAAAATAGCCGTTTTCGCCACAGTATTCCTGTTTCAAGTCAGGTTGTTTTCGCAGCATTCCTGCGGAACAGACTCTTATTATGCAGATCAGCTTAAAAAACACCCTGAGTATGCACAAAACGAAAAGGAATTTAACGAAAGGGCAAAACAATTTGCTACAACCCCTCAGTCCAGAGCCGCAGTTTATAACATTCCTGTTGTATTTCACGTAATCCATACCAATGGCGCGGAAAATATTAGCAGGGAGCAGTTGCTCGATCAAATTCGTGTGCTCAATGCGGATTTTAGCCTTCAAAACAGCAATAAATCTAAAATTCGCGCAGCCTTCACATCGATAGCTGCAGATTGCCAAATACAATTTGTACTCGCATCCATCGACCCGAACGGGAATTGCACAGAAGGAATCAACAGAGTTTACTCTCCTTTGGGAGTGGAAGTAGATCAGAGTTCCCAGGAAGTGAAAGCACTTATTCAATGGAATTACAGAAAATACCTGAATATATGGGTGGTTTCATCTATTAAAAGTTCGGGAAACGGCACTATCCTTGGATATGCCCAATTTCCGTGGATGGGGCAAACCTCCACAGATGGCATTGTAATTCGCCACGATCGCGTGGGTACAATTGGTACAGCTTCACAATCCGATAGCGGTCGCACGCTTACCCATGAAATTGGTCACTGGCTAGGTCTCTACCATACCTTTCAGGATGGTTGCAACGGCGGTGATTTATGTGATGATACCCCCCCGGTAGATGGTGCTTTTACCAATGCCAATTGTCCCGCAAACGGAAATTCCTGCCATAACGATGGTCCGGATTTGGCGGATATGTGGGAAGATTACATGGATTATTCCGATGGAAATTGTATGGCCATGTTTTCTTTAAACCAAAAAACCAGAATGCATGGCTTTTTGGCACAATTCCCAAGAAATGGAAATGTATCTGCGTCCAACCTGCTTGCAACTGGGGTTACACTGAGCAGCACAGCTCCAATTGCCAACTTTTCGTCCAGCCACAAAATAGTATGTGCCGGAATTCCCGTAACATTTTATGATATTAGTTGTAAAGCTGCTGTAACAGCAAGGAGTTGGACTTTAACAGGTGCTTCTATTCCAAGCAGCACAGATGCAAATCCGGTAGTAGTTTATCAAACACCCGGTAAGTACAAAGTTTCTTTATTGGTGCAGAACGGCACAGGCTCCAATACCAAGTCTGTAGATGAATATATCGAAGTAATTGCACCCAATGCCACCTTATATCCAAATTTTGAAGAGGGTTTTGAAGTTTCAGATCCGGCAGCGCGCGGATTTATCTCAGTCTCCCCTAAAACGTGGGTAGTAACCGAGCTTGCAGCGAGAACCGGAACTAGCTCCTTTAAAGCACCGGTTTCAATTGCAGATGCTATAGGCACCAATTATTCGTTTGTATTGCCACCGGTAAACCTTGCAGCCATGGCAAATGCCGGATTGAAGTTTACATTTTATGCGGCATACGCGCCTTCATCCACCGGATCCGGTGAAATACTAAGGGCATTCGTTTCTACAGATTGCGGAAATTCTTTTACACAAATTCTGGAGCGTTCTGGAACTGGTTTGGCTTATTCGGGTGCATCTGCAACTTCCAATTTTGTGCCATCTGGAAGTACCCAGTGGAAATTACTCGGAATTACATCGCTAAGCAGCCTTGGAATTACGAATTCCGCCAATGCTATTTTCCGAATAGATGTAATTAGCGGACAAGGCAACCCGGTATACGTTGACAATATTAATATCAGCCCATTTATGGCCGGCGTAAAAGACCTGAATTCCAGGCTGAACGCGGAAATATACCCCAATCCTGCTGGTGAAAAGGCAACATTGGAAATGGATTTGGCATTGCCCGGCAACGTGGAAATTGACCTTTATGATATGGCAGGGAGAAAAGTGGCGAATATTCATTCGGGTACACTTTCAGCCGGCATTCAAACCATGGATATCCACAGGCCGGAACAGGCAGTATCTGCTCTGTATTTTGTGAAAATTCAGACAGCCGAAGGTCAAATAACCAAACCGATTACCTTTGCACCCTGATTTTTATAAATGATTAAAAACCTGGTAATCGTAGAGTCGCCTGCCAAAGCAAAAACCATAGAGAAATATCTCGGCGCCGGATTCACTGTTAAATCCAGCATGGGTCACATACGTGACCTGAGCAAAGGCGATGGAGCTATTGACATCGAAAAAGGATTTATTCCGAAATATGAAATAGCTTCCGATAAAAAGGAACTGGTAAAGGAATTAAAAAAACTTGCTGCTCAGGCAGAGGTAGTGTGGTTAGCAACGGACGAAGACCGCGAGGGAGAGGCCATCAGTTGGCACCTTGCGGATGTTCTGGACTTGAAAAATACCCTTACCCACCGTATCGTTTTTAATGAAATTACCAAACCTGCAATTCTGAATGCCATTCAAAATCCCAGAAAAATTGATAATTTTCTGGTGGATGCACAGCAGGCCAGAAGAATTTTGGACAGGCTTGTGGGATATGAACTTTCTCCAGTTTTATGGAAAAAAGTGAAACCACAGCTATCTGCGGGTCGCGTTCAAAGTGTAGCTGTTAGACTTGTTGTGGATAGAGAAAGGGAAATCAATGATTTCCAATCCAAATCTGATTATCGTATTCATGGTGCTTTTCAGACTTTGGAAGGTAAAACCCTGAAAGCAGAAGCAAAGTCGCGCCCGGATAATGGAGATGGCGCACGTTCTTTTCTGGAAGCTTTGATTGGCGCCAACTTCACAGTGGGTAACATAGAAGTAAAACCAACCTTTCGCAATCCTTCTCCACCATTTACAACCAGCACCCTACAACAGGAAGCTAGCCGCAAACTGGGATATGATGTGAGCAGAACCATGCAACTCGCACAGAGACTGTATGAAAATGGACATATCACCTACATGCGTACCGATTCTGTGAACCTGAGCCAATTGGCAATCGGTTCCGCCAAAAATGAAATCACACGTATGTTTGGTGCGAATTACTCTTCCCCACGCAATTACAATACAAAATCCGAATCAGCGCAGGAAGCGCACGAAGCCATTCGTCCTACCTACTTTGAAAATCTGGAAGCCGGTGATGACGCGGCACAAAAGAAACTGTACGAATTGATCTGGAAGCGTGCGATGGCTTCTCAAATGAGCCGCGCTGAACTGGAGAAAACCACTATTGCCATTGGAAATGATAAGAATAAAGAACTCTTTGAGGCACAGGGTGAAGTGGTGAAATTTGATGGGTTTCTAAAACTCTATATGGAAAGCCGGGATGATGATGACGAAGAGGAAAACTCAGGATTATTGCCACGGGTGGCTTTAGGGGAATCGCTTAAAATGCAGCAGATTCAGGCAACTCAAAAATATAGCAGGCCCGCTGCCCGTTACACCGAAGCAAGTTTGGTAAAACAGTTGGAAGAACTGGGAATAGGCCGTCCATCCACATATGCACCAACAATCAGCACTGTTCAAAAACGTGGTTATGTGGTTAATGAATCCAGGGATGGGAAAAAGCGAAGTTTTGAAGTATTAACGCTGGAAAAAAACCAAATTCAATCCCAGACTAAAGAAGAAAATTACGGTTACGAAAAGAATAAACTATTTCCAACCGATATCGGAATGCTGGTAACGGATTTTCTGACGCAGAACTTTACGGATATCATGGATTATGGTTTTACGGCTAGTGTAGAAAAGGAATTCGACGAAATCGCAGAAGGACATAAGAGTTGGCAGAAAATGCTCGAAGGTTTTTACAAGCCATTTCATAAAATGGTGGAGCAAACCACGGAAACTGCAACCCGCGTGACAGGTGAGCGCATTTTGGGCAAAGATCCCAAAACAGGTAAAACAGTAAGTGTGCGCATTGGACGATTTGGTCCGTTGGTGCAGATAGGTTCCAAAGAAGAGGGCGATGAAACCCAGTTTGCAAGTTTGCAGCGTGGACAAAGCATTGAAACCATTTCTTTGGAAGAAGCACTTAAACTTTTTGGACTCCCGAAAGAAGTAGCCGTGCATGAAGGTGAACCAGTTGTTGCCGGAGCCGGTCGTTTTGGACCATATTTAAAATACAATGGTAAGTACTTCTCAGTTCCAAAAGGTACAGACTTGCTTTCTCTAAGCGAGGCAGAAGCTTTGGAAATGCTGAAAACAGCACTGAATGCGCCACAGTTCCCAATCGAACTTGGCACATTTGAAGGTGAAACATTATCTGTAAACAAAGGTCGTTTTGGACCATATATCAAGTTTGGTGCGGCTTTCGTATCCATTCCCCGTGGTACGGATGCAGCTTCGCTTACCTTGGCTCAGGCAATAGATCTGATAAAAGCCAAGCAGGAAAGTGATAAAAATGCAATTCTGAGAACCTTTGATGACAATGCAGATGTCCAGATTTTGAAAGGCAGATATGGCCCATATGTTTCTTACAAAAAGAAAAATATAGCCTTACCCAAAGATGCAGACCCGGAGAAACTTACTTTGGCTGAAATTTTGAGCATTATTGAAAAGGCCGGAGACAAAGCTGCACCCGCAAAGAAGGCGGCAGCGAAAAAACCGGGCACCAGAAAAAAATGAGATTTCCGGCTTCCGGATTGACTTTTTATCTCTTATCAACTTAATTTGAAAATACATGCTCAGTAAGTCTGAGATTGAAGCGATATTGTATCTTTTGGATGATTCTGATGAAGATATTATCCAAATGGTAGAGCAGAGGCTGTTTTCCGAAGGTCCGGAAATTGTACCGGTTTTGGAAGATTACTGGACCCTGAATAAAGATCCACTGAGGGCTTTTCGCATAGAAACCATCATTCACAATATTCAGAAACAACAACTGGAACAGGATTTTCTGGCCTGGTTGAATTCACCTGATCGGGATTTGTTTTTGGGATGTACATTGGTTTGCAGAATCCATTATCCGGGGCTCAATCAGGCATCCATGGATGCCTACCTGGAAAAAGTGCGATTAGATGCCTGGATGGCCATGTACAGCGCTCAAAATCCAATAGACAAAATCCAGATACTCAATCATATTTTGTTTGAAAGGCATGGTATAAGCGGCAATACAGAGAATTATCACTCACCTGAAAATTCTTTTTTGAATAAAGTAATTGATACCAGAAGAGGTAACCCGATAAGCTTGTGTAATTTGTATTGCATTATTGCGCAAAGAATGGGTATTCCGGTGTTCGGAGTGAATTTACCGCAACATTTTGTGCTCGCATATTGCGAAGAACTCAATCCGGAACAAAATATACCTTTCAATTCCAAAGGACAGTTAAATCGAAGCGATTATGGCAGGGTTTTGTTTTATGTAAATCCTTATTCGAAGGGTCAGGTGTTCCTGCAAAAAAACATTGATGAATTTCTTACTGCAATAAAAGTAGAGCCACAGGAAAGCTTTTATGAACCCTGTGATAATCTCGAAATTGTAAGACGTATGTTGCGCAATTTACATTTTTCATATTCGGAATTACAATCCATTGAAAAGCAAACTTTGGTACAGAATTATATGAAATTGCTCGGCATGACCGGAGATTCGGATTCATTTATCAGATAGTATCCTTTGCGTTAATTCGTTTGGTAGGCCCGTAAAAAAACACGATTTTTGCAGACTAAATTTATGGCTGAAAAACCAATTCTGATGCCCAAAATGGGTGAGAGTATCGCAGAAGCCACTATCATCCGGTGGTTGAAGAATGAAGGTGAAAGAGTGGAGAAAGATGAGCCACTGGTGG
>JAGXTF010000030.1 GCA_018333525.1 Bacteroidota bacterium | reverse complement strand
CAAAAAGTTCCTCCGGTAATTTTTACATATATCTTCTTTAATTCTGCAATAGAACCATTAATTTGACATAATATGCGAAACCCTGATTTGCCTATTCTTTTTAATGTCAACTCTCGTTTTGGGTAGGATACGAATTTAAATTTGACCATTTCTTTATCTTTTTTTAGGTACGTTAACCCGTATGCATATTTTTCCTGTATCCAGGTTAAAGCCTCACGTTTTCCGCCATTATCATATTTTATCCAATAAATATCAATAGGGTTTGCAATTTGTATCTTTCCTTTCCGATCTTGATTAACCGAATATAAAATCTGGTTTTTGTCCTTACTCCGCGAGACTTTGAAAAGTAAACATTCATTTTCAGATACGAGAGATGAATTTGAGAATGAGAATAGAAACCAAGCAAGGAAGCAGGCGGTTAAAGTTTTCACATGCCTGCTTATGGAATTAAACAATAAATGTTTTTTTATTCTCAATTTCGCGTTCATTTTGCCGTTCATTATCTAAAGACTTAATGGAAATGATAGTGTTTAACAGTTCTTGCTGAGCCGTTATTGTTTTATCCCGGGCATACCAGGTGTGTAGTTTAATTTCAAATTCCTCGTGATTCATTTCTTCTGGTTTCGCTTTCCAGTTTAACAGAATTTCTTGAGCGGGTAAAGGCCTTGGTCCCCAGGTGGCAAGGTCGTTTCCTTTATAGTCTCTTATGATCAGCTTTGGAATGGAAAGTGCTCCTTTCGTATGGTAAAAATTCATCCATTCCGGATTTTCATCGCGTAAAAGTATATGGAGTTCTATCATCGCATTATTGTACAGAGATAACTTTCCAATTACTGGTAATACCTGAGCGCTATCTCCACACCAGGATTCCGTAATTACATACCATTTCTGTATGCGATTAATTGACATTGTTTCAGTTATTAATGCATCAGAAATATCCAGGTGTTGATCCATTCTTTTAATTCGCGAATAATTCAGTTTTGTGAAATCCACACGTGCAGCGCTCGTGAGGTTCCCCGAGGTTTGATGCTTTTCTGCTAAATCATGCATATAAACCAGAAATGACATATAGTCAAAAATGGGGCCGTATATTTTAATTGGTTTTGGGATGTTCGTCATGCTTAATATTCCGATGTTATGCTAACATCTACGGTTTTTGCCACATTGGTTGAAGGTTTGCCTTTACTGAAAGTAATTCCATAATCGGCAAGTACCAGTTTGAATTTGCTGGTTACCAAAATTGAATTTCCCTTAACTTCAATGCTGCCGGTTTCTGTTATACTTTTGCTGATACCTTTTATCGTCATAGTTCCGGTAACTGAAACCTGATAAATGCCGTTCTTGGAGAAATGGATATTTTCCGGGCTCGTTATTCCTCCAACGAATTTGGCCTTGGGATAAGTTTTGGTGTTAAGAAAATCTTTGGAATTAAAGTGCTTCTGCATCAGAGCTTTCTTGAACTCAAAACTCTGCATCGGGATGGAATAGACGATTTCACCCGTTTTTGTATCCAGTGTACTTATTGCTTTGTAATTGTTAGCCTGGATGTCTTCGAGATCCGTGTGTGAAAAAAAATAGATATGATTTTTGGTGCTTGTTCGTTTTTCCTGAAATGTGGTAAAAGAAAAAATGGCACCTGAAAGAATCAATAATGCAAGGATTGGAACTGTTTTTTTCATTTATATTTATTTTATTAGGTTACATTTTTCAAGAATCACGTTTTCGTACATTTCCAAATCAGAATCATAACTGGCACCGGAACGAATTACACCTTTAATGGTAACTTTCATACCTGGTTTTAAACCTGCTAATTCTGAATTCGTAGCCTTTGTAAATGTGCAGGACACACCAGCCTTATCACTTTGGTCACGAAGTACTACTACCTTCATACCTTCCAAATCTTCTGATATTTCGTAAACGTTTCCTGAAATCTGCAGTATTTTGCTATCTCCGTCTTCTGCTAAATACCTGCCATTGGCAGCCTCCCCATCCATTAGAAATTCATTTACCAGTTTGCCGGCATGAATAGATAAATCAGCACCTGAATTTACAACATCTCTCGGGGGCATGTTGTATATGTATAATCCTGCGGATACACCTATTATAATCATGGATAAAAGCGCAAGGAAAATTTTTCTGGTATTGCTTGTTTTTGGTGAATTCATGAAGTTAATAACCATGTAGTCGCAGAATACCATAATTCCTTACAATTTCTTTGTCTTTGAATTGATACCAAATTCTTTCAATCCATGTTTATTTGGAATTTATAACATATTACAAATGTTGAATACTTTGCCGGATCAAACCTGGCAGTTTCGTTCCACCTCAATGGTTACATCGCGCAATGAATCATTGAAAAACATCAGGAAAAGTGGATTCAAACCAAGCCACACTTGATGGTATTTAATAAAAAAAGTTATTTCAGGAGAAGGCACATTTAAATTAAATTTGCCTTAACTCAAATCAATGCTAACAGGACTGCTCATAACTTTACTACTGGTGCTGCTCAATGGATTTTTTGTAGCAGCGGAATTTGCCATTGTCAAGGTGCGCGAATCGCAATTGGAACTTAAAATACGCGAAGGGAATCGTTTTGCAATAATTGCAAAGCATATTGTGAACCACCTCGACGGTTATCTTGCTGCCACCCAGTTTGGAATTACCCTGGCCAGCTTGGGATTAGGATGGATTGGTGAACCGGTGGTTTCAAAAATATTGATCAGTGCCGCTGCTTCCATGGGTTCTGAGTTGAGCCCTGAACTTTCCCATTCTATTGCGGTACCCGTTGCTTTTGCCATTATCACCTTTCTTCATATTATTTTTGGCGAATTGGCACCTAAGTCTTTGGCAATTCAATATGCAGAAAAAACAACCATGGGAATTGCTTATCCTTTACATTTCTTTTACAAAATATGCCGGCCTTTCATTTGGATACTCAATGGGGTTTCAAACTTTGTTTTACGCATTTTTGGCTTACATGGAGCGAATCACTCTGAAATACATAGTTCGGATGAATTAAAGTATCTGATCCAGCAAGGAAAAGAATCGGGGGAAATACGTGAGACCGATTATGATATTATTAAAAATGCTTTTCAATTTTCGGAAAGCAAAGTCTTTCAGGTTATGGTGCCCAGAACCAAAATAATTGCAATTGACGTATTAAATTATAATGATTTGATGTTGGATAAAATAATAGAAGAGAATTTTTCCAGAATTCCCTGTTATGAAAATTCTATGGATAATATTATTGGCGTTATTTTTCTCAAGGAATTGTTGTTAGTCGGGAGAAAGAATACCACAACTGATATTCGAACAATCATAAAACCGGTTTCATTTATACCCAAGACTAAAAACCTGGGGACTTTATTAAAGGAATTTCAACGCACACACAGCCAAATGGCCATTGTTGTAAATGAATATGGCGGCACAGAAGGATTAGTTACACTGGAAGATGTATTGGAAGAATTGGTGGGAGAGATCCAGGATGAATCTGATTCCGAATTGCCATTGGTAGAAAAATTAGGTGAAAATATTTTTAAAATTGATGCCAATGCTTCCATTTATGATATCAATGATATTGTACCTGACCCTTTCCCGGTGAGTGATTTGTACAATACCATGAGCGGTTTGATTCTAAATAAAATTGGCAGATTACCAAAAGAAAAAGAAATAATTAAAGTAAATAATTATCAAATTACCATCTTAAAGTTGGAAAATGAAGTCATTCGATTTATTCAGGCAGAATTACTTCATTCGGTATAGAATTATTTCTTAAATACGCACGATTTGAGTAAGTGCTTAATTAAATATTCTTGAATAATTTATTAATAAGTATCTTGATTATTGTACTAAATAGTTGAAATATAGTAATTTGCATAAATGATTATTTTGTAAAAAGCAAAATCTAAAAATGAATTTTAGAGTTATGCATGAAATTTGCTGTATTATGTTTCGTAAAAGTTTTGCATAAAATATGACCACGACCATTATCATTTTTATTTGTGTGCTGTTGTTATTGGCATACCTGTTTGAAATTACTTCGGCCATTACCAAAGTTCCCACTGTTCTTTTTCTGTTGTTACTGGGTTGGTTGGTGCGTCAAAGTATGGGGATGATGCATATTGCTGTGCCTGACTTATCCTCTTTGCTGTCAGTATTTGGTACCATAGGGTTGATTTTGATTGTTCTGGAAGGTTCTCTGGAGTTGGAACTGCATAAATCGAAACTTCCAATGATTGGAAAGTCAGCGATTATTGCGGTTATTTCTTTGTTGGTTATGTCATTATTTCTGGCGTATTTACTTCATTTTACCCAAAACGTGGAGTTCAAAATTGCCCTGGCCAATGCAATTCCATTATGTGTGGTCAGCAGCGCTATCGCCATTCCCAGCTCACGCGGGCTACAATCTGAAAACAGGCAAACTGTTATTTATGAAAGTAGTTTGTCTGATATATTGGGTGTTTTATTTTTCAATTTTATTGTTCTCAATGAAACCATAGATGCAGGATCATTTGGTAATTTCTTTATTCAATTGTTGTTAATCATCGTCATTTCATTTCTGGCCGTAGCTGGTCTGGCTTTTATTTTGAGTCGGATTAAGCACCATGTAACATTCACTCCAATAATATTATTGGTTATTCTGATTTATTATTTATCTAAATTATACCACCTGCCTGGTTTGGTTTTTATTCTTGTATTTGGTCTTTTTCTGGGAAACCTGGAGGTATTCAAAAAGTTCAACTGGATTAAGCGTTTGCGACCGCATAAGTTGGATGTGGAAGTTCAAAAATTTAAGAGAATTACTATTGAAGCCACTTTTCTGATACGCACTTTGTTTTTTATGATGTTCGGATTTATGATGAATTTAAATGAAATTATGAATTTGAATACTTTACCATGGGCTGTGATGATCGTAGTGGTTGGATTGCTGATACGATGGGGCATTCTCAGGTGGATGAAAATGCCGGTAAACCCACTTTTGTTTCTTTCACCAAAGGGACTAATTACCATACTTTTATTCTTGTCCATACCCGCAAGTCAAAATCTTCCACTTGTAAACAAATCCCTTGTAATTCAAGTAATAGTGATTTCCATTTTGACCATGACTTATGGTATCATGAAGCGTGAAAAAACTATAATACCGGAGGAAGAATATCAATCGGCAAAGTGATGGAATAGTGTAAATGAAGGGTGAATGAATGATGGAATTAAAAATATAATGCTCTGATAAACAGTGGGTTAGCTTCCTTTAAGTGTTTTAGTATATATACGGCTATTTCAAGCCACAACGCGATAGTTGGATAGTGTGAAGTAAAACAAATTGCATTTTTTTATATGTCTCTGGTCATTTCTGAAACTGGCGGATTTTTGCTAACTTTACCATTCCATTCATATGAGAAAGATTTTACTTTCAATTTTATGCCTGTTAGCCGCTGTATTGCCGCTTACAGGGCAAACTACCGCAACCGATTTTACCGCTAACGACTGCGCTGGCAAAAGCCATGTCCTTTTTGAAGATCTCAATGATGGTAAAGTAGTTATCATCTGCTGGGTAATGCCTTGTGGAACCTGTATTGCACCGGCATTGGCCGCCTCAACTGCGCTTGCAGACTATGCGTCATCGCATCCGGATAAAGTAAAATTTTATCTGGTTGATGATTATGGAAATACAACCTGCAATACATTGAATACCTGGGCTTCTTCCAATGGCATCAACTACACTGCTTCATTTTCTGGAACAGATGTAAAAATGTCGGATTACGGAAGTGCAGGGATGCCCAAAACCATCGTAGTTGGCGGACACGGCCATAAAGTTTTTTTAAACAACAATGGCAGCCTTTCTACCACCACTTTAAATACTGCCATCGACAATGCACTTGCAGTTGCTGGTACTAAAGATTTACGGACAAAATCGGAATTCATTTTGTATCCAAATCCTGCTATTTCAGGAAAAACCTGTATGGAATGCAATTTGGATGAAAGTTCAGATGTATCTATCTCTATTTACAATTTAACCGGAAATATGCAAAAGAATATTCAATTGTTACAGCAGTATTCTGGTACGTTAAAATATGAATTAAACTTGTCGGACCTTTCTCCGGGATTATATACCGTATATGTTGAATCAGGTACCCGTAAAAATCAAGTCAGACTTGTAGTTCCATGATGAAGCCGGATCATTTTTAAATATTAGCAATGGTGAAAATGAGATTGAGGTGTTTGAAATTCTTCGCTATTCATTTCTGTTTTTTAGCAAATTATCCATTATTGCATTCTCAGGGCTGTTGCTCAGGGGGGAGTGGAAGTCCCATTGCCGGCAACGCTTCTCAGGGCGTATTGGCTCAACATCAAATGGAATTGGCCAGCAGTTTACAATATATTTACAGCGATAAATTTCTTACAGGAAACGGCGAATCTTCACCATTATTTCAAAGTTTTTCAAGCAAATATCTATATAATCGGGTTGCGTATGGTATAACCAAAGACCTTACCATTTCCCTCGAAGGTGGTTATTATTTGAATAAAACCCAAACAGAATTAAATGCCGCTGGTAAAATACAATCTTCGGGATTCGGGGATATGATTATTTTTCCGCGTTATGATATTTTGAACCGGAAACGTCTTGACAAGCACGATGAACTTACTATTGGATTGGGCTATAAGATTCCGTTGGGAAAGTACAATGATTCACATGTAGTATTCACTAATCCCACAACAGGCAGGCAATATTTTACCATCTCACCTCCCTTGGTTCAGCCCACCAATGGATCTCAGGATGTACTGTTTTATTTGTTTTATATGCATAGTGGCTGGCCAAAAAATATTCGTTTTTTTGCAAATTCCATGTACATAAAAAAAGGCTGGAACGCACTGGGGGAGAAGTTTGGTGATTTTACTGCAGTGAATGTATTTGTGAGCAGAACATTTATGCATTCACTGGGAATTACGCTGCAGTGCAATGCGGAATGGGTTCAAAAAATGAGGTATAATGAAAATGTGGATGTGCTCGCATTGTATAATGTGGATGTGAATTCAACCGGAAGTAAAAAAATATCGCTGATTCCGCAATTTAGTTATTCCTACAAAACCTGCACCATTTATGGCCTTGCTGAAGTTCCCCTGTATCAAAAAGTACAAGGAACGCAAATTGGAATTCAACAGCAATTTACCATGGGTTTATCCTATCGTTTTTTTACAAAAAAAGATTTGAAATGTGATGACGCTGGAAATGACTTTACTTATATGTGCCCGATGAAGTGCAAAGGCGGGGGAAGCAATTCTCCGGGGATTTGTTCCGTTTGTGGAATGCAACTGGATAAAGTGAAATAAATGCTCATTCCTCTTCCCCGGAATTTTTCATTTTCATGAGTAGGGTATAAGCACCTTTTAAAACAAAATTCTTGTCAGAATTATCGTTTGAATTTACAAATGTAATTTGGGTAAATCCTTTTTCTGAATTTTGGGTATTCACTTCGAGCATGCTATATCTTCCTTTGGATTCTTCAATAAATACATATTCTTTACCTTCAAATCTCACCAGACCGTCATTCGGAATCACAAGGGCTGAATTGGTAGAAACTTCCACTTCAGCATTCATATACATTCCCGGAATCAGAGCCTTGTCATACGCATCGAAGTGGCATTGTACCTGAACTGTTCGCTCCTGTGAAACATCTTTGCCTATGAGAATGATCTCGCAATTGTATTTTTTCTCGGGTTGGGTATTGTTGTACGCAACCAATTTCTGACCCACCAGAATTTTGTACAGATCTTTTTCAAATACGGTGAGCTGCAAATGAATGTCAGCAGGGTTTACCAATTCAAATAACACATCGGTTGGCGAAATATATTTTCCAATATTTTGCTTTACAGAGGATACAAAACCATCAATAGGAGAGTGAATCTGAATACTTCGTGAAATAGTATTTTCATTCAGGTTGTTGGTTTGAATTCCAATGAGTTTGAGTTTTTCTTCTAATGATTTTATTAATACTTTTTGAGATATATATTCTGTTTGGGCCTGTTGGAAAACTTTGTCACTGCTGGCTTTGCTCGCATTTAATTCCTTTTGCCTGATGTATTCGGCTTCAATGGAACTAAAATGGGCTTTGGCCGTCAGGTAGTCCTGCTGCAGTTGTATGTACTGCTGGTCTTCCATGGTTGCTATCACTTCTCCGCGGCCAATATGCATGCCCGGCAGGAGTTTGGTGTATTTGAGATATCCGCCCAAAGGCACACTTACTGAAACCATATTTTGTGGTGGAACTTCAATTTTGCCATTCACTTTTAACAGGGAAGAAATGTTTCGCATTTCAATTTTTCCCACCTGAATATCCGAATTTTTGAGTTGTGCCGCAGTGAGGACTACCGTGGTTTCATCAGCCGGAGCTTCGGCTACAGATTCCTTCGCTGTTTGATTCCCGCATGCAGCAAGTATGGTTATAAATGGAATCAGAATATTTATTTTGATCATTGTATTTGTTAATTATTGGTGAAAAATTGAAGTTGTATCGCGATTTGGTTTAATTCACTTAATGCATCTGAATAATTGCTTCGTATGGCAGTAGCATTAAGTACCAACATGGTCCATTCCATATAATTGATATCTCCATTTTCAAATTGTTTGTGTGCAGTTTGCATGATGATATCTGCATTTTTTATTGCTGTATCCTCATAATAATTTACAACCTGCAATTGGTTTTGGTATTTTTTAAAGTAGATGTCATATCCGGTTCTTAACTCTTTTAATCCCTGGTTGTAATTGTTTTGCGCAATGGATTCCTGAACTTTGGAAGCATGAATCTTTGCCTTCTGAGATCCATAAAACAGAGGAACTCCCAATCCCATCTGTACAGAACTGAAACGATAGGATCTGGAATAAAATATATTGTCGGCACCTGTGCCCTGAATGCTCATATTGCTGAATCCAATAAATAAATTCGGCAACATTCTGGATTTTTCCACCCTCGTATTCTCCATTGAAATTTGTTTTTGTTGTGCCAGAATATGAATGAAGGGATGATTTTCAGATTGAAATTCGGGGGAAATCAAAAATGGAAGCCGCATGGGCGCATTTTCTGGTGTAAATTGAATATTGGTATTCAACAATAGTTGAAATTGCAACTGAAGGGTCTCTAAATCGTTTTTAACCTGTTTGAGTTGGATGTGTATCTCTCCGCGTTGAGTTTCTGCCGTTATTTTTTCGAGAATATTACTTTCCCCCTTCGCAAAGCGTTGATTGGATTTTTCCAGGAAGTGAGAGAAAATACTGTCGCTTTGCATCAGTAATTTTTGTTTTTGCATCACATACAGTAACAAATAATAGGTATTACTAACTTGTTTTTTTAGTTCGTTTTCCCGCAATACTACATCCAGAATACTGCTTGTATAAATTGCATTCTGTAATAATCTTTGCCTGGTATAAACAGCAGGAAAACTGAAGTTTTGAGAAATACCGATACGCGTATCCTTATAGATGCTGTTAATCTGACCGTATTCCCCGGTAATATTGGTTTGAGGAATATCTAAAGAAGCCTCTTTTAATTTGTTCTGGTATTCTGACTTCAACTTTTCATTGCGAACCAACAGATTGTTTTGAATTGCAGTATCTATTGCAGCATTCAGGGATATCGCCTGTTGTGCATGAATAGAGCCGGAATAAAATATACCGGTAATTAACAAAGAGGCCGCAGTAATAACTTTCGCATTTTCATTGAATTTACCTTTGAAACCTTTTTCAAAAAGAATGTATAACACAGGCAAAACAAATAAAGTTAAAAATGTCGCGATTAATAAACCACCTATTACCACGGTGGCTAAGGGTCGCTGTACTTCCGCACCCTCACCATGGCTGAGTGCCATAGGCAAAAATCCCATGGAGGCGACAAATGCCGTCATCAAAACCGGCCTCAATCGCATTTTGGTGCCCTGTAATACTATTTGCATGGTATCCGATTCTCCTTCATTTTTAATTCGGTTAAATTCGGCAATTAATACTATTCCGTTTAAAACAGCGACTCCAAAAAGTGCAATAAAACCTACACCGGCACTTATGCTGAATGACATGCCGCGCATGGCGAGAAATAGAATACCTCCTATTGCAGAAAGTGGAATTGCGGAATAAATTAACAATCCCTGTTTTACGGAATTAAATGCAAAATATAGCAAAATAAAAATAAGGATTAGTGAGATTGGCACCGCAATTCCGAGACGTTTTTTTGCTGCATTCAGGTTCTCGAAAGTGCCTCCGTATTTGATGTAGTACCCCGATGGAAGATGCACGTTTGTTCCTACTTTTTGTTGTAATTCAGTGACGATACTTTGAACATCCCTGCCCCGGACATTGAAGCCGACAATAATTCTGCGTTTTGCATCATCCCTTTGAATTTGATTGATACTTTCCTGAATATTGACGCTTGCAACCTGATACAATGGAATTTGAGTTCCCTGAGCTGTTGGAATTAATAAATTTTGTACATCTTCCAGTTGTTGTCTGTTTTCACCTGCAAGTCTCACCACCAGGTCAAATCTTTTTTCATCCTCAAACACCAGCCCACTGCTCTGTCCTGCAAATGCAGTATTAATTACCTTGTTTACATCTGATATATTTAAACCGTATTGTGCCATGATATTTCTTTTGTATTGAATAATTACCTGTGGTAGTCCTGTGATACTTTCCACATAAATGTCTTTGGCCCCGTTGATAGTTCCGGCCAAATCACCAAGAATATTTCCATATTTGGAAAGGGAATCCAGATTTTCCCCATAAATTTTGCAAACCACGTCCTGCTTTGCTCCTGTCATAAGTTCATTGAATCGCATGGCTACAGGATATTGAAATCCAAAAGTTACACCGGGAAGATCTTCCAGGGCTTTACCCATTTTTTCAGCGAGTTCCGGAAAGGTTTCTGCGGATGTCCATTCGCTTTTGTCCTTCAGAATTATCATGATATCTGCGGCTTCCATGGGCATTGGATCTGTAGGGATTTCACCACTTCCAATTTTCCCGATAATTTTATTTATTTCAGGAAATTTATTTTTTAAAATATGTGCTGCTTTCAAGCAAGCTTCAGAAGTGGTAGCAATATTGCTTCCTGCCAATACTCTGGTTTCTACTGCAAAATCTCCTTCTTCTAAAGTTGGAATAAACTCACCTCCCATTTTGCTGAAAACGAACAGGGATATTGCCATCAATCCCAGAGATGCAGCAATGGTAATTTTGGGGAATCTCAATACTTTTTTCAGATTTGTTTGATGGATTTTCGTGAAAAAGTCCATGAGTTTATCGGAGATATTGCGTTTATGAGTTTTGTTTCTTTTTAGAAAAAGTGCAGACATCATCGGCACATAGGTTAGGGAAAGTATAAATGCACCCAAAAGGGCAAATGCTACTGTTTGAGCCATTGGTTTAAACATTTTACCCTCAATTCCTTCCAATGAGAAAATAGGCAGATAAACTATCAAAATAATAATTTGACCGAATACTGCGCTGTTCATCATTTTACTTGCAGAAGTTTTTACTTCTTGGTCCATTTCATTTCGGTTTAATTGTCCGAAAGAAGATTTTTTAATTTGTGTAATTCCATGCATTACAGCTTCCACTATAATTACCGCACCGTCTACTATAAGTCCGAAATCCAGTGCCCCCAAACTCATTAAATTCCCGCTTACGCCAAATAAATTCATCAAAATGATAGCAAAAAGCATGGAAAGAGGAATAACGGATGCAACCAGAATTCCTGCCCTGAAATTTCCGAGAAATAATACCAAAACAAATATGACAATTAATGCACCTTCCATTAGATTTTTAGAAACAGTTCCAATGGCTTGATTCACCATTTTACTTCTATCCAGAAATGGTTCAATTTCCACCCCCTGAGGCAGTGTTTTTTCAATCTGTATAATTCGGTCTTTTACATTTTTTATTACTTCACTGCTATTGCCGCCTTTGAGCATCATTACCACAGCGCCGGCGGCTTCTCCTTCATCGTTATAAGTCATGCTGCCGTAACGAATAGCGCTTCCAATCCGAACTTCAGCAACATCATTAATCAATAACGGTGTTCCATTTTCTGTGTTTTTTACAACAATATTCCGGATGTCGTCTTCATTCCCTATAAGCCCTTCGCTACGGATATACAGAACGGTAGAGCGTCTTTCTATGTATGCGCCACCTGTATTTTCATTGTTTTTTTCTAATGCCGTAAATACGTCGTTAATGGTGATGTTGTACGATTTTAATTCATTGGCATCTACTGCAATTTCATATTGCTTTAATTTGCCTCCGAAACTGCTCACATCTGCTACACCTTGCACACCCAGCAACTGCCGGCGCACAATCCAATCTTGTATGGTGCGCAATTCCGTTGCATCGTATTTTGCTTCATAACCATGTTTGGCGCGAATTACGTATTGGTATATTTCACCAAGACCCGTAGTTACTGGTGCCAGTTCCGGAGTACCAATACCTTTGGGAATCTGCTCCTGGGCGATTTTTAACCGTTCGGTTACCTGTTGGCGTGCCCAGTAAACATTTACATCCTCTTCAAAAACAATGGTTATAAGAGACAATCCAAAACGCGAAAAACTGCGTATTTCTTTTAAACCGGGAATATTGCTATTGGCCTGTTCTATGGGAAACGTAATCAGACGCTCGATATCGGGAGCTCCAAATGAAGGAGCCGTAGTAATAACCTGCACCTGATTGTCTGTAATATCCGGTACGGCATCTATGGGCAGTTTGGTAAATTGAAACGAGCCATAGATTACCAGGGCTATAATAAATAGCCCGATTAAGAGTTTGTTTTTAATGCTAAACGCAATGATCTTTTCTAACATATTTTATTTCGGTAAATACAAAGTGCAGAAATAAAACCATACAGGAAAACACAGTGCTGCACGCACTAGATGTGTTTTTTTTGAAATATAAAATCAGGAAATTTTGGGCGGATGCCAGATATTGGCAGGCTCTACTGAGCTAAATGTTACATCCCTTAAAAGGTAAGGTGTATCCGAAAATTTATATTCCAAAGGCGGAAAATAAGAATTGTAAAATAAGGCTATGGTAATTCCGCAGCAGGAACACAAACAAAAAGGGGAACATTCTCCATGGTGGGAATCATCGGAATTGCAGGATCCTGAAACGGAATGTGTGGTTTCTTCGCTGCTACAGCCGGCATAATCGGTACATGGGATGCTGGAAAGCGCCACAAAATAGATACTGAATATGACCGTGAAAAACTTCAACTTGGCGAAGTTACAAAAGAACATTGGAATAGAAAGTTACTTTGTTTACAAAGTAACCGAGTAACCGAGAAAACAAATGTCAAAGGTTAATTGCACGTAGCGACAAGTCATGACTTGTCGTTTTCAAATGTAAGTGGTCGTCCATAACGACAAGTCATGACTTGTCGTTTTCACCGTAATAAACGAAAAATGGATTTGTATTTAATTCGTGTTATTCGTGTAATTCGTGGCAATTAAATTTTGTAGCTGAACAATTTGTCTTCAGTTATCTGAATTAATTTCTTCATTATTTTCATTTCTTCATTTTTTCATTTCAAAATGAAGAACCTCAAACTTTCAGAGAAACGCATCCAAGCCAATGGCCAGTAGCCTTCTTAACCTAATTTACCAAAATCTTTTCCGTAATCTTCTCTCCACCAATTTCCAGATTTACCAAATAAATACCCTTGGAAAGTGTGTTTTTTAATTCAAATTCATCTTCTACATAACCCGCCTCCTTGGCAGTTGCATCAAATTTCTGAACCGTTTTTCCTTCTGAATTGAATACATGAATACTGGCAGATGATGCGCTGGTTAAATGATAACGAACTTGTAGTATTCTATTTTCATTATCATAATGAACCTGCATTTTTTTATCTTTCACTACCGCAATCCCTGCTGGCCATTCCATTTTAATGGTATAATTGGAAACAAATAACTGTTCTCCATTGCTGGCATTGTTGTTATTGGTGCAATTGGTGCAGTAATAAAATGTGATGTCACCCATATTGGTTGTTGGCGCTGTCCAATCGAAAGACCATTGCCCCAATCCGGTGGAAACAGCCGGAGTGCCATTGGTGCTGTGTGTAACGTACTTGCGGCTGACAAGACTACCGGTTCCATTGATGATATGGGTTCTATTAGCATCTGTAATGGTCCATGCTCCGGCATTGGATAAATCGTTTTTAGCTAAGGCGACAATTTCGAAACCGAACTTTTCGATTCCACTTTTATTGGCCTTTACGGTTATCGTATAAGTTTTACCAGGAGAGTAAGTTTGCCCGCCTGAAAAAAGTAAAGAATTTACCAAATTTGTGCTGTCGCGCGTAAAGGATGCCCCCTGATGGCAGCCCACCTGGGCATTTGCACAGGTAGCTTCTCCGGGTGCTCCGGTGCTGGAAGGGTGCCCGCCGGAAGTTTTATAAGTTCCTAAAACTGCGAAACCACAGAATAGAATAAATACCGGAAATAAAAAATAAATCTTTTTCATGATAATATTTATTTGCTATCGTTAATGGTTAATTGAGATGTATATGTAAAATCACCTTTGTCATTTTCATTGTCATTTGCAGAAACAGCACCCACATAAAAAATTACCGGTCCCAGATTTTCTGAAGGTGCTTTCCAATTGACCACCCATTCGCCAACTCCTGGTTCTAATGCATCTGTACCGTTAAATGTGTAGGTGATATATTCCCTGTCTTTATATTCGACAAGGTTATTCATATACTGTGTTTTCAATACATCTGTAACCAATAATTTACCTATATTTTTATTTTCGGAAAGCGATAAAGCCGTAATCTGAAAACCAAAACGCTGGATACCGGCATCGAGAATTTGAATTTTTATCGGGTATGTTTTCCCCGGAATATAATTGCTGATATTTCCTGCATCAATGTTCAATTTGGCGGTGCCGGAATTTAATGCATTGTCGTCATGACAGCCGGAAACAGCGCAGGTTTGTTCTCCTGGTGCGCCGGTATGTGAAGCAGGGGCGCCGGAACTCGACGGACCGAAAACCATGGATAAAAATAATCCGGCAGAGCCAAAAAGCGCAGTTAAAAATACCAATTTTGTCATTTTCAATTTTATTTTCATTGTTTCTTTCTTTGAATGAGTTTCATATCACATTTGCTGCAATTACCTGCTTTATCAGATATAATTTCTTTGTGCATTTCGCATTGATAATATTCATTTCCCGGCTGTAGCTTATTTGTATCTATGGAAGTGATTTGATTAGAATTCCCGCCACTGGTGCACCCTGAAAATATTGCACACACAAAAATATACAAAAACACAAAACCAATTTTTTTCATGAATGAAGTAAGTTTTTTTGGACCGCAATTCTCCTTTTGAATTTGCGATGTAAAAGTTGCGCATTTGCAGCTACAATAATAGTGCTCAGGCTCATAAGAACTGCACCTACTGCAGGACTCATCATAATGCCATAAGTGTACAATACTCCTGCTCCAAGTGGAATGGAAATGGAATTGTATGCAGTAGCCCAGAATAAATTTTGTACCATTTTGCGGTAAGTATCTTTTCCAAAGATAATAAGATTTAAGATATCTTGCGGATTGCTGTTCACCAAAATGATATCCGCAGTCTCTGCTGCAACATCAGTGCCGCTGCCCACAGCAATGCCTACATCTGCCTGTGCCAGCGCCGGAGCATCATTTACGCCGTCACCGGTCATAGCCACAAATTCACCTGCCTGCTGCATCTTTTTTACAATTTCCACTTTCTGGTGTGGCAAAACCTCGGCATAAAACCCATCCAAACCCAATTCTTTGCTTACAGATTCTGCAACTTTATGATTGTCGCCTGTGGCCATCCACACTTGTATCCCGTCTGCTTTAAATTGCTGAATTGCCGCTAAGGATTCCGGACGAATAATATCTGCCAAAGCGATTCTTCCTATCAGATTATTGTCTTCCAGCAGATATACCAATGTTTCTGCAGCATTGGATGGTATGTCTTTTGGAATGGCAATTTGAAATTCCGTTAAATATCCCGGACTAACAATTTGAACTTTTTTATTTAGAATTTGAGCAGAAATACCTTTTCCCGGAATGGAATTGAATTCGGTAATTTCAGGAATTTGAATGTCCAATTCTTTCGCTTTCTTCAATATTCCGGATGCAATTGGATGGCCTGAACTCTGTTCCAGTGCTGCTGCCATTTCCAGAATTTCGTTCTCCCCGAATGTTGGGTGATAGGATTCTATACGGGTTACTTCAAATTCACCCTTGGTGAGTGTACCTGTTTTATCAAATAAAATGGCGGTGATTTTACGGGAGGCTTCGAATGCGGTTCTATTGCGAATGAGTAATCCGTTTTGGGCAGAAACAGCGGTGGAAATTGCCACAACCAAAGGCACTGCAAGGCCAAGTGCGTGCGGACAGGAAATCACCATTACAGTTACCATTCGCTCCAGTGCAAATGAAAATTCCCTACCCGAAATAAGCCAAACCACAAGGGTTAATATTCCGGCGGAAAGGGCAATAACAGTGAGCCAGCGAGCAGCTCTGTTGCTGAGGTTTTGCATTCTGGATTTACTCCGTTGCGCTTCCTGTACCATGGAAATAACCTTATTTAAATAACTGTCTTTTCCCGTATGTAAAACCTGTATTTTTAAAGCTCCGGATCCATTAATGGAGCCACCAATTACCTTCTGACTTTCATTTTTTTTGTTTGGTTTGGATTCTCCGGTGAGCATGGATTCATTCACATAGCTTTCTCCTTCCATCACTACGCCGTCTGCCGGAATTTTTTCTCCTGGTTTTACTAAAATCATATCACCGTGTACCAATTCTTCTAACTGTATATCCATTACATGGGTCCCATGAATTTTATGCGCAATTGCGGGCATCATTCCCACCAGTAATTCCAATGAGCGTGAAGCACCCATCACCGATTTCATTTCAATCCAATGGCCCAACAGCATGATTACAATTAGTGTAGCCAGTTCCCAATAAAAGTCCATACCGGTTAAACCAAAGACTACTGCGGTACTATAAACATAGGCAACCGTAATTGCCATTCCAATCAGGGTCATCATTCCCGGATTTCTATTGCCGATTTCGTCCTTCAATCCTTTGAGAAAAGGCCATCCACCGTAAAAGAAAACAATAGTTGATAATGCGAAAAGCAAATAGGTATCGCCAAAGAAATGGAGGTGGAAATGAAAGAACATTTGTATCATTTCCGATAACAATAATACCGGAATGGTGATGGCAAGAGAGATCCAAAATCGTTTTTTAAAATCCTGGATCATGCCATGGTGGTTATGTCCGGTATGTGCCTTATCTGAATGGGAATTGGGGGAATCGGGGCCTTTCATTTCCGGCATATGATGGCCTGTATGATGCTGATGTTCCATATTATCAGAAATGGTAATTTTTGTTTAATGTACTTGAACACATATAAATGGTAAGCAAGGTATGTACTTCCTTGGAAAAATCCTTCCAAAAATGGGTTATTTTCCTGAATCTTTCATTCGAAAAATGCCCGGGAATTCATATTACCGTTCGGATTTGAACCATGATAGTTAACTTTTAAAACATTTTCGTTATTTTTGCATCCAAAGGAGGGATGGGCCGTATTGGTTATACCATTGGTCACAACACATCCAAATAAACAGGCAGCACAACTTCAATATACCCCTTGAAGATGAAAGAAATTAAGGTAAAGGAACCACTAAATCCGGTTAACCCGTTATTCATTGTAATGGATGATGATGTTGCATATAACCACATCAGCAGAATTACCATACGCAAAATATTCCGGGAAGCGGATGTACAGACTTTCGAGAAACCTGCTGCAGGATTGGAATTTATTCGGAATTTAAATGAAGCAGAATATACCAACCGGGATATTGTATTGCTGTTGGATATCAACATGCCTTTGCTCAATGGATTTGCTGTACTGGACGCTTTAAAGGAAAGTTTTAATCCCATCATTCGTAAGATTAAAATCTACCTGGTTTCTTCTTCCATTGACCCTCGGGACAGTCTGCGATCGCTCGCTTATGAAATCACTTCCGGATATATCAGCAAGCCATTAACGCTTGAAATTTTGAAGGATTTATTTCAATTGCAGGACAACAATGCCCAATCTGCAGGAGATTAATTCTTTGTTTGCCAGCTTCAATTTTATTTATTATTTTTCGCAAAGATGAATTTAGACAGTAGCGCGGAGGAAGGCCGGTACAAGAGTCTTTTTGAGCAGGCCACAGACGCCATCATGATTACGGATTTTACAGGCAATTTTTTAGATGTTAATTCCAGTTTATGTAAATTGTTCGGTTATACCAAAGAACAATTGCTAAAAATGAGTGTACATGAACTCATTGATTCCTCAGATCTGGATGCACGTCCGATTCCATTTGACCGGTTGATGAATGGCGAGCAACAATTCAGTGAGCGGCGGATGATTACCAAAGATGGAAGAATCATCCATGTGGAAGCCAATGTGAAAAAATTGAACAACGAAGAGATTCTGGCAATCGCAAGAGATGTAAGTAATCTGTACCATTCCAGAAATCAGTTGCGCCTTTCGGAAGCGCATTTAAATACCATACTGGACAATACCAATATTGCGTTTATCCTTTTAGACAAAAATTTAAAAGTAATTACATATAACAAAGAGGCAAAGAAATTCGGACAACAGGAATACCACTTAGAAGAGAATAAAGAAATTAACTTGTTCGAAGTCATAACACCTGCAGGGCGGGAATATTGGGAAAAAATGCTGCCACAGGCATTTAACGGGGAACCGTTTGAGTACGAAATTGATTATGTCCAACCCGATGGAAGGGTGCATTGGTATTATGTGCGCGTTTGCAGAATCGACAACAATCAGGGCGAAATTTACGGGATTATGATTGCGATTCAGAACATTACTGAGCAAAAGGAAATGAACATGCAGCAAGAGCAAATTACCGACGACCTGAGTCACAGAAATCATGACCTGGAACAGTTTGCATATATTGTATCTCATAATTTACGAGCACCTGTTGCCAACATCATTGGTGCTACCAATCTTTTGCAGGTAGGAGAGAATACGGAAGAAGATACTTCAGATCTTTTACTTGGACTTAGTGAGGCTGCAGCAAAATTGGATACCGTGATTCAGGATTTAAATACCATTTTACAGCTTAACAAAGAGTTAAAAAGTGAATTTGAATTTGTGGATTTCAGGGTATTGCTGGATGACATTACCGAAAGTATTCATTCTCTGGTAATGGAAAACAATGCAAGCATCAGTGGTAACTTTGAAATGGCAAAGGAATTGCGCTCTATTAAAAGTTATATTTATAGTATATTTTATAATCTTATTTCCAACAGCATTAAATATTCCAAACCGGATTTGGCACCCGTAATTCAAATTCAATCCTATCAAAAGAATGGGCAGGTAATTTTAGAATTCAGGGATAATGGATTGGGCATTGATCTAAACCGCCATGGCAATGAAGTTTTTGGTTTATATAAAAGATTTCACATTGAAAAAGACGGAAAAGGGGTGGGGTTGTTTATGGTAAAAACACAAGTGGAAAGACTGGGTGGAAAAGTATCTGTGGAAAGTATTCCGAACCAGGGTTCGGTGTTCAGAATTGAGATTCCTCAGGGAAATTAATGGTACAAATAACCTTTACGGATTAAGATATTATTTTATCTTGAATATCAATGGTGAAGCTGGTTTTGTCATTAAATAAATAGAAGAAGGGCATTGCTGTTTGTTCAATTCTAAAGTATAGGTTAATTTTACTTTTTGAATGAATACTATATGTCTTTTAATAATCCTCCATACTGTTCATTAATGGCTTGATCAAATGAACATATTTACCAAAATAATTTCCAGTATTGCCCGCATCGGGTCGGTGCCGGAAGATGATGAGGATACGCGCCTTCAAAAGGCGCTTCTGGTACTATGCACATTTCCATTTCTGATTACAGGCATTTGTTGGGGACTCTTGTATATTTATTATGGCACAATAACAGCAGCCTGGATCCCTTTGAGTTATTGCGCTTTTTCCCTCATAAGCATCATCGCATTTGGAATTACCAAAAAATTCAAATTTTTTAGATTCAGCCAATTATTGTTGATTTTACTCTTGCCCGGTGCGCTGATGGTGGCATTGGGAGGGATGATTAACGGAAGCGCAGTAATTCTTTGGGCCTTAATCTGCCCTCTGGGTGCTATGCTTTTTGATACGCTGAAACATGCCAGAATATGGTTTGCCGGATTTGTGGTCACCTTGTTGATTTGCGTTGCGATTCAGCCTTACATACAGGTAGAAAAAATATTACCAGAAAACGTAATCATCATGTTTTTTATGATTAACCTGATAGGTGTCGGTGGAATTATATTTGTTATGGTTTATTATTTTGTTGGACAGAAACAGCAGTTTCAGAGCCGTTCAGAATCGCTACTTTTAAATATTCTACCTAAAGAAATCGTGCAGATATTGAAGAAAGAAAGTCGCACCATTGCGGAACATTTCGAAAATGCGAGCATTCTTTTTGCGGATATTGTAAATTTCACACCATTATCTTCCACCCTTTCTCCGGCACAATTGGTAGAATTACTCAACGATGTATTTTCCAAATTTGATTCCTTTACTGAAAAATACCAGTTGGAAAAAATAAAAACAATCGGGGATTGTTATATGGTTGCATCAGGAGTGCCGGTTTCCAGAAATGACCATGCATTGGCATTAACAGAAATGGCGCTGGAAATACGCGATTATGTGAATTCAAATACATTTCTTGGAAATAAATTGGAATTTAGAATTGGAATTAATTCAGGACCGGTTGTTGCCGGTGTTATTGGCAGGAAAAAATTCAGTTATGATTTGTGGGGTGATGCAGTGAATATTGCGAGCAGAATGGAATCGCACGGACATCAGGGAACGATTCAGATAAGTGAAGCAACCTATGAATTAATTCGCGAATCCTTTATTTGTCATACGCATGGAACCTTAAATATAAAAGGGAAAGGTGCGATGAATGTTTGGTACGTAACCGGGAAAAAATGAAAATTGGGGCATGAAAAACTCCGTAATAATAATGGTTGAATTCCTGGTAATACGTTACCTGGTGTTTAATGCAGATTGATAAGTTTTCAAACATCTTTCTCTGGCAAATTCATGGGAGACAATGGGTTCCGGATATTCAGGACTGTTTAACTCAGGAATCCATTTTCGGATATAAAATTTATCCGGATCAAATCTAATTACCTGTAAGGAAGGATTAAATATTCTGAAATAAGGTGCTGCATCTACGCCACTGCCGGCGGCCCATTGCCAGCCTCCATTGTTGCTGGCAAGATCATAATCCAATAATTTACTGGCAAAATAAGATTCCCCCCAACGCCAGTCAATAAGCAAATGTTTGGTTAGAAAACTTGCAGTTACCATACGTACCCTGTTGTGCATATATCCAGTGCCATGGAGTTCCCTCATCCCTGCATCCACCATGGGATATCCCGTTTTCCCTTCGCACCATTTATGAAATTCTTCTTCGTTATTTCTCCAGACAATTCTATCATAACTGGGCTTAAATGACTGATTGACCACATTAGGGAAATGCCATAAAATCTGTGAATAAAATTCACGCCAAATTAATTCATTCATCCATTTTTCAGAATGAGATACTTCTGATGCTTTTCGAAATAATGATCGGATGCTGATGCTTCCAAAACGTAGGGCAGTACTCACTTTTGTGGTACCATCTTTTGCAGGAAAATCTCTGGTTTCTACATAATTCAGAATTTGATGGTTTGAAATATTCATTTTAGGAATATTTGATTCATTGGAAATAAATCCAATATCCTCCATGGCAGGAACTGCTGCGAAATGATTGGAGAGAAGTTGATGCAACTCAGATTGTGATGGAAATTCTTTAAAATCTTTTGCATGAAATACGGTTTTCCATTTCTTGCTATACGGGGTGTACACAGTATACGGCAAACCGTTGTCTTTTACAATTTCATCCTTTTCAAAGATGACCTGATCTTTATAATCAAAAAAATGTGAGTTGTTTTTATATGCAAAATCTGCAATCTCCAAATCTCTTTTTATGGCATATGGTTCGTAATCTCTATTGGCATAAATATCACCTGCCCCGAATTGTGAAAATATTTGTTTCCATGCGGTTAGAGGCGATTCATGAACCCAAACCATATCCGATTTAAAGCTGCGGAAAATTGCCTGTAATTCCCGAAGTTTTTCCAAAATAAACGCCAGCCTTTTGTCCCTTTTATCTTCCAAATCATCCAGAATATTGGTATCTAAGATAAACACCGGAATTACTTTTTTACCGGATATAAGGGCATGGTAAAAGCCACAATTGTCCTCTATTCGCAAATCCCTTCGAAACCAAAAATACGCAGTATTATTTGGCATGAAACAAATTTGAAATAGCAGAATTAATTTCAGGAAATTGATAAATGAAACCCAGCTTTTGCAATTTTTCAGAGCTTACTTTCTGGTTAGTTAATGGTAAGGCGGATCTTTCTCCCAAAAAGAGTTTTAACAGAAATTCAGGTACCGGAGCGTGCCATATCCATTGATTGCCTGAAATCGCATGAAGTACTTCTTTTTGCGAGGTAATTTGAGGTGCATTCGCATTGTAAATCCCACTTAAATGGTGATCCAGAATAAATTGAAAAATATTTACTGCATCCTGAATATGGATCCAGGCCCAGATGTTTTTTCCGCTGCCAAGGACGGGGAGGATGCGAATTCCTTTCGTCATGGAAATGGTAGGAAGCAAACCAGCGGTTGCGGAAAATACTGGAGCCATCCGAATTATTGCTACTTTGGTATTGGGGTTTTCAAAGCGGAGGGCGGCCTTTTCCCATTCCATACAAACCTTAGACAAGAAGCCTTCGCCGGGTAAATCAGATTCTGTATACATTTTACTTCCGGGATCCGGATAATAGCCGGTTGCTGAAATGCTGATAAAATGCCTGATTTTATGGCCACCCTTCTCCAGGGTTTCGCGAAGCAAATCTGCCGATTCCGATCTGCTTTCTATGATATTTTGCCTGTTTTTTGCTGTCCAGCGTTTTTTGCCAATATTGGATCCGGCTAGGTGTATAATGACGTCAACACCATCCAATGCGCCTTGTTGAACAAAATGATCTCGAACATTCCACAAAAAAGCAGCTCCTTTTTCATCTTTCTTGTTTATGTTAGTAGTAAGAATGCGAACATCATTGCCGGATTGCCGGAGATTTTGTACCAATTGTCGGCCCAGCATACCTGTAGCACCGGTGACCATTATTACTGCCATGAGTGGTTAAATTTAAGGAAAAAATTAAATGGAAGATACATCAGCGGATAAACAGAAAAATTCTAAAAAAGATTTTAAAGACAAGTATTTTATTAAAGACGTTGAAAATTTAACGGGAATAAAAGCCTATACCCTGCGAATTTGGGAACAGCGATATAAAATGCTGATTCCCAAGCGAACAGATACCAATATTCGCTATTATGAAGATGAAGATTTGAAGTACATGATGAATGTGGCAATTCTGAATGACCATGGTTTTAAAATTAGCCATATTGCAAAATTGTCCAGAAAAGAAGTACAGGCAAAAACGCTGGAAATAAGCGAGAAAAAATATACGCATGAAAGTCAGTTGCAGCCGTTAACAAAAGCAATGCTTGAATTTGATGAAGAAGAATTTAATCGCATTTTATCCCTTTGTGTATTGAAATTCGGAATGGAATCCACCATGACCCTGGTGATTTTCCCTTTTATGCACCATGTCGGCGTGTTGTGGCTTTCCGGTACTATCCATGTTGCGCACGAACATTTTATAACCAATCTCATTCGCCAAAGACTGTATGTGGAAATTGAGCAATTGGGCTTTCCACGTAAAATTCATTCAGAAAAATATTTGTTGTTTGTTCCAAATGGGGAAAATCATGATATGGGTTTATTGTTTGCCTATTACATGTTGCGGAAACGCGGTCAAAAAGTAATATATCTCGGTACATCCACCCCTTTGGATGAACTGAATCTGATATTCAAACTGCACAAACCCGATGTGGTTTTTTGTACCATAACTACCATGCAACCACAGCTTCCAACCGAGGTATTAATTACCACATTATCCAGAATTTTTCAGGACAGCAAAGTTTGGCTGAGCGGGAGCCAGATAGTGAAGAAAAAGGAATTGCGATTGCCCGCAAATTGCAAAGTGGTTCGCGATATGGAAAATTTCATACAATTTTTGGATGAGAGGATGCCATAATCCTGCTTGTGATATCCTGCCTGAATTTTTATTTGGAATGGAATGGAAATCGTTCTACCCGTACCTCCTCGGGTAATTCAGAATTTAAGGTGATATGATCTGCAAGTAACGGTGAAAGCCAGGTACTGAGACTGCATCCGCGGGTCCCCAGTCCGTTGTACACCATGAGTGCAGGAAAGTGCGGATGTCGACCCATTACAGGCCTGCGATCCGGCATCACCGGTCTGGCGCCCCGAACCGATGATATAAGGGATTTAACCGGAAACCATTTGGTTACTGAATTCAATATTTCTTCACTTTTTAATTCAACATCTTCCTTGTTTCCCTCCTCCAATAGAAAATTACTTCCACACAAGAAATTGCCGTTGGTTTTTGAAATGCACCAATGTTTTTGTTTGAAAATAATTCCCGGATCCGGATGTTGCGAAACCGATATTTCTAAAATATCTCCCCAACTTTTATTCACCGGAATATTGGAAAAGAAGGGATTGTTTTCAATGGAAGTGCCTTCACAAAACACCATACCTTTGGCTTTTAAATTTCCATATTTCACAAAATTCGATTCAAAAATGATTTGATTATAATCTACCAGGGAATGATGAAAATGATGCCTTTGCATCATCAAATTCTCCATGCTTTCACAGAATTTTAATACATCGAGCCGCCCACAAAAATTCACTTCGCAATAGCCGAAACTCGCTTCTATACCATGGATTCTCCCCGGCGGAAAACTCCTGAGAAAAGGCTGCATATCTTTCTTTTCACTTTGAATTTTCCATTGATGGAACTCATTTTCCGAGCCATGAATTTGTATCATGGGCATTGAATCGTAAAAGGTATCTTTTGTGAGCAATTCCAGTTGTCGATAATAATTTTCGATGGCGGGGAAAATAAATTCAGCGTTCCAGGCGGGAATTACCCTTTTAGGTACAATTGGATTTATCAATCCTGCTGCAATTCTGCTGGAACTGTTTTTATCCTGTATACTAAACATAGCCAGCTTGCATCCGCGCAGATGCAATTCTGCTGCCAGTGTACAACCTGCAATTCCGGAACCGGCAATGATGTAGTCTACTTCCACGTTAATCTTTAACTTGCCGGCGAATTAATACCATGCGCTCCATCCTGAAAAAAATAATTTGCCTGTTGTTTCCCTTTTTTTGTTTTAGTAGTGCATTTTCCCAGCATACCAAAGGTGAATTTTTCGGATATCTGGTAACTGCAGCGAATTTCTGTCAGATTGATGGCGATGCTGCTTCGGGATATAATAAATTTGGATTTACAGCCGGTTACATGGTAGGACAGGGGCTGGGTGCCATGAAAAAAGGGGATATTGCATATGAAACCGGGGCTGCATTCAGCATTAGGGGCAGCCGACGTCCGTTTGATCCCGAAAATCCGGGTAATGCTTCATTTCACCTGATTTACCAAATGGTGGACATACCCGTTTTTATACATTGGTATCTGGACAAATTTTCTGTAAGTGCAGGAATGCGTACTACTTATCTGATAAAAGCGGAAGATCGCGATTCCTATATTTTAAATCTTCAGAAGGATATGAGAAAAGTGAACATACTTGGCTGTGTTGGAGGAGATTATCAACTTGCCGATGACTGGCGCATTTTTTTGGAAATGCAATACAGCATAAACAGCATACGCATTGCAAACAACAACACCAATATTTTTTACAATACCGGTGTTTTTCACAACGTGATCAGCTTAGGTACTAAATGGCAAATTACCGGAAATAAATAAGGATGAAAACTGCAATATTATTTGGTATTATTTTAATTGCTTTCGCTTGTAGTTCTAATCATGAAACTTCGCGAAAAATGGCAATTCAAAAAATGGTTATGGATTCAAAAGATGCATGGAATAAAGGAGATATTCCCGGATTTATGGGTTCTTATGAACATACCAACAACACCAAATTTATAACCAAAAAAGGGACCACTTATGGCTGGGATTCTACGCTGGCCAGGTATCTGAGGTCGTATCCCAATAGAGAAAAAATGGGAAGATTGGAATTTACACTGGATAGCACTGAATTGCTTGGTTCTGAATACGGACATATTACCGGAAGGTGGAAATTGTTGCGTGCATCTGATACCCCACAGGGATATTTCAGCCTGATTACAAGAGAAACAAAAGAGGGTCCAAAAATTTGTATTGACCATACCTGGTGAGACTTTCTGGTGCATGGATATCTGCAGTTAAACCATGGAAATGGTTGGTTTTGTTGCTTTGTATACAGGCAATTTCGCATTTGCCATACATGCATTTACCTGCTGTTGGAACCCATGTCTGGAGACAATGCAATACCCTTGCTGTAGCGAGGAATTATGCAGAAGAGGATATGCGAATCTGGCTGCCGCGAATTGATAAACGTTACAAATTTTCCGGTGTAACCGGACCCTCATTTACGCTTTATGAATACGGTTTGGCATGTATTTACAAACTCACCGGATTTTCGCATACCGCGCACAGGTGGTGGAGTTTGTTCATTTCATTCTTCTCCATTTCCGGATTGTTTTTATTGGTGCGCAGCTTTTTTTCGGAGACTCGAATTGCATTATTTTCTGCAGCATTTTTAATTGCAATTCCGGAATTTTATTACCACAGCATCAATGCTGTTCCCGATTTATTGGCACTTTCATTCATGCTGTGGGGTTGGTTGTTTTTTCGGTTTTGGATTGCGAAAGCCGAATTATTTAATTGGTTATTTGCTTCGATTTTACTCACGCTTGCCGGGATGGTAAAATTGCAGTTTTTAATAGCAGGTGTGCCACTTGGAATAGAACTCGTTAAAAAGGGAGTTTTTCAAAATCGCAGATGGTTATGGTCTTCCATTCTTACTGCATTATTAACAACTGCAGCCTGCGCCGGATGGTATGCCTGGGCGCGTTACCTGACTTTCAAAGACTGGCTGAACGAATTTGTGCATGATGTGCGAATTCCGGATTCTGTGTCAACTTTTTTTCGTCAATGGTTTCAGAATGCATGGAGTGATGTGCCTGAAACCTGGGTTGGTTACGTGATGCTGCCTTTGTTGCTATTGGGCCTGATTATTTTATTCCGGACCAAAAGGAGCAGAATTTATGCAATCGGGACCTTTGCTGGAGCATTTGTTATCTATTTCCTTCTTCAAAGCCAGTTTCTGAAACATGGATATTATATCCTGTTTATGGCGCCATTCATTGTACTTACAGCGGCTGTAGGAGCGAATAGAGTCATTCCGCAAGGTAAAAACTACCTGTTCGCATTTCTGTTTATTGGTGCATTAACATGGTCCTGGATTCGAATGCATCGCAATTGGGAACCAACAGGCTGGCGAGTGCCCCGCGGATTTACCAATGCGGAATTTATACAACAGGCCGAAAAAACTACTGACACAGCCAGACGCTATGTAGTTGGGCCGGATGAAACAGGCTGTGTTTATTTTTACTATTTGCATGCAAAGGGATTTCCCTGGTATCAGGAAAAAGATTCAAAAGCAGAAATGGCACGTTGGACAGAGTGGGGTGCGAATGGTATCATTACCGATCGCCCCGAATTGTTACAGGAATATTCCGATATCTGGGAATGGATGGAAGAAAAGCAAGTCGGATCTTTTCATTGGTACAAGCTGCGACCCAAAAAGCCATAAAAAAACGCGTGGGTTGCCACGCGTTCTCTATTTCCGGATAATCCGAAATTAAGATCGTCTTTCTTTAATACGGGAAGCTTTGCCGATGGTTTTGCGCAGGTAAAAAATACGTGCACGGCGAACTTTACCCAGGCGATTCACTTCTACCTTCTCGATATAAGGGCTGTGAACGGGGAAAATACGCTCAACACCTACTCCGTTGGAGATTTTGCGAACGGTAAAGGTTTCATCCACTCCGCTGTTACGACGTTGAATCACATCGCCCTGGAACTGCTGGATTCTTTCCTTGTTTCCTTCTTTGATTTTGTAGAATACAGTAACGCGGTCGCCGGCCTTGAAGTCGGGCAAATCGTTTCTCAAATATTCCTGGGTTATGGATTTGATGATCGGGTTCATGATTTTGAAATGGGCTGCAAAAATACAAAAAAATCCTGTTTGTTCAATATCTCTTGAAAAGAATTCGAGCGAAAGCGCTAATCCTGCAACAGGACTGCAAAAATACGAATTACTTTCGGTGAAACCCTGAGTCTTGTAAATTTGTAGAATTGGAGCGAAATCTGAAATACATGTTTAGCCTGATACCGGGAATTCTTGCGCTGGCAGGCAACATCTCCGGTGGCTGGTTCACACTCGCAAATTTTATTTTCTCGTTGGTTATCCTTGGGATTCTGGAGGTGTTTCTAGGAAATGACAGATCAAATGGACATACAGCCAAATCCGACCCGTTTCCCACTGCCATACTCTATGGCCATGTGTTGTTACATACCGCAGTGGTTGCAAGCCTGTTTTATGGCATTTTTAATGGCAAACTGCAGGGGTATTTTATATTGACCGCAGCGCTGAGTTCGGCGGTGGAAGCCGGATCAGGTGCAATTGTAATTGCGCATGAACTGGTGCATAAAATGAATGTTCAAAGTCGGATTGCCGGAAAATACATGCTCGCCATCTCAGGGAATATTTATTTTTACGTACACCACCTGCGCATTCACCACAAATATGTGGGAATGGCAAGAGATGCCGCAACGGCAAGAAAAGGGGAATCCCTGTATGCATTTGCGTGGAGAACAGTGTGGGAACAATTGGTTCAGGCCTGGGATTCAGAAGCGAATCGTTTACAGAAAGTCGGAAAAACACCTATATCATTTCAAAATGAAATTGTGTTAAACCTATTGCTTCAATTTCTGATACTTTGTTTAATCGGTACCTTCTGCGGTTTAACCGGACTCCTGGTATATTTTTTCTATATCATAGTGGCTAATTTTCTGCTGGAATATGTCAATTACATCGAGCATTACGGATTGATAAGAAATGCGGATGAAAAAGTGGGATACAACCACAGTTGGAACAGCGATAAAAAAGTCTCCAGATTTATGCTGATTGATTTGAGCAGGCATGCGGATCATCATTTTTATCCATCGAAACCATACCATATTCTGAATACAACCGAAAACGGCCCTGTTTTACCCGGAGGCTATGCCAGTATGATATTACCGGCGTTAATTCCGCCCTGGTGGTTTGCCACCATGCATCAGGCATTGGAAAAATATTCCCTAATAAAAGAAATAGAAGAGAATAAATTCAATGAAATAAAAGGTTGATTTCTGAACATCTGCAAGTTGTTTCAGGTGATAGAATTATTGGACATCTGCATAAACCTTTTTTAAGAGATTAAACTTTTGCAGTTCATTTGAATCCAATTTTACGCGAATTGACAAATCCGGTTAGAAACACTTCCTATTCCGACTTTTCGGAAGCGGCGCTTGTAGCTGCCTTTGTGGCGAATACAGACCGCCATAGAGTGTTTATGGAAATTGTTCACCGGTACAAAGAAAAAGTGTATTACCACATTCGCAGAATTTTATTGGATCATGATGATACCGACGACGCTGCGCAAAACACATTTATACGTGTTTGGGAAAATCTGGGCAGTTTTAGAAATGAATGCGCACTGTATTCCTGGATATATAGAATCGCCACAAACGAAGCGTTAACCCTGTTGCGTAAAAAACGCAACAATACCAGTTTGGAAGCAGTTAATGTCGAATTGTCCAAACTTATTGATTCCGGTGCTTATTTGTCTGGAGATGAGATTGAACGAAAGCTCCAAAAAATGTTGCTTACCCTTCCGGATAAACAGAAATTGGTATTTCAGCTCAAATATTTTGAAGACTTAAACTATGAACAAATTTCAGAAATTACAGGTACATCCGTGGGTGCGTTAAAGGCTTCCTATTTTCATGCAGTTCGAAAAATTGAAGAATTTCTTAAAAGAGAAATTTAAACCTTTTCATAAAAATAACATCTTATAAACGAAATCATGGAAGTGAACAAACATAAAATACCGTCCCCTTTTCAGGCACCAGATGGGTATTTCGATGGGTTCGAAGACCGTTTGGAGGCCAGAATGAGCCCGGCAAAAGGCAAACCTGTGATGAAGGTGCAACGCAACCAGCCAAGCCCTGTCGCTGCTCCGGTTAAAACCGGAAGACCATTGATGGAATGGGTGGCTATCGCAGCAACTGTGTTGGTATTGGTTATTAGCGGTACTGTTTTTTATATGAATAGGGAAACGCAAACAGAAGTTCCGATTGCAGTAAACCAGGAGAAAAAGCCTGTAATGCAAACTCCGGCACCTGTTAAAGCAGAACCAAAATTAACTCCCGAAATGGTAGAAGACCAGGTTTTGGCAGTGATGCTGGAGGAAGGAAATACTGCAGTTTCCAATTCCACTACCGTTAAAAAACTGAATAAAAAAGAAATTGCCGCAGCCGCTGAATTGGAAAATGAAGGACTAATAGTGATGGATGCGGAAGATGGAATATTTGATCAATTTGAATTATAGAATATGAAGCAGAAACTGAAATACGGATTATGGATTTGCGCATTGGCAATTGCCTCTGCGGCAAATGCGCAAGATGGACCACCTCCGGGTGACAGCACCAGGAAGGCAAAAATGGAGGAATTGAAAAAAACGCGCAGAGAATTGTTCATCAAAAAATTGAGTTTAACGGATGAAGAATCCAAAAAATTCTTCCCAATTTACGATGAATACCAATTGAAATTGCGAACTGAAAGAAGAGCATTTAAAGACAAGTGGAAAGGCAAAAAACCAGAGGATCTTACTGAGGAGGAAGCCAATGTATATCTGAAAGATGCCATTGATCTGCGGAGCAAGGAACTGGAATTATTTAAAACCTACAGCGAGAAATTAAAAACAGTAATTCCTGTTAAAAAAGTAGTGATGTTACCACGGGTAGAAAAAGAAATTCAGCATGAATTAATTGGAAAAGCAAGGGATGGAAAAGGCCCGGGGGGCAAAAGGAAAGGCCCGCCACGCGGGGGACAACATGGTCCGCCACCACCACCTCCACCGGAAGGGGAATAAAAAACAGAAATGAGAGAACCGCGTAAAACGGTTCTTTTTTTTAAAGTGTTTTTTCGAGAATGGTATCTAAAACACCGGCCTTTCCAAATCGCTCTTTTTTATCCAGATCACCCACCTCAGTGTAATAAAACCACAGTCCGGATTTCTCTCCGTTTTTATAATGACCTTTGGATTTGATATTCCCATTTTCCCAATATTCCAGGTATTTTCCATGCATTACACCATCCTTCATTTCTGCGAGAATTTTGGATTTACCGTTGTCATATTCCTCTTTGCGTACCGATCCATTTATATATTGTAAAATGAATACGTCTGCGGCACTCATGCTGTCACCGGCCTCCAATTCGCCTTGTTCCATCGCATGTCCTTCTGCAATTTCCATTGCTGCTTCATCCGGTTTTTCAAATTGTACCAGCATCCGTGTATCGAAATAATTTTCTTCCCTGCTGAATTGAAATCCCATGTGTTTGAAACATATAATAAATTCCCTGTTGCTGTAAGAGGAGGAATAGCTTGGCGCATCCAGTATTCCCTTTAAATTCAGGAAATATTTTTTCATATTCACATAGGCGAGCATGGAATTTTCTTTTTTAAATCCGGATTGGAATTTATCATACTCCTCATTTTGACTCAGTGTTTTGCCATCTTTAATATCGTCAATTGTTTTTAGCAAAGTTGCCGGATCATCACAAAACAATACGTATCCATTAATTATAGCGTAATACGGTTTTTGAATTTTATCAAATAATTTACCAAATAGCAATTTAAATAAACCTCTGATTTCAATATAATTAATTTCTACATCCCTATATTTTTCTGTTTTAAATTTACCTAATAGTGAAAGCCTTTTTTTAAGCATTCCCAATTTGTCTTGTGCCTTTTCTTCACTCAATGCGCGTATGGCAGCGAGAGTGTGTACCTTGGCTCCGATTACCCTTTCCTGCTGGTATTGTGCCAGGCATACTTCATCATCTATCCAGCCCATCAGGTCTTCTTCCAGACGAAAACGAAGTATTTTTTCGAGGAATTTTTTATTGGAATTAAATTCTTTCCATGCTTTTTCATCCTCCTTCATTACATCTTTTAGATTTTCATAAAATTTCGCAAAACTCTGAAAACCCAAACTCATCATAAATGCAGTTTTTTCACTGAGAACGGCGGGAGCTCCTGTTTTACTGGCCCCCGATCTGTAAAGCGCGCGCAGGTAACTTCCCATGCTATCCTGAATGCCGGTATACCCTTGAAAGGAGAGTTTATCTTTATCCATTTCGGCAATGGCTCCTGTGTAATCCATAGATGCAAAAAGCGTTTTCATATCGCTGATGTCATCCATATATACATTCAAAAAACCGGGTATATTCTTATGATTCAAAAAAATGCGACATAATCCATTGGTAGCCGTAGTTGCTGCAATTTCTGTGAATTTGGTATCCGGGGTATATGCAGAATCATGAGATTGGTGCAATGAATTTTTAAAAATATCTGCATTATAAGAGCACACCAGTTGGTTTGCTACAAATGCCAGATTGAGGGTGCTTTTGTCTTTTGGATCAAAAAAACTATGGGTTGGAATTCCGCTGATTTCTGCCTGGGTATAAGAAAACCCTTCCTCTTTGCAAAGGTCTACAATTCCATCTTTTACGGTACTGAATTTTGCCCCTTCCTCCATATCGCATACATATAAAAAATCGTAGTCTAAGGAATTTACCACATGTGCGCTGATTAGAACATTGCGATGTCCGAAAGCCCGAAAGATGAGGTTGTGGTCATCCACCATTTCGCTGAGCTTGTCGGCATCTTTACCCACTTCACCCAGTGGAGGATATTTTTTAATATGTTGCCAGATTTCGCTGGAACTGAATTTTTTCCATCCTTCAATAGGTTCATCGGTTTGAACCACAAAAACTGCATTGTCAGGAATCAGTCGGAAACCATCCATGCTGTCTGATTTTTGAAAATACCATTTCCAGGTAAAATACCCGGCACCGCAGAGCACCAGTAAAATAAGCATAAAGAGCAGGAATCTTTTCATATTGAATACGGGTTCAATTTTACGGCTTGGCGACAATAAAAGAAAAGGAATGTTGTTTTTGATTGCAAACTCTAAGTATTTGAAAATGAAGAAACATCATAGCACTGTAAAACCCCGTTCCGAAGCCGATTTAACAATTTGGTTATTTGGTTTTAACATTTTGTCACAGTAATATTGCACCTCCCAAAAAAAGTATAGAAACCTCAATATGAACAATACATCCAAACAATCCGGTAACTCCTCTCTCATGGGCTGGTTTGCTGCAGGAGCAATTATTTTTGCCATACTCTGCGGTATTATTATTTACATCTTCATCATGGGGGATAAATCCAATTTTGAAAACGGAGATATCGTAAAAGGCCATCCGAAGAACATCCTTGGAATTATTCACCGCGGTGGATTTATCGTGCCAATTCTGGTAGCGATTAATATCACCGTATTGTTGTTTTTCATTGAAAGACTGATTACCCTGGCCAATGCATCTGGTAAAGGCAACGCCACTTCATTTATACGCCGTGTGCGCGAACTGCTTGCAGCCCATCGTGTAGACGAAGCTATTGCTGTTTGTGATATGCAAAAAGGATCTCTGGCAAATGTGGTACGCTCCGGTTTAGGAAGGTATAAACTGGCCGCTGCGGACAAGGTTCTTTCCAAAGATGAAAAGGTTGCTGCAATCCAGAAAGAACTGGAAGAGGCTACAGGTCTGGAGCTTCCCATGCTCAGCAAAAATCTGGTGATTATTTCTACCTGCTCCTCCATTGGGGTATTGGTAGGTCTTATCGGAACTGTATTTGGTATGATTCGCGCATTTGCTGCACTTGCAAATACCGGAGCACCGGATACAGCGGCACTGGCAACTGGTATTTCTGAAGCACTGGTAAATACTGCATTTGGTATTATTGCGTCTACCCTTGCAGTAGTAATTTATAATTACTTCAGCAATCGTATTGACAGCATGACTTACGCCATGGATGAAGCGAGCTATTCCATCGTTTCCGATTTCCAGGCACACCACGAATAATTTTTAAAATTATCGTTTACCTTTTTAAAATCACCGATATTAAAAAAGATATAATATGCCAAAAGTAAAAATGCCCCGTTCCGCCCCATCGCTGGATATGACTCCACTGGTGGATCTGGCATTTCTGTTGGTTACCTTTTTCATACTCACTTCCAGTTTCCGCCAGCCGGAACCTGTTACGGTAGATCCTCCTACCAGTACTACGATAGAACAAATTCCAAAACAGGTGTTTCTGATTACCATTGATAAGGATGGCAGAACCTTTGTTGATATTACCAATCCTGCCATAAAAGGCAAAGTGTTTTTTGATATGTGCGAGAAATACAACATTAAAATTACGAAGCAGGATTCTTTGAAATTTGTTGGAACTGCTTCTATTGGCTTAAAAATGAGCGGTATTATGGATTACCTGGAAAAGGAACCTGCCGATAGGGCGGGGTACCCAATGACCGGTATTCCTTATGATACTGCAGATACCAAAAAAGGCCAACTGTATTGGTGGGCATATTATGCGCGAATAGCGGCTAAAAATGATTTTGAAGACCGCAAAGCCGAAGCAGAAAAACGCAAACTGGAATTTGATATGACTTCTGCATTGAAGTTTTCTGTGAAGGCAGATTCCAGAACCAAATATGATGTGGTGCAAAGTGTGATACAGGTTTTCAGAGATGTGAAAATTAAGAATTTTGAAATGATCACCGGGCTGGAGGACAAACCAGCCAATTAATAAAAAGAAGAAATGGCACAAATAGAAACCGGCGGCGGTGGCGGTCATGGCAAACACGACAAGAAACGCGCTAAGAAACTCAGCACCAGAATTGATATGACTCCAATGGTGGATTTGGCATTTCTGTTGCTTACCTTCTTTGTACTTACTTCTACATTTAGTAAACCCAAGGTGCTTCGCATGATATTCCCTGAGAAAAACAAAGATGTGCCTTTGAAGGATTTGCCAAAAGTAAAAGATGGACTTACCCTAATTCTGAATGGATCTGATAAGATTTATTATTACTCCGGAAGCACAGATAAAGCTACAGCATTGGAAGCAACTGATTTTTCGAAAGAAGGATTGCGCACCATTTTGAAAGAGCGCAACAAATGGCTGATAAATCAGATAGAAAAAGTCCAGATAGAATCCGATAAAGGCCCGAGAAATGACACTGCCTTTGAAAGGAAAATCAAAACAAAGTTGGAAAAGGCACAAGCGGAAAGCAAGTTTGTGGTTTTGGTGAAACATACCAGCGATGCTACTTATAAAAACATGATTGACGTGGTGGATGAATTTCTCATAACCCAGGTTGGTAAATATTTTGTAGTAGATGAGCCATTGGGCAAAAAAGAACAAATGTTGTTAGACAAAAAATTAAAGGAGTAAAACCATGGCAGATTCATTTTTGAATAAATGGGAGAGTCCCGAATCCGAAGACAGACTGGAAATGGTTTTTGCAGACAGATTCAAAGCATACGGTGCTTATTTTGTCCGTGCAAATTATCGAAAGTCTAAATTCATCGCTACGCTTATTGCGTGTGGCGCTGTCACTTTGTTTTCAGCCGCTCCTGTAATTCTTGCGAAGTTTAAGCCAAAGGCACAAAGTGGCGCTACCACCATGCGCGTGGAAGCGAAAACTTTGGATGATATTGAAGAGGAGAAAGAGGAGCAAAAAGAAAAGGAACCACCACCACCGGAACCACCGGAACCGGTTGCAACTCAGCAATATGTGGCTCCAACCATCGATCAGGATGCAGCCCATGATGATATCGTTTTACCGGCAAGTGCAGTTACCACCCCTGGTCAGCGCACACAGGAAGGAAGCAATGACATTTATGGCGATGATGGATCCAGTTCGGGTACGCCTTTTAACGATGGCAATGATGACGAAATCAAAGCCAAAGTGGATAAGGTTGCGGATTTTCCCGGTGGTGAAGAGGCTTTTATCCAGTATGTGACCCAGAATTTCCAGTATCCACCGAGATGCTGGGAAGAAGGAATCAATGGATATGTAATGTTGCGTTTTGTAGTGGACACCAGAGGTGCAATCAGTCAGGTAACTTCCTTGGAAGGAACACCAAGTTGCCCGGAATTTACTACCGAAGCAATACGCGTATTAAAAGCTTCACCGCGTTGGGTACCTGCCCAGTACAACGGAAAATTTGTAAAAGCGTGGAGACAGATACCTATTAGGTTGTCTGTGGAATAAGAATCCAATAAAAATGAAATACGAAGACCGGTTATCCGGTCTTTTTTTTTGCTTTCAAATGTTTGTTTTTGGCAATAATTTGATTGCAATGCCCTGATAAGCAGTTACCTGGAATGCCGTTATGGTATAAAGATGCAGAGACTTTACAACAACTAACTAAAACCAAAATTATGTCACTGCAATTCATTCAACCATGGGAAGACCCTACCGGTAACGATCGTCTGGAGATCGTATTTCAACACAGATTTAAAAATTATGGTGCTTACGCCATTCGAAGGCAGTACCACCGAAATAAGCTAATTGCCATGTTCGTTTCGGCTTTTGCCGTAGCTTTAATGTTTTCTGCATTTAAGATTCACCGGGAAGATTCACCATTTCATTTCAAAAATTCAGGACCTGTTATTCCTATAGATACTTTGGGTGTAACTCCTGATAATAAGGGAGAGGAAGACAGAACCCCAAACAACAGAGACCAGGAAAAGGGAGGGGAAGCAGATCTAATTCCTCTAATTGATCTCCATGCACCAGAAATCCTCAAATTTGTGAGAAATGCCAATGGCAATTCCAATGGCATTGGCAATAGTACCGGGGACTTTAGCGGAATTGGGAATGACGGATTGCCGAAAGATGATGGAAATGGATTTCCAGGTAGTGGGGGAGGAAATAGCAATACCGGCAGACTGATGTCCCGCAGTTGTAGCTATCCGGGAGGTGAGGATGCTTTTATACGTTACATACAAGACAACTTTATACCTCCTGTTTCTTGTCTGGAATCCAACCTGAGTGCCTGGGTAAAAGTTCAGTTTTCCATCAACACCGATGGTAGTTTAACGGAAGTGCGGATACTGGAAAGTTCTTTGTCATGCCCCGAATTTCTGGAAGAAACCCAAAAGGTTTTGCTCGGTTGTCCCAAATGGATAGCTGCTCTGGACAAGGGTTTGCCTGTAAAATGCAAAAAGTCGAATTACATCAAATTGGTGTATTAATGAAAAAACAGGGTAAACCAACCCTGTTTTTCTGATCCAAATATCTCCTGCATGAGCAGGAATGCTCTTTTATCCGCGAACAGACCCGTTGATAATCTCCTGAATGCTCTGTATCAGTCGATTTTTCATTTTGCTGGAAAAATCAATCTGATGCTGATTTTTTAGAATTAACACACCGTCACCATTTTCATCCTTAACAATTTCCTTGATATGGTCAAAATTGATGGCGTAGCTTCTGTTTACGCGCAACAGACTGCCCTTGTCTGAAAGCAGATTGAGGTAATAGCCTATGGCTTTGCTGCTTTTAATATGGGTGTTATCTATCAGGGCAAAATTGGCATATGGTCCGTCTGCCTCTATGTATACAATATCATTTACATCAATGATGATGGCTCTGTCATGCTTATTGATCAGTAATTTATCGCTGAGTTTTTGGCGCAGTTTGAATTGCTCACTTTGTTTTCTCGCAATAAAATTGTCGACAGTAGCATGAACAATAGGCTCACTGATAGGTTTCAGCATGTAATCCTGAATACCAAGACCCAGCGCTTTTACAGCAAATATTTCATGAGCGGTTACATAGATTACATTTCGTTCAATCCCCGGGGGTAGCAGTTTGATCATGTCCAGCCCGTTGATATCAGGTGTTTCCATGTCCAGAAACACTATATCCGGAATCTTTTCCCGAAGCACCTTCATGGCTCTTGTGGGTTCATTATAGATTCCCAGGATCTCCAGCTCTGAGTTTCTGCTTTCTATGATGTTACTGAGGATTTTGGCCGACTTAGGGTCGCCATCCACAATCATCACACTCAGGCTTTTATTGGTGTGTTTCATCCTTATTGGTTTGTAAGCGGTGGGCACAATACTGCCAAATCCACAGGGAGGCACTGATTCAGAAGCCCGGGAAACCACGTTTGATGGGGATTCCCTGCTTTAATTGCCAACCGGGTAGATAGGGTAGAATGGTGCAATGGATATCATCTGGAGGGAGAAATCCATTATTCCGCTCTGTTATGCAAAGTAACCTCTAAAGGCTGGCATTCGTTAAACTGACAATATATTAATGATTTAGGCTTAAAATTGGGCTTAAATCATTGTTTTATAGCGCTTTTATAGGTTTTGAATTCCTATGAAAGGGTTAAAAATTTTAACAAAAAGGGTTTTTCGATTTACAAAAACAGGTTTTCAATTAACCAAATTTGGTAAAATCGGGAGGGATTTTTATCTTC
>JAGXTF010000029.1 GCA_018333525.1 Bacteroidota bacterium | reverse complement strand
TGTGATAGTATGGTTTGGTATGGAAACACCTATAAAACCAGCGGCAATTACCAGAAGAAACTTACTAGCTACAAGGGTTGTGATAGTGTGGTAACGCTGAATTTAACGGTAAAAAAGTCAACTATAAATTCCATTACAGCATCTTCCTGCGACAGCGCAATTTATTTTGGAACCACTTATAAAACTTCCGGAACTTATACCAAAAAATACAGCAACAGCGCAGGTTGTGATAGTGTGGTTACTTTAAATTTAACCATTAAAAAGAGTACAGATACAACCATTAATTTAACCGGTTGCGACAGTATTACTTTCAGAAGCACCAAATATTTCAGCAGTGGTAATTATGCGCAGAAAACCACCAACAAAGCGGGTTGCGATAGTACAATCAACCTGAAAATAACTTTAAATTCTACCAAATATTCTGCAATTAACAGTACCGTTTGTGATAGTTTGGTTTGGTATGGAAACACCTATAAATCCAGCGGCAATTACCAGAAGAAACTCACTACCTACAAGGGTTGTGATAGTGTGGTAACGCTGAATTTAACGGTAAAAAAGTCATCTGCAAATTCCATTTCTGCATCTTCCTGCGATAGTGCAATCTATTTCGGAACAACATATAAAACTTCCGGAACTTATACCAAAAAATACAGCAACAGCTTGGGTTGTGATAGTGTGGTTACTTTAAATTTAACCATTAAAAAGAGCTCGGATACAACCATTAATTTAAACGGTTGCGACAGTATTTCTTTCAGAAGTACCAAATATTTCAGCAGTGGCAATTATGCGCAGAAAACCACCAACAAAGCGGGTTGCGATAGTACAATCAACCTGAAAATAACTTTAAATTCTACCAAATATTCTGCAATTAACAGTACAGTATGTGATAGTATGGTTTGGTATGGAAACACCTATAAAACCAGCGGCAATTACCAGAAGAAACTTACTACCTATAAAGGTTGCGATAGTGTTGTAACGCTGAATTTAACAGTAAAAAAATCATCTGCAAATTCCATTACTTCATCTTCTTGCGACAGTGCAATTTATTTTGGAATCACATATAAAGCTTCCGGAACCTATACCAAAAAATACAGCAACAGCGTGGGTTGTGATAGTGTGGTTACCTTAAATCTCACCATTAAAAAGAGCTCGGATACAACCATTAATTTAAACGGTTGCGACAGTATTTCTTTCAGAAGTACCAAATATTTTAGCAGTGGCAATTACAATCAGAAAACCACCAACAAAGCGGGTTGCGACAGTACCATTAACCTGAAAATAACTTTAAATACTACCAAAAATTCTACTGTAAACAGTACAGTATGCGATAGTATGGTATGGTACGGAAACACCTATAAAACCAGCGGCAAATACCAGAAGAAACTCAGTACATATAAAGGTTGCGATAGTGTGGTTTTTTTAAATCTTATCGTAAATAAATCCGGTAATTCTTCAATATCCCGCACTGCTTGCGATAGTTTCCGATTAAATGGAAATAGTTATTATAATACAGGAAACTATACGCAGCACCTGACCAATTACAAAGGTTGCGACAGTCTCCTTCAACTTTCTTTAACCATAAATAAAACAAAATCGACACAGCTTAATCTTACCCAGTGCGACAGCTTAATGGTGAATCAGGTGAAATACACTGCTTCCGGAACCTATACCCAAACGTTGACTTCGGCAAAAGGATGCGACAGCATTTTAACCATTAAAGCCACCATTCTGAAACATTCCGATACTACGATTTATAAAACCGGCTGTGATAGTGTTATTTATCAAAACGTAACCTATCACAGTAATGGTGTGTACTTTTCTAAAAAGAAAAACAAATATGGCTGCGACAGCAATGTATATCTCAACATTACCATAAAGAACAGCACCTTACAGGTGATAAACTCAACCGCCTGCGGAAGTATTGAAGTAAACGGAACTACATATACCCAAACGGGCACATATTATCAGTACTTTACAAATTCGGATGGATGCAACTTTGTCATTCAATTGAATCTTACGATCAATCCGCCATTGAAAAAAACCGTGAATGTTTCTGCATGCAACGCGTATCGTTTACCGGGCGGTAAAAAGGTTTGGACATCCAATGGTACCTATACCGATACGGTAAAGGGAAGTGCAGGTTGTGATACAGCTGTTACGGTGAATCTGACCATTTATAACATAGATACTTCTGTAACCCGAATGAATGCAACAACCTTGCAATCCAATGCCAACGGGGTTTCTTACCAATGGCTCGATTGTGATAATGCCTATGCCAAAATTCCAGGTGCAACTTCCAAAGCTTATACTCCGGGTAAAACAGGAAATTTTGCCGTAGAGGTAAAGAATCAATATTGTACAGATACCTCTGCTTGTCATGCAATTAAAACCACTGCAACTCAGACTCTGGTAAAGGGCCGTTTCCGAATTTATCCAAATCCTGCGGATCCGGAATCGGAAGTCTATATTCAAAGTAACCTTCAAAATGCCACATACCGCATTCTGGACAGCCGTGGCAGGGTAGTGGTGTTTGGACATCTGAACCGCGGAAATGCCAGTGTGCGTTTGCCGGCTATAGGTTTGTATTTATTTGAAATCACCTCCGGCGATAGCCACGGTAGCCAATGGGTGGTAGTGGAGTGAATGGCATATTAATATTCAAAGACTTCTTATTCAGGATTTTGAATGGTAAATCCCAGTTCAACACACTCCAGATGGAATTTCAATATCACTGAACACCTTCAACGCTTTAGCATTGTTTAGCTTTCAAACCTGCTATTTTTATTGGTGTAACTTTATATATCATTGCCCTATATAAACTCTCCCATAAACCAACTTGCCTTTCCTATCCCTTACTCATTACAAGTCAAAGAGCATACATAACATATTCTAACGTATTAATTATGAGGTATTTATAGCATACTACCTAAAGCATAAATTTATACAGGTTCAAGTCAATTTCCATCTGTCAGCATGGCAGTGTTTGCTGTGTTTTACATTTGTGTTTTACAAATGTAAATAACTTGTTTTTACAGTTGTAAAAGGCGATTTTACATTTGTATAGATGAAAGACGTCGGACTGCGATTGCTGCTTGTAATGGAGGATTCCGGCCTTAGCAAAGGAGAATTTGCCCAAAAACTAAACGTTTCCCAGGGGGTAATTTCGCATATCAACAGCGGAAGGAATAATCCGGGAATGGAAATGATCGTGGAATGCCTCCGGAAATTTCCGGATATCTCATCCGATTGGTTACTGCTTGGAACAGGAGATATGAAACGGGAGAGGGGCAGCGATGATCGCTGGAAAGAAGTAGATAAATTACTGGATGAGGTTAAGCTGTTAAACGACCTGAATTACAATAACTTAACATCCAGAATCAACATCCTGAAAAACCGGGTTTCAGAGTTTTAAACCTAAAATTTCCTTTTAAAAAAGACTGAGCTGGCGCTTGTCTCTGGAACTTCCAAAGATCTCTTCAAATGCCAACCTGAATTCTGTCAATGCGGTTTGGTCAATACTGTAAATAGTGCTGGTTTTAAAGCTCTTTCCTTCAATATATCCGGCTTGTTTAAGCTCCGCAAGATGCTGACTTACTGTACTTTGTGAGAATGGAAGTTTCTCAACAATGTCCTTGCAGGTTTGGTTGTTGTTTTCAATAAGAAATTGAAGAATGGCAATCCTTGCAGGATGGGCAATGGCTTTTGCTGCAGATGCCAGGGATTTTAATTTGTCGTCGAATTGTGCGGCTTGCGTGGCTTTCATCGGTTATTAAGATTCTTAAAGCTGCAAAAATAATAGCTTTATCGCTATAACACAATGGTTATTCCGGTTTTTTATGTTTCCACCTGCGGTGGCTCCACAGCCAGTTTTCCGGTTGCCTGCAAATGTCCCGCTCTGTAGCACTGGCAATCATTTCTGTAATTTCACCTTCTTTGGTAGTTCCGGGATTGGCACAAAGCAATTCCGTATGGCATTCATAATATCCGCGTTTTACCTTGTGAATTGCGAGATACAGCACAGTTTGGTTCAGTTTCACTGCAATCTTCTCACTTCCCATCATAAAACAGGTTTCCTGGTTTAAAAAACTTGTCCAATATGCATTCTTGCCGGATGATGGATTTTGGTCTCCAATAAATGCAGTAGTAGTAACCTGGTCCTTTTGTCCCGCCATAATTCTGAGTGTTTTCTCCATAGGGAAGGGGTCGGTACCAAAACGGCTTCTTACCATCAGAAACCAGGCATCCCAGCTTTTATTATGTAAAGTCTTGTACACACATTGGGCGTATTGCGAAACACTGATTTGGGCTGCATCGCATACCCATTCCCAGTTACCGCAATGGCTCATTACTACAATGGAACTTCGTTTATCGCTATTTAACTGTGAAAATATTTCAGGGTTGGCAATGCGCATTCGCTTTTGAAGGCTTTTCGCAGTTATGGTCATCCCTTTTATAGTCTCCAGAATTAAGTCGGTGAGGTGCAGGTAGAACTTTTTCTCTATCGCGAGAAGTTGCGCTTCGGTTTTCTCCGGAAAGGAGTTCTTCAGATTTTGGCGCACAATAGCCTTGCGATATCCAATAACCCGATAAACCAAAAAGGACAGGAAGTTGGAAAACCCGTAAAGCATGGGAAATGGCAAAATAGAAATAAGCCACAGCCAGGGCAACACCAGGATACGAAACCAGATGGACAATTAGGTTTTACTTAAAATATCTGAAATCCTGTCCTGCTTTGATCTGTAAAACAGATTCATAAATGAGGTCAATGCAGCTATGCACATCGTCTTCATGCACCATTTCCACAGTGGTATGCATGTACTTCAAAGGAAGCGAAATAAGGGCAGAAGCCACGCCATGGGCGCTATATGCAAAGCTGTCCGTATCGGTACCGGTGCTTCGGCTCACCGCCGAGCGTTGAAATGAGATCTTCTTGTCTTTGGCTGTTTTCAATAAAAGTTGAAGCAGATTGTTTTGTACTGCAGGTCCCCAGGTTAATACAGCGCCTTTGCCGCATTTGCAGTCACCCTGTTTCTTTTTGTTATAGAGCGGGGAACAAGTGTCATGCGTTACATCCGTAACGATAGCGACATCGGGTTTTAGCCTTCTACTGATCATTTCCGCACCGCGCAGGCCAATTTCTTCCTGAACGCTGTTCACCACATAGAGGGTAAATGGCAGTTTTTTCTTGTTCTCATGAAGCTTTCTGGCTACTTCGGCTATCATAAATCCTCCCATACGGTTATCCAAAGCGCGCCCAACAATGTATTTTTCGTTCAGCCAGGTCATTTCATCCTGAAAAACGGCCACAGAACCAATAAACACGCCCTTTTTCTCCACTTCTTCACGTGTAGCACATCCAATATCAATAAACACGTTATCCTGCGATGTTTCAGGGTTTTTGTCCATGCGCACATGGATGGCCGGCCAGCCAAAAATGCCTTCCACAATGCCTTTTTCCCCGTAAATATTAACGCGCATAGAAGGGGCAATCTGAAAATCGCTGCCACCATTGCGAATCACATAAATATAACCATCATCGGTAATGTGGTTTACAAACCAGCTGATTTCATCCGCATGGGCTTCTATTACCACTTTGTATTTCTTATCCGGATTAATAACACCAACGGCAGTGCCGTAAGTATCTACAATATAATCATCTATATAAGGTTTCATATAATCCAGCCAAAGCTTTTGTCCGCTGGATTCAAAGCCTGTTGGCGATGCATTGTTTAAATAACTTTCAAGGAATTTTCTGGAGTCTTTGCGCATGCGGCAAATATATTAAAGCACAACCTTGTCAGTATATAAATATGCGAAGAAATAGGTAGAAGAAAGTGTAATTTTCAAGAATGAAGGGAATATGATTGTTTGGTAACGAAAATGAAATTCTTCACAGGATTCAGTAAGCACAGCATTCCTAAAGGAATTCAGGAACCGAATTGTAATTTTCGTGAAAGGAATCAACTGCAGCGAGTGGAATAAAACATGAAAACATGTAATTTTCTGTTCTAATAGTTTACAAAATGAGGAAAACACATTTTTTATGGATTTTTTGGCTTTTTATATTTTCAACCTGCAAAAAGAAAGTCCCGGTTCAGGCAAATGTTGTGTTTTGGCAAGACAAGCAAACGGCGACCAAATATTCAAAGAACGGTCTGATTAACGAATTGGTTGTATTTCTGGCCGGGCGAAGGATTGGATCTATTTCGGCAGGATCATATTATGGAGCAGAGCCGGAATGTGGTGCCAACGGCGTTCTAACATGTTTAATTAACTTCGATGACATAAACTCGGTGAAGGAATTTCCTTACCAACTTCAGGATCAGAAAGGAAATATTTTGGAATACAGGAATATAAAAGTAAATGCCTGGGAATGTAACCACCTAAAACTGGAATAGGTGATTGCTCTGGACATAAAGCATCCAATCAGATGAAACATAAAAACCTGGTGTGGTTTGATTTTACACATCTGCGCTTGTTATATAATTTACATTATGTTAAGTAGATGGAATGAAATTAAAGGCGGATAAACTCCGCCTCTAATTCTAATTTCTTTTGGATCTTACTCCCCTTTGCCCAAACTCTCCAGTACTTTTATTTTTTCATCATAAGTTGCTGCACCTTCCTTGTCTCCCAATTCCAGTGACGCAGCTCTCAATGCTTTATAAATATCCATCAGATCTTTGGTTCCATAATCTTTATTCTCAGCTGCCATTTCCAGATATTTCTTGGCATCCAGGAACAATTGTTTTAACTGGGCTTCAATTTCCGCTTTCGCAGCGCCGTTTGCTTTCATCTTTTTATCGTACAAATCTTTGCTCTTGTACTTCAGCAAACCCACACCCAGATTGTAATTGGCATCGTAATTAAACTCGTCCAGTTCCACTGCTTTTTTGTAATCTGCAATGGATGAATCGTAGCTTCCGCGCACTTCATACAAATAACCGCGTATGTAATACAGCTTGCTGCTTTCATTGGCCTGAATTTGTTTGTTTACATCATCAAACAGCAGATCCACACGATTTCGCACCAGATAGTAATTTACCAGCAGCTGAAACATATTGTTATCTCCAGGAGATTTCTCAACGCCTTTCTTAAGAATAGATTCTGCAGCAGCTGTATCGCCCTGTTCCATGTAAGCCTTGCTCAACCCTTCGTATACCAACGGGCTGTTGCTTCCTCCGTCAATCAACTCATTAAAAGCTTCTACTTTCACCTTGTTGTCACTGCAGTTCATAGTAACCAACGCCATTCTTTCAACCAGAAATTTGCGCGATAGACCTTGCCTTTCAAAATCATTGGCGTCTGCGGTATCCATTTTACTCTGCAAAAACAAAAGCATTTTGTAGTAATGAACTCCGCTGTCGTAGAATTTACCGGCAATGGTTTCTTCGGCTTCATTATAGGCCACAGCGAATGCATTTCTGCTTTCTGTAGCGCCGGTTTCCATGTCGTATTTCTTCAAATCCGGACTGTTCCAGAATTTTACCATGGAATAAGCCGAAACATACCCGGCACCGCCTGTAAGTCCTTTAAATAAAGGATTTGCCTTGTTTTCTACTACCCGGGAATACACCATCGAACGCACCAACCACATTCTATAATAGTTTTTGGTGTTTTCGTGCAATGCTGCTTTGTCTATATACGTCTTGGCTTCTAAAACACTTTCAGCATCACCACGACTTAACGACAATTCAGCACTGCTCACATTGCCTTTTTGAGCTGCAACACTGCTTGCAAATCCAAGTACCAGTGCCAGTCCAACTACATTCAAACGGATTTTATTCAATTTCATTGTTTGTGTTTTCTTCAGTTGCCCCATCCAAATCCGTAGATTCAATGCCGGTTTCTCCCGGTTCCAGGCCTTCTATCTCCTCCTCATCATCTTCACGAGGCACAGTGGTAATTCCGGCTATCTCATCATTTTCCTTGATGTTAATCAGTCTTACACCCTGTGTGGCGCGGCCCATTACCCTGAGTTTTTCCACGGCGAGTCTGATGGTCATTCCACTTTTGTTGATGATCATCAAACCATCTTCCATGTTTACGGAAAGAATTCCAACAAGTTTTCCGGTTTTCTCGGTAACGTTAATGGTTTTTACCCCTTTTCCGCCCCTGCCGGTTACCCTGTAATCTTCCAGATCGCTTCGCTTTCCGTATCCTTTTTCACTCACTACGAGTATGGTGGTTTCCTTATCTTCAGGATTTACACAAACCATGCCAATCACTTCGTCACTCGCGCTTTCCAGCGTTACACCACGTACTCCTGATGCAGTTCTTCCCATTGGACGCACTTTGGTTTCGCTAAAACGAATGGCTTTACCGCTTCTTTTTGCAATCAGCACTTCGCTTTTACCATCGGTCAAACAGGCTTGCACCAATTCATCCCCTTCCCTCACAGTAATGGCATTAATACCATTGCTTCTCGGTCTGCTGTAAGCTTCCAAAAGGGTTTTCTTAACGGTACCTTTTTTGGTAACCATAATAATATTGTGGCTCTTCAGCGTTTCTTCATCCGAGAGGCTGTGCACGTTCAAATATGCCCTCACTTTATCATCAGAAGGTATGTTGATGATGTTTTGTATGGGTCTTCCTTTGGTAACCTTCGCTCCTTCCGGAACTTCGTATACTTTTAGCCAGAAACAGCGTCCCAGCTCGGTAAACAACAACAAATAATCATGGGTGCTGGCTACAAACAAGTGCTCCACAAAATCTTCATCTCTGTGTTTCACTCCTCTAAGACCTCTTCCTCCGCGATGTTGCTCCCTGTATTCAGTTAGTTGGGTGCGTTTGATATAACCCATATGCGAAATGGTAACCACCACCTCTTCATTCGGAATCAGGTCTTCAATATTGATTTCATCGGCATTAAACTCTATATGAGTTCTGCGCTCATCACCAAATTTATCGCGCACTTCTTTCAATTCATCCTTGATGATTTGCATTTGCAATGCAGAATCAGATAAAATGCTTTCGTAGTGGAGAATCTCTTTCAAAACTTCGTTGTATTCATCGCGAATCTTGTCTCTTTCCAAACCGGTCAAACGCTGCAAACGCATGTCGAGAATTGCCTTCGCCTGAATCTCGCTCAAACCGAATTTGGTAATCAATCCGTCTCTTGCCTCGTCAGGTGTGCGACTTCCGCGGATCAGCGCAATAACTTCATCCAAATGATCAATGGCAATCAGCAATCCTTCCAGTATGTGAATGCGTTTTTTCGCTTCCTCCAGCAAATACTGGGTGCGGCGAATCACAATCTCATGCCTGTGGTTTACATAATGCTTGATCAGATCTTTCAGATTCAACATTTCCGGCTTGCCGTGCACCAATGCAATGTTGTTCACCGAAAAACTGCTTTGCAGTGGGGTAAACTTGTACAACTGGTTCAATACTACATTGGGAACCGCATCACGCTTCAATTCAAAAACAACACGCATCCCCTGGCGTCCACTTTCATCGCGAACTGCCGATATTCCATCAATAATTTTCTCACTGATCAGATCTACCGTTTTAATGATAATTTGGGATGGAGTTACCTGATAAGGAACTTCCGTAACAATGATGGATTCTTTGCCAGTAGATGAGGTTTCAAAATCCGCTTTTCCGCGCATCATTACCCTGCCGCGGCCTGTTTCAAAGGCGTCTTTTACACCTTCAACCCCATATATGATACCCCCTGTAGGAAAATCCGGACCTTTTACATATTGCATCAGTTCCGGAATGGTAATTTCGTTGTTCTCAATATACGCAATGGTACCATTGCAAACCTCAGTGAGATTGTGTGGTGCCATGTTGGTGGCCATTCCCACCGCAATTCCTGAGGCACCGTTTACAAGCAAATTGGGAATTCTGGATGGCAACACGGTTGGCTCTTCCAGACTTTCATCAAAATTGGCGCGAAAATTAACAGTGTTTTTGTCAATATCCGCCATCATTTCTTCCGCAATCTTGCGCATACGGGCTTCCGTATAACGCATCGCTGCCGGCGGATCTCCGTCTATACTTCCAAAGTTACCCTGTCCGTCTACCATTGGGTAGCGCAAGCTCCATTCCTGGGCCATGCGAACCATGGTATCATATACGCTGCTATCGCCATGCGGGTGGTATTTACCCAATACCTCTCCCACTATTCTCGCTGATTTCTTATAAGGCCTGTTGCTCGCAAGACCCAAATCCATCATTCCGTACAAAACCCTTCTGTGAACCGGCTTTAATCCGTCTCTTACATCAGGCAGTGCTCTTGAAACAATTACTGACATCGAATAATCGATGTAAGCCGTCTTCATTTCATCTTCAATGTTGATCGGAACAATTCTTTCCTTTATTTCGTTATTATCATCCATGCTTTAAAATCAAGCCGCAATTTACAACGGAAATGAGCAGTAACCATGGGCTATTTCCAACAATTTATACCCAGAATTATCACCAATTTCCTTTATAAATACTTTATCAAAAAAAATAGTAAATGATATTTCCCCTTTTTTGCTGAGAACCCAATAAAAAAGGGGCTTTGCAGCCCCCTTTAAATATGTATGAAATGGATTTATTTATAATTTTTATCGTGCGTACTTTTTGTCGCTTTGATAATTTTTATCTTTCCTTTTCCGGTTTTATCCAACATCTGAATTTTACCGTATCCCAAATCTTCCAAACGCTCTTTTAAAAGCAGCATATCTCCTGCAACCAAAATGATTACCTCATCGGTTTTCAGGTTCTGTTTTGCAAGTTTGTTTATGTCTTCCTGAGATATGCCTTTCAGCACGGTCATTTGCTGCTGTGGATAGTCTTCAGGCAGGTTTCTGATTGCCATGGTGAGCAAAAACTGTGATTTCTGAAACAGGGATTCGTATTCCATTGCCTCACTGGCTACAAGCGCCTGTTTGGTAAAATCGAACTCATCCTTGGTGATTCCGCCATTTCTGTAGCGCTCCAATTCTTTCATTATTTCGCGTATTGCACTATCCGTTGCGCCCGCTTTTACTCCTGCAGAAACCACATAGGAGCCTGGTAAATCTTTATAGGCTGCCTGATATCCGCTGCGAATGCCATAAGTCCAGGCTTTGTCTTCGCGTATATTTAAATTCAAACGACTGTTAAAGTTTCCACCCAGTGCAAAATTCATGATGGTATTCTGGAAAAATTCTCCGGAATAATCAAATGGCAAACTCCGGAAACCCAGATAAATATCACTTTGCTCAGCATCAATATACTCCACACCAAATATCTGGTTGGTCTCAAATTTATTTCCTTCTGTCGGCTTCGGAACTGTAATGTTTTTCTTTTGCCATTTGTTAAGAAATGCCAATTTAGAAAATGCTTCATCGGCATTTACCGGTCCAACAATAACCAGCTTGGTTACTTCTGGTGTAAAGTATCTGTCGTAGTATAATTTACAATGACTCAGCTCAACTGCATCATATTCATCGGCTCCTACATATTTACCGAATACATTATCTCCCCATATCAGCGAGCGCCAGGCATTACTTGCACCCTGACTCCTGCTGGTCAATCCGCTCTTGGCATTCTCTCTGGCCCTTTTCTTGGATTTTTTATATTCCTTTTCATCCCAGCGGGGTTTGAACATCATTTCTTCCATAATGGCCAAAGCCTCATCCAGCTTGTCTTTTTTGCAGTACAAACTTACGGATGTGGAGGTTGAACCTGCGCCAATACTTACACTTGCACCAAGCTTTTCCAAGGCGTTCTCCAATTCCTCAGGTGTTCTTACTGCAGTTCCATCGTTCATTGCACTTGCCATAAACTGTGCTGTCGCAAATGGAATCTCTTTGGTGCCCTCAAATAAACGTCCGCCTTCAATATTCATTTGAATGGTTACCATTGGCGTTTCATTGAATTCTGTTCCCAGAATTTCAAGACCGTTTTCAAGGGTTTTGCGATAAATTTTAGGCACTTGTACAGGCTTTGCTTCTTTGGGCTGCGGCTTTATACTGCGATCAAAATTATCCACTGTGGGTCTTAATTTCAGATTCGCATATTCTGCATTTGCTACAGCATTGTTATACGAAGCATTTGGATTGAAACTTACATATTTGAGTTTTTTTCTGTCTTCCTGGCTGGTTCCCTCTGCCGGTGGTTCAATTACCACTGTAGATGAGAATTTACCTTTCAGATATTTGCGGTAAACGCGCATAATGTCTTCGCGCTTCAGGTTTCTGTAGCGATTCGCTTCATCTTCCAGATTGTACCGGCTGCCATCTGCTTTCTTCAAATTATTCAAATACCAGAAGGTGCTCAGGTAATTTGCTTTATTGGAAACATCTTCCAAACCGCTGTAATAATTGCTTACTATATTTTCTATAGCCCTGCTCAAGTCTTCATCGGCAAAATTGTTATACTCAAAACTGTCAATTACCGAGGTGAGCATATTTTGCAATTGCTTGATATCGCTCCATGGGTACCCAACCATATAAAAGCTGAATTCTCCTGCCAATTCCGAATTAATATCACCAAAAGGATTGTTGTTTGCACTTGCCTGCAAAGCCCATTCATCTTTAATAAATTTCTTATATATCACTGAATTTCTGGTACCGCCCAGCAGGTAAGCCAATACGTCCATTGCTGCTGCATCTTCATGCACTATCGGAGCGCCCGGGAATGTGGTATAAATCAAGGGTACGTATGCATTGGGATCCACATAACTGCGAATGCCATTTTCTTTTAGTTTTACCGGGGGCACACGTTGCTTGCGCACTTCCGGACATTGTTGAATGGTTCCAAAATATTTCTCTACCCACTTCACTACATCCGCCGTATTTACATCTCCGGAAACAATTACACATGCATTGTTCGGACCGTACCAGCGCAAAAAGAAATTCTTCAAATCGTTACTGTCCGCCCTGTCCAGATCATCCACATATCCAATGGTAGACCAACTGTATGGATGGTCACTTGGATAAAGATTCTGGTCTTTTACTTCCTGTAAAAATCCATAAGGCACATTGTATCTCTGGTCTTTTTCATTCTTTACTGTGGAGCGCTGAATTTCAAATTTCTTTTTGGTAAAAGCCTCCAGAAATACACCCATGCGATCTGCTTCCATCCAAAGTGCGGTTTCTGTAAAATTACTGGGAAAAGTTTCAATATAAACTGTTCTGTCGCGGGTGGTATTTCCATTTACATCACCGCCGTATCTGCGTATCAATTCAAAATGCTCTTCATCGGCAACATGCTTTGAACCTTGGAACAGCATATGCTCAAAAAAATGTGCGAAGCCGGATTTGCCGGGAATTTCACGGGCAGAACCTACATGGTAGGTCACATTCAAATGGGTAACCGGATCACTATGGTCTTCGCTTACCAAAAGCGTTAAACCATTGGGAAGTGTGTACCTTTCATAAGGAATATCCAGTTTGCCCGGAACTGCCTCTACTTTTTCAACCAAAGTGGCCTGGGCAGAAGCGGAATACGTTAAAAACCCGAAGAGGGAATAAACCAGGAGAGCTTTTTGTAACTTCATCGATGCAAATCTAATTAGTAAGAGTGTAAGCTTTCTGCAAAGATTTGACCAAAGCCGATTTTTAGGCGATAATTTCGGAATTATGACCGATCAAATCGAAGATTTTCAGGTAATAACTTGAATATATGCCTGCAATTGCTTTATTTTTGCATTAAATCTTGAGATACACCTGTATTATTGGACTGGCAGCCTTAATACTCTACACAAACCCCTCCTATTCTCAAAATACAAGAACACTGGCGGGTACAGAGTTTTGGATGACCTTTACGGAAAATGTTTACACCCCACCCGATGGCGTGTTACATCTCCTTGTGGCTCCAACTGCTGCGGATACCATTCGCGTATTCAATCCTCAGCTCAATTACTCCGAATATTTCGCAGTAAAACCCGGCCAACAAAACAATGTGGCCGTAAAATTTAACTATTTGTGGTATAGTCCCCTCTCTTTCGCAGCGCAAAATACCGGCGTTCGTATTACGAGCAAAAGGCCGGTACAAATTCAGGCCATGAACCGGCTGGATGGAAGCGCCGATGGCAGCTCCATCCTGCCCGCAAATCTGCTTGAAAGTGCCAGGGAATATGTGATAACCAGTATTCCCGGAGCTTCCGGAAAAGAAGCCCAGGCCGCTATTTTAGCAATGGATACGGGGATTACCTATATCGAAATTCTGCTCTCTGCAGATCTGGTTTCGGGACAGGGTAAAGGATCTCTGGTTCAAAAACAATTGAAACAAGGACAGGTGTTTGTAATTCAGGCTCTTGCAGGACAGGATCTCAGTGGCACGCATATTCAGGTAAAAAATGGTAATTGTAAAAGAATTTCGGTTTTCTCCGGTACCAAATGTGCCAGTTTACCGGTTCCGGGCAGCTGTACCAGTTGTGATGCCATCTACGAACAGAATTGGCCGCTGGAATATGCCAATAAGGAGTTTTTCGTCCCGGCAATACCGTCCAATGGACAAAGTGCCATTCAGGTAGTAGCGTTGTTTGACAATACTTCTGTTAGTAACAATGGCACTTTGGTAAAAGTGTTAAATAAAGGTGAAACTGAAATTATTCCGCAAACTGGAAATACTCTCATTTCTTCTGATTTGCCGGTATTCTGCAGTCAGGAAATGCTGAGTAACGGTTGCAATGGCGCAACTATTTCTGGGCAAGGAGATCCTTCACTGGTAACTCTGGCTGGCCTGTCTCAAATGGCTTTTGAAGCTGTAATTCCCGCATATCGCAATACAAAATACACCAACTATTTGGTGGTTTATTCTGAAACGACCCAGGTTCCGGATATCTATTTTAATCAAGTACTTATTCCGTCTTCCTCTTTTCAATCGTCCACCATTCTTGGTAAAACAATATGGTCCGCAACACTTAGCCTGGCTGCTAATAACACCTATATGCTGGAATCTGAAACCGGATTCATTGCATATACCTATGGGATGGCTGATGCGGAAAGTTATGCCATGATCTCAGCAGCTTCATTTACCAATACGATGTCTGATTTTATTGCTGATCCGGGTATTCAATGCAACAAGACGGAACCCATAGATTTTAAAGGATTGGGAGACAGTCTTACCAGCATTTCATGGCATTTTGGCGATGGAAATATGGCAAATGGGCAAAATACCAGTCACATATACAATGCTACCGGATTTTTCAAAGTTCAAATGGTGAACCAACGCAGTGGCGTGTGTCCTGATACCGTTTCCAGATACATTCGGGTAATAGACGGGCCAGAAATTCAACTTCCTGCGGATACAAGTTTATGTGTTGGAAAGAATTATCGAGTTACATTGCCTACAGATAAGGCGTATAGCTATTTGTGGGATAATGGGAGCAATTCCTTTACCCAAACAATTTCTACGGATAGAAATGCCGTTGTAACCACCACAGATACCAACGGTTGTATCACTTCGGATTCTGTTTTGGTTAAATTCGATAATTGCGATGCGTATGAATTGAAACTTGCCAATGTATTTACACCCAACGATGATGGGTTTAACGACATTTGGGAAGTGAAATTTCAAGGATATAAAAATATAGAGGTTACCATAACCAACCGCTGGGGTGAGGTAATGTATCAATATCATTTGCCGGATAGCGAACATTGGAATGGCATGGTAAACAACAAATTTACGGCATGCCCGGCCGGTGCCTATTTCTATACATTAAAAGCTTTTGGCAGGGATAATGCGGATAACAAATCCGCAAACGGAAGTATTGAACTGATTCGTTAACGGAACATCAAAAAATTGTCAGTTTTTTATCAGCTAACTTTATTGAAATAACCAATTTGGTTTTCTAATCTTCTTACCTGTATGCATTTTCGAACAAAAGTTCGAAAATTCGCAACTAATTATATTGTCAGACCTTCGTCAAAGGAATTTGACCAGTGTTTGAAACACGTCAATTCTATCAAAAATTTGTTCGTTAAACCAAATATCTAACGAATGAATAGAATTTTACCGAGAACACTTGTCTTTGCTACACTCTTTCTCATCATCTTTATCGCCCAGACTAATGTCAGCGGGCCAGGCTCGGGCTACACCAACGCTCCAAGCGAATCTGCATGTAACACCTCAGGTTGTCATAGCGGCTCCCTGATTACCAGCGGTACCAAGTATGACAAAATCAAACTGATTACCGATTTTACGGGTGGAGGTTATCTTCCGGATTCTACTTACACTTTTTATGTCACCTATAAAGAATCCGGAAAAAGCAAGTTCGGTTATCAAATAACCGCGCTACAGGCCAGCAACAACAACCCTGCTGGAACTTTTTCGACACCGGACAGCCGCTCTCAAAAATACTCCTATACCATTGGGAGTAATACCAGAAACAGCCTTGGGCATACCTCCACCGGAACGGGTGCAGTCTCTACGGATTCTGCGGCATGGAAAATTACATGGAAAGCTCCCTCAAATAATATTGGCAATATTATTTTCTACATTACCATGAATGTGGCGGATGGAAATGGACAAAACACTGGTGACAATATCTATGCGAAACAATTCACTTTTGGTCCTTCAACATTACTTCCAAAAGCAAAAGCTGCATTGGCTGATACATTCCAGTGTACCAATTTGGCAATCAATTTTACTGGCTCCAATTCTACAGGCAATCCTACTTCATACCAATGGTCCTTCCCTCCTGGTGGTTCCACGAATAGTCCTTCCAGCAGTACATCATCTACTCCCAAAATAACGTACACTTTGCCTGGTACTTATAAGGCCATTCTTACAGTAAAAAATAATAAAGGAGTTTCTTTTCCGGACACCCTATCATTTACTGTAAAAACCGGAGCGTCTTTACCGAAAATTGCTACACCTATTCCTACCATGTGTGAAGGAGACAGCATAACCCTGAGCCCAACCCTCACACTTTCTGGTCATTCCTTTTTATGGACACCTACTGGAAAAACCACAAGGACAATAAGAACAGCGGACACTGGCATTTATACATTGAAGGCAATATTAAACAGCAATGGTTGTTATCGCATTTCTACTCCTGAAAAAGTTGTTAGTACCCCTCTTCCGGTTGTCAATATAATCAAATCATTTTCGGGAGATACCATTTGCAAATCCACGCCATTTTCCATGGGTGCATTGGTGCTTTCAGGCACGGCAGATTCTTTTAGTTATGTCTCAAAATCAGGGCCTTTTTCCAAATCGGATACCATTATGCGTACCCTGGATGCCGGGCCTGTAACTTATACTGTTTGGGGTAAAAATATTAAGGGTTGCATAAGCATTGGTTCTTCTGCAACAGTGAATATTAAGAACCCTTCTCCCGGCCCGCAACTGAGCATTTCTAATTTGGACTATACCGGATTTACAGTGAACTGGAATGCCGTTTCAAACGCTACAGGATATTTGGTTTCTATAGATAGCGGTAAAACCTTTATTACCCCAAGCAGCGGTAGTACCGGTTTGAGCCATAATGTTACCGGTTTACTAGGCAACCACACCATGAAAGTGCTGGTTTATGCAACTGTTCCAGGCATTTGCAGCAATTCAGAAATTTCAGATATAACAGCAACAACTTTAAGCTGTAGTGCTTTGAATTTTACAGTTCAATTGCCATCGGGTAGCCGCTCTTGTTTGTTTTCTGATGTTCCCGTTGTGTTGCATCAGCTAAAGGGCAAAAAAATACGGGTATTGGTAGATGGAGTATTTAAATCCTCTGATACCTCATTTAATATCCAAAATCTGGGCACTAGAAATTACGATATTTCTGTTTTGGATTCTTCGGCAATAATCTGTGGTTATACCACCATGCAAGCCGCTTTAGTGGAAGATACAGTTGGTACACCTGTCAGTGCGCTGCCTGCTGACCTTAATCTTTGCAGCAGCACCGGGCAGGCATCCGTGTTGATGTCCGTAAATGCGGATCCGAACATTGATACCTTGTATTATTATAAAAATGGGAATGTGGTAGGTTCCGGTTATCAGCAATATCAATTTACCTATACGGTATCAGACGGGGATCAAATTTGGGCAGGTGCCAGCACCTCCAGCTGTTTTGGTGCAGGTGGGGGTAAAATTACCACTACCCATATTATTGCCAATCCAAATGCGAATTTCAGCAGTACCAATGCTTCATTCGATTACACATTTACTGCTACAGATACCACAGGAACACATTCCTTTAAAATTGGTGCAGACAGCCTGATTGGCCATACTGTTGGTATAGATCTTTCTGCCAACAAAAATGATTCTGTAAGTATCAAACACACAGTAATTAAAAACGGTTGTAAATCAGAGAAAACCATCAAAATTTATGTACCGGATTATAGCGGTGTGAAAATTAACCATCTGCCAGGTGCTAGAATTTATCCGAATCCGGCAGCAAATTTACTCTTTGTGCAAATTCCAAAACTCAACGAAAAAGCAGTATTGGAAATGTATAGTCCTTCTGGTGCTCTGGTATTATCAGCTATTTTACGTCAGGGATTGAATGAAATTGTAACTGAAGATCTTACACGAGGGGTGTATATGTTCAGAATACAATCCGGCAAAAAAGAAACTACCGGTAGCATCATGATAGAACGGTAACGGCAGTTATTGTTCATTTGAGAAAAAGGTCCGCCTCAAACCAGCGGGCCTTTTTTATTGCTTTTTTAAGTCAAATTATTTAACCTTTGCTTACAATTCAAATGTCATGAACGATTACTCCTTCTATTTACGATTGATTCACATTCCTTTCGGAGTGTTTTGGGCTGGTGGTGCCATGATTTTGGCCTGGTACATTATCCCTGCTGTGAAAAATTCCGGTCCGGACGGTCCCAGAATGATGGCTGCGATTACAGGAACAAATAAATTCCCTGTAGTGCTAACTATCAGCGCTACAATAACTGTGGTTGTTGGCTGGATTTTAATTTACCATAACATCGAAGTTTTCGGTAAATCATGGATGGGCTCTCCCATGGGCATAAGCCTGAGTACCGGTGGTGTGCTTGGCACCATTGCACTTTTAATTGGGTTAACGGTGAGCAAGCCCACCGTTACCAAAATTCAAAAAATTAGCGCCATGATTGCCGAAACCGGCAACCCCCCAAACGATGAACAAAAACTCATTTTAGGAAGATTGCAAAATCGCCTGTTTGTAGCAGCCAGATTTATAGCAATTTTGCTGGCCGTTACAGTGATTTTAATGGCGGTTGCGCGTAATGCACATATGACACATTGAGCAGCTCTTTTAGCGCTTTTTGTATATTCGGAAATTGAAAATCAAATCCCGAATTCAATAATTTATCGGGCAAAACCCACCTGCTTTTTAATATTAATTCAGTCTCCGTTTGTATGAGCACAGCCCCAATTTCCAAAAGGGCTTTTGGCAAGGGTATTCCAATGTTTACGCCCATTTCCCGTCGCAGATATTTCATAAATTCTGCGTTTGGAATTGGATTTGGTGCAGCAATATTAATTATTCCGGTTATGTTATTATTTTCCAAAATAAATTTTACAGATTTAGCAAAATCTTTTTCATGAATCCAACTGAACATTTGTGTTCCCTTGCCCATTTTTCCTCCTAAACCAAATCTGGCAAGATTGCGAAATGGCAACATTACTCCTCCCCTTTTGCCCAATACAATTGCAGTTCTCAATGCAACCTGCCGAATACCCAAATGAGAAAATGAAAAAAACATGGCCTCCCATTGTTTGCAAACTTCAACAGAAAAACCCTCACCTGGTTCTCCATCTGATTCTTTCATAGGTATGTCTTCTGCATGCCGGTAAATGGTTGCAGAAGCGGAATTTATCCATACAGCAGGCGGGTTTTGGCATTTACCCAATGCGTTCCCTAATGCTTTTGTACTGTTTAATCTCGATGCGAAAATCTCTCTTTTATTTTTTTCATTATACCTGCAATCCACACTTTTCCCGCTGAGATTAATTAGCGCATAAGCCCCATCCATAATGGTTTCCAGACCAATACTACTCATCCCATCCCAATAAACTATTTTTCCATTATCACATTTATTTTTATGCGTGCTTAAAATAATTATTTCATAATTATCTCGTAGTTCTCTATCGAGAATTTGTCCCAGGAATCCCGTTCCACCTGCAATTACAATTTTTAATCTGGTATTCATCTGAAGATGATAAAGAATAAAAGAATACGGAATATTACCCAGGAATAACTCAAATTTTTATTAAAATTACCAATTTTAATTCTTCGGTTATGTTCCAGAAACATAAACATTACCACGGCTCCGAGTCCTGCACCCACCAGTATTTGCAAGGTATTGGTGTCTATTGGCAGGAACTGTAAAACAAGGTAAAAACCAACCATCATCATTCCACCCAATACCGAAATAAATGCCACATTTCCTAAATAATCCCATACCATATTTCGGTTCCAGAACCAGGCGAGTACACCCTGAAACAACAATTGCGATAGAAATAAAATGCTCTCTCGAAATGGCAAATCAGCATATCTGGTAACGCCGGAAAAGTATCTTGCAAAATACATTCCTGCAGTGTACTCTACCGCAAACATGCATATTACCAGAAATACCACGCGCATTTTAATATTCCTGTCGGGGATGCAGTTGAGAAACCCCCTGGGTGCTGATGGGGCAATTACTTTTCGGTTGTAACTGATAAAATCATACAGCATGGAAATAAATGGAGCAACCACTTTGGATGTGGCCACAGTTTTGATCCATTGCCAACGCTGCGAAAGTATCTCTACCAAACTTTCATATCCGTAAGTAACCTTTCCGGTTTCTTTGTTCCACAATGCAATATGGTTTCTTGCTCTATCCATATCAATTTGTGTTTTGGTATAAGGACCAATATTCTGATAGGGTTCCCTTCCCTCTTTTTCCAAAAAGCCGTGCTTTACAAATTGCCCGGTGTACCAGTTGCACATTGGGCAATCGGCATCATAAACGATTTTGAGATCTTTGTGTTTCATATTTTATCTTTCATTATTTTCAATAATTATTGAAAGTTATATTCAAAAAAATTATTTCATTATCTGTATCAGTTTGTTAAAGAACCAGTTCTGGTCGGCTTTCAGAGCTAAATCCGCAGTATTGTCCAATTTGTTCACCAATTTCCCAATGTCACCCACCACTTTTACAAATTCCTTGGATTCGTCAGATTCCTTCGGCCGATCCAAATCCACCAGGTCTTTTAAACTTTCTTTTACAGGTTGTATTTCTCTTCTTCTGCGTTCCTGAATTACGCGTTTGGCTACTTCCCAAATGTCTTTTTCAGCCCTGAAATACTCCCGCCTCTCTCCCATTTTCAGTTCTTTGTATACCAGGTTCCAGTTCATCAGCTCACGCAAGTTCATATTGGCATTGCCCCTGCTTATGGCAAGTTCGGCCATCACATCTTCTGCACTCAACGACTCAGGTGCGATCAGCAACAAGGCATGTATTTGCGCCATGGTGCGGTTAATGCCCCACTGGCTGCCCAAAGTGCCCCACAACTGTAAGAATTCCTGCTTTGCCTGATCGAGTTTCACGATTCAAATATAATACAATTTTCGTAACTTTCAATAGTTTCTGAAAGTTTTGTATGTATGTTTAGAAGTCAGTATAATGGTGTTTATAACGTCGCTTCTTTGAAAATATCTTTTTAAAGATCCGCTTTACCTTGCTGGGTTTCTGCACTTTCTTAAATTTCTGAAATCTGTAGTTATTGCGCGTAAATCCATCGGTTTGTACCTCGGTAAAATTAGAAAATACCACCACCCCGCTGTCATAATACGTTTCGGTAAAATCCAATTCTTTAAGTAAACCCATAATTCTCCATTCTTCTCCAGGCGCAAAACAACTATTGTCCAGAGCATTAATACCGGCTAAATCACCACTGATCCAACGCCCCTCTTTTACCCCGTTCTGATATTTACCCGCAGAATTCAACAAGCCGTTACTGCTATAAAAATACCAGATGCTGTCGCGTTTGCCCTGGTACCACCAACCATCAAAATTTTTAGCGCCTGTAATGTGTTTTTCAGAAATCCTAACCGGTTTATTCTGCATAAGCAAATTGTTTCCCATACTGTCATAAACACCGGTATAATACAAATCCTCAAAGGTCAGGGTAGCATTTGTGGCACAGGTTGCCGTGAATTTGGTATCCATTATAAAACCCTCATAGGATAGCCGGCCAAAATCATCAAAACCTTTACAATATCCTTTTCCATTTTTGGCATTTTCAGGAATTGACTGCATACTATCTTTAAAATTGTACAAAATAGATTTGTATTTTTTTCCGCTTTCGGTATAAAAATGCCACCACCCTGTCCTTTGTTGGTTGCGGATCTCCCCTTCCATACTTTTAATTCCACCCTTATAGTAATAAGTATAATTCGCATCCCAGTCGTATTCGAATTCCAGAATTCTTGTTGACTCCAAATCGAAATTCAACCCGGGAATAATGGTCAAAAAGCTGGAACCGGATACCGTGTAATTCAATTGTTTTTTGCCATAATTCCGATACATAAGTTCTGGAATAAAAGTATCTTTTTCTCCATAGTAATCGGATGTTGAAACCTTCCTCAAAATAGTATTTCCATACCAATTTTCTGAAACTGAAAATATGGGTATTTTCCTGTTTAACCTGGCAATGGAACTGATGCCATCATCCTTGAAAAATGCAATTACGGAGTCGGAAATTCTTCCATGATCAAATGTGGCAAAAACTCTGGGTTTTAATTTGGAATTCAATTCTTCATTTCCATAGTAACTGTGATATGTCCCATTTGGAAGATTGGAAACGAAACTCAAAGAATCCAGTAACAAATCGTTTTGATATTTTAAATACAAGCCGTTTAAACTGTCATTTTTAAAATTCAAATAAGTTACAATATTAGAGTTGCTGCTTTGCATCGCAGGACCATTCAATGTTCCCCTGTCTACAAAGAAATGTTGACTGGGTTGGTAGTTCGTGTTTTTTGAAATAACGGTATTCTTATGATCATACTCGTTTGACGGCTGTCCGGAGTACATCCATTGGGGACCATTGGGCACACCATTCTTATATTGGTTAGACAATAATATCTCCTGACCATTTTGATGGCGGTAAACGCCATTTGCTATTCCTTGGGTATAGTACTGGGATTTCACCATCTCATTTTCGGTACTCTGAAACATCCCTGAAACAAGGCCTTTATTGGCAGTGTAACGGATATAGTCCACTCCGTAAATCTCCCGTTTTAACGACAATACTTTGCTGGTATCCTTAAAACCCCAGAAATCGCGAATGATATATTTTAATTGAATTCTATCCTTATCTTTATCCTTATTAAATTCCGATAATATTTTAACCTCACCGGTATATAATTCCCCATCCAGATATATCAATGGCATGGTTGATCCCGGGTATTGAAACTGCGGATAAATTCTATTGAAATTACTTAAAGAAAAATGGAAATTCTTATTTGGTCGAATGGTATCTGTGGTGATAAATTCAACCCTGTGTTTCTTGTTCGTAATAGAGGAATAACTTTGAAAAACCCATCCACTGTCTACGCTGTACAATTGGGGGTTTCCGGTAATCTTCAAAATCCGGTTGGCCACCAAATCCGGATGATTACCTGAATTTACCTCCACTTTTGTCCAACCGTTTTTGGATATTAAATTATATTCTTTAGAACAGATATATTTTGCATCTATTGCACGATATACGGTAGAATCTTCGAGCAAGATGTTTTGCCCTACATAGCGACCAGACCAGGTCCAGCGTTCTGTATTATACTCCCTGTCCAGACCATGATAATCCAAATATTGCCAGCGGTAATTGCGAATTAAAAGGCTTCTCTCATAACTCCTGTCCCAACTGGTCGATTTTATTTTCCAATAGCTGCGATCCGCCCCGGAGCTGTCAAAGGTTACAGAATATTCGATGGGATTTGGAACATATTTTATTTTCTTTTTCTCTTTTATTTCAGGCAAATAGGGATAATTTAAATCTTCATAAACATAATACCCCTTCTTGTACTCGAATAAATAATTTCCTGGTTTCACACGTATAAATGCACCTATACAGGGATATTCGTACAGCACACTTCCATCCGTTTTATACATGGTAATTATATATTTGCTATGTGAGAGATATTTCCGCCAGTCCGGGCCAATATCAGAAGCAACCTGCCACCAATTATCTGAATTGTAGTTGGATTTAAAAATACAGGCATTGTTAATCAGCGCACGCAAATAGGCGGGTGTGAAATTTGTACTGCTCATTTCTGTATTGTCATTTAATTCAGAATACCGAACATAGAATTTTGCACTGTCTTCCAATCCCGGAATAGAAGCAGCATTGGTATCGAGCACCTTAATTTCGGCGGTTTTTCTTCCATTTAAATCATAAAATTCCACATTCCCAAATGGATTGCCCTTGAAATAATGGGTAACAGTTACGGAGCGAAAACTGCTGTCTGTCTTGGCTCCGTGTATTAACCCATTCTCATAGTAAATCGCTGCTTTTTTAGGGATATTCCAAAGCCCCGATTTTACTCCGTTTTTATAATATCCATGAGCTTCATATATATTTCCCTGCATTCCCTGCACAGCTTCTCCTTCCGGCAAACCGCCTTTAAAATGAATGATGGTACTGTCGAGATAGTTACCTTTAAAACTGCTGATAGTATAAAACACCCATCTTCCATCTTTTTTACCTGCGCTGTAGTATCCTTTGCCTGAAACAATGTGTTTTTCTTTTTTATAATATTTGGAATAGAAAACAACCGGACCTTCCTTTTTCCCGTTTTTAATATTGCAAATCGCCGCAGGCCAGGATTCAAACCACTCCAGTTGTTTCTTGTTTTTAGGGCTTAACAAATCTGTCTTTTTGGTAAACATTACCGCGTATTTCCCATCTTCCAACTCCATGGGATAGTATGGGATATCTGCATTTGTAGCCTCATATAGAGAATAGTATTTAACCCCATCCATGCGATACGGATAGATTTTATAAGTTTTTTCTTCAAAATTCAGCGTGTTGTTTTGGGCAAACAATCCATCTGTAAAGAAAATGGCAAGTAGAAATGCAAAACAGAATTTCATAAGTGAATAAACGGGGAAAATACAATTATATTACTTGTTGTATGTAAATGTTACCACCCGGGAATTAACAAAGCTGCTGACTTGATTGGGAATTGGCCTCGAGCTTCGAGCCACGAGCTTAGATTTTCTAAATATTTAAGATTGGATTTCTCTTAAAGCTTATCACTTTTACTCTTCTTCACTAACCACTTGACTACTCACAACTCAAACTCCATTCGTCAACTCCCTCAAACTCGGCCTGGTGCTTATCATTCCCTTGCTGTGCATAATAATTACAGCAGCCATAAGCCTGTCTTTCCAGTAATCATTGTTATCATAATATTTTACATCTGCCAGCCAGTTTTTTGCATCGGATTCCTGCAGTTGAAATTCCTTACAAATACCCTGTATGATGTCGGATTTGTTTAAATTCAGATAATCAGAAGTGAATTCATAAACAGCCTGTTTCCATAACTCCATTTCCGGTATTGGATTGGATTTTTTGCGCACGAAAACAAATGCCGGCCAGGGTGCGGAAACCTGTCCCAGTTCAACAAATTCGCCATTTTGTACCATGGGTTGCGTCATATATTTCTCCCATAAAAAATAATCTGCTTCTTCCGATTTTATTTTGTTTCTGGCACCATCTAAATTGTTGCAAATAATAAAATTGGAATCGTTTAATTCTTCATTAAAACGCTGTGCCAGAAACAATGCCATCAGGTGGCTCCCGGATTGCATTCTGCTCACTGCAAATTTGCTTTTCGAATAAGAATCCGGCAACGAATTTTGACGTTTATTTTTTGAAAATATACCCCAAATTAAAGGTGACATCACAAATGGAAACATTATTTCCAAAGGTTTCCCCGATGCGATTGCCGATATCGCACCTTCAGTAAGTACAATGGCCATATCCAGTTCGTCCAATTCCAGAGCCTGCACCATGGCACCTGTACCTCCGGCATAATCACCCCATTCGAAATAGATACCATAATTGCGCAAAACTTCCCTTGTGGTTGGCAAATGCCACATGTAATTGAAATGCTCGGGCACTCCGCCCAATCTCAGTTTCATCTATAGTTTATTGAAGCGAAACTCTTTGCTCCCAGAATTGGATTTTATTTTAATGAAATATTGTCCGGATGCCAAATTTTCAACGCGAATTTCTGAAACAAAACCATTAGAATTAGCCATATTTTTTTGCAATATATTCCATCCGTTTTCAATTTGAACACCACGCATATCATACATTTCTATGACGCTTGCTGCCTGCTTCGTTTGCAGCCATATTCTATCTGAAGCCGGTACAGGCCAAATTCCCTCATTTGCTATTCCCGGATCATTTGCAAACAAACTGTTAAACACTATCAAACTACTACTGTCACTACTACAACCATTTTCTGTATACACACAAACGTAATTTCCATTCTGTGTGGCTTTATAGATTTTGTTTGAAGAAACCGCCACACCTGATCTGTACCAGATATAGGTACCAGAGCCGGATGCAGAGGCGAAAAGGGTATCAAAATTTCTGCTTACCATTGGCGCAGCAGGTGTTGGATTTACTGCAAGAATTTGGGTATCTGAATAAATTTGATTTGAAGGCAGAATACATTTTCCCGGTACAAAAACTGTTGTATATATCTTAGTTCCCTGCAAAGGAGTTTGTATTTGAAATTGAGATAAATTACCTGTTTGTAAGGTATCGTTTACATACCAATTCCAAACCGGATTGCTTCCCGTATTGGTGCCGGAAACAGTAAGCATCAATACTTTGCCACTGCATGCTTGTGGAATATTCAACTTTGCAGACGCGTTAATATTATTCAACACAATGGGTGTGATTTTATTGCTGATAATGGTAGAGGGAGATACACATTTTGCGTTACTCACCACGGTTACACCATAAATATCTCCGGCATTTGGTTTTACTGCATTTGTAACAGAATTGCCTGAAATTAATATTCCATTCCTGTCCCAATTAATGGATGTAAATGTTCCATTTAATACACCAGCATTTGAAATTTGCAGATGAAGCGAATCCCCGCTGCACAAGGTGTCTTTATCTGCACCGAGAGTAATAATACCGGCAATGGTATCGGTTACCGACATAAAATTGGTTTTGGTTAAAGTACTGTTAGATAACTGATTTGCCGCAATTAAAGTAACCGTATAACTACCACCGGTTTTGAACCTGACTTTCGGATTTTGACTGCTGCTGTCTGTACCATTTAAGTATTCGACATTATTTGGAGCAAATGCCCAAAGCCATTGGGTTGGGTCATTTAAAGTGCTATCTGTAAACTGCACTGCTGTGTTTGTACAAACATCCTGAGATGAAGAACCGAATCTGGCTATGGGATTGTTTTTGGCCCAGGCATCGCTGGTAAATAATCCGCGGCCATGTGTTGCGGCCAGCAACATTTTATCGCTTGCACGATAGCGCAGTGTAGCGATTTTCACTGCTCCCATACCTGTTGTATATGCACTCCATGTAGGACTTCCGGCAAAAATATTGCTCGTGCCATAAACTCCTGTTTCTGTGGCAATTACTGCTTCGCCCAATTTATCCGGATTTAAAACAACACTCCAAACAGGTTGATTGGGAAGATTACCGTCTTTTGCAGTCCAACTGGATCCACCATTCAAGCTCACGTAAATGTTACTCACTCCATAATTAGACAACACTACTGCCATGGTATCTCCGGCTCTGAGATTAAATATATCAGATATGTTTCCTGCATTTATGGTTCCGGTTATATCACTAAAAGTTGGACTGGTTGCCCAGGCATCATTGGTCATGTAAACTTTTCCGGCATCTGTACCACACAATAACCTGGATTTACCATTGGAAAGTTTTGCAGCATTGATGCATGAAGGCGCTCCACTTGCGGTCCATGAAATGGTTTCCAATGTTCCCGGTGTTGTAGTCAGTTTGATTCTGTATAAATTACCTGTACTCTTTCCGGTAAATAATCCCGGTCCATTGTCATCCCATTCTGCAGGATTGATGAATTTCCCGGTTGTACCATCAGATATCAGGTTATTGCTGTTGGTCCAGCTATTGGTGGTGTAATAGAATGTATTGTACACGTAAGATGCAATTTGTTTGTTTACCGAAGATGGAGAAATAAAACAGTATCCGCCATCACCACCTGCAACAGTGATTCCTGTAGCAACACCTGCATTGGTTATCAATGTGGTTCCATTATCCTGAGCACCTGCTATTAACACATTGGATCCTGAAGTTGCGGCGAGGTCGCCCCAGTAAAACTGCGCTGTAATATAGTTTTTGGTCCTTTCAAAAATCACGTTAGAACTCGCTGCAGAAGACAAATTGCTGGTATAAAAGACACCACCGTCATTCCCGAAAATACAGGTATTGGAACTTCCCGGTTTAAAGGCTATCTGGTGCTGATCGGCGTGTACATAACTGCAATTCAGACCTGCCAAGTTGTTGTTGTTAGACCATTTTCCAATCTGGCTCCAACTGCTACCTCCATTGGTACTGCGAAAAAGGTCTATACCACCAATCACTATTTTATTGGTATCCGTTGGATCCACGGCAATTATCAAATCATACCAGCCCTGATTTCTGGTAAAATCCCATTTGGATATGCCCTGATCTGCATCAACAGGCTTATTTATTTTAGCCCAGTTAGCGCCTTTATCGTGAGTTGCCAATATGGTATCGGCCTTTCCGCTATATTCAAATATTGCAATAACGAGACCGGCACTTTGAGGAGCGCAAGCGAGTTCCACACGACCCAATCGGCCGGTAAGTGTGTATTTCGTATTCCAGGTTGTTCCGTTTGTGGAGTTTAAAACCCTTCCACCACCTTTGTCACTGCCGGAGAAGGCATTGTTTCTGGTTCCTGCCCACAACGTATTATCAGAGGCAAGTTCCAGGTCTGCAATAGCGAATTTGGCACCATTGGCAGCATTTCCAATTACATTGGTCCAGGTGCTTCCGCCATTGGTGCTTCTAAATAGTCCATAACTGGACGTTCCATTCCACTGACCGCCAAAATAATTGGCATCTACCGCGGCATAAACCACGGAAGATCCGCTTTCATTTCGCACAACAATATCATTTACATAGTAATAAGTTGTGGTGCTGTTCAATTGGGTAAAGCTTTTACCTGAATCCGTACTTTTCCAAATGCCAAATCCCCGGCTTGTGGAACTGCTGGATCCATAACCTTCACCTGTGCCAACATAGATTGTTCCGGGTGCGTTAGGATCAAATGCAATGGATGAGACGGTAAGGTTGCTCCAAAGACTGCTGACATGCTGCCAGGAACTGCTACTGCTTGTTATATCGGTATTATACCATAAACCTCCGGTAACACCACCGGCCCACACTTTTTTCCCTGTTGCATCTGTTGGATCCCAGGCCAATGCTCTGGTTCTGCCACCTACATTATTTGGACCGCGTTCCTGCCATGGAGTAACACTCGTTCCCGGCATTGCCCCATATTGGGTATAGTCTTGCCGATTCAGTTTTTCCATAACCTCAAACAGAACTTCCGGGGTAGGCCTTCTTTTCGCGGGATCCATGGTTGCGATATACTCCTGAATCCAATAAAGATCAGGGGTTTTGTTTTCATCTACATCACTTTTTGACACTGATTTCAGTGCTTTTTTGGTGAGTTTTTTCTCAATATGCCTAACTGTTTTGGCATATTTTTTTGGGTTGGGGCTTTGTGCCTGTGCGAAAGAAGCCAGTAAGATTAAACTAATGGCGAAAGTGAATATCCTTTTTGTCATTTGGTATTACCATTCAAAAATAAGTATTCATATGTGAAGCGATTCCCAATTTATCCATAATTTATGGTTTACCACTACCAGAGCCCCATTATACGGCTGTTGTCGTATTTTGTAAAAAATGTATGAGCAGTAAAAAAATCATATTGTTGTGACTTGTTTTTAAAAATAAAGAACCGAACTTTGTTTTTCATTTTTCATAAATGTTAAAGCACCTTTTTACATTATTTCTTGCTCTGGGTTTAATATGCCAGGTAAGTTATTCTAATCCTGGTGCTTTTATAATTGGTAAAAATTCCAAAAAAGAAAATATTCATTCGGAGAAATCAAAATTGGTTCTTGGCCAATTGGATCCTGCTGAAAACGAGGAATTGGATGAAGATAATTTGATTCCGTTTATTGGCTTTATCGCCTGCCATTTGACCAAATCTTCGAATTTCTCCTGCATTTTCTATGCCTCTTTAAAATCTTTTGACAACAATTCCCTGGCTACATTTAATCAGCTAAAACGGGAATTTATCTGTGTCTACAATATTTAGAACTTATTTAAAACCATTCAAAAACTGCCGGTAAACCCGGATGTTGTGCCGTTTTTGAATCTACATTCTTTGATGAGAAGAATGAAAAACGCCTTTACCTCAAAAGCAACAAACCATATTGGGAATTGGGTTGTATCCGGTTGATATACCAATTTCAATAATTAAGACTCCCGTTGGATAGTGAGATTAACGCTATCTCAATCTGGCAAGGAATCATGGGAAGAAAACTTCGCCTTTGTCCAACGGGATTCTTATTTAACGGAAGGGCAACCTGAAATTCAGGTTGCCCAACCTAAAAAATTCGAGTTCCAATCTTGTAGTAATGAATTGTTTAGCGAATTATATTTCATTCTTTTAACCAAAAAATTAAAATAGCGGGCATATTTTATGAAATTTTCTTCTATAAAAGTTTGCCTGATTATTTCAAATACAGAATATTGCATGGTGGTTATGAAACAATTGCCAATATTGACAAACGAGGAGCTAAAACCGAAAGTTGCGAACTTCATGTCGTCTTTTTTTCGTAACCTTACTTTGATCGTTTTTACATTTTTTTTTATGGAAAATGTACTTGCACAAAAACCCAATGAGTTAAAATGGAATTTCAATAAAGACAGCACTCATTTTTTCAAGTTTACCTGCGTAAATCAGGTTTGGTTGCGACATACCCAAAACAATCCCGGCTCTACTGCTTTTGGCGATCCTGTCAACAACTCTTTTGATATTGGCATTCGTAGGTTGCGCATGCAAGCGTATGGTCAGATAAATGAAAGAATCTTCCTTTATACCCAGTTCGGATTGAACAATTTTACTTGGATGCAAAACAGATTTACAGGTGCTTTTTTTCACGATGCAGTTGCAGAATTCCGGATCCGAAAAGATTGGATGAATATTGGTGCAGGATTGACAGGCTGGAGCGGCTTATCCAGATATGCATCTCCGGCTGTTGGTTCCATTCTTTCCCTGGATGCACCTTTATACCAACAAGCTACCAATGGTGTAACCGATCAGTTTCTTAGAAAACTTAGCGTGTATGCAAAAGGTAAAATCTCACGTCTGGATTATCGTGTTGCCCTCTCCCATCCTATGGCTGCGCAAACGGGAAATGTTGCTAACAGCACATCTTTGGATTCCGGAATTGCAAGTTTTTCTGCCCGATATCCTTCGCTACAAACACAGGGTTATTTTAAATGGGAATTTCTGGATAAAGAGAGCAACCAATTGCCATATTTTGCCGGAACTTATTTGGGTAAGAGAAGAATTTTCAATATTGGAGCCGGTTTTATACACCAACCTAAAGCCATGTGGCAGCAGAACGGAAAGAACTCCGATACTATATACCACCCTATGAATCTTTGGAGTGTAGATGTGTTTTATGATGCACCCCTGAATAAAGAAAAAGAAAATGCCATCACTGCATATGCCGCATTTTCCATATTTGATTTCGGACAAAATCATTTGCGAATGCTCGGTGTAATGAATCCGTTAAACGGAGTAAATGCAAATGCAAGCCTGAATGGCACGGGAAATGGGTTTCCGGCTATAGGTACCGGAAATATTTTATATGCAGAAGTAGGTTATTTGGCAGGTAAAAACTTATTAAAAAACCACGATAGAATTCAGCTTTTTGCGGGGACTCAAATTGCCGGATTTCAGGCACTGCATGAGAGGATGATCATGTATCAAACCGGAATGAATTATTATATCTCCGGAAATGCATGGAATAAAATATCCTTGATGTACCAAAACAGACCGGTCTATCATAAAAATTCCGATGAAGAAGCCCGCGTAACCAGCAGAAAAGGTATGGTAACCGTTCAGTTACAAGTTGGAATTTAAATGCATTTATTTATCATTCGGTGGTAGTATTTTTATGAACACATCCAAATTTTCAAAACCGGATTTTTGGTGTGTATTGTACCCAATAATTATAGCGATTGGTATAAATAAAAATTCGCGGTATCGGCATGCGTCTGTGCGGTACAAACGAATTACCCAAAGACCAGAATCCTAATCCTCCGGCATACATGCCACAGTTACCAGGTGATAACTGTACAGGTTTTTTCCCTTGAAGCTTCGGGGTCTCCACCTTGGACTTTCCTTCAATACCCGCTTTATTTCCTGGAACCAGATAGAATCGGCAGACGACATAACTCCGATACATTTAATTTGCGAACTGAGAACGATGCCTCTTTCGTCTACCATGAATTTTACAGTCAATTTGCTTGTCCATTCATTGTATTTTATTTCTTCCGGAACCAAAATGGCATCCGATATATAATTTGAAATTTGCTGTTCTCCACCCGGAAATTCTGCACAGCGTTCCGCATTATATAATATTTCCATGTCTTGAAATTTCAGGGAATTAAATTGCCTTAAATACCAAAGATCCAATGTATCTTTTGTATCTGTCTTTCTCCTGGAAACATTGATATACAAAGGGAGTACTAAGTCTACATCCCTTTCATTACCTTCCATTTTAACGGATCTGGCGAATTTCAGAAAAACACTGTCGGTAATGTTATGAAATCCTTTTTGCAGGCCGGTGCAAACTAAATTTTTGCCACTGTCCAAATGAAATTTAAAAACCAGTTTCCCCGATTTATGGTATTGGTTTGGCTTGTAGTTTTCAAGCGCAGCCTGGTATATTTTTTTGTAAAGTGCTTCATAATTTATGTAGTCTTCAGGTGGTAATTTTTGACGCAGCGCATCTATCTCACCATGGTATTTTACAGTAAACCGGTAGATAGGTGGCTTATCATATGCCTTTGCGGGTTTAAAAATAGAAAAGATAAAAAGGCAAAAGAAAATGCCATTAATTTTTAGAAACATAGGATTGGTTTATACCCGAAACCGGATATAAGTAAATGACTAATTTATTCTACCCAGGACTTCCAGTAACCTTTGTCTTCCACGTTTACTGCATCTTCGGTGATCATCAATGGATGGAACGGATCAATCATCACAGCGAGTTCTTTGGTTTCTTTAGCTCCTATGCTTTTTTCAACCGTACCCGGATGTGGCCCATGTGGAATCCCTTTTGGATGCAAAGTTATCATCCCGCGTTCAACGTGTTTTCTGCTCATAAAATCGCCGTCAACGTAGTACAAAATTTCATCGCTGTCTACATTGCTGTGGTTATAAGGCGCAGGTATGGCTTGTGGGTGATAATCATATAACCTCGGAACAAAACTGCATATTACAAATCCGCGGCCTTCAAATGTCTGATGTATGGGTGGTGGCATGTGAACACGGCCGGTTATGGGTTCATATTCGTGAATGCTAAAACCAAAAGGATACAAAAATCCGTCCCAGCCAATTGCATCAAATGGATGTGTGGCATAGGTATATGGATAAATCATATTCTGTTTTTTAACCAATACTTTGTAGTCACCAATTTCATCGAATGTATTTTCCAAAACAGGTAATTTGATATCTCTTTCGCAATAAGGCGAATGTTCCATCAATTGTCCCATACTGTTTTGATATCTTTTTGGCGGATAAATAGGAGAAAAGGATTCTACAAATAGTATTCTATTATTTTCATTTTCAAACTCCAGTTGGTAAATCGTACCACGCGGAATTACCAGATAATCTCCATACTCAAAGGGGATATTACCATAGATGCTTTTCAGTTTTCCCTTACCTTCATGTATAAACAATACCTCGTCGGCATCTGCATTTTTAAAGAAATAATCCGTGGTGCTTTTGCGGGGAGCTGCAACTCCAATGGTTAGATCATTATTCAAAAGCAGCACTTTTCTACTTTCGGCATAATCATCCTGAGCTGGTGTATTAAAAGTAATATAGCTCCGATTCTGCATGTTTTTAGCCATCGCAACGCGTGGTTCCACACTATAAGGCTCTGCAATATCCTTAACCAGAGTTGGAGGATGACAATGGTAAATCAGGCTGTATAGAGAATTAAATCCCTCTGTGCTCACCAGTTCTTCGGCATATAAATCGCCATTTGGCTTGCGATATTGGGTATGTCTTTTGTGTGGTACGGAACCTTGTTTATAGTAAAATGCCATTGAATGTATTTTTATTGGTTGTGTTTTTGCCGAAACAATTCGGTTTTCGTTTCCTGATATGCAAATTTAAGCTTTTTCTTAAGCACCAAAAACATGCGCAATGCAACCATTTTTCGTGATATATGACTAAGAATTAGTAACTTCGCTTTATAAGGAGGCGCTATTGATCAGAAAAATTACTTTTTTACTGGCTATTCCTCTCTTGGTTTTCGGTTGTAAGAAATCGGAATCGCTCACTGTAGATGGCAACACACCGCCGGACTATCATTCGGTGCCAACCATTAAGGTAGAGAATTACGTAAACCGTCTTTTTATTGATCTTTTAGGCAGGGAAGCCACCAACGATGAAAGAAACAGCCGCACAGACTATCTGAAAGCGGAGGGCTTGTCTATGGCAGCCAGGGAAAAAATCATTCTGGAATTACAACTGGATACCACTTACCATGATGGTGATTCTTCTTACCACCATGCTTATTGCCAGCGTATTTATGACCTCTCCAAAGCGCGTTTTTTAGAAGGCGCAACGGATGGAGAAGTTGGGCAGTTTATTGGCAATCTGAATTTTGCCATTGTGGTTGCCAGACTGGACGGAGACAGCGTGGCGGTTTATTCTTATTTGGCAGAAAAGAAACGATATGAGGATATTATCCATAGCAAACGCAGATACAGGCTCGGACAAATTACCTATGCAGATATGGCTGTTCCCATGATTGACAATGCTATTTATGATCAGATCAATATGGGGAGTTTCAATTTTGTTAATGCAGCCTTTGATGACCTGTTTACCAGAAAGCCAACCCAGGAAGAATTTAATCGCTCCTATGATGTGATAGACAAAAACCTGCCGCGGGATATTTTCGGCCTTACTGCTTCTAACAAAAGGGAATTCTTAATTGCAATGACTACCACATCGGAATTTTATGAAGCACAGATCCGGTGGGAATATTACTTGCTGTTACAAAGAGAAGCCAGCACCCAGGAGGTGATAAATCTGTTCAATAACTATTCTAAAACCAAAAACCTGGCAGCGGTTCAGCTTGCCATATTAAAAACCGATGAATATGCGCAATTCCTACGTTAGTGTACTTTGTATAGTGGCCATCTCAGGGGGTATTTTTTCCTGTACAAAGGAAAAGAAAGTTACTTTTGGCGTGGTACCGGAAGTCATTTACGAAGACAAGGCTAAAAAGACCAAAAGAAAGACGGATGCGGAATACATTTCTATCTTATATACCAACCTTTACCAAACTCCAATTTCACCCAACCAGCTGTACAAAACGCAAAACGTAATATTCAGCATTGGCGACCACAATGTTGCCAGTGAGCTGGTGCTAAGCAATTATTTCAATACTTCCGGTTTGAAAATTCCGGCAGATGCAGATATGCGAGGCAATATTGACAGTTTTGTTGTAAACACATACAAGCGTTTTTACCTGCGCTACCCCAGTGAGGGTGAAAAGGCATTTTTTAACAATTACATCAGCCGAAATGCGAATGTCACCGTAGAAATGGTTTACACAGCATTTGCCGCCAGTGATGAATACAATTTCTATTAAACCATGAACAGAAGAGAGTTTTTCAAAAAGGCGGGAATTACAGCAGCAGGTGGCGTTGCATTACCTTATATTCTGCCTTCAGGCAGATTGTTTGCGCAAACCAACACTCCAAAAGCGGAATATGTGGTTTTGGTAATGTTTGCCGGTGGTGTACGCCAACAGGAATCCATATTAGGTCGCTACCTGGAAGACAGTCAGGGTGTTACAGGTGCGGCAGGGAATATTATGCCTAACCTGTTCAAAGGCAGCATCCCAACCAAGAAAATCGTTTTTGGAACAGACCCCGGGGGAAATCAAACCGCAGGTTCTGAGCCTATTCCGCGCATTTTGTCCCAGTCTATGGAAGAATCCGGAACGGTATTTAAAGAAGTACTTGCGCAAAGTGCCGGACATTATGTAGGTTTAAACACGCTGATTACCGGTAGTTCCGGAACTGCACAGGGATTAAAAGTACGTCCCCGATACCCCACAATATTCGAATACCTCAGAAAACACGCAAATTTTAAAGCCACAGATTGCTGGTTTGTATGCAATACTATTGGAAACTCCTATCCGTTGCTGAACAGCAGTAACAACAAAGATTACGGACTGCAGTACGGGGGAAATATGTTTGCGGCACCGGTAACATTTGGCAGCTATGGCCGGGAAATACTCGGAAATGCAAAACCATACAGCCAGGCAGATCTGGAGCCTATGTATTTTATGAAGAATTTCCTGGATCAGAGTTTTGGGCTAAGTGCAGATCAACTCACCACCATAAAAAATACGGATCAGGAACGCACACAAATCAAGGAATTTGTAAGGCAGATTTTTCAACGGCAGCTCGCAGGCCAAATTGTAAAACCACCGGTAACCGATGGTGGTGACGCTGTAAATATCTCTTATGCTGCGGAAGTGCTGCGTTATTTCAAGCCAAAATTTTTAACTGTTAATATGGCCAGTGTGGATGGTTGCCACAGCAACTTTACCGGCTATCTGCGAAGCATGCACAGGGCGGACCACGCCACAGGCTGGCTTTGGAATTATATAGAAAACAATATTCCGGAAATGGCCGGAAAAACTATTATGATAGTAGCACCGGAATGTGGCAGAAACCTGGATAGCAATCCGATTTTAGATCAAAATGATTGGTATGCATTTGACCATAGCGATGCCAACGCTTTACGCGTTTGGACGGTAATGAAAGGCAAAGGAGTTCCGACACTGAGTGTTGGAAGTGAGACCAATCGCATAGGCAGACTCACAGATATTGTGCCCACTATCGCGGATATTTTTGGAATTTATAACGATGTAATGAATAGCGGATATATCGATCCGCTTGCGCAGAGTCTTTATAACAGGATGTAAATGAGGGTTAGCTACATATCCATATTATTCGTTTTACTCACCATTTCGGTATTGGCTTGCAAAAAGAGCGATGGCAGTAAAGTCGATAATCCGTATACCAATATTAAACCACCACCGGTGGATCCAAATGCCGATAGTACCGCAGATCCCGCCAGCATTCAGGGATTGCACCGCGATTTATTTAAACCCACTTGCAGCAATAGTGGTTGTCATGACGGCACTTTTGAACCGGATTTCAGAACCGTTCAATCCACTTATAATTCCTTGGTCAATCAAAAGCCAATCAAAAACGATTTGGCTGGAACGTTTAGTGCAAGAGTAGTTCCGGGCAGCGCAGATGGCAGTATATTGATATACCGCATGACTGTGGATTTGGGCGGCAATAGTGGAATCATGCCTTTGGTTTTGGACCCTGGAAGTACTTACCCCACAAAAAAGGACCAGCATATTGCAAATATTCGAAAGTGGATTAACGATGGAGCTAAAGATTTTGAGGGGAAAGCACCGGTTCCGGCAGATTTCCCTCCCACCATTTTAGGAGTACAAGCCTTGGCTGGCAGCAATTTCTTGCCCAGAGGCGGTAAATATGAACCGTTTTATACATACCCGGGAGCCAACATAGACCTTTGGTTCAGCTTGAGCGATGATCATACTGCACAAGGCTCCTTAACCGGAATGACCATCAATTGGAGTACCGATCCCGGAAATTTTGATCCGGGAAATGAAAAACCCTTAATCCAGGGAACTAAAACCATGGCCGGACTATACAACGCCAGCACAGATTACGGCTGGTATTACACATTTAGCACTTCCGGATTGGTTAAGGACGATGTAATATGGTTCCGTATTACCTGCTCAGACGGAAGCAATCAGAATTACCAGCTTCCCAATACCAACAGTATGTTTTTTCTTAAAAAGTATTTCGCTATCAGAATCCTTTGAAAAATTTCATATTTCATATTGTATTGGTATTTATCCTGGTAGTAATTCCGGGTGCCTGCACCAAGGAAACCCAGAGCAGTACGGGAAATCCAAATCCTTCCATTGCACTGGTAAAAATGGAACCGGCCACCATTCAACAATTTACAGATTCACTTAAAATTACCATTTCCTATGATGATGGCGATGGGGATATCGGCTTTGAAGATGCAGACATCAACAGTCTGGAGATTAAAGATACCAGACTTTCCAAACCCGACTTTTATTATGTGCCGCCCCAGGCACCCCTGGGTAGTAAAATTCATATTAAAGGGGAATTGGTGATTAAGCTTCGCAACCTGTTTTTATTGGGAACCGGAAATGCAGAATCCACCAATATGGAAATACGCCTCCGCGACCGAACCGGCAATTGGAGTAATAAAATTACAACCCCGGAAATCACTATTACCAAGTGAAAACCATACTTAGGTACATATTGCTGTTTTTTCTATTCTATGCAACCCAGGCAGAGGCACAGACCACTGTTGCCATGCACAATGGACGGGTGCGGATTTGTAAAGCAAAGATTACCGATAGCGACCTGGGTAAAACCAAAGGAGATTATGACCATAACGAAAACTATACACTTACACTAAGTGTTCCGGGTGCTAAGTCTATCACATTAAAATTCAATAACTTCTGTACTGAAAAGGACAACGATATTCTGCGTATTTTTGATGGTAAAGACACCTTCGCAACCCTTATGGGTACCTGGAGCGGATCAAAGGGTCCGGGAACTATTACCAGTAAAGACAGTTTTATTACCCTGCACTTTATTTCCGATAAAAGTGTTGCATGTACCGGATGGGAGGCTGTGGTATCCACGCTCATTATTCCACCAGTAGCTCCTACCATCAGCATTAATCCATCGGCAAAATGCAATGATACTTACATAACTGTGGTATCCAACAAGGCGATTCCATGTGATAGCTTTAAACTGGCAAACGCCAAGATTACAGGTCCTATAGCCATTTCACCGGTTTCGGTAAGTTCACTAAATTGCAGTGGTGGCACTGCTACAAAGTTTCAGGTGAATTTAAATGGGAAGTTAAACCTAAATGGAACGTATAATTTTACCATTGTTACCTATTACAAGGATTACTGTGATTCTGTATACAAACTAACATCCAGTGTTAATTTTTCAGTCGCGGATTGCCCACTGAAAGTAGTTTTAACGGCAGACGCCGATACCATCTGCAAGGGCACCTGTACCTATTTAAGAACGGCTGTTAGTGGTGGTAATCCTGCCAAATATGTTTATGCCTGGACACCTTCAGGCCTCAGTGGTGCAGGACCGATCAGGGTTTGTCCCACGGTAAACACCAGATATATTCTGAGAGTTACTGACGGTATATCTATACCCAGTGCTGATACAGTGGACATCGTGGTATTGGATCCCCCGCAGGCAATGGCAGATACAGATGTTTGTTACTATACCGGAAATTTCTTTCTAAGAGCAACACCGGCTGGAGGAAAATGGTATGGGAAAGGCATTATTGGCAGTGTTACCGGAGAATACAAACCTTTTGGAAATTACGGATACAATAAAGTCTGGTATCAGGTGGGATCTTGTGCCGATACCATGTTTGTAAATGTAACGGTTCCCTGGAATTTGGAAAATCAGTTTTGTCCTGGTACGGCTCCTGCACCTGTTTGGTGGTATGGTCCCGCTGGTGGAAAATGGTCAGGGCCAAAAATCACTTCCAATGGAATATTTAACCCGGATGTAGCTGGAACTTATAGAGATACTTATACCTGGAAAGGTTGTATCAGTATTAAAACCATGTTGGTGCAGGCAATAAATGCCAAGCCTTTTGATACAACCTGCGAAAGTGTGACTTCGGATACACTTCAATTCTCGCCGTATGGCATTTATCCCAATTATTTTGTAGGCCTCACAAACTCCTATTGGGGATGGTTTAATCCTTCCGCAATGGGCGGACCCGGGACCAGAATGATTATTTGGAACGGCGGTGGATGTAAAGACACCACCATGCTTACCATCTTGGCTGCATATGCCGGTCCTACAGATACATTTTGCCCATCTGCAGGTTCCAGAACGCTTACAGGCTTTAGACCCGCCTCAGGAGGCGTTTGGAGTGGAAAAGGGATTACTGACCCAACCCAACCAATTTATGATCCTTCTTTTTTCTTTGGACTCGGAAAGGCCAGTTATAAAGATACAGTCAGTATTCGTTCCGGAGTTTGTAAAAGCAACAAATATGTATACCTCTATCCTACTTCAATTGGTAAAAAGGATACCCTGTTCTATTGTTTTGAAGCACTGCCTGTAAACCTAAATACACTGCCTTTGTTACTCTCCCCCAAAAATGGAATCTGGACAGGAAACGGAGTTAGCGCTGGCAAGACGTTTACCCCAGGTGCAGCCGGTTATGGCATCCATATGTTGTTCTATACCAAAAACAACTGCACGGATACTGTTCTTGCCTATGTTAGACCGAAACCGGTGGTTCAGTCAGATACCACAGTATGTATTGCCTCTTCCCCATTTAAATGCTATGCGCAAAAGACCGGTGGAACATTTGCAGGCAAAGGAATTACAAATGCTTCTACCGGCATGTTTAGTCCTGCTGTTGCAGGAAAAGGAACAGTGATGATCACGTATACATCCAAAGATGGTTGTAAAGCGACTTTTAATGTAACTGTAGATACGGTGCCCATTTTGTATTTTACGAATACTGTTACGGACTTTTGTTTTAAAGATTCGGCATTCATCCTTACCGTAAATCAGCCGGGCGGTACATTTAGCGGAGCAGGTGTAACCGGAAATTCATTCAATCCCAACAAAGCCGGAACCGGGCAACACAAACTCACTTATACCCTCAAATCCGGAACATGCAATGGAATTGCAACTTTGGATGTGAGAGTTGGAGATACATTAAAAGTGAAAGCCACTCCTGCTTCGGATACGATTTGTCCCGGAGAAACAGTTTGGTTGCGATCTGCTGGCAGCGGTGGAGACATCAATGGCTATCAATATTTTTGGAGCAACAACCAAACCGGCAGCGGCACTTTTGTCAGCCCTAAAATGCCCAATGAATCCTTTACCGTTACACTAACCGATGGTTGCAGCGATCCTGCAAGCGCGGTGGTAAACATTTTACGAAATCCAAAGCCATGGTTTACATCTTTAACCAGTATACCTGTTTGTTTTGGTCTCAACGGTTTTGCAAAAGTAAAAATGAAGGATGCGGACCCTTACCAGTTTCGCTGGGATGTATCTCCACCAATATTTGGTGACAGCATATCTGCACCGGCAGGTAATTTTTATAAGGTTACAGCAACCAATTTAAGAACAGGTTGCCAAAGCGATACATCCGTGGAAATTCCGGGATTCAAAGCCATTCAGGCGGCAATGATTCTCAACATTCAGGGAGGAGAAAAATGCGTAACCAATATTTTCCCTGTTCTCAAAATTTTCAATGCAAGTCAGGGCGCAGTTACCGGAATGTGGTACTGGGGCGATGGCAGTTCAGAAGCATTTGATCCCAATGTAAATCCAAGCCATACGTACAACGGCGAGCAAAATACCTATAAAATAAAACTGGTAATTTTCAACGCCGGTGGATGTAAGGATTCTACTGAAACTGCAATCTGCTTCAGAGATACTGTTTTGGTTTTTGTTCCAAATGCTTTTACCCCGGATGGAAATAATCGGAATGATGTTTTTTATGCCATAGCAAATGGTGCTAACACTTACCAGTTATACATTTACAATCGTTGGGGTCAATTGGTTTATGAGTCTGCGGACCCAAAACAGGGTTGGAATGGTGAATACATTGGACAACCTTGTCCGGAAGGTGTTTACAGTTACATGCTGATTTACAAGGGCAGAAAAACCTACACCAAACAAACCAGGGGAAGCGTTATTCTGCTCCGGGAAAAATAATTTCTGGTATTCCCTATCCTGTGCGAAATTCGCCGTTTGTATTCAGACAGAATTACATACGGAATTATTGCAGAAGAGCTAAGATCATTGTTGGATCAGGCCGTTATATCGGAATGCTTTAGCACCGATAAAGACGAACTGGTAATTCAATTTAAATTACAAAACGGCTCTGTATTTCAAATTCAATGCAGATTTATTCATGGGGAATTATTTTTTCGCTTTTATATGCCATGGATTCGCTATTCCAACAAGCACATCCGCCAGTTTAAGAATATCATTGGTTTGCGTGTGGAAAAAGTGGATGCCGTTGCCAATGAGAGATTATTCTACATGGCTGTCCAAGGCGGTTTTACATTAATTTTCAAGGGTTTTGGCAGATTCGGGAATATCATTTTACAGACACAAAATAGTGCTGAAAATTGTCAGATTTTTCGCCAAAATCTTCAAGCCGATGTAAAATTTGAATTCCAAAAAAGCCAATCGGAAAATTCTTCTGTTTTATACATGCAGCAACATATATTTATGTCCAATTCGGAAAATTTACCGTCTATTTTTTATAAAGAGAATGCTGCTGCAACAGACATTGGCTGTGGCTTAAAGGCATTGGACCTGTTTGCGGATAAGTTCATTTATTCCGTAATGTTTTTGGATTCCAAAGCAGAACAAATTCAAAAAACAGAGAAACAATTAAAACACTTTATCCGCTTAAAAAAAGACAATATATTGAAAGCGGAAAATATCAAAACCAGAAGGAGTTATAAAGAGATCGGTGATATTATAATGGCCTATGCGCACACGATCAGCGCAGGTCTCAATTCAGCCTTTCTGACGGATTTTTATACCGGAAACCAGATTCGCATTAAACTCGATAAAAATTTAAATGCCGCAGAAAATGCGAGCAAATATTACCGAAAAGCGAAAAATGAAAATCTGGAATTATTAAACACGGAAAAACTGATTGCGGAATCTGATAAAAACATTACAATTCTCACCCAAAAACTA
>JAGXTF010000028.1 GCA_018333525.1 Bacteroidota bacterium | reverse complement strand
CATCAATCGAGGAGAAAATATTATAAATCGCGGCGGCTAAATCATTCGCAGCAATTGGGATTCGTGTCGAAATATCCGTTATCTGGGAATTTAATTTTTTCGTGTCAATCTGAGGAGCAATTGTTGAAATCTCCGCAATTGATTCCTCAAGGTCTCCTGCGAACTTGGAGGATGCGATTCCTGCTGCGATTATGGGCGCTGTAAGACCGACTGTGAGCTTTTTCCCTGCCGACTCGATGGATGACCCCAGTTTATCAATATTCGACTGAATCTGAGAGATTGTTTTCGAGTACTTATCATATCCCTGATTAGATAATTGAGAATTCAATTTCTGGGTTTGAATCTCCAATCTCTTTTGAGAATTTGCTAATCTCTGGGTTTCTTGGTCAGCACGTTTCTGAGAATTGGAAGCCCTATCGAATGAGGAGGATATTTTTATCTGCTGAGCATCTAATTTCTGTTGCTGCTGTTCCAATTTCCGAGCAGAAATATTTAATTTTTCTTGGGCTAATTGGGCTTTCGTGGCGGATTGGGTCTGTTTATCCAATCCCGCCCCGCCACGATTTAATTTGCTGATTGTTGAAACCAATTCGAGGGCTGATTTATTAGTCGCTTTTACGCGTTTATCTAAATCATTGAATCCGGATTCAAGTGCTTTTACCTTTGTGTTATTTACATTCTTGAGACGTTCAAGTCTGTCCTCAAGCTCGGAAAGATTCTCTCCTCCATCGAGCCCGATTTCAACTCCTACTTTTAACTTTTCTTCTCTGGTAGGCATTCCTTTTCACCTTCTCAATACTGCGTTTAACCTCTTCCGGTTTTGCAAGAACTGTTCTTACTGCTAAGCACATATCCTCAATGAATTCCGCCCTTTCGATTGCTCTCGACCTTTCAGAGGATTCCAAGAACCACTCAAATTGGTCTAAATCATAGCCTAGGATTCCTTGATATTTTCCTCCGGAATCTTTTCCTCTGATGAATTGGTGCCCAGATTTTGTAAGTCGGTCAACGAGGTCAAACCAGTTATCCCTACTTCCTGCGTTTCCTGTGAAGTTTCCGGCGACTTTTGATTTGAGACCAGATTTGTGATTCCCTCCGGTAGCAGATTCTTGAATCTGAGAAAAAAACTTTTGTTGAGTTCCGAGCAAGCCTCGTATAAATCGAGGAGCTCGTCTCCATCAATTGTTTTACAGAATTCTTCATCCTTATTCAAAGTCATCTGGGCGACTTTATTCACAAAGGGAAGTTTCGAGGAGAGAACCGCAATAACCATGCCGGCGTCTCCCTGAACATCTTGGAGGGTAATAACCATTTGAGCGATTTCCGTTCCTAATTCCGTCAATTGCCCAAGATTCCATTTTTTGATTTCGATTTCCTCTCCCTGAATCAAAATCATTTTTGATTTCGGATTCAGGATATTTTCACCCGAATCGAATCCGGCTTGTTCTTCCGGTTTTGCTGCTTTTCTAGCCATCTTTATCTCCTATCTAACCTATTTTATTTTATTTGATTTTAGCCATCTTGAGAAATGAAAATTCTGGATTCCGAATAAGATGGCTTACAGAATTCGGAACCCAGATTTTTATCCGGATTATGCATCCAAATAAATTAATTCGCCGACTTTCGATTGGGTCGAGCTCTGGATTTTTGTCGGGTCCTCCAGAATATCGCCCGTAACAGGAAGGCTCAGGGCATCGGATTCCTGAATCCAGTTCATCGTTTCGACGGGGTTGAAACGAATCCGATAATAAATCAATCGAACTCTTTTGAATGTGCCATCAGAATTGAATTCCGCGGTGTTGACTCCATTGAACAAAAGAGCTCTTTCCGGAGGAGACTGAATCTGAATCGGAACTTTCTGAATCGCGACAACGGTATAAGTCGAAGCTTTCAAAGGCTGGGTCAATCCTCCTAAAGATTTGATAACGATTTTTCCATAACCATCGTGCTCGAAATGTGTTCCGAGAACCAGAGTTACCGGAGAACCGGTATTATCCATCAGAGTAATTGCGGAAACTTTTCCCGGCTTATCGAGGAAAAGAACATCGCCGACCGCGAGCCCCGTTGGAAAAGCCTCATTTGTGACCGTAGAACCCGCAACATCAATGACCAATCCGAGAGCCAAGATTGCGAAATTGATGGGCTTAATATCCCTGAAATTGATGGTAAAAGTGTTTTCCTGACCAGTGATGACGGAGACCGCCGTTTTTCTGAATCCGGAAATTGATTCCTTTACCGTTAACTTGTCAACCGAGTTTCCTACATCGAAAACATTGGCATCGCCAATACTTTCATAAGGTAAAACCGGATTGCCACCGACACTTCTTTCAGCTAAGAAAATCTCTCCCTGAAATGAACCGTACATAATTTTTTACTCCTATCTTAAAATTAGCCAGCTTTACCTTGGCTCTATTGTGGTTACCCGTAATTGACACCCTCGAATATAAGCGATGATGCCGTTGAAATCTCCCTCTGATATTAAGGGAACTTGTAAATCAGAAACCGACTCGATAAAATTCGACTTCGGTTCTGAGAATCCAAGAGCGGGTTTATTGAAAGCTTCTCTCGCTAAATCAATAACCCTCCGGACATAAGTCACTCCGTCGCCCTTGTATTGATAAAAATAGAACAATCTTAATAATCTTTCGACTCTTTTTTTTCTCGGCTGTTTATCGTTCAGAATATTCGATTTTAAGGGAATATCAGAGGAAGTTATTGATAATTCATCTATTAACCAAGAATTGACTCGACCGAGTGTCACATTCACTCCCTCGACAACATCTGAATAGGTGTCTAAATCGCTTCTAAGGGCGTCTGGGTTGTTCCCATTATCAAAGGATTCTATCCATTCAGGAAAGACATTATATTTCGGAGGAACGGCAGTATCAATGTCGGGGTTAACGGCAAAATTAATTCCTTGAAGGATTAATTTACATTGATTGATGATTTCTCCCGTATTCGGGGCTAAAGTTTTCATAATGCCTTCATCATTTCAGAAACAAATTTCTCGTTTATCTCCGGAAGCACTTCCTCGATTCCCGTATGAAACATGAATCTTGAATCCATTCCCATTATCGAAGTTCCATAAAC
>JAGXTF010000027.1 GCA_018333525.1 Bacteroidota bacterium | reverse complement strand
CTGCCACTATACATCAGGTTGTTTTCTTCATTCATAAACACCAGATCGCCAGTTTTATAATAGCGTATGCCGGCATCTTCGAAAAACGCTTTTTCATTTTGCGTTGGGTTATTCAAATAACCGGGGCTTAGCTGTGCACCGGAAAGGCACAATTCACCTGCAATTCCGGTTTCTATAACTTTTTTCCCTTCTTGGTAAACGGCAGTTTGAACATGCAGCATGGCTTTGCCTATTCCGGCAACTCCATTGAATCCTGCAATTTCTTTTTGCTCAGGCACCAGTCTCTGTGTGGTACAATAAATAGTAGCCTCTGTAGGACCGTAAACATTGTCTACCACAGCGTTGGGGACACAACGGGACCATTTTTCCACCACATCCAGTTTTAAAGCTTCCCCGCAAAATTGGGAAACACGCAATTGGGGCAAATGAATATCTTCCAGATATGGCATCAGCATTTGAATTGCTGAAGGCACCATAAGGCTGAATGTAATTTCCATGCTTTCCAGAATATGGTACAATCCCAGGGTTTTTATCATTCCAGCGGGTAGGGTATAAAAAGAAGCTCCAAGGGTGAGTGGTATCATAAAACACATTACCGACAAATCAAATGTGAGTTCGAACATTTGAAGAAAGCGGTCTTTGGCATTTAGTTCATAATCCAAATACAAAAATCCTTCACAGAACGCCTGCAGATTGCCGAAAGTAACAGAAACACCTTTGGGAGAACCGGTAGTACCGGAGGTGAAAAGTATATATGCCGTTTTTTCTGCCCCAGGTTCAATAAAAACAGGCTTTTGGGGGGTTAGGGCTTTTGTGTCTATAAAATGCAAATCATGCGCTTCTAATCTCGAAATTTCATCGTTTTCAGCATAGAACAGATGCCGTACACCGGCTTCGCGGAAAATAATGGCATTTCTTTCTTCGGGATAATTGGCATTTATTGGAACATATGCTTTCCCGCACAACCACGCTGCAACCAGCGCTGCGTAGGTTTCCATGGAATTCTGAACCAAAACTCCAACAGCAGGTTCCGAAATGCCGAGCATTCTTTGCTGGGCGGCGCCTACGCAATTGGAAAATTCGCCATAGGTATAGGTTTGCCCTTCTATTGCACAAGCGATATTTTCTTCGCTTTGCAACAAATGGTTGAAGATTTCAGAGGTAAACCGGATTTCCATCAACCCAGTTTTTGAAGTAAAATTTCATTGGTTTTTTTGGGTTCCGCTTTGCCTTTGCTGGCTTTCATTACTTCACCAACAAATAATCCCAGAAGCCCTGATTTGCCACTTTTATATTCTGCCACCTTTTCCGGGTATTTGGCCAAAACTTCGTTTACCAGATTTTCAATAAAGTCGCCATCCGTGTTTTGCGCTAAACCGAGCTTTTCAATTAAACCCGCCGCACTTTCATCCGGATTTTCCACCATTGCCGGAAATAGTTTTTGTGCTGCAGCGCTATGGCTTAATACACCTTTTTCCACTTGCACAATTAATTCGGCAATTTTAGAATGGGAGAGAGGAAACTGGCTCAATTCAATACCATTTTCATTTAAATAACCACGGATATTTACGCTCACCCAGTTGGCGGAAGCCTTGTAATTGCCTGAAATTTTGGCCAATTCTTCAAAATAAAGCGCTGTGGCTTTATCATCCGTAAGTACCCCTGCATCATATTCGGAAAGCTGGTAAGATTTGGTAAAACGCTCGTAAAGTGTTTCCGGCAATTCCGGCATACCGGCTCTTACGGATTCCAGAAATTCATCGGTAACGTGCATGGGTGGCAGATCTGGTTCCGGAAAATACCGGTAATCGTTGATCATCTCCTTTTTTCGCATGCTGAAGGTGGTTCCCTGTAAACCGTTAAAACCGCGAGTTTCCCCAACTACCAGACCACCAGACAAAATCAATTCCGTCTGGCGTTGAATTTCAAAATCGATGGCCCGTTTTACGTTGCTGATGGAATTCATGTTTTTAACTTCCACTTTGGTACCGAATTCGGTGGTGCCAACAGGCCGTATGCTCACGTTTGCATCGCAACGCAAACTTCCTTCTTCCATATTTCCATCGCAAATATCCAGATAGCGCACCAGGCGGCGTACTTCGGAAACAAAAGCATAAGCCTCATCTCCATTGGTAATTTCCGGTAATGTAACAACCTCAATAAGCGGGGTTCCTGCACGATTAAAATCCAGCAAAGAGTCATGCAAATCCTGGTCGTGCATACTTTTACCGGTATCCTCTTCCATATGGATACGAATAAGACCTATGTTTTTAGTGCCGGCTGAGGTCTTGATTTTTACAAATCCATTGTTGCAAATGGGTGTATCAAACTGGGTAATCTGATAGCCCTTGGGCAAATCAGCATAGAAATAATTTTTTCGTGAATAATGGTTGACGCGGCGAATATCGCAATGCAAAGCAAGTCCCATTTTGATGGCTTGTTCCACTGCCTTTTGATTGTGCCTCGGAAGCGTACCGGGGTGTCCCAGGCTGATTGGGCTCACCTGAGTATTGGGCATACCTCCGTATTCTGTACTGTCTGCGCTGAATGCTTTGCTTTTTGTTGAAAGCTGAACGTGAATTTCAAGACCAATAACCGCTTCGAATTCCATAAACCGCTGCAAAACTAATTTATTGCGATGGCATTCGCCACGCTGCATCGATAAATGGGTATAAGTTCAGGAATATTACGGGTTCTGGTTTTAATCGTTAAATTTGCAGCGCAGTCCGTCTCATCGCTGCGAGCTTGCCTCGCGGAGGAAAGTCCGGGCAACAAAGAGCGCCGTGCTACCTAACGGGTAGGCTTTGCAAACGCAAGGTTGCAGAGACAGAAAGTGTCACAGAAACTATACCGCCGCGGGTGCAAACCTGTGGTAAGGGTGAAAAAGCGGGGTAAGGGCCCACTTGTTGTGCAGCAATGTACGGCAGGACAAACCTCACGGGTTGAAAAATCAAATATACCCGGCTCAAGGGCTGCTCGTCCGTCGCAACGGCTTGCCGTTGCCGCCG
>JAGXTF010000026.1 GCA_018333525.1 Bacteroidota bacterium | reverse complement strand
TCTTGTGCGAGAATTGCATCAAGCACAGCATCGGAAATTTGGTCAGCAACTTTATCGGGATGTCCTTCGCTGACGGATTCGGAAGTAAAAATATATTTCATTGAGTGAGTTTATTCTTTTGTTGTGCGAATATCGAAACCTTACGAATTTGCGAATGTAATTTTCTGGATTCGTAAATTCGTCCTTACTTATCGGGATTCGTTATTCGAACAGTTAATGTTTTGTGTTAATAAAAATCTATTTCAGAAGAGTCGCCAAGATTGATGCGTTTATAACCACCTTTGATTGCTGCATTGTTTCCGATTATGGAATTATCGAGCATCGCTTTTTCAACTTTTGCATCTTCGCTAATAATTGAATTTCGAATTATGGATTCTTCAATTTTTACGTTATCAGCAATTGTTGTGTAAGGTCCAATGATAGAATTACTGATTTTCGCTTTCGGGGAAATTGAAACAGGCGGAATAATTAAATTCCCTTCGAGCATCGTGGAAATCCCGTACCGGCGAAGTAAATATCTGTTTGTTGAAAGAAGCGTTTCCGGTTTGCCGCAATCGTACCATCCTTCAACATTGAACGTAGAAATTTTTTCTCCGTGTTCAACCATTAATTGCAACGCATCGGTAAGTTGATATTCATCTTTTGTTTTGATGTCTTTCTCAATCAATTCTTCTATGCACGAAACCAATAATTGTGGATGAGCAATGTAATACAATCCAACAATGGCAAGATTGCTCGGAGGAATATTTGGTTTTTCTACAAGTCGAGAAATAAATCCATCTTTCATTTCCACAACGCCAAATCTTCGCGGGTCATCTACTGCTTTTACACCCAGCGAAGAACTCTTCGATTTCAGAATCGGAGACAAATCAACATCATAAATAGTATCGCCAAGAATGATGAGAAGCGGTTCTGTAGAAAATGTTTCTTTTGCAATATAAATAGAGTGAGCAAGTCCTTTGCGTTCGTGTTGTTCAATAAAGGACACATTTAAATCGAAATTTTGATTCACGTACTCACGAACCAAATCCCCCATATCCCCTATGATGATTGTTGCATCTTTTATTCCATCAGCAATAATCTTATCGAGGATGTGACCGAGAATTGGTTTTCCGGCAACATTGAGGAGAACTTTGGGAAGTGTGTATGTATGTGGGCGAAGACGAGTGCCAACACCGGCGACAGGAATTACTGCTCGCATTAAAATTTATGGCGCGAATTATATTATGTATTCAAAAAATTGCGGGACAAAAATACACAAAAAGGATAGGAATACAAACCAAAGTGAATATTCAATTTGTGTGCTGAATAAATTCAATGTTTGATTGGAATCGAATAGTTGCTTACACAACAAGATTAAATCAAATGTAATCAAAGAAATCTCATTGATAATTTTACAAAAGAGTGATATATTGGTTGTGAGAATATGATTTCACGTGCCCCTTTCAATGGCATTATCAAGTGATAAAGTATCATTTTATCGGCTTGTTGTTGAAGTTCGTTGAAGCGTGTAACACAATTAAAACTATTTTGCTATCTTTGACGTAGAAAGAAGTCACGATGTTCGATTCTCGTTACTCTATTTTTTTTTGTTCACCCAGGGAGATTTTATGAAACTTTTTTACAAATTATTGACAATCCTGCTTTTTTCTTCACAGTTTGTGTTGAGCCAAGCAACGTTTATGTCTATTACCAATGGAAATTGGAATGACAACGGAACATGGCTAAAATTAAGCGGAACAGATGAAGATGGAATTCCTGACGCAAACGATTCAGTACGTATCGCTATTATTCAAACCGATACAATCACCGTACCATCCGCGACAACTGTCAGTTGTGCAAAATTGGAAATTGGTTCGTATGTTACGGCGACCGGCGGTTTATTGGAACTTGAAAGCAGCACAAGTTTGCTCTCAACCACGACGCTCACTATCTTTCAATCAACAGACCTGATTTCCCGTACGCTTGAAATAAATGCAGGAACTGTGTCGGTATCTCAAAATTTAACCTTTGAAGATTCTAATGCCTCAGCTAATAGAAATTCTATTGTAATAATTACATCGGGAACACTCTCCGTCGGCGGGAACATTACATTTCACTCGCCGCTTGCCGCAAACGCAATTTTAGATATGACAGGCGGTGCGGGAAGATTGAATTTAGGCGGTTCTTTCATTCTTGATTCCGCCGGAACAATTTCTACAGCAGGGTCGGGGACGATAATCAATTATAATGGAACAGTTTCACAAGTCATCGCTGTTGGCAGTTCTAATTTTGTTTATGAAAACTTGTATATCAATAATACATCTCCGAACGGTGCTGTACTTGATAGCAATATCACGACAATCAAGGTAACGGGCGATTTAAAAATCCAGAGCGGAAAACTTCGAACAGGTTCTTTCTCCATCACTGGTAATGCAGGAAAAATATTCAGCGTGGATAGCGGGGCTACATTCGTTATCGGAGAAGGGAATTCTACTCAAGGATTTCCTACGGGATTCGGAACTGTTACCTTGAACTCAAGCAGTACTGTTATTTACGGAGGCGGCTCACAAACCATTTACAATCCCCCTTCCGGTTACGGAAATTTAACTCTTGAAAGCGGGAGCGGAATTGCAACAAAAACTCTACCTAATTCTGAACTTACGGTCGTTGGCGGTTTTACTATACAAGCAGGGTCAAACACCGTTATTGCGTCAGCATTGGCTAATATCGTTGTCGGGAAAGATGTAACGATTGGTCCTGGCGCTGTAATGAACTTGGGAAATTTTTCTCACAGCGTCGGCGGAAATTGGTTGAACACCGGAGGTTTATATTCGGCGAGTGCGAGCACCGTTACCTTTAACGGTAATGGCGCGCAAGCCATTGCAGGTCCTACCTTTAACAATATTATTTTTTCGGGAAGTGGAATAAAATCTGCTACTGCCGGGCTTGCCATTTCAGGAACAGTTACTATTAACAATGGAACAACCTTTAATGCCGGAAGTTTTGACCATTCCGTTCAAAAAAACTGGGTTAAGAATGGTTCTTTCTCTTCGGCGGGAAAAATTACTTTTAATGGAACATCTTCGCAATCTATTGATTCATCATCGTTCTACCATCTCGCATTCAGCAATGCCGGTGTAAAAACACCCAATGCTCCCTTCACGATTTCCAAAGAAGTAACTATCAATTCCGGTGCGACTTTTGACGGGGCTTCGATGAATCACTCCGTCGGTGGAAGCTGGACAAACAACGGAACATTTCTCTACTCAGGAACGACTATTACTTTCACCGGAACAGATTCGCAGTACGTAACTTCAACTTCATTCAATCATTTCGTTGTGAATAAAACTGGCGGTGTCGTTATCCTTCGCAGTGAGGTTGATATCGAAGGCAATCTTACACTTTCTGCAGGAACCTTTGATGCGGCGGGTTTTACCTTTGAAAGAACTACTGAAGGGGGAACCCTCACTATGGGCGCAAACACGACTTTGAAAATTGGCGGCACTAACACATTCCCTGATAATTACGCTTCTCACACTCTTGCAAGTTCCTCCACAATCGAATACTCCGGAGATGACCAACTCATAACATTAGCCGCCTATAAAAATTTAGTATTG
>JAGXTF010000025.1 GCA_018333525.1 Bacteroidota bacterium | reverse complement strand
TCTGATAAAGAATTAAGAATATCCTCTGGTAATGCCAATATGCGAAGTGAGTTTGAAACGTATTCACGACTTTTACCCATTTTCTTGGCGATTTCGTTGTGAGTAAATTTAAATTCACTAGCTAGGCGCTCGAATGCTCGCGCTCGGTCAACAGCATTCAAATCCTCTCTCTGCAGGTTCTCTAAAATAGCTAGTTCGAGCTTCATCAGACTCGAATCCCCGACTCGGATGATGACTGGGACTTGGTAGACACCAGCTATCTTTGCTGCGCGTAGTCGGCGCTCTCCGGCGATGAGCTCGTATTCGGTCATGAGTCCACCATCTTCCTTTTCTACCTCAACACGGGAAACGGTGAGTGGCTGAAGCACGCCGTACTGTTTGATCGAGTCTGCTAAGTCTTGTAGAGGTTTAGCGTCAAATTCACGCCGTGGTTGATACGGGTTTGGTTTGATTTTATCGGTCTCTATCCAGAAAATTGAATTGGAATATAAATTAGACATGCGGCTATTCTAGCATAAAAAAGTTTTTTTAAAAAAGTGCATAATAAGTTGAAAAAAAATGGAAAACAATATACTATTGGAATTACGCCCCGATCGCCTGCTCGGATTCGCCTCACAACGGCGATTCTGGCGCAGCCAGATTGGGGCAAAAACAAAGCAGTTTGTTTTTGCCGGGGTGGCGAAATTGGTAACCGCAATTGACTCAAAATCAATCGGGGGCAACCCCTTGGGAGTTCAAGTCTCCCCCCCGGCACAATGGCTAAATCTAAAAAACCAACAGTCTTGGTAATAGTCGGCACCACAGCCTCTGGAAAAAGCGACCTAGCAGTAGGGGTGGCTCAGAAGCTAAATGGTGAAGTTATCTCTGCTGACTCACGCCAAGTCTACCGTGGTCTCAATATCGGAACTGGTAAAATATCCAAGCGTGAAATGCGTGGTATTCCGCATCACCTGCTCGATGTTGTGAGCTCTAGAAAAGTATTCACTGTAGCGGATTTCAAAAGACTGGCCGAAGGAAAAATAGACGACATGTTGAGCCGCGGCAAATTGCCCATCATCGCTGGTGGTACGGGATTTTATATTGAAGCTGTTACAGAAAACAAACTCCTCCCTCAGGTGGAGCCAAACATAAAACTCCGAAATCAACTGGCCAAAAAAGAAACATCTGAGTTGTTTAAAATACTGGCAAAGTTGGACCCACGTCGTGCCGAAGATATCAAAAATAAAAACGAGGTCAACAATAAATTACGCCTGATTAGAGCTATCGAAATCGCCAAAGTTTTAGGCCGCGTACCCGAGGTAGCGGAAACTACACCCAAGTATGAATTTATAAAAGTTGGCATACTGGTTTCTGATAAAGAACTAGAAAATAGGATCCACATCCGAGTAAAGAAAATGTTTCGCCAAGGACTCTTAAAAGAAATTCAGAAACTTAAAAAGTCCGGTATCTCCAAAAAGAGGCTGTCTGAGTTCGGTTTTGAATACAACAACCCCACACCGGAAAGCGTAATCCTAGAAAGTATCAAATACTCAAAAAGACAAAAGACTTGGTGGAAACGCTATACAGATATTACTTGGCTTCCACCTCGGCGGATTTATCCTTTTTTAAAAAAGAAAATATCATCGGTAAAATCGAGATAACTACCACTCCTATTAAAAGCCAGTGTAGCTGATCTTTTATATTGGGAAAAATCCTTCCCAGAAAAAACCCGACCAGAGTAACCGAAGTTGACCAAACGATAGATCCGATAAGGTTGTATTTTAAGTATTTTTTAAAATCCATAGACGCTACCCCGGCCACTATCGGTACAAAGGTTCGCACTATCGGTACAAAACGCCCAGCAACAACTGCCAGGTTTCCATACTTTTCCATAAATATATGAGTTTTGTCTATGTGTTCTTTTTTCAAAAACTTTGCAAAAAAACGATACTTCCTCAGTTTTTCAATATAAGATCCTACATAATAACCCACAATTCCTCCAAAAAAAGTGGCGACGAAAATGAGGGGAATTACATACAATATTTTCAAAAAACCCGCCGCGGCCAATATCCCAGCGGTAAACAAAAGTGAGTCCCCCGGCAAGGCAAAAAATATTCCTGATTCCAAGAATACAACCACGAAAATACCTATGTACCCATAAGTTGCTATGAGCGTTTGAATATCAAAAAGGAAGTCCATGTTATTCCTCTACCGCGTCTTCGGGTTCAGTTCGGACAACACGATGGTCCCCGTCAGCGCAGTTGCACTCCACGAGCTTCTGCTCAAAATGGCTGCAATCTGGTGCCTGGCAAACGCCAGGTAGTCCGGAAACACCTTCGCACTCCCCCAAACATATAAAATGGTTTTTATCCATGACTTTATTATAACACTATAATGAGATAGTCAATATATGTTTACTACTTTATCATCATGCTTGTCAGACTATTATTTTCCCCCGTAGTGTAAACAAACTCTCTTTTCTCTTGGGTATGTCCATCTTCGTAGACCACAGTGCCGGAATTTTTGGTCATATCCACAAATACACCTACGACGTACCATGTTCCACCCAGCTGCGCTTTCACTGGCGAGAGCGTCGCGATATCGAGCCTCAAATTATTATCTACAATTTCTCTTTCATCTATGTCACCACAAGGTATAGTCACGAGGTCTAGAGAATATGCAATCTTTGAAGGATCTTTGTACCCATACACTCCGTCGCCACGAACTACAATTTCTCCGAAACCTATACTTGCCTTACCTTCTCCAAGCATAATCCGAAGTTCTTCTTTATTGCTCGTACCTTCTGCAAAAACTTCCCAAATAGCACTCACAATTTTCGGAGATCCCGCTTCATCCACCTCAGTTACCGTGCCTTCGAATTTACCTAATTTGCTGTCTTTCTCTGCGGGTAAAAATTTCAACTCTCCATTTACCTTATCGCCGTTGAACAACATCTTGAGGGTGTATTTGTCGTACAAATTTTGTTTATCAGCTTTTCCAAATTGCGCCAGACACCTAGGTACACCCGGGTTAGGACTCGTATCTAGTTCCGCTATTTTGTCTTGAGAACTCTTGTACCAAAGGGCTCCGACAATTATAATTATTATTAAACTGATAACTATGTATGTTGTTTTTTTGTTCATGATTTTTATTTGAGCAACGATAAACCACAGTGTCGCATAGCTGACACCACCACAAGCACCAACAGAGCAAAATGTATATACGTTTACTTCTTTGCCTTCTTCTTTGGTTTCTTAACTTCCTTTTTGGGGTGTGAATTACCTTTAGCCATAAAATTTATTTTTTTACTTATTTATTGATAATCTACTTATTATAACATGTGTAGGCGTTGATACCATACATAGTTTATAAATTTATTTTTTAAATCTTCGCTTCGATGAATTTTAGGGAGATAGAATTTACGCAATGGCGGATGTCTTTTTCAGTCAAATGCTCACCCTCAAACACATGCCCTAGATGTCCGCCACAATTTGCACAAGTGATCTCTGTGCGCCTGCCATCAGCGTCTACAGTCCGCTTTACCGCTCCTTTTATTTCATCATCAAAACTCGGCCAGCCACAGGTGGACTCAAATTTATCTTTGGAATTATACAGCGGGGCGTTGCATTGCCTACACACATACAGCCCATGAGCGGTGTTGTTCACATACTCACCCACAAAAGGAGCCTCGGTACCTTTACCTATAATAACCCTCTTCTCTTCTTCGTTTAAATTATTTAATGACATATATTATTTTTTATGTATTCCTTACAACATTCTCGTATTCTGCAGAATACAAGAATATCATTTGAAAGACTTGATAAATGTGACGATCTTATCTCCATATGGTGACAGTGAGTGTGTGACATTACGCCCTTGGTATTTTTTATTTAATAATCCAGCTTGCACGAGTTTGCGAGTATGTTCAGAAATTGTTTTAAAATTTCCACTTAATTCACCGACTATGCCATCCAAAGTAATCTCAGGACTCTTTTTAACTAGAAGCAAGATGCTGATTCGCCAATGGTTGGCTATGCCTTTGAAATGCCTCTCCATTTGCTTGGCTGTTTTCATATATAAATTATACTACTCCCTCATTAAAAATCCATAAACATTTCAACCTAAAACATTCTGGTATTCTGCAGAATATTGGAGTATTAATATAAGGGGTTATTCAAACTGTAATACGTACATACCTTTGTCCAATAATTCGGGTTGTTTATTTACCCAATCTTTCAAATCTATTTTTCGTAAGTAAGTAATCTGCTTTTCTAAGTACCTACCTGTAAATTTACGCTCTGCGCCATCACCCACCCATTCTTCAAGCCGAAGAATGTCGCCTTCAGCGATATCAAAATCCGCTAACCGGAGCTCAAACTTTTTCCTCCCAGCTAGAATGTTTTCAAACCAGATGGTGTCTATTTTTTTAGTGACAGTTTTCATTTTTTTGATAGCTTCTCAACATGAGTTATTTTTTAAATTCATTTAACTTAAAATCTACTTGGTAAATAAAAACATCAATGTTTGGCAACATTTCCCTTGCGTAATCTAATTTTTTATCATATTGCCCTGTAATTATTACGCCCTTTACATTTTTATCATTTTTGTGTTCCTTTATCCAACCCATATAACGAGCTAACTGTCCTATAGTATCGTCGCTTGTTTGATTTCTTTTTAACTCAACAACAACGTAAGATCCAGTTTTTTTATCCTTTACTAAAATATCTATTGGCCCTATATCTGTCCGGAATTGTTGACTCAAGAGCTCACCTTCTTCGATGATCAAATCATACTTTTTACCTAGTTCAGTATTATCCCAATTGTGAATAATAAAATCTTCAAGCTGTTTCTCCATATAAAAAAGACCTAGACTTATTTCACTTACACCAACAGGTAATGCATGAGAAGAAGTAGGTTGAAAAATCTTTTTATAGTATTCACAAATAGTAGCCAGATCTGACTCTAAATCAATTTCTGTTGCGTCTTTATTTGAATCAGTATACTGAAATGTGATTTTTCCATCTATAGTTTTAACTTTGTACGCTTTAAAAACAAAAGAGTCGCCATAACGTGGAACCTTTTTATCAAAATAGGCATTAATTGTCTGAGCTGAGCTCATTATCTCTAGCGGCCAAGATTGTGGAGCAACTTCGTTTTCGCTTACACCATAGCCTAATATTAAGATTCCTATGTCCTTATAATAAAGGTAAACGGGGTTTATGCCACGGCTTACCTCTTGTCCTTCAGCTCTTAAACCTATCCAAGGAATTCTTGCTGGTGTCCCCATACCGAAAGAAACTTTAACATTTAGATCACTCCACTCTTTTGGGTAATAAGAGGTTTTTAAATCACCACTATGGGCTTGCGTAATAAATGTATCTAGTATTGTTTGCCAATTTTTTTCCATATATTAACTTTTAATCTAATTTAATAACCTCTTGCACAATTCCTTGGACCATATCGCCTTCTTCTGGGATTATTGGCTGGTGTTCCGGGTTTGTACTTTTTGGTAATAGTATTCTACGACCATTTTTTTTATCATAATACTTGATAGTTACGTTTTCACCCCCGAGAAGTGCCACAACCTTGTCTCCTGTTTCTCCTTTTTCTGCATATCGACAAAGGACAAGGTCCCCGTCTTTGATTCCAGCTTTATCCATAGAATCTCCGCTTGCCCGCAAGACAAAATACTGCACACCTGGGCGCAATTTATTTTTATCCACTGGTATCATATCTTCAATATTTTGTTCACCAAGCAATGGTCCACCACAAGGCGCAGAACCTACAAGCGGGATTTCTACCATAACGGAAGCATATGGGGAAACAACTTCTTTTTCTTGTTTTTTTAATTTAGAGACTTCTTTAATTTCAATTTTTTGAGCATTAATAATTGATTTCAAATACTCACGTAGATTTTCATCGACAGCATATATGTAAGTGCCTTTTATGCCACGAGTCAAAAGAGTTTTGTAAATATTGATTACATATCTTTCTAATTCTGATGGATCAGTTATGCCATTTCTACCATTCGTATCAAAGTATTTTTCTCGATCTACTTTAAATTTATGATTAACTTTGTCGTAAGATAATTCCGGACCAATAATCACTCCAACGTAATTCAAGTCATATCCTTGTACAGTATGAATGCAACCCACCTCATTGATAGCATTTTTTGAATTCACCCAATCCTGTGCAGTTGAATTCCAAACTAATTTAATATCTCCAATTTGGATATCAAAATCTTGTTCGCCATTCCTCGTATGCCAAGGCCAAGCATAACCCGCAACGACTCTAGCTAATTGATGCTTTTTATCTTTTGTTTTTATCTCAGCAACCATCCCTTCTACATTGTCAAAAATTCTAAAATCATAACCTGGAAAATTTATTTTTTTAGGTTGTTTTAAATCAAAAATATGTTCTATGAAATCAATAAAGTCTACACCGGCTTCGACTCGCATCTGAGTAGTGATTTCATATTTTTTTGCATTTAGTTTATCAAAATCTGTTGGGCGTATATCCGCTGGCTTTATGCTTTGATTCGGATCATATAAAAGTATTCGATGCTTAGAGCATTTTGTAATCCAATCCAACTGAGTTGCATCTTTAGGTAAACCAATTCTAGTATTAACATTATCGTACGCACCATAACCCATAATACCCTTACGTCTCTGTAATCTGTGCGATTCGTCAACAATCAAAACATCATATTCATTTTTAACCACGTCATTTGGGCCAATAACCATGTTAGATTTTAAACCTTTTATTTTACTGAACACCTTACCAATTGTTTGTCGTAGACTAGCCATAGGCACCACTAGGCCCACTTTAAGGTGTTTTGTTTCTTCTTGTTCTTTTAGGTATTTAAACAGGTATGTGGCTAATATGGTTTTGCCTGTACCTGGTTTGCCGGACACGATGATAGTGTTTTTTTCTTTAGATTTTATATCTCTGTATATTCTTTTAGCAACATCAAGCTGGTCGTCGGTTAATGATTTATATGGTGAGTATTTAAAAAGATCACTATTGCGCAAATCGGAAATAGTATTTTTTACAATTCCTTTTTCTCTTAAATTCTCCCAAACGATTTCGAACTTAGTTTTATACAAAACACGATTATAGTAATTATAGTTTCTAAGTCCTGCATTACCATTCTGAAGAATATATCTACCGTCAGCAGCGATGTATTTAATAAGCTCTGATTCAATATCTAAAGTAGCGGAATTGTTATATTCATTATCAGTAATAACGTGTATGCTTTTCAATTTCCTCCTTTCTGGTAATTCATAATGCTCTTTACTGCGTCTATATAAACTATTAGTTTCGCCTATATAAACCTCTATACCATCTTCCAAGATATAAACTACAGGCCAGTTTAGCCCAAACTCAAACTCTTTTAGTTGATTGAAATTTTCTTTATCGAAATTGAAAGATTCTATCTTGGACATTGCTAGAGTTTAGTGTATTTCGTATGCTTACCTTTTGCTTTTTTCACAGGATACTTTTTAGAGTTTTGTAACATCTTTTTATTGAATGCTTTCACAATATCAATATCTAAATCATTAGCCATTAGCAATATATAATAAAAAACATCTGCGAGTTCCTCTGCAATTTCAGTTTTGTTTGTTTTTATGTATGCCTGTATTTCTTCCTTTGATTTCCATTGAAAATGCTCCAAAACCTCTCCGGCTTCTAAAGCTAAGGAAATAGCCAAATCTTTAGGGTTATGGAATTGTTTCCAGTCCCGAACATCACGGAAAGCAACAATCTCTTTCGTAATTTTAGCTATATCTTTCATATAAGGGAATTCTACCACTTTCCCCTTATTTTGCGAACCCGTTATTAGTATGTTCTTTTTGTGACTCTTTCTAGCCAATCGTTGTAATCCTTTGGAGTGTTGGCCTTGCCGGCGCCCCAGGCCCATGGCTTTGTTAATAGGGTTATAACTTCTTTTTCTGTCATCCTGGTCTTTATGTGAGCAAACTCGCTCTTGTTCTTCCAGAAGAGAAACAACTTATCAAAAGCATCAAAGGATTCATTTAAATTCCTGAATTGATAGCAGTCATAAATAGTACCATCGTCGTTCCATTTGATAGTGGAGGTGTATTCCTTCAGAACTTCTGTTTTACCATTCACATTAATATTGAAAGGGTTGCCCGCTATTTGTGCCAAGAAAGAGGTTCCAAAGTTAGACTCTTTGGCAGCCATCATTATGTAAATATCTTTTGGTATGCCGATCTTGTTTGCATGGGCTACTGCTGTGGGTTCGATGCTTTTATAAAAATATTCCCGTATTTTTGTACGTTCTGCCTGTGGAGCCGTCTTGCTAGTCCACTGGTCGTTGGTCAGGAAATATTTGTGACGTAAAGTATCATAAGAACTTTTATCTTTCCAAGCAGAACCTTTCAAATTAGTTTGAACCTCGGGGAAAATATTGCTTTCGTATTTTTCAGCCAAAGCGTCTAACCCCAGAGCCTTACCCAACAAGGCTGCTCCTGAGTTTTTAATAAAATCTCTTCTATCCATCATTTGTTTAGAATTGTAACATTTTTTGGATAAAAAAAATTGCCAGGTCCTTTGGGAAAGGACCTGGCGTGTTCTCATTTGGGTTTTGTTTTATCCGTAGTGATTCTGGGAATCAGGGATAGTTGGCGTTTCGTTTGCAACCTCTTCGGTTGCGTTGTTTTCTTGGTTTTGGTTTTCTGCAGCTTCTTCGGCTGGCTCCTCTCCTCTGATTGAGGTTACTGTGATGTTTTGCAAATCGAATCTTAAATCAACCATTGGCGGTAAAAACTTTTAAAACGTTAAACAAAAAAAAGGACTGTTACAGCTGACAATTAGAACATATTTTGACCAATAAAACAAGCTTTACTCAAAGAAAACTTCGAGCGAGCCTTCCCCGCCGTCTTGGATTTTGGATTGGTTCCAGCGGATGTTTTGCGAGGTTAGGTAGTTTTTCACGAAGTCTGGCAGCACTGGACCGTGGGCGCTCCTCTTGCCCCGACCTATGATCATCCTGACATGACTGTATTCTCTGTCTCTAATTAATTTATCCGTAACCTCCTGACATTCGAAAGTAGTGTATCCATGAAAGTCTATAACCAAGTCCGGAACCTGGGCGTATTTGTTACCTTTGTCTGCATAGTAACTCATGTGACATTATATATTTTCTATTTCCTTTAGATTTTTGTCTGGGATATAAAGAATCAACAGTCCGACAACAAACCCCACGACCGCAGTCCATAGATGGCTGCCGCCGAAAAACCATATATCGAACTTGTCTAGCATGTACCATACTCCACGCCACACCAGCACAATGCCGAGCACAGTGGTGATGTTGTATGCTATTGTATTTTTATTTATTTTCATAAATTGATTATAACATTATTGTTCCTTCCATTCGCCCCCTGCTGCTACAATGAAGTTCTTGTGCATTACCTTTATTTCTTTGTCTTTGAATTTATCAAATCCTCTGCCTATCTCCTCGGACTGTTTCTGGAAAATTTTATCTTGC
>JAGXTF010000024.1 GCA_018333525.1 Bacteroidota bacterium | reverse complement strand
AGTCCTCAAGGCGAGGATGATGGCGCGGCTAACTACAAACGTAGAGCAACATGCGTTTGCTACCATCTGGAATGCATGTTCAGAGATGGGGCGCTACGTTCAGCTCGGTTTCCCAGATGATTCACGTACAAAGCTGTTTGGCACAGACTGGAACTCAAAGCCAAAAAATTTTGATGAGATTGCCCAGATATTAGCAGTCGGAAGCGTAAACAGTTCAGCCATTTCACTTGAAAAAATTCTTAATCCGGCAACGCTTTTCGGCAATGAAAATGATAGCGACGATAAGGTGGAGGAATTTAGAACGGTTATCAATTTCCCCAATTTCCTTTTGCACGTATTGCGGGCGGATAAATCTGACATTCCCTTGGATGACAAGCAGCTACTCAAGATCTTTGAAAGCATTCATATTGATCCTCGTACATTCGCAATCAATCTTCTTGAATGCAGGATGCTTTTTGATCGTTATATTATTCACCGCAAGAATGAAGGTGAATGGGGGCTCATGCGGCTTGTTGGATATGCAGGGAAGAAAGGCAACGTAAGCTATGACGATAGTTTTAACTCTGTGCAAAATCCGCAAATCGTCATGCTGCTGTCTATGTTTCATGCCTCCTTCCCGACTATGACGTACAAACACTGGCTAAGCGCCGCATTGCGTTTTCTCATCACTTCGACACGCGAGCAGGGAAGCGTCAATGGTGCCGACTATATCCGTTGGATGGAGACAGTAAGTGATCGGTTCTTGTACGGACGCTTTGGAGAGAATGATGTAGTCGATTACTTTGATCTATGTCTAGAAAATCAAGTGCAATTGCCGGAAAGAATAAATATCGCTGAGCTTAATTTGGGGACCAATGTACAGAACTTTATATTCAATCGCCTGGATTATTTGCTATGGAAGCGATTAAGTGCTAACGAATATTTTACAGGTGTTCAAATGGACTACATCCGGAGCCGCTGGAGGAAATTCAGTTTTACTTCTCGCACTTCTGTTGAACATTATTACCCGCAACAGCCATTAAGCGGCGCGCCTAAACTCGAAAAATCGAGTGCGTTTCCTACAGGCTGCGACACATTCGGAAATCTCTGTTTAATCAGTCCAAGGAGCAATTCCAGATTAAGTAATCTCCTTCCAGAAGCAAAGAAAGAATATATAGAGAAATCTGGAATTGTGGAAAGCCTCAAGCAAACTTTCATGATTAGCTATCCAGCTTGGGGGCCAGGTGCAGAGGCGAGCATGCTAGCCCACGAGCAAATGATGATCGATGTTTTGTGTGCACGTTCTTCCAATTAGGAAAAACTATGTTAATGATTCCTGTGTGGAACGGAAATCACCGAATACTGAAACATAAGTGAGATCAAAAAGGATGATTGTGACAAGTATGTATTTTGAACGGTTATAGCGAAACTAACTATACAAGAATTTCAAAAGTAGAGTCTTGCTAGAGTATGAATTGACGTGGAGGACCCACGTCAATCCGAATTAATTTTGAATATTTAATGAAAAAAATGAGTCATACGCGACAACAATGAAATCAAAGCTTAGGCGTCAAATTTCAAGGGGCGGATTACTACAACAAACACTGTTTCGTGTTGGATACATTGGCTCCTTAATATAAAAGGGGTGGCAATTTTGCTCCGCATCAGTTTCCGAATCTGCGAGCGTGACGTTGTCGCACCGTTACGTGAAGTGGAGCAGCCGTGCGTAAAAAGTACGTGGTCTTTGCCCTCCTTTTGAGCTTTAATGATTGCATTTAACGCCATATGCCACACGTCGTCCATCCGCTCATAATACGACGTTGTAATTTCCTGGCCAGAAAAGTGAAAATCAATTTCCAATAGTCCAGGCAATTTCCTATAGTCGGTCCAGTTACGGTATCCAGTTTTAAACGCCATTTTTTTCTCCCATTAATTAAAAAATACTGAAAATCCTCAAACCACACACTCATTTTCAAGGAAGCGGGAAATCATTAAAAGAGGGCAAAAAAAGTAAAAATCTGCAAAAAAACGAGCCAGATAAATGAGGAAAATCCCTTCGGAAAACGCCATGAAGTAGCGAAAAGGGGGTAATCATTCAAAATGTGTAGAATTAATGCATTTTCAATCGAATATTCTCAGCAAACTTAATCGGCAGGCACTCCTTTAAAAATGACAAAAAGAAACTATGGCAAGCGATGGGCTGTCGCTAATTGCAAGAAGCACTTAGGATTGTCAGGCTGTTATAGATTTCAAGAACTTGCTGCGCTCATTACACCACGCAGAATGAAGAAAAGTGGTTCACACAAGTCAAATTCTATGCATCAACCAGGTGCTTCAATACTCGCAAAATGGATTAGTGCATACCAAGAGGCAAATAACGAGAAGCTCACGTTGAAAGAAAGCAGTTTGAAACCAACAGTTTCAAAATGGGCAGCACTTCATCGAGGATTTGAAGACCCCAAGAGATTTAAAGAGGGTCTAGATTTTGTTGTGGCAACCCACGGCATTATCGGGGGCAGTGAAACCAAGAATTGGGAAGGGTGTTCCATTCTACTTTACGAGCGGAAGACACAGTCGCTTTTTCAGTACATTGCTGACAATCGAACACTTGGGCTGGAAGAGGAAAAAAAAATAACAAACAAAAAAAAAGACGAAACACCTCTTCAAGTAGATCAATTTTTTAATAGAAACCCTCGACCTAAAAATATTGAATCCGCACAAGAAAAAAGAGATCTACAACATCAGATCGGAAAACTAATCTTGTATGCCGCATCAAAAGCCTTTGAAAAACTTGAGGCAGAGAAAAAATTAGGAAGATGGGCCGATAAAAAAATTTCTCTTACCATAGCTGCCCCATTCATCAAAAAAAATCGAACAAACCGCATTTATGACGCGGTCAATATGCTATTGAATGAATCATTAAAAGGTAAGTCAATGAAATTTGACCTACCGCTTGTGCCAAAGAATGGAAAGCCATTTAATTTTTCGAGATGGGAACTCGATTGGTATATAGGACGATTCAATAGTAAGCATGAAATCAAACATGAAAAAGCAAATGATTTAAAAAGTGAAATAAATAAGCTATCGAGGCAAGTCTCTAAAAATTTCAAACAACAAGATAAAAAAAAGGGATTGGACCTCAACCCTTCAGCTGAAAAAGCCGTCCCATCTTGGACACTTTTAAGCCCACCAAAAAGTGTCAAAAAGAGAAATATATGAAGTGATCTAATGATGAGCGGAGACCATTCAGCATGAATGGCCTCAGATGATGCTATTGCATTTAACTTGTTTCAGCTCTCAGAAATCAAAAATTTATCAATCTCAAATCCAGGAAATTGAGTCAGAAAAACAGTGCTAAGCGCAATGACAGATGTGTTCTTTGGCACGGTATGCTCAACAATTTTTGCACGCTTTGCATTTTTCAATTCGTCAACGGTCGTAGGATAGCCAGTTGCAGACAACCAAGCTGCAAGTTCAGGGTAGGACATCGATTTCTGAAGGCCATATTTTCCTTGAGTGTAGGCGCGCAGAAAGAGGCGACGCAACAAACCCACACTGCCTTCGGCAGTCACGTTGATGCTCGCCTCTTTCGGGTTCTTTGCGCGCTTTCCCCTTCGCTGCGACGCGATCAAAAAGTGTTCGCACCAATGATTCCAATCTACCAGAGTTTTTAGGCAGTGATTCCTACGCCATCCGTCGAAAAACGCCCTGTGCGCCTCGCCTATTTTCGCATCAGGCCATGGGATAGAGTCAAAGGCGATATGCTCAACACCATTCACCACTCGGACAACTGGATTAACAAGCGATCGCTTCATGTCAAACTCCATGTTCAATGTCTGCGTTCGTGTTGTTTTTATGAGATCGACACCATGCACCCATTGTTCACGAACCGATGGAAAAGTGCGTGACTCAGTTTTTTCTCCAGGTTGTCGATTTAAGAAGAGATTGACGATGTAATCGTTGTGCATGTCCTTCTCTACTGGGGGCGATATGCCAGCTTTAGCTAAAACTACGGGCCGCTCATTAAAA
>JAGXTF010000023.1 GCA_018333525.1 Bacteroidota bacterium | reverse complement strand
AAAATCAAATATCCCCGGCTCAAGGGCTGCTCGTCCGTCGCAACGGCTTGCCGTTGCCGCCGGGAGGGTAGATTGATCGACCTTACTTGTGAAGGTAAGGCCAGATAAATGATGGGAACCGCTTCGGCGGAACAGAACCCGGCTTACAGGACTGCAATTTTTATGGGTGTAACGGGCATCTCCTGAGGTTTCAAAAGGAATTTTTCAATTCCATTTGCCTTTGATAGAACAGGATATTACTTTTGCACCACTTTTGATGGAAGCAATTCCACACAAGCAGAAGTAGCTCAGTTGGTAGAGCATCACCTTGCCAAGGTGAGGGTCGCGAGTTCGAGTCTCGTCTTCTGCTCCAAGTCTAAGAGCCCCGGAAACGGGGCTTTTCTTTGTCCCAATATTTTTTGGATAAAAAAATATTGGGACATCCGGACACTGCGCAGCAGTCGTCTGGATATATCAATGGGACATCCGAATACTGCGCAGCAGCCGTCTGGATATATCCATTCAAATTAATGTGCATCAAATTTGAATCGCTTCAATTTTAAAATTGCCATATTTTTCTTTCCATTTGATATGATTGTTTTGAATTGGGAACTGCTAACAGTAGGTTGTTTTCTTATTTGAAAATATCCGATTAATCTTTTATCTAATTCCCTTCTTTAAATATGTTTGTGAAGACACTTAAATAGATTAGAAATAAATTGATGTTTCATTTATGTACATAGTTTATATCCTTTATTCTCCTGAGTTTAGAAGATTTTATAAAGGTTTTACTTCGAACATGGAAGAGCGTTTAAAAAGTCATAATTATGGCCGAGTGAAGCATACTGCAAGATTCAGGCCTTGGAAGCTTCTCTGGTTTGTGGAATTAGATACTAAAAAAGAAGCAATGGTATTAGAAAGGAAGTTAAAGAACAAACATGGGTATGATAAAAATATAGCGTTTATCAGCAAGCATGGAAATTGGGCTGTAAAAAGTAAAAGGCCACCCTAAGGTAGCCTTTTTTTAAATTCTTATTTTCAGAAATTACGATCTGGTCGCATTCTTCTTGCTCTTCCTCTGGGTCTTTTTATCGATACCGGAAGAAGGCAATCTGTTGTATTTCTTTTTGCTGTTACCCACAGGTGCACCTATGCGTATCATAGCGCAACGGAAACCAAGGGTTGACAAACTTTGTTTTTCATCCAAAAAGCGACGTGTACCAGGGATGCCCCAATATTGGCGATCGTTCCAGCTACCGCCTTTGATTACGCGGGCTTTGTTATTCACCATAGAAGTAACACCGTATTCGTAGGTCATTTCTCCGTCGTTATAGTTCTCTTCGTCTTTAAAGCCAATGTTATCGGCTTCTTTGTAGTTTCTGCGATTGGCATTCTCTTCTTTGGTTACATCGCGATACTGCAGACGGCCAAGGCTGTCTTTTTGTTCCACTGCGCCATATTGATCCAACAATACGGTGCGATATACGTTTCCGCGGAAAGGCATGAACATATCCATATCCTCTAATGAAAGTGGACGATACACATCCAAAGTCCATTCGCTTACGTTGCCTGCCATGTTGTACAGACCGTAAGCATTCGGCCAGTAACTGTAAACCGGAGTAGTAATAAAACCGGCATCGTTTAATGCACCACCTGCTATACCACCCATATCACCTTTAGAACGAATAAGGTTGGCGCGAATCATACCGCGGTTTTTCTCTTTGCCGTCTTTAATGCGAATGGTGTAATCATCCCAGGCGTAAATTTTTTGCTGGTCAATATTGTCAAACTGGGTTTCACCAATATTTGCATTGGCTGCATATTCCCATTCAGCTTCAGTAGGCAGGCGGTAATCGGGGAGGAGAATTCCATCCTCAACAGCCACTTTGTAGCGCTTTTGATCTTTGTTTTTTGCTTTGGAATAGTCTTTCAAAGGCTTTTTACCTTTTTTGGAAAACTCATATTGACCTGAAAGATAGGCGCGGGTGTTGAAGTTGGTTTCGTTGTTTGCATCCGCAACTACGTTATACTTCACAATTTTCTTTTTGTCCAGAATGGTTTCGTTCACACGGTCCGTACGCCATGCCGCGAAATCATTGGCTTGTTGCCAGTTTACCCCAACAACAGGATAGTCCTTGTACGCAGGGTGGCGGTAATAATATTCTACAAAAGGCTCGTTATACGCCAGTTTGCTTCTCCAGCAAAGGGTATCAGGCAAAGCATTCATAAAAACTTCAGGGTAGTCGGTAAAGGTTCTGGAGAGCCAATACACATATTCACGGTACTGAATGTTGCTCACTTCCGTTTCATCCATATAAAAGGAATTCACAGTTACCTTTCTCTCTACGTTGTCATTGTTGTATAGAAGGTCTTTTTCTGTTGCTCCCATGCGGAAAGCACCACCCTCAACCAATACCAGGCCCGGGCCTGTTTCCTGACCTTTGTACTTCTGATTGGCAAAACCGCCCCACTTAGGGTTGTTGTAGGCCTGACCGGTTGTGCGGCTGGAAGGTTTACTGCACGAAGCAATAACCAATGCCACCGCTGAGGCTGCAATCCATGTGTTTTTCACCATGCTTCTCTTTGTCATTCGTTTTCTATAACGCAGTTTGCGCGATAATATTTCGCAAACATAACGATTTTTTTAGCTGAATAAAAAAGGTCCGGTGATTTTGCCGAACCTTTTTTATACTAGTTTTTTATTGATTAAAATTCAGGACAGTGCAGGGGTTTAAATGGCTTTTGACCTGGTGGAACGCACCAGTCAATGGTTGCGCTAACCTCATGGCTGGAAGGAATAGCACTTCTGCCATCACTTACAGTAAAATCGTAGCTGTAACCGAATTTAAACCTGTTTTTTCTGAATCCGATTAGCATAATAATGGCATCGGAATTCTTGTATTGTCCAAAAGTTTGGCGAAACCACAAACCGCTTACCAACGGGCCTTTATTCGCATAAAAGCCGAGGTTTAACTGAGTGAAGTTTCTCTGTTTCATAAACAGTGCATTTGGGGATAAAGTTGCATCGTCATAACGCGATTTGGAGAGTTTAATTACTGCTCCTGTATGCACGGTATAACGGCGTGGCAACACTTCTTGCGGATTTTGGTAGAAGCTCCAGTTTGGTTCAATGATATTGTGTGCAGCAAGTCCAAGATAAAACTTGGAAGAGTACATAATCCAGCCCGCATTGAAATTGGGATAGGTAATGCTGCTCTGGGGCTGTTGTTCCTGTGTAGGATTCACAAATCCTTGGGTTGGCACAATCTGATCACCAAATTTTAAACGGTTAAAATTGATGGATTTGTTGGTAACGGCACCCTGAAGACCGAAGCGCATAAACAATCTGCCGCGGTTTAACGGCAACAGATAAGAATACACACCGCTGATGGTGGTGGTTGTCAATAATCCGGAACCTGCGATGTCGGTAAATACCATGGCACCCAATCCACCGCCGATACTTGGAATATGCTGATCCCAGGATGCTGCGAATGAACGGAAAGTACCCGGTAACCCCGGCCACTGGTTTCGATAGTTGAGGGCAACACGTCCTGCTGCTCCGTAATTACAAACTGCAGAACCTGCTAATGCCGGATTGGTGTAAACCGGTGCTGCATAGTATTGCGAAAGTTCAGGATCCTGAGCCTTTGCAACGTTTGAATAAAATACAATTGCTGTTAAACAACAAGACAATAGGAATCTTTTAATCATCTTTTCCTCCTTGACAAAGTTACAAAGTTAAATGTTTCCTCGGATAAAAAGTTTTTTTTATTTTCCATGAAATATGACATTGGGATTATTCGGAACACACAATATAACGAGAAATTTGTAGTTTATTACGTCAACTAAATAAAAATATGTTTCGCTGCTGCTCCGGTCCCTTGTTATTTATCTTTTTACTATTTACAGGTTTTCTGAACGCCGGCCCGATTAGTTCGGGAACCTGGGTGAAGATGAAATTGGGTAAAGAGGGGGTATATCGGGTGAATGCCAATGAGCTTTCTGCAGCAGGTTTTGATTTGAATTCTTTAGATCCCAGAAAACTGCAATTGCGCGGACACCAATGTGGAATGCTTCCGGAATCCAACAACCTGCATGAAGGCGGAATGCCTGAAATTCCTATGATTGTTATCGGAGAAAATGATGGCAAATTTGATGCAGGAGATTATATCTTATTTTATGCAGGCGGTAGAGATAAATGGGTGTATAACAGGGCTCTCAAGCATTTTATACATTCCAGAAATTTATATTCTGATGATGCTTTTCTGTATTTGGGAATTGGTACCAACAACGGATTGAGAATTCAAACCCAGACGGAAAACACTGCAAGTCCGCAACAAATTATTACCAAATACGCCTACAATGTTTTTCATGACAGCGATATGGTGAATCCCCTGAACATGAGCAGAGTTTGGCTGGGTGAGAAATTGGGAAATGAAGGTTTGACACGCAATTTCACATTTAACCTGCCCTCTGATGTTTCTGATACATCTTATGTAAAAGTGGCTTGCGCAGGTGGTATGAAGCTGGTGGAAGGCGATTTAAAAATTACGGTAAATGGAACATCATCCATATATACTTTTGGTAAAATAAACGAAGAATACGAAGTATTTAAACTTGGGGAACGCGAGTTTTGGCCAATATCTCCGCAGAAGCAAATTCAGGTAAATCTGGAGTTAATCAGGCAAAATACGCAATCATCCGCCTGGCTGAATTATATAGAAATTAATACAACCAGAAATATTGATGCCACGCAGGGCCCTGTGGTTTTACGGCATTATTTATATGATTCCAATACTACAACGGAAACCCGAATTCCGGGTTCAGGAAATTATGTATGGAATGTAACGGATGAAATGATACCGGCTGCCATGGTGCTTAAATCCGGCAGCGGATTCGAATATTTTATTTCTTCAAAAACAGGGGTTAATGCTGCCTATGTAGTATTTCAACCCAATAAATGTCTGTCGCCGATTTTTGCCGGAAGTGTTGCTAATGCTGATATTTTAGGAGGTGACCCAGCTGAATTCATTATCATTACCCATCCGGATTATATGCAGGCATCCAGGGATCTCAAAGACTTTCGTACGGTAAATGATAATCTGTCTGTAAAGATTGTAACGCCTCAGGAAATTTACAATGAATACAATGCCTCACAACAGGATATAGTTGCCATCAGAGACTATTTGCGCGATGAATACAAAAAATCTCTGGCTTCAGGAAAAAGTTTGAAGTATGTGTTGCTTATGGGAGGCGCGTCATTTGACCCTAAAAGCCGTGTGGCAAACAATACCAATTTTATTCCTATTTATGAGATGTATTCCATTATAAAATCCCAAACATTTTGTCTGGATGATTTTTACGCATATCTGGATTCGGGCTTGGGAAATCCATTGTATGGAGATAATAAAATGGCATTTTCTGTGGGTAGAATTCCGGCAAGAAATGCTTCGGAAGCCCATGCGGTTGTGGCAAAGCTCAAGCGTTATGAATCTCCGAATTCTCTGGGTCCATGGCGTAACGACCTGTCTTTTATTTGTGATGATGTGGATGATCCGAATTATGAAAGGTCATTTCTAATCGAAACCGAAAAATCCACTGCAACCATCAGCAACTTGCATCCGAATTTACTTATCAATAAAGTATATGCCGATGCCTATAAACAGCAAAGTACCGGCAATACCGAAGAATATCCGGAAGTGAGCGCATCTATTGACAGATTTGTGAATCAGGGTTCCTTGTTTATGAATTATCAGGGACATGGCGGAGAAAAAGGTTGGGCACAAGAAGCCATTCTTACTGTTCCTATGATTACTGCATGGAAAAATTACAGTCAATTCCCTGTATTATTTACCGCAACCTGTGAGTTCAGCCGGTTCGATGATCCTTCTATTCAAAGTGGTGGTGAATTGGCATTGATGAACCCGAATGGAGGCGCCATTGCCTTAATGACTACCACCAGATTGGTTATTGTAGGAGGAAATGCACAGATAAACAACGATTTCTGGACTGGATATGGTTATCCATCGCCAACAGAACCAATACCTACAGTAGGTGACATATACAAACGCCTGAAAAACCGTCCAACGCCAGATTCTGAGGACACCAAATTTGCTTTGCTTGGAGATCCTTCCATGAAGTTGGCAATTCCTGAACATAAAGTGGTTATAGATTCAATTAATGGCATTGAGACCAATGCTTTTGCTGATACTTTGAAAGCCTTTTCCATTGTAAAAATGAAAGGACATATTGATTATAGAACGGGGGGGGTATTTTCCGGATTTAATGGCAAGTTATGGGTTACCATTTTGGACAAGCCACAAACCAAATATACCCTGGATAACGACAATACCGATTCCAAAATGCCTTATCTGGATCAAACCAGTGTGATTTATAAAGGAGTTGTTTCGGTAACCAACGGTTCATTTTTCATCATATTTACTGTACCAAAAGATATTGCCTATAATGTGAATTTGGGTAAAATAAGTTTGTATGCACACAATGGTGTCACCGATGCCAGCGGAGCCTTGATGGTGAAAATTGGAAGCAGTTTGAATAATGTGGAAACCGATGTGGAAGGTCCTGCAGTAAAATTATTTATGAACGATACCACTTTTGTGAGTGGTGGACATGTTTTACCCGATGCGAAATTTATTGCCCGTATTTATGATGTGCATGGTATCAATGCAACAGGGGCAGGAATTGGACGAGATATGATAGCTGTTTTGGATCCTGGAACTGCGGAAGAAAGGGAGATTATTATGAATGATTATTTTTCCTATGATTTGAATTCTTACCAGAAAGGAACTGTAAACTATAATTTTTCAACACTTGCAGAAGGCCGGCATACCATTCGTTTTAAGGTTTGGGATATATATAACAATTCCGCTTCGGCGAGTTTGGATTTTGTTGTGGTGAAAGAAAATTTTGTGGTCAACAACAGTTTTGTGAAACCAAACCCAAGTGAAGGCCCCTGTTATTTCGTTTTTGAGCATAACCTGGCTGGAAAGAATTTGCAGGCAAAAGTTCAGATTCATGACTTCACAGGAAAAAAAATAGTTTCATTTGATCAACATCTGGAACATGCGAACTCCATAGAGGACAGACTTTACTGGGATGGCTTAACCATTGGAAACAGCGGTATTCCGCATGGTATGTATATTTATGTAGTGGAATTGGTAAGTGAAGATGGCAGAAGAGCTGCTTTCAAAGGTAAATTAATGCGGAATTAAACATAGAAAACACCTCTACCACACACAATTCACAATTAATGAAAAGGGTAAAATCGAAAGAAGCGATGAGCATTCCGCTAGGAACTCCTATTTTTGCACGGAAAGATTTCATGAGAAAAAGCCTTGTTATCGCACTGGCCGCATCGGTTACTGCAACCGCAAATGCACAGATCAGCTCCAAACAAATTGCTGGTCAGTTAAACACTATTACCACCATGGTGCCATTCCTCACCATATCTCCGGACAGCCGTTCGGCAGGTATGGGTGATGCCGGTGTGGCGCTATTTTCCCCAGATGCGAATAGCATTTCATGGAATATGGCGAATATGGTGAATGCTGAAAAGAAAACCGGTTTTAGCTTGTCCTACGCTCCCTGGTTACGACAATTGGTGGATGATGTTGGATTTTCTTACCTTTCCGGATATACCAAGCTCAGTGATAATAGCGCAGTGGCCGGTGCCATTCGTTATTTTTCCCTTGGGAACATCAATTTCACAGATATTAATGGCGACCCAACCGGAAATTTCAACCCCAATGAGTTTTCTATAGAAGGTGGTTACAGCACTCGTTTCAGCAAGAGTTTTAGCATGGGTGTAAATCTGCGTTTTATATACTCCAATATCGCGGGAAACAGAGTTCTGAATGGTATTTCCATGAAACCCGGATATAGCGGAGCCGGTGATGTTAACCTACTCTACAAAACCAAACTGAAAATTGCCGGTAAACAAGATGATTTTAACTTTGGGGTAAACATCCAGAATATGGGTGCAAAAATGACTTATACCACTAAGGATAGCCGCGATTTTATTCCAACCAACCTCAAAATTGGTATTGGTTTGAAACATGAAATTGACCAGTATAACAAGTTAAATACCTATTTGGATGTGAACAAACTTCTGGTACCCACCAGGCCGGTATATTTCCAAAGCTATAAAGGCGGAGATAGTACAGACGGTTCCGGTAAAAAAGTGATCAGCAACGGTATGGATCCCAACGGAGTAAGTGTGGTTCAGGGTATGGTGCAATCTTTTTATGATGCTCCCGGTGGATTTAAAGAGGAACTGAACGAGTGGAATATTTCTTACGGCATGGAATATTGGTATATGAATCAATTTGCAGGCAGGCTGGGAGTATTTTATGAATCCAATAAAAAAGGTGGAAGACAATACCTCACTTTTGGTTTGGGTTTTAAATACCAAAAGATGGCGCTGGATGCAGCAATGTTGGTTCCTTTTTTCAAAAATCACCCTTTGCAAAACCAATTGCGCTTTTCGCTTTTGTTTGACTTAGGGTCTTTAAAAGATGAATAAATAAGAAAACCTAGATATAAAAGCCTCTGAATTCAGAGGCTTTTTTTATGCTTACAAGTTTTTGAGTATTGGCTGAAGGTTTCATGCGTTCCGATGTGCAAATAATCGGGGATTTTTGCAATATCAAGTCTATAGTCATACATATTTAGAGCGGAAATTGATTTTCATGTGCTTGTTTCAGTGGTTCGTATATTTCTTAAAATGCTAATCTATTGAAAATCAGAGTTTCACATAGTATAAATCATGTTTCATTTATTAAAAATGGCATTTCGTAAAACCGATTGTGTGTTTCATTGACTTTTTTGACACTTTCATAAAGACATTCCCCGCTTCCATATATCCTTTCCAATACCAGCCGGTTTTTGCTGCAATTTTGTACTCGGAAATCTTAATAACACTGGCATGTTTAACAAATACACAAACAAAACAATCCTGATGGCAGCTCTGGCGACCTGCCTCTTCACCGCAACTTCTAAAGCTGCTACCACCTACACTTCCAACACAGCTACCGGCAACTGGAGCACCAATTCTGTTTGGTCCAAAACCGGAACCGGCACTCCTGTTACTTATAAAATACAGGCCGGCCACACCATCACTATGGATGTGAATGTATCCAATGTGGATACTGTATGGGTAGCAGGTACCCTGGATATGGGCAATAACAAAACCCTTTCTGTAAACAGCAACGGTACCGTAATCCTGGATTGGGGTGGGGTAATTCAGGGTGGTTCCAACAACACCGGTTTTATCATGATCGGCTCCAGCTTTACTGTTTACGGACCTTTCACTTCTTCTAACATGATCACCAGCGGTCCACGCTGGATGACGGCAGGTTCTGTAACCGCAGCAAGCGGTGACCCACAGGGTTCTTTTTCTCCCCTGATGACATTACTTCCTGTAGATCTTGCTTCTATCCGCATTGAAAAGAATGCAGCTGCCTTTGAATTGCAGTGGAGCGTTTTAGGAGAAGCCAATCAAAACACTTTCACCATTGAAATTTCTTCTAACGGAAAAGATTTCTACACTACCGGCACTGTGGCCGGATCTGAAGAAATCACTTCAGGTACCTACAGCTTTAACCTGGGCATCATCAGCGGCGCATTTTATGTTCGCCTGAGTCAAATCGACGCCAATGGCGCCACCAGCATACTAGCTACCAAATATATCAGCAACAAAAACAACCAAAACGAGTTTCAGATTTTCCCAACAGTAGTGAACAACGGCACTGTTAACGCTGTGATTCCAACTGCAGGTACTTATACTGTAACCGTATATAACCTGAACATGCAGGTAATGGCAAACAC
>JAGXTF010000022.1 GCA_018333525.1 Bacteroidota bacterium | reverse complement strand
CCGCCTATCGGCGGGTTATTCATTGGTTTGGCGGAGAGTGAGGGATTCGAACCCTCGATACACTTTCGCGCATACACGCTTTCCAAGCGTGCTCCTTCAGCCACTCGGACAACTCTCCTTAAGGAGGTGCAAAAGTAGGCATTTTCTTCCTTGGAACCAATGATGAAGTAAGTCATCAAAAGATATCTAATTTTCGGCAACAACAACCCGAAATCAACCTCATTAACTAAATGAAATTTGCTTTAAAAAATACAAAAGTTCAATCCGAAAAAACCTTTCCCTCTTTTGATAATTCAATATTTACCTGATAACAGTAAATTTAGAAAATGCAATTTGGTCTCCGGATTTTACATGTACCATATAAAAACCATTTGACAAATCATCAGATTCTACAACCAGGGTTCCGGTGTTTTTTACCAGCATAGTTTTTACTTCTTTGCCTGTCAAACTGGTAATTTTAATCTGTAACATATTGCCGAAGTCCGGTGGCAGATCAATATTCAATTTATCTGAAGCAGGATTTGGATAAATATGAAGCTGATTTTTAACCAATTCTTTTTTGTAAAGTGCATTAGGGTCTATCACATTTAAAGTAAAACCAGCACTGCGGTTCATAACACCTGAAGTATCAAAACCAACTGTATCGCAAAATTGCAGTGAGCAGGCAGAATCATAAACAGTAATACATAACCGATATGGCCCCAAACCAGGATAGGTGTGCTTTGGTGCATATTGGTTTGATGTATCACCATCGCCAAAATCCCAATGAAAACGTTTACCTGTGCTCAGGTTATACGCGAACATAGAAAATTTCCTGGCTGAATCTCCGTATTTATAAAATACCGCCTTGCATCGCACCGGAGGCGGATAATATGCAATTGGTACCTGCTTGCAAATTTGGCGAGTGCAGGGTATTTTACTTTTGGAACTGAACAAAGCGCAAACATTAAATGTGTCTGCTTTGGAGGGATAAGTGTAACTGGAAATGGTCCCGGTTTTCTTCACACCATTGCCAAAATCAAACTCTTTAAAATATACTTTGGAAGTATCTTTTACACTTAAGGTTACGGTGGTTCCGGAAATATTCACGTTAAATCCCAGGTATTTATTATCAAAAGCGGTGTCGGCAAGCAAGCCCCAGGTTTGAAGCGTATCGCTACAACCCGAGGTGTCTGTTACATAAATGTAAGATGTCTTATAACCTTTCGTACTGTATGTATGAATTTTTGTAAAATCATGAACCCGGTTATACGCTGTATCATTTACACTGCCGTCATTCCAATCTATGGTAGCGTTATAGTTTAAACCATAACTGCTGTTATTAAATACTTTTAATTCTACTGTTTTATTCTGGTTGCAAACCGGCTGCAAAACAGCGGAATCCATTCCACTACATCTAACTACCCTGATTATTTGCCACCAATCCCAACCGCATCCAAAACTGCTGTCATATGTCCACAATTTACTTTGGTAATTGGCGCGTACCGGAAATTTAAACTGATGTGTATTCCCATTTCCGGAATCCACAGTCGGATTGGATTGTACATTATTTAAATAAATATACCACTTGTAGCTACGACCTGATGCGGGTCCGTTGAATGGTGAAAGCTCATATGTATAAGGTGAATTTAATTTGGTTACCTGATAGCGACCATCAAACACACAAATAGGGTTGAAATTAAATGTATCTCTACACCAAAGTTTATAATCTGTAACAATAGCTGTGGGATAATATTTTCCTTCTTTTGAAAAGGTATGTTGAATATTATTGGCGTTGGAATTTAAAACGGTATCTCCATCGCCAAAATACCAATTAATAACTCTTCTTGTGCCTAGTGAACAACTGAAATACCATGATAAAGGAGCAGTATACATTTGCAAGGGTGAAAAACCGAAAGCTAGTTTCTGCAGCGCAGAGTCACACCTGACATAATGCAGGTCGACAATAGCTGTTGAGCATCGTTTCAGAGTGCAAAATCCTTCAGGATAGGTTTTACCGTAATAAGCACAAACATTATATACCCCGGTATCCTTATAATTATGGAAAGCAGTTGTTCCGTAACCAATGGAACTATCTCCAAAATTCCAACTGTAAAATGAAACATCTTTAAATTTTGTTTTCACTTCAACAGTTAATTTTATTGTTGTTATGCTGAATGAAAAATCATAATTACCAGCAGCAGTATCATATACACGATAGGAATTAATAATCGTATCTATACAACCGGCTGTATCGGTAATAATCAATTTGGACGATTTTAATCCTCCGGAGCTCCAGGTGTGCGACAATGAAAAAGCGTATTTCCTATTCATTACCGTATCCGAATTTCCATCTCCCCAAAAAACTTTAGCTGATATTTTTGAAGCATAACTGCTATTATTGGAATAAATCAGGGTAGAAGTTCTGTCATCAGTGCAACTCGGTTTTAAATTAAATGAATCGTTTAATTTACCATTTCCGCATGGGGCTACTACCAAAGATTTTGTTGCTAATGCAAAACAACCGAGCATGCTATCGTAAATACGAAGGCTTGTATTGTACAAACCCTTTTGGGAGTATGTATATTGAACTTTTGTACCAGAAGCAGAATCATTATTTCCAAATTGCCATGTAAATTGACGCTTATTTGGAGATGCATTGAGCGAATTAAATTCATATTTGAGTCTTGACACTCTTTTCACCATATTGTCCAAATCCACCACACAAATTGTTTGCAAAACAAAAGTATCGGAACAGGTTTTGGTTGAATCCCAAAGCACTAGTGAAACATTGTATTTTCCTTCCTGCGGATAGGTGTTGTAAAAATTATTTCCCTTGTATGTATCGCCATTGCCCATAAGCCACTCAGGAGAAGCGTTCCATACATTATTTGCCCAGAAATAATACTTCAGCCCTCCACTGTTTGTAATACTGAACGATGGTTTAGGTAGTCCGCAGCCTGCCTTTAGAATTGAGTTAAAACAAACTCCTGATAAAAGAACAACAAAGATGGCTAATAAATTCTTTTTCATAAGTATGGATTATTTTGATGTTTAGACACAGTGATTTAAACTTCGTTGCAATTCATAATTGCATTTTATGCAAAATTGCAATTCCCAAAATTTCTCAAAACATCACAGTGAAAAAAGTCTGGCGGCATTCAAGCTTGTCTGTGCGCCAATCTCCTCCATCTTCACCCCTGTTATTTCAGCGAGCGTTTTTGCCACCTGCCATACATAAGCCGGCTCATTTCTTTTACCGCGAAAAGGTACTGGTGCCAAATAGGGAGCATCGGTTTCTAAAATTATTCTGTCTAATGGTATTTGAGGGATTACCTCGGAGAGACCGGAGTTTTTGTAGGTTAACACCCCTCCTATCCCAAAATAAAATCCCATTTCTACAATTTCGGGAATAAACTCATAGCCCTCTGAAAAACAATGAAATACCCCACGAATTCCTTGACCTTTAAATTCCCTCAGAATTGCCATCACTTCGGGCATTGCATTTCTGGTGTGCATGGCGACGGGTTTTTGAATTTCAATGGAATGCAGGACCTGGGTTCGAAAAATATCCTGCTGCCACTCCAAAGTAGTTTTATCCCAGTATAAATCAATACCAATTTCACCAACTCCAATAAAGTTCTTTTTTTGAAACCAGATGAGCATGGTTTCCCAAACGTTTTTGTAATCCTCCTTTACAGAACAAGGATGCAAACCCATCATTGGAATGCAGATACCGGGGTATTTACTTTCAGCATCCAGCATAGCATCAATGCTTTCCAAGTCCACATTGGGCATTAAAATTTTATGCACTCCCTGCAAACCTGCATTTTCAATAACAGTATTGCGATCTAAATGAAATTTATCGGAATAAATATGGCAATGGGTATCAACCAGATTTACCATTTGATTTTTGTTTTATTTAAAAAAGCATCGATACCCCGAATACAATCATCGCTCATGCGTGCTTCTGCATTTGTTGCAGCAGCATAATCCAGCGCTTCATTATGATTCATTCCTGAAATATTTCGCAGCATTTTTTTGATATAAGTTACAGAGGAGGAAGAAATAGAATTGTTCCAATCGTTTGCAAAATCAAATACATATTCAGACAATTCAGAGGCAGGAACTACACGATTAATTAAACCAATTTCTGCTGCTTTTTTTGCAGGAATAATTTCTGCGGTTAACAACAATTCTCTTAGATTTTTCCCGTTAATTTTTTGTTGCAAATACACCATCACCAAGGCAGGCACAAATCCAATTCTGGCTTCGGTATACCCAAATGATGCCAGATCAGATGCAAAGCAAAAATCACAAATGGTTGCAAGCCCGCAACCACCTGCAAGTGCCGGACCATTAACCTCGGAAATTATTAATTTATCTGCATGATAAATCAACTCAAATAATTCACGCAAATTGTTGCTGTCTGCTAAATTTTCTTCCATGGAAAACTCACGGATTTTAGCGAGATATTCCAGATCTGCACCGGAGCAAAACACCGGTCCTTCTCCTTTAATTACAACCACCTTTACCAAGTCGTTGTCCAACATTTTCTGCAATTGAATTTTTAATTCATTCACCATTTCCGGACTTAGAGCATTTCTCTTTTCAGGTCTGTTTAATGAAATATATCCAATACGTTCTAAAATGCGTGTTTGTATAAGAGTCACCAGGCAAAAATAAATGATGCTTCGTTAAAATGGGTCAAATAAAAAAGGGGGCCTCCTCAAAAGAGCCCCCTTTCAGATAAAGTATGAAAACTATTACTATGCTATTTTCTGATGGAAATCCAGGAATTCGCGATAGTATTACCGCTACTGATCCGGATCAAATACATGCCATCTGCAAAATTGCTACCGTCAACTGAAAGAAGACCGGTATTCTGGAAATTGTAGCTATCTATGATTGCGCCTGTGGCCGCCAAAACCTCCACTTTTATCTGGCTTCCAAAGCTCTCTGTAAGTGCAATTTGAAACCTTCCATTACTTGGGTTCGGATAAACAGCAACACCGGTTTCAGTCAAATCTTTCACTGCACCGCGGCTCATTACCACATCCATGGTTTTGCTGCACTCACAACCAGTTGCATCCACTCTTGCACGCATGGTTACTTTGTAAGTACCATCTTCCTGGAAGTTATATTGTGTGCTTGGACCGGTTTCAGTACCTCCACCGTTAAACACCCAGGTATAGGTTACGTTTGCTTGTGCACCTATTACTCCTGCGCCATTTTTAGGCTCCAATTTCATTCCGTAATAGCCGAATGCATAGTCAGGAGTTGCAACAAAGTCGCAGGTCTGAGGAGCTTCGTTTACAGTAACCTGTTTGGTGATCTGGTCTGAACATCCGCCAGCAATGGTGGCTTTCAGGGTTACGTTGTATGTGGTGGTTACATTGGTAGCATAAGTTTTCTGTGGATCACTGTTTGAACTGGTAGTGATATCGCCGAAATCCCAGCTGAAGGTAATGTTACCCTGAGCCCAAATAGTGTTGTTCTCAAATATTACAGGGCTGCCTGCACATACATTCTGTGCATCGAAGTTTGCTTTTGGCTGAACACCTACAGACAATACGCTGCTGGTGCTGGATTTACATCCGTTATCCAGACTCACTGTCAGTACTACTGTTTTTGGACCCAGATTACTCCAGCCATGAACCGGAGATTTTGCCGAGCTGGTTCCACCATCACCAAAATCCCATGCATAACTGGCATTGGTCAATGGAACATCGTTGGTAGTATTGGTGAAGGTTGTTGGAGTCAAAGAACATGCAGGATCATTGATAAATGTTGCAACCGGGCTTTCTCTTACAACAATGGATTTGGTTAAGGAATCTTTGCAACCAAATTCTGAGGTAACCACCAATTTCACTGCTTTGCTGCCAAAGCTGGTAAAGGTGTGTTTGGGTGCGACTTCTGTAGAAACAGTACCGTCATTAAAATCCCAGTTGTTACCAAAAAGTCCGCCTTTAATGGTGCTTGCATTTCCAAACTCAAATTGTTCGTTATCGCATTTGCCGCTAACCAGACTGAAATCTGCTTTAGGCTTGTCAAACTGATATACGCGCTGGCTGGTTTCTGCGATACATCCGTTCAAGTTGGCTTTCAGAGTTACGGTGTAAGCACCGGTTAATGCATAAGTATGGGTTGGGCTAGTTGCTATGGAATGGGTTGTATTATCACCAAAATCCCAGTCGTATGTTGAATTTGATGGGGTGGTTTGATTCGTGAAAACCAATGCCTTCCCTTCACATGCGTTAACTTTTGTAAATCCTACTGTAGGTATTGGTCCAACATTTAAAGTTACACTGTCCCAGGCTGGGAAACCATATGGTAGTGTTTTGGCCGTCATTTTCACCTTATAGTTTCCTGGTCCAGGGAATTGGAAAACAGGTTCGGGAGCTGCAGTAATATCAGCAGGATTTCCTGTACCGAAATCCCATTCGAACTCCATATTTCCCGATTTCACGGTGCTCAGATTTTCGAAGAGAACCGCATCGCCATCACAAATTTTTGCCGGGAATTTAAAGTCAGGAGAAATGGTTGGATAAATCAACACTTTTCTCGAAAGAATAGTGTCACAGCCATTGGTCAGATCTGTAATTTTAACTTTAATAGTTAACATTTCATCTTCTAAAGCAGTATTGCTCGTAACGTAAGTTACTTCCAAATCTGCCGAGCCTGATGCAGGCGCAAGTGAAGCACCTGTAACCGGTGTGCCATCTGCCATTTCTGCACTCACACTTGCGGTCCACGAAGTGCCATAATCTGAATTTGAAAATGCTCTTGGTGAGTTGATGTCATAAATTACAGGTTGGTTCACTACTGTCACATCATTTGGCTTACCATATTGGTAAACTGCCCATGTTGGCTTTGCACTGAAGTTATATTTTCCTCCACCGGGAGCAGGCTTAACGAAAGTATTAAAGATGAATGAGTCATTGGTAGTATTATCATCAGGAATATCAATAAATATCGCAATGCGGTTATTCCCAAGTGTATTTAATTGCAACCCCTGCGAAAATGTATAGGTGTAATTTTGACCAGTTAAAATATCAGATGTTACTGTTTCAGAAACTTTGTTTTTACCGTTAACAGAATAAGCAACATTGAAATTTTTTGCTGTGTCTGTTGCAAATGTATTTTTCAATGTAATTGTAGTTCCACCGGACACAGTATATCCAGCGCAGACGGAGGAAGGAACTGTGAAATTTGTACTTACTGCCTGAATATCCATTGCATTTTCCTGAGCTCCTCTGTCGCTCATTATCAAATTTCTGGATGCACCGGTAATATCTTTTGGAGAAGCGGGTTCCGTTGGAACATTGTTTTGATTTTCGAATACATTCGATCTGAAGTCGCCATTCGATGGATCGGCAAATTTTGAGTCTAAATAATACTCATTTTTACCAGCAATGGTATTTGCTGATCTGAACGCTGACCAGGAGCTAGATCCTGCACCACCGAGATAAAAGTAAGGGTTAGTAACATTGTCTACCCAAAATGTATTATAATCCCAAACTTTATAATTGGATGCACTTGTATTATAACTATACAAGGGGTAACCGCCATAACTGTTTGACAATCTTACAACATTTCCCTTTACCCGAACATTTTGATGGTAATAACAATATACATATAGGCCATACGCATAATTGTAAGGATATGAAGTACCTGTTTGATCCGAAATTATCGTATTCTGATAAATTTCCGCTTTGTAATTTCCTGAGTTAAAGGAATACACATACAAGCCCATCATTCCATACTGGCCAACATTATTGTAAATCAAATTACCTGTAACTTCTACATCATATATGTAGTAAGGAGCTACACAATAGATATAGCCATAGCTTCCATTGATCTTATTATTGGTGACTTTGTTTCTGTTCACTCTCCAGTTGCCATAATAAGGGTATATACAATAAGTATAATAACCCGACACATTTCCATCTATAACATTCTCTTCGCAATTATTCCAGTCAGAGTGGTTCCTTAAATAGGTGTAATAAGTGTAGTATGCTGTGCTGCAAGATTTTATGGTATTGTTGGAAAATTTGGTTTCCTGTCCGTAATAGAAATACCACCCATAAAAATATGCACTGGTATTGGATCCATTGTTATTAAAACTTTCTACGGTGTTTCCAACCACATCTGCATAATAATTGTAATAAAAATAACTGATATAGGCCGTTGAATTGCAACGGATATTTTTGATGTTGTTATTTTTTACTTCAAATCTGTAGGTATTTGATCCATAATTATAATATCCATAAAACAAATAGGAGGTGGAAGTATAACCTTGCGATGCAGATGCACCTGCAAATGGCAAATCGTGAAAGTTATTTCCACTAATACTGGTAGATCTGTTTGCCGCATACGTGTAATATGTGTAAACACCGTACAATTGTGATGATGCATTATTGGTGGTGGTGTTTGCTCTTGAAATATCATTGTTTATGAAATTTTCCCCATTTGTATAGCGGTTGTAAAAGGCATATTGGTAAAAATTCTGAATGGTATTTCCACTTATCGTATTGTTTGTTGCGGTGCTTGAATAGCTTGAAGTACCTTGCTGATCCATTATGGCATAACCAGGTCCCGGACTATTGGTATTGGTTGTGCGCATCAAGCAACTGCTGATGGTATTGTAAGTACCATTATTGGAAGAAGTTGTTGCTGTTAATGATGAAGGATTGGATGCAAACGACACATAAGCCTGTGCGGAAGTAGAACCTGATGTAAGCGCGGAAAACTCCAATGTACAACTGTTGATTGTATTGTAATCTGAGGCATTGGAAAAGCGAATGAGTTGAATTCCGGATCCGGTTGCAGTATTTCTTACCGTTAAATTTTTAATGGTAAAATAATCACCACCGGTAAAACTGATAACTTCATTGGTAGCTGCAAACTGAACATACTTTGAGCCGCCATCAATAGTAACAGTGTTGGTTGAAGACATGCCGCTGATTGCAGGGAACTCAATTTTTTTAGATTCCGTAAGGTCGCTTTTAACAGAAACATCTACGGCACCGGAAACACCACCTGCCAGGGTTGCGCCTCCATCGTCCCGGGCCAATCCCTGCAGGGACTGCCAAAAAGATGCCCAGTTTTGAAAGTTAGTAGAACTGGCAGCTGTTGAGGCATCTATGGTGTAAGATCCGCTCATTTGTGCCAGAAGAGAACTCTGGAAAATTATTCCAAGAATGCTTGCAATAATCAGAAAACTCTTTTTGAAATGGTTGTGTAATTTTCTATTCATATGGTTTGGTTTATTTACTCATACAAATATTATTAATTAAACCAGCGAAAACACCCGAAACACGCACAGAGCTTGTGTTTCACACTGTTCTTTACTTAAAAAAAGCACGCCTATTTTAGAATAACCATTCATTGTATTTCAAATTATTTCCTGATTCCCAATAGTCATTTTTGTCGGAAACGATTGTAGTAACAAGGTAGTTGTATCTAAATTCCAGTTGAATATCTGTTCATTTTTTTCCCGGGTTTCGGATGAACATTCAAGGCTTATTTTTTATGTCATATTTTTGTCAGATTCCTTTGCTGTATTGATTTTGCTTTTACGCATTTCATTTGGAAATTTTAGCAAATTGATCAAAATTCTATCGTTTCCTGATTTAGATATTTAAGCTCGTTTTATCCATATAAAATCCACTTATACATCAAGGCAAAATGGTTTTGAAATAAAAAAGCCCAGAGGAAACCTCTGGGCTTTTTATTAATGATTGTTCAATTAATGGCGAACAGAGATCCAGCGTGTGGCTACATTATCACCACTGCTCACTCTTACCAGATACATACCATCTGCCAGGTTGCCGCCATCTATGGACAGAAGGCCGGTGTTTTGGCTGTTGATGCTTTGTACGGTAGCTCCTCCGGTTGCACTCATCACTTCTACTTTTACATTGCTGCCAAAAGTTTCTGTCAGGGCAATCTGGAACTTACCACTGTTCGGGTTCGGGAATACGCTTACTCCTGCACTGCTCAAATCTTCCACTGCGCCACGGCTCATTACCACGGTGCGGGTGCGGCTGCACTCACATCCGGTGGCATCTACACGCGCTACCATGGTTACTTCATACACACCATCTTTCTTGAAATCATGGCTGATGCTGGAGCCGGCTTTGTTTCCGCCGCCCTCTATTACCCAGGTATAAGTTACACCGCTTTGGTTCATTGGAACCCCATTGTTGTCTATGGCATCCATCTTCATGCCGAAGAAGCTGCTTGCATAATCTGTTTCTGATGCAAAATCGCAGGTTTTTGGTCCTTCGTTTACAGTAATCTGTTTGGTAACCTGATCGCTGCAACCACCGTTGATGCTTGCAATTAGAGTAACAGTGTAGGT
>JAGXTF010000021.1 GCA_018333525.1 Bacteroidota bacterium | reverse complement strand
CAGGCGCCTTCCAATCCGCTGGTAATGGTATGTTCCGCATTGCCTTTCGGATTAATCCAGCCAAAACCCTGAGTTTCCACTTCTGCTGCCTCTGGTTCAGGTCCCAAAGTAGCAGCGTCACCATTTCCATGAGCTTTGCCAACGGTATGTCCACCGGCAGTTAATGCCACAGTTTCTTCATCATTCATGGCCATGCGTTTAAACGTGGTCCTCACATCATTTGCAGTTTTCAAAGGATCAGGAATACCATCCACACCCTGCGGATTTACATAGATTAAACCCATTTGCACAGCTGCCAATTGATTATCCAGGGATTCACTGTCGGCGTGATCGGAATAACGCGATTTCCCCAACCACTCTTTTTCTGCACCCCAGTAAATATCTTTTTCAGGATGCCAAATATCTTGACGTCCGCCACCAAAGCCAAAGGTTTTAAAACCCATGGATTCATATGCCATGTTCCCGGCAAGTACAAATAAGTCGGCCCATGAAATGGAATTGCCGTATTTTTTCTTAACGGGCCATAAGAGCCGTCGCGCCCTGTCCAGGTTGGCATTATCGGGCCAGCTGTTTAAAGGTGCAAACCTTTGATTTCCGGTATTCGCACCACCACGACCATCAGCAAGGCGGTATGTTCCCGCAGCATGCCAGGCCATTCGGATCATCAGTCCACCATAATGTCCCCAATCTGCAGGCCACCAATCCTGACTTTCGGTCATTAATTTTTTTAAATCACTTTTTAATGCTTCCAGATCCAGTTTTTTAAATGCTTCCGCGTAATTAAATTTCTCACCGTACGGATTTGTTTTGGTATCGTGCTGATGCAATATGTCCAGGTTTAATGCATTGGGCCACCAACTCATTACAGAATCGGTAGTTTCGGTATTTGCACCGTGCATCACAGGGCATTTGTCTTTTTGTGAATTTTCCATGATCAGGTATTTTAAGGTTTTATTTTTTTAAATTTCAAACTATTTGTAAATATAAATATCCCAACGAGATATTATATGATTTTCTTTAGATTTTACTCAGTCTTTCTATTGCCCGTTCTTTTTTGTTCTTTCCAATATTGCTCATATTCAAGGTAAGATAACAACTTAATGCAGTTAGTGGTTTTTTAGAATCTAAAAATGTATGGAAAAATATATACGCCTTTGAACGTATGTGAAATTCACCTATTCAATACAGTTCGAATTTCAAGGGAGTCTGGCCAGCGATGCGTTTGATTTTTTTTCCGGCTTCCAGATCCAGTTTCACCCATTCCATATGCCATTCCACAGAGCCTTCAAATTTCATTTTATTCCTGTTGAAATATTCATTAACAGCTTTCAACATTTCCTTATGGGTGGTTGCACCATTGATTTTCAGACATTCGAGAATCGCATTTTTCAAGACCTTATATTTATTTTGGTCCATGCTTATTGCCTTTTTTCCCAAAGGGTGTTTTAATTGTATTTTAGTTTCCATGGAATGAAATTATTTGGTATACCCAAGTTAAATCTTATTAGGTTTATATTCAATTCACAAAGGGTATGTAGATTTTATTCTGTACCTAATCCAAAACGAATGGCATCCTTCAAAGTATTCAAATGAATATCTTTAAGGGTTTTAAATTTTATGCAATACCCGGTAACAGAGGCCTTCCCTAATTTTTTCCCATATGTTTCAGAAAGGAATTTCTTATCCTCAATACCCATAATATAAACGGAAATTCCGCTGGTATTAGCGCTTAAACCGACTTGATAAAACTCTTTGGTTTTTCCATCGACATATTGGATGGTGTAAAACCCATATCCGATATTGGGATTGGAAACAATTTTTCCTTCTTCGTTTTTACCATTCAGAAACCACAATTTACAATCTGGCTTTATACCCAGAACCAAACTGTGTAAGGCCAGCAAATCAGTGCGTTTTGCTTCGGGCTGACTTTGGATATAACTATCGATTTGTTCTTGTATGTCCATTTTTTATTCAAAAATAATGTAGGTTAATTTTAGTCAATTCGACATAATTAAAAACCACTTTCCCCCATATTGTGCCATCCCGAATTGTTTGGCATCGGAATTCATAAGGCCATTCAAAATGGTTTGATCCGTAGATGCAAAACCGGCGTCGACAACCTCTTTTGTATCTGCATTTTCCGGATATGCATAATAAAGCGCAAAATTTGCACTTCTGGAATAATTCAACATTGGAGGAAAATCTAAAATAAATTGCCCGTTGGACAAAAAATAAATATTGGAAGGCGTATTGACATCCTCTGTTTTTGCTTTTGCGTAATTATAAGCCGCCTGAGATAAGGTGTCATTCCATACAACTGCGGCCACAGCCGGATGGCCTGAAATTCCCTGGGTTCTGTAAGAATTAAATGTGGAAACTGCAATAGTCACATTCACACCATTCATGGTTTTATCTTGTGGCGTTGTCGCCGGGTTTTTCTTACAGGAAACAAGAATGCAGGTGAAGAAAATCAGGAAAAACAGTTTTTTTATTTGTGATATATTTTGCATGAACTTCATTTTGTATTATTTTAAATTAAATGTGTCCATTGCGTTTTTTCGGATTCCTATTAGTCAGCATTGGAAATGGGCTAATCAATACCATGTAAACAAACATCATCAAATTTATACAAAATTTGGATGTATTTCAAATGCCATATTAAGACCACACGAATATCCTGAATATGAGATAGTTGATTCCAATCATAATCGCAGTGATTAAAATGAATACTTCAAAGCGAAAAGTATTTTGAAGGTCTTTATCCCATATTTTTTTTAGACCATATAGAAATAGAATTTGGAAAGAGAAACCAAAAAAGAGACATTAACAAATTTTTGAAGTTTTGGAATGCAAAAAATGCGATAATCAGGATGATAACAGTATTTATCCAAAAGAAAGGTGAATGATTACCCATTTTTATGCCTGCTAAATATAATGATTGAAAAGGAAAGGGCAAATGGATTGGAAACTCTGTTTTTTGTATGAAACTTGATATCAAAAACCATATGTTTCATTTCGGGATATTGAATTTTTATCAGGCTCTAATGAACTGCAGTAACATTCACCTTTTCTATTCCCTTTAGATGCAATTCAATATGCCTGTCGTGGGCTTTGTTGTGAAACTCACTTACAATTTCCAAAATGTCGTAGTCAATAAAATTACATTCACTTCCATCTATTGTCAACACACTGTATTCAGGAATTCTATCCAGGGCTTTGCGCAGGTTCACTTTGTTCAGGAAAGTTACATTGCTGTTCAGTTTGATCAGATAGGTATCAATTCCCTCATGCATGGTTTCCGATATTTTATATTCTGCTTTAAAGTTGTTGCGAACAATGTAGTAAATGGAAATTAACAAACCGATACTTACACCAACTAATAAATCGGTGGCAAGGATAATGATGATGGTAATAATGAAAGGAAGAAATTGTTTGAAACCCAGGCTCCACATGTTGCGATAAAGTTTGGGTTTGGTTAAATTGTAACCGGTGATTAATAAAATGGCAGCAAGGGATGCATAGGGGATTTTGTTTAGTAAAAATGGAACAAACAAAACAGCCAGCAACAAAAAAAGCCCATGGGTAAATGCGGAAAGTTTGGTTTTTCCCCCTGCATCCACGTTAGCAGCACCTCGTACCACAACAGCAGTAATGGGAATTGCACCAAGCAATCCACAGGTTAGGTTTCCGATACCCTGCGCTACCAATTCTCGGTTTACCGGTGTAATTCTGTTTTGCCTGTCCAGCTTGTCAATTGCCTCGATACAGAGCAGCGTTTCCAATGTTGCGAGCAATCCAATAATGAAACCATCTTTCCATATATCAACATTGGAAAAAAGGAGGGTAATATTCGGAAATGTAATGTTCGAAAAAATATTGGATGGAATATTTACCAGTTGTGTTTGTCTGAGTGAATAATCTGAAGTTGCATCTGTAAAAATGATATTGGTAATTACTCCGATAAACACCACCAGAAGCGGAGCGGGAATTACCTTCAATTTCTTAGCTGCTGGAAGTTGAAGCAAGATCAGAACGAGGAGTGAAATTGCAGCAATAAATATAGCGCCTTTTGTAATTTGGTGGTTGAAATTTGCAAGGTTGCCAAAGAAGTTTTCGGAAGTGAAAATACTTAAAAGTCCGCTTCTCCAAAAGTCGGGTTGGTCGTATCCCAAAGCCAATGGAATTTGTTTTGAAATGAGCAAAATACCTATTGCAGCCAACATTCCTTTAATTACCGCAGATGGAAAATAATTTGCAATACTTCCGAGTTTTAAAATACCGAGTAAGACCTGGAATAAACCTGCAACAATAACAGACAAAAGGAAAATTTTGTAATCGCCATGCGATAGGATAGTAGCCGCAACTACGGTGGTTAAACCGGCAGCGGGGCCTGAAACTGCCAATGCAGATCCACTTACCAATGATACTACCAGTCCGCCGATTATGCCTGAAAGAAGACCGGCATACAAGGGCGCACCGGAGGCCAATGCAATTCCGAGGCATAGCGGAAGTGCTACCAGAAATACCGATAATCCCGCAGGTAAATCATGTTTCAACCAAATGATTCTGTAATACTTGATGGTTCTTTTCATAGGGTGCTTAAAAGGATTTGCGGATCAAAGGTAAACTGCATGAGTTTTGTATTTTATAAAAGATATTCCACATGCCTTATTATGAAAATGATTTTGGTGAAAAGTTAATATACCTAAAATAGAACTTCTGAAACTACCATGCGAACAGACTTTCCCTTAAATGCGGTGTGCTATTTCCTGATACAAAAGAAGTGCATTTTTTAACATTTCTTTCACCGGTTTGGTGGTGATAATTTCCGCATTATCGATGGGGATATATCTCGAAATTTTTCCGGTTCCCTGTAATAGTTTATTTGGATCGGGCATGATATTGCCTCTGTTGAATCCCAATTTCAGTCCTTTTTTAGAAGGGATGATAACACAAATGACCTGTGCGTATTTTCTTCCAAAAGAGTACGCAATCATATTTGCGGGAATATCTACCTGTTCCTGAATTTTTGGAAGTGTTTCAAAAATCACCGCACGCAGGATTTGTACGTGTTTCCACAATTCCCCGTCATAAGGTGCCAGCAGATTTTCTATTTCTTTTTCAGTTGCCATTTTATTTCATCAAATTCAGAGTGGCAAGGTAATTCCATAATGGAGATTGAAAAAATATTTTACCTCAAATCTTTCCAAATCTTCCCCTGTTCTAAGTATTTAAGATCAAATTCCAATACCCGTAATCCGCTCAAGCTTCCCCACACAGCTTCGCCCTTTCAGTCACATCTACGCAACTTCATTTATCTTCAATAGCAATGATAGGAAAGGTTTTGGGAAAATACAATTTGGAGTACCCAGTGCCGAGTACCGAGTACCCAGTTTCCAGTGCTCAGTGCAATTCCAAATACATCGAACTCGGAAATAGAGTGTTGGGTTTCTGGTAATTGGTACCAGTTAATTGGTGTTTGGTAATCTAAGTGATTTTGTGGAGAACGGTTAAATGGGATTTTATTTAACCTGGTAGTTTATTTTTTAATAAGTGATTTGGATAATCCAATAAGGATTCGGGAAATTTCTGAGGATTGTGAAGTCAATTTGTGATAGCTTTCTGCATCCAAATAATGCAATCTTATTGCCAGATGTAACATGGATCGGACTTCGCTGCAGGATCCATTGCTGATACGGATAAATCTTCGAAATTCTGTGTTTGTACCACGTTCAAATCCTTTAGCAATATTGTTCGAAATAGAAACCACTGCTTGGAGAATCTGATCTTTAAAGCCATAATCTTTTTGTCTATTGAAAATTTTGTATACATCAACTGCAAGATCCTGTGCTTTCTGCCATGCAACCAGATATTCAAATCTTTTTATAATCATAATTTATCTTCCATTATTTCTGATTTTTATATGGCAAATATGATTATAAAGCCAATAATGGTTTACCATTTAACCGATTACTTTTGTTGTTTTTTCTCACGTACAACTAGTTACGGATTCTTGTGCACTTGGTAATATGTACCAGGTACTGGGCACTAGGTACTAGGTACACGGTGAGTTTGTTGCCTTTGTGCAGTTGGTATGCCAGATTCTCGGCCATGGCTACCAGAATGCTCCCAGCTTCACTACATCAATGGTGTCGCGCTCAAAGGTGCGTTCGGTGCTGATGCTCTTGCGTTCGTGGAAGGGAAGTACCGGACTATTTGTCTATGCCAT
>JAGXTF010000020.1 GCA_018333525.1 Bacteroidota bacterium | reverse complement strand
CAGCCAAATACTTTGACTCTGACTCTTACCCCAACCGATGCAACATGTAACGGAGCCAGCGATGGTTCTGTAAGTGCAGCATTTGGCGGCGGTGGAACCCTGGAGATCAAAATAGATGGTAATGCGTTTGCAGCAGTTTCTTCCTCTTCACCACAGGTATTCTCTGGCCTTGCTGCCGGAACCCACACCGTGATTTTGAGAAGAAGCAATGCAACCACTTGCTCTATCACCTCTACTACTTCAGTGGGTGAGCCAAATACTCTGACTCTGACGCTTACTCCAACCGATGCAAATTGCAACGGTGAAAGTACAGGTTCTGTGAGCGCAGCATTTGGTGGTGGCGGATCCCTCGAAATAAGCATTGACGGTAACTCATTCGGTTCTGTAAGTTCTGCCTCTCCTCAGGTGTTCTCCGGCCTTGCTGCTGGAACTCACACCGTGGTGTTGAGAAGGACCAATGCTACAAGTTGTTCTATAACATCTACTACAACTGTTGGTGAACCAACAGCTTTGGATCTGAGTACTGTTGTTAAAGACTGTCATTGCTTTGGAGAAAGCACAGGTAAAGTTGATCTGACTGTATCAGGCGGAACTCCAAGTTACTCCTTCTTGTGGAGCAACGGAGATACAACTGAAGATATCGATCACCTGCCTGCAGGTAATTCCTACAAAGTAGTAGTTACCGATGCACACGGATGTATGGACAGCACCATATCTGCACCAATCAACGAGCCACCGGCTGTGGAACCTGATGCAGATAATAATGGACCTGTTTGTGCAAACCAAATGCTCACTTTAAGCGGTAACCCAACAGGATTGAAATCCTATGTTTGGACCGGTCCTAATGGCTTCACTTCTTATAGCATGGATACAACTGTATCCAACCATGCTACTGAAGCAATGGAAGGTTTGTATACCCTGACTGTAACCAATGATTCCGGTTGTGTAGGTGTAGTAACAACATTTGTTACTGTAGATACCTTGCCAATTGTGAGCTTTGATTCTATCGGAAACTTGTGTTCTAACGATACCAATTACCTGCTGGACGGTGGTTTACCTGCCGGTGGTGTTTATTCTGGTGTTGGTGTATCTTATCACGATGGCAATTACTACTTCAGCCCGGGTGTTGCAGGTATGGGTATTTGGGAAATCAAATACACCGTAACCAACAACAATGGTTGTGAAGACAGTGCTTTCCGTGATATTACCGTGGTAGATTGCTACAATGGTTATTGCGGATTTACACAAGGATTCTGGGGAAGTGCTACCGGATCCAGTTGTTATCCTTTAAATGGAACCATTCAATCGATCAAAGGTTCCAGAATACTGGCGTACCTCTTGACTGATTCACTTGTAATGGGTGAAATTGCAACTTCCTGCACAGGTTCTGGTAAAACCAGAAGTTGGACAATCCAACATCAAGACAGCACAAAACTGATCGCAGTTTTACCTGCAGGTGGTACCAGCAAAGCTTTCAGCGCAGTAAGTGCTTCCGGTTGTACAAACCCATGGGCAAAATACAACTCCGTATTTACTAGTGGTGGAAGTATCTCACCATCCATTTCTGCAATGAAAAATGGTAAAATTGCAAATACCCTAATCGGTCAGGCAGTTACTATGGCATTGAACCTGAGGTATGATACATCTCTTGCTTCTCTGGAAATTAAAGGCAGCTACATCAACTCTCGCAAGAGCAAGGGTTGTGACGACAGTTTGAAACATGTACCAACTGGTGATACAAGTACCTGGACAATTCCAAGTTCCATCATCAACTACCTGGGTACCGGTTACACCGTTCAGGATCTTTTAGATCTCGCAAACAAAGCATTGTCTGGTTCCTATACCCCAAGTGGTTCGAATCCGACATTGAGTGATATCAACTATGCGTTGGATGCGTTCAACAGAGGTTTTGACGAATGTCGTGTTTTGATTTCCTTCGCTGATACTTCAAATTCAGGAAATGCTCCAATGCACCTCGATGATGGTGTAGCGGAAAGCAGACAGATTCAAGGATTTGAAATGATGCCTAACCCTGCAACTTCAACCGTTACCTTCGACCTTTCCAACTTCATTGGAACACATGGTAACCTTGAAATGCTGGATCAGATTGGACGTGTGATTTGGACCAACAACTTCTCAACCATTGAACAACCGGTGTATACCCTGAATCTTGCTCAAGGCAGGTTCTCTGAAGGTATTTACATTGTGAAATTCACTACTGAGAATGGCAGGACCATCACCAAAAAACTGTTCATTACCAAAGAGTAATCTTTCGGTTCTCATAAAAAAAGCCCGCTTAAAAAGCGGGCTTTTTTTTATCCGATAGCTTTGATGATTTGAGCTATTGGTTGAATTTTATTCTGATTCTAATTCCGATTTTCCTTTTTCAAGCAAAGCCTTGGATTGTGGGCTAAGTACGGGGTATTCCAAATCCATGTTCTGAAGGGTTTTGGATAAAATACTACAAACACAAAGGTTCCGAAACCAATTGCTATTTGCCGGAATCACATGCCAGGGGGCATTGTCCGTGGCAGTATGTTGAATCGCATCTTCATATGCATCCTGAAAAAGATGCCAATTTTTTCGCTCCTCCAGGTCTCTGTAATTGAATTTCCAGTTTTTTTCGGGTTCCTCTATACGTTCTAAAAATCGTTTTTTCTGTTCTTCTTTGGAAACATGGAGGAAGAACTTCAAAATCACAGTCCCATTTTCAGTGAGGTGGCGTTCATATGCGTTAATACTCTGAAAACGTCTATGCCAGAATTCCCTATCTATACTTTCTATAGTATTGTATCCTTGAAGGTTTTGAGCAAGAATAAACTCCGGATGAACCCTGGTGACAAGTACTTCTTCATAATAGGAACGATTAAAAATGCCAATTTGTCCCAGTGACGGTAAAACCAGATTGCCCCTCCACAGAAAATCATGTTGTAATTCCAATTCTGTGGGCTTCTTAAATGAAACTACCTGGCAACCTTGGGGATTGATGCCCTGCATTACCGATTTAATGGTTCCATCCTTACCGGCTGCATCCATGGCTTGAAATACCAACAGCAAACTTTTTTTTCTGGAAGCAAAAAGTTTGTCTTGTAATTCATGTAGCTTTAAATGTATGGTTTCAAAAAGTTCTTTCCCGTCTTCTTTGACCAAGCCGGCAGTGTATTCCGGATCGAGTTTTTTTAGAGAAAAGGCATCGCCTTTTTTAAAGACAATTTTATCATCCTTTAGAAAATCTATCATCAATTGAAATATATACCAATTCTATAAACAAAACCACGCAGTGGATTTATGGATTGAAAATCTGCGTTAAATGCGTATCCAATCATCATATAGGACGCATCGCCGTACATCATTCCAAATGCACCAATGGGCGAACCCATCCATTCGCGTCTAACTCTGCTTCCGGGGATTGCTCCATTCAACAATCTGTATTCCCCTTGTAAAAAGAACTGATCTGCTATGGTTAGTCTTACAAAGGCATGGGCTCCGAAATAGGTAAAATTTCCGTAATTAGATGCACCGAGAAAACTGCCGTGTAAGCCTGCACCTACTAACAATGGCTCCTTCACTTTATAAGCAATAAATGGCGACAATTCCGCAAAAAAGACACCGCTATTTGGGGATAACATAAATTCAAGTCCGGGAACCAATTTTTCTTTTAGGGTAGGTGAAATTCCATCAACACTGGTATCTGCCACATCGGACTTTTGAGGGGCATCGTCTTCATACTGGCCATATGAAAATGGCGCAAATGCAAGACAGATAAGAATTAGAAATGTGGCTTTTTTGAACATATACTTAAAACGTTTGTTTCGGCAAAATTATACATCTAAAATTGTACCGCGATTTAAAGCATGACCAAAATACACAATTTCTCAGCCGGGCCAAGCATTTTAGCAGAGTCCGCTTTTCAAAAAAGTATTGCAGATATCCAAAATTTTGCCGGAACCGGGCTCAGTATTCTTGAAATTTCACATAGAACCAAAGAATTTGAATCCATTATGGATCAGGCAAGAGCCATTATTAAAGAATTATTGCAAATCCCCGAAAACTACGACGTTTTGTTTCTTCAGGGTGGTGCCAGCTCCCAGTTTTTTCAAATCCCGCACAACTTTCTAATTAACAGTGCAGCTTACACCAAAACCGGAACCTGGGCCAGTGGAGCCATTAAAGAAGCCAAGCTTTACGGGGAAGTAAATGTTGTGGCAAGCAGTGAAGACAAGAATTTCAATTACATACCCAAAAATTATGCTATTCCTGAAACAGTAGATTACTTTCACTGCACCAGCAACAATACCATTTTTGGAACCCAAATGAAAGCTTTTCCAAAATCTCCCGTGCCGCTGTTTTGCGATATGAGTTCGGATATTTTTAGCCGACCCGTGGATGTAAGTCAATTCTCTTTAATCTATGCTGGTGCTCAAAAAAATATGGGACCAGCCGGAGTTACATTGGTAATTATCGATAAAGCCATGTACGACAAAAGATCTTCAAGACCTATTCCAAGCATGCTCGACTATAAACTGCATGGTGAAAAGGAAAGCATGTATAACACTCCACCAGTATTTTCCATTTTAGTTTCCTTGTATAACCTGCAATGGGTGAAGGAATTAGGTGGTGTGAATGCCATGGCGGCCAGAAACAAAGCAAAATCAGATTTACTTTATAATGCAATTGATAAAAGTCCATATTTTAAAGGGACTACTGCCAGAGATGACAGAAGCGAAATGAATGCCTGTTTTGTATTTGAAGAAAACGACCCCGAACTGGAAGCGAAATTTAATGCCGCCTGGAAAGAAGCCGGTATCAGCGGAATCAAAGGGCATAGGAGTGTGGGCGGTTACAGAGCGTCGATGTATAACGCGTTGCCTTTGGAAAGTGTTCAGGCTTTGGTTAATGTAATCGAAACCTTTGCTTTATGAAAATATTGGCAAATGACGGTATAGACGCCGCCGGCAAACGTATTTTAGAAGCAGCAGGATTTACGGTAATCACAGATAAAATTCCCCAATCAGAACTACCAGCAAAAATTTCGGATTATGATGTACTAATTGTGCGTAGCGCAACCAAAGTAACAGCGGAAGTGATGGATGGAGGAAAGCTGAAATTGATTGCCAGAGCTGGTGTTGGTCTTGACAATATTGATCTGAAGCATGCTGGTATAAAAAATATTCCTGTTGTGAATACACCAAATGCAAGTTCCAGAAGTGTTGCAGAACTCGTGTTTGCGCATATTTTTACCTTGTTGCGTTACCTTCAGGTTACAAACCGGGAAATGCCGGAAAAAGGAGTGGAAAATTTCAATGCATTAAAAAAACTGGCATCCGGTGGTGCAGAGGTTGCTGGCAAGAGGTTGGGAATAATCGGATTTGGAAGAATAGGACAGGAAGTTGCCCGCATGGCTATTGGCCTGGGCATGGAAGTGCTTATTTATGATTATAAACAGAGAGAATTTGAGCTTACCATGTTGTTTCACCGCAGTTATCAAACCAAAAACTTTCACCTGTCACTCACCGGTGTAACGCTGGATGAAGTTTTGGGACAAAGTGATATCATTACAATTCATACTCCGGGTAGTGCCGAGGTTATAGGCGAGGAAGAAATAAATAAAATGAAGCATGGCGTAGTTTTGATCAATTGTGCAAGGGGTGGAGTGGTGAATGAAAAAGCCATGAACAAAGGCCTTGAGGATCGAAGAATTTCTGCTGCCGGTATTGATGTTTTCGAACAAGAACCCCCTGTTTATACAGACTTCATGTCTTCCAGTTCTGTAAGCTTAAGTCCTCATATTGGGGCAAGTACTTCCGAAGCACAAGAAAGAGTGGGTGTTGAACTCGCGGAGCGCATATGCGCTTTTATAAAAAGATAATTCGTGGTTAGAATCTTTCCTTTTCCTGCCATTTTACCTTCCAAAGACTTGGTAAGTCAGGTGGTTTGCAGGGTGGGTGGTGGCGAAAGTCAGGAATCCCTCCGACTTACATTGGAAAATAATCCTCTCAGTTATTTGCATGTGGTAAAACCAGGAATACACTTTGGCGATAGCCTGGAAAGCAGGGAAAATCACTACCGATTTGCGCGTGCCTATTTTGGCCAAATGGCGGAGCAGGGAGTGCTGAATCAGGACTTGATTCCTGCTATTTACATTTATCGCCAGCAATTTCCGGATGGACATGTATTTGAAGGTATCGTAGCCTGTGTTTCTGTTATTGATTATTTGGAAGGAGTAATTAAAAAACATGAATTTACACTCACCGAAAAAGAAGCTCGGATGGTGGAACACGTTACCCGCACCGGTGTAGTGGGAGAGCCAGTTTTATTGTCTAATCCCGATGAAGGCTACACAGAAGACTGGATTCGCAGACATAAAAAAGATGAACCAGTCCTGAATTTTAGTGACGATAACCATATTACCCATTCGCTTTGGAGTATTTCTGACCAGGAAGCAATTGCGGAAATTCAAATGGCTTTTCGCCAGACAGAATCATTGTATATTGCCGATGGACACCACAGAATAGCTGCTTCTTCGCTCTATCTTACCCATTTACACAATGAAATAAACCTGCCTGCTTCCAAAATGTCGTTCATGGCATTTATCATGTCAGAATCGGCATTATGGATCAGTCCTTTTCATCGTTTACTCAAAGGAATAGGAGATGAGGAAGTAACCAGAATTCTGGAAGAAGCAAAGTCCAAATTCGGGATTATAGCGTCAGACTCTCCGGTTACACCAACAGAAAAGGGAATGTTTGGCGCTTATACCAGGCAAGGTTGGTTTCAATTCTCATTTCTTCAGGATGCCGATTATCATACACCGGCAGAAAACCTGGATGTTTCCCGGTTGGAGAAGTATATCTTTCAAAATATTCTGCATATAAAAGATTCTAAAAGCGATCAACGCCTTTCCTTTATTCGCGGAGATATGCAGGTAAAGGAACTGGAAGTATTGGTGGATTCAGGCACTGCTGATGTAGCCTTTGTACTTTATCCCAATACCATTGAAGAAATTAAAGAAGTTGCAGATGGCGGGCAAACTATGCCTCCTAAAAGCACCTGGATCGAACCCAAATTGCTTTCGGGAATGATTATTCAGAAATTCTGAATAGAAATATTCACCTAATACGCTTTATATCTTACAATTACATTATTTTGATTAATTTAAAAAGGTAAATTCATGGCATAATTTTGACTTGCTTTTTGATGAAATTATACCACAATTCATATCTTTTATTTACCTTCGAATTACTTAGATCCACCGCCCATGTCCACCCCCCTCCGCTATAACATTGGGATATTTCTTTTTTTGTTTTTTTGTGGTAATTTAATCGCTCAAAATCAAATTCCTTTTTCCAAACCAAACCTGCCATTTTCCTTTATTGAAAACAAAGGTCAAATAAAAGCCACATCGGATAGTTCCGGTTCTGATATTTTGTTTTATGGCAGAGATAAAAGTGTAGAAATATATTTCAAAAGCCATGCAGTTAATTTTCAATTTACCGAATATCATATTATTGAAAATGATCGAAATTTTAACAAAGAAAAGACTCCCGGGAATCAAGGTAAAATAATAAAGAAAACCTTGCATGGCATGGGTTTTACATTGTTGGGATCAAATCCACAGGTTCAAATATCCGGATTGAAAAAAAAGGAAAGCGTTTTAAATTTTTATTTGGGACATACACCAGAAAATGGAATATTAAATGTGGCACAATTCGAAGAACTATGGTACCACAACATTTACGACCATATCGATCTGAAATTTTCAATCCAATCACAGGGAATCAAATATGAATTTGTGATTTATCCCGGTGGCAATCCGGATCAAATTCAAATGAAATGGGAGGGTACCACACCTGAAATACGACCTGAAGGAGGAATAAAATATGCCAATCCCTCAGGTGAATTGCTGGAATCCGCTCCTGTTACATTTACCAATTCCGGGATATCCGTGGAAAGCAGTTTCCATATTGAAAATACAAATGTGGTGGGATTTAAAGTCCATAAAGGTTTTCAAAATGATACCGTAATTATTGATCCCGTAATTCAATGGGGAACCTTTGTAGGTGGTTCCCAATTTGATATTGTGTTGGGAATGCAGGTGGACAGCACCGGCAATGTTTATATTTCAGGTCAAACCGGCAGTACATCCGGAATTGCTACCACAGGATCTTTCCGAAGCAGTAATAACGGATACACGGATGGATTTATATCAAAATTCAACAGCAAAGGGAACATGATTTGGAGCACTTATTATGGTGGTGCGTTAAATGACGGATTGGGTCAAATGGCAATGGGCAAATCCAATCAATTGTATGTATGCGGTTGGACAGAAAGTGATACAGGAATAGCCACTTCAGGCGCATGGCAGCCTAACAGGTCGGGTTATTATGATTTAATATTCGCAAAGTTTAACGGCAATGGAAATAGAATCTGGGCCTCCTATTTTGGAGGAACCGATGAGGAGGACTTTCCTTCCATTATGCTCGGTAACAATCAAAAAATTTATGTTTCCGGGGCAACAGCGTCAGACAGTTTGGCAACTGCAGGAGCTTACCAGGATTACAATTCCAGTCCATGGGATTTAATTATTGCATGCTTTAATGATTCCGGAACCCAACAATATACTGCAACCTATTATGGTGGAAATTCAAATGATTATTGGGGTATTTTATTCCAACATCCTTCCGGCAAAATTGGAATAATTGCCACCACGGAAAGTGACGCAGGAATTGCAACCAGCAATGCGTACCAGGATTTTTTATGGGGTACTTCTGATATGGCAGTGGCACTTTTCAAATCTGACCTGAGTGATATTTATTGGTCTACTTATTTTGGCGGCAATGAAGATGAAGTTGGGCTGAATGCCTTTTGTGATAAAGCAGGTAACATTTATTTCAGTGGTGGTTCTTCCAGCGATACCGGTATTACAGATACCCTTTCCTTTAAACCAGCTTTATCCGGATTTTCGGATGGTTTTTATGCCAAATTCAGAGATACCGGAAGCCGTGTCTATTCCACATACTTTGGTGGAAATAACGAAGACGATCTTCTCATCTCCGGTTTTAATGATTCCGGACGTTTGAATATCTGCGGTTCTACTACCAGTGATAGCGGAATTTCAATGGGAGTTTCGTGCTCACAAACCAATTATAGAAATGGCGTTGATTGTTATTTCGGAGAAATGGATACTACCGGAAAATCGCTGTGGGCAAGCTATTTCGGAGGAGACGACAATGAATACCCCACCAATTTAATAGTCAAAAAAGATTCTATTTATTTATCCGGACATACATATTCCGATACCGGAATTGCAACTTCCGGAGCCTTCCATACCAGTCGTGGCGGTCTTTTAGAGGGATTTGTTGCAAAGTTTGTACGTTGTAGTTTGCGTGAATATTTTATTGATACTTCCGCATGCAATTCCTTTACATTAAATGGGAAAACATATTATACAACAGGGGAGTATGCCCAACATCTGATTGCAAAAAACAAGTGCGACAGTTGCATCCATCTTCGTTTGACTATCAGGGATTCCAGTTCATCCTCTGTGAATATCACTGCTTGTGACAGTTTGAATTATTATGGATCTGTATATAAAGTTTCAGGCATATATAACAGAACCACCACCAATAAAGCCGGATGCGACAGTGTTGTTAAATTATATTTAACCATTGCACAAAAAAGCGATACTTCTATATCCGTAAGCGGTTGTGATAGCCTTAAATTTAGGGGTATCAGCTATTATTCCTCAGGAAATTACGTACAGCAAACCACCAATAATGCGGGTTGCGATAGTACCATCAACCTGCAAGTAACTTTGAATTCCACCAAATATTCTACTGTAAACAGTTCAGTTTGTGATAGTATGGTTTGGTATGGAAACACCTATAAAACCAGCGGCAATTACCAGAAGAAACTTACTAGCTACAAGGGTTGTGATAGTGTGGTAACGCTGAATTTAACGGTAAAAAAGTCAACTATAAATTCCATTACAGCATCTTCCTGCGACAGCGCAATTTATTTTGGAACCACTTATAAAACTTCCGGAACTTATACCAAAAAATACAGCAACAGCGCAGGTTGTGATAGTGTGGTTACTTTAAATTTAACCATTAAAAAGAGTACAGATACAACCATTAATTTAACCGGTTGCGACAGTATTACTTTCAGAAGCACCAAATATTTCAGCAGTGGTAATTATGCGCAGAAAACCACCAACAAAGCGGGTTGCGATAGTACAATCAACCTGAAAATAACTTTAAATTCTACCAAATATTCTGCAATTAACAGTAC
>JAGXTF010000019.1 GCA_018333525.1 Bacteroidota bacterium | reverse complement strand
AAAACATTGTCTGGAACAACAACGGCTGCTTGTCCTGTGGTGTTCAACATGGCTCTGATGTGCTGCACAAAATTCAATTGCTTGTTGCTTGTTGTTTCCCAAAAGTCCTGACGGTTGTAAGTCAAATCATCGGTGTCTTGTTCGCCTTCGTCATTGGTAAAAGTCATGCTGCTCTTTCTGCCGAATGGCGGATTTGCCAACACATAATCGTAAGTAACAGATGGCGGAGCTATCAACGCATCAGCAGGAGAAATAAAATTTTCTGAATCAATGTCGCCAATGTTGTGCAGAAACATATTCATCAAACACATTCGCCTTGTGCCTGCAACAATTTCGTTTCCGAAAAAAGTTTTGTGTTTGAGAAATTGCTTTTGGTCTTTATCCAAATTTCTTTTTGCAATAAAATCATAAGCAGCAAGAAAAAATCCACCTGTGCCGCAAGCAGGGTCTGCAATCATTTTCTTTGGTTGCGGTTGCACACATTCCACCATTGCACGAATCAAAGCCCGTGGTGTGAAGTATTGTCCTGCTCCGCTTTTTGTATCCTCTGCATTTTTCTCTAACAGCCCTTCGTAAATTGTTCCTTTAATGTCTGCTCCCAAAGTTGCCCACTGCTCTTTATCAATCATGTCAATGATTTTAAAAAGCATGGCAGGTTCTTTAATCTTGTTTTGACTTTGCACAAAGATTTGCCCAAGGATTCCTTTTTGTCTTGATAACTCACTCAACAATTTTGTGTAGTGCAATTCCAAAGTGTCGCCTCGTTTTGCAGTCAAGCTCTCCCAATCGTATTCTTTCGGGATAGGAAGTTTTCTGCTGTAAGGCGGTTTTGAAAACTCGTCTGCCATTTTCAAAAACAAAAGGTAGGTGAGTTGCTCTAAGTAATCTCCGTAACCAACGCCAATATCTCTTAGCGGATTACAGAAACTCCAAACTTTACTTATGATGGCTGATGTGTTGTTGTCGTTCATTGCTGTTTATTTCTTTGAGATTTTATTCTCTGTTTTTTTGGTTAAATAATATCCTCCTGTTCTTGTTGCTCCTCTGTATTCAATAAGTCCAGCATCTTTTAATTGCTTTACATATCTCTCTACACTTTTAACAGGAAGTTCTGTTTTCTTTTCAATATCTACAGTTCTAACTCCACCATCTCTATAAAGCACAAGTAGAATCTTTTTTATTTTATCTCTTACATCATCAGTTACTCCCTCAATTACTCCCTCAATTACTCCCTCAACTTTAGCTATTACTCCCTTACTTATTCCCTCAGTTATTCCCTTACTTACTCCCTCACTTTTCATGTTATGACTAACACCTGCAAAAGCAACTTTAGTAGTATTATCTTTTTCAACCCATACAGGAGCTTTAAATTTATTCTGCTTACAATCTTTAATCATACGAAGTGTTCCGCTTCCAAGCATTTCAATATACTGCCTGATAAAACATACTTGTGCAATGTCCGGATTTCGCAAAATAGAACTGTGTTCAATTTTTAAATCCTTTATTGTAATTCCTTTTGGCAAACCACCGTAGTTACTGATTTCTGTTCGGTCAGGGAAAATTGAAATTTGTAAAAAACCCTTTACTGAATTGTAATCACGATGCACAATTGCATTCAGTATGCCTTCACGAAGTGCAAGCACGGGGTAATTAAATTTATCTGTTCGCAACACTCCACGAACCGAATAACTTTTTCCGAAAGTAATATCAAGATGATTGAAGATGGCTGTAATGTTTTTGAAAATATTTCCTTCAAATATTTTATCGTCAATAAAATGATTGCCCGAATTTTTTGAAGGATACAATGTCAAACGAATTCTTGATTGCGGAATAAAACGGGTTGGGTTTTTTCCAAACAATACCATGCAAGCATTGGTAATATTTCCGTCACTAATTAATCCAAGTTGAATCAGAAAATCTTCAACATCTTCAATCACTGCATTGGTCTTGTAATTCTTGTAGAGTTTTAAAGTTTTCTCAATCTCTGTCATGTCCAAATCTTCCATCTCTGCACCCAATACTGGCATTCGTTCCCAATGAAAATCTGATTGCTTTCTTTGAGAAATAAGAGAGGAAAGTTTTTCAACGCTTGTTGTTTTTGTTGATTGCCCGATACGGTCAAAAATGCCACCTTTGAATTGATACGGTTTTTTTGCTCCTTCCCAAACACTTATTAAAATAAGTTCCTTGTTTCTGAATTTCACTATTTGAACGGAAATAGGAGCAGTAGGAGTTATTTGTTCAATCAATGCTTTTTGAATTGTCTTTGCTTGCTGTGCAGCATTTTCAACACCAATAACTTTTTTAATACGGTCGTCAATACCAACAACCAAATCGCCACCATGTGTATTTATAAAAGCAGTAATCGTTTTAGCAATTGATTCAATGTTAGGTTGAAGTTTGAACTCTAACCGAACTCCTTCATTTTGTTGAAGCAGGTTTTCTATGATGAAATTATTTTCCATTGTTGTCTGTTTGGTTCAATACTTCGTTAATAAAATCTTTGTCTGAAAACTGGGCTGTAACATACACCATCATATCGTCAAGCCGAAAAAATTCCTGTGCCCAATTGCCATTTCTAAGTGTAACAGGAATATGATTTTTGATTACAAACTCATACATTTCAATTGAAAGTTTGTCAAAAAACCGGTTGTCGCTGATTACAATTTCATCACCGCTTTTCAGTTTCATCTTGTTGAACAGCAATCGTGCAAACACCACATCGCGATGAACCAAAAACCAATAAGGTTTCTTTAATCGGATGGCTTCTTTAATTTCTTCAAAGGTGATATTCTTTTCTCCGATAACTCCAGTGCCGCAATACGGTCTTATGATTCCCAAAAACAAATCGCACTCGGCAACTGCATTGAGGCAATTATCCAAATTGGAAAGTTTAGGATTTACCTTGATAGTTCCGTGATGTGAACTAAGCACATCATAACCCAAGGTGTTTAACTGCGCTACAATTTGTGATAGCTGGTCTTCAAATCCATACACGGTTGAGCCAACCATTATTTTTATTTTCTCTTTCTTTTTGCTCATACTAATTCTTTTTTCTTCTTACTCGTTTTTATTTTCACTTCCTTCTTCGGTTTATCAGGATTATTCTTTTTTATCTCTGCTCTTATTTTCGCTAAAAGAATTTCTGCTGATTCATCTTTTGCATTTTGCTTTACCAACTTTCCTTCAAATCCTTTTTTGATAATACTCAAACGCAATGCTTGCGATTGTTGTAAACTGGTTTCAATTGTTTCAAGAATCTTGTCGCAAACCGAAAGACGACTTTCTATTTGGGAAACAACTTTTTGTTGCATCTCAAATGAGCAATAAGGAATTACATAGTTCTTAATGATGTCAGTATTTAAGTTTGGTTGAGCTGCACCTTGATTTATTCTTCTAAGTTCACCCGTCTTGCTTTCCCAGAAATAGTAACAATAAAGATTGCTTCTTTTGTCTAAGTTGAGAAATGCAGCAACACCGTCATTCATCGTTGCATCTATCATACAGATTTTGGGAACACCAAGTGTAGCACCGCTATTGGTTAATAAAAGTGTTTCAGGATTTATCTTTCTTGTTTTTTGAAGTCCTGCTTCCTTAATCGTGTATTCAAAAGAGTGTAAATAAATTTTATTGTCTTTTGTCAAGTCAGCAACTTTTAGAAACGGAATATTTCCATTATAAAACTTTGGGTCACCTGCTGGTCTGGGTGAACCGCCACGCACAACATCGCATATTTCTGAAATCTTTTTCAACTCCCAACCTTTCGGTAATACTCCATCAACAACTTTTTCATTTGTAAACTTTCCTTCAAAAGCCCACTTCAAAACTGACTGCCTGTAAATTTTTAATTGCTGCTGTGCTGATTTTAAACTTTCAATTCCTTTATCAAGAATTATAAAATGTTCTTCAATCTTGTAAAAGATTCGTTGTTGTTCGTTATGCGGTGGGAGAGGGATTGATAGTTGTGAATATTCAGAAATCCAGTATCGTTTATGTGTTTCATTTTTTAAGTGAACTGTCTGCATAAAATAAAAAGCAAGTTTGATGTTCACCAAATCACTTGTCGGTTTTAAAATCTTCATGGCAGAAGATTTTACTTTGAATGGAAAATTTACAAACTGTGTAGCTGTGGTGAAATCGTCAAAAATTATTACAGGCACTGCATCAAAAATTCCGTTGGTTTCATTAGTGTAACCTTTGATGAAAGATTTACCTGCTGTGAGAACAGGTGTTTTGTATTTATCATCATACTCCGTTGATGCAACAATGTATTCAGTGGGTTGGATGTAATCCAACAAATCTTCAAAGGTTGCTATTGCCCAACTTGGTGGTAAATTATTTTTGTCAATCATTCTGAACTGTTGAATAAATTTTTTTGAACTCCTTTACTATTTCAGGAGAGTAGTAATCCTTCTTCGGACTTCTTGAATTTTTTGGGTCAAGTTGTCTCCGATGTAAAAGAGTTGGTTGATTGGTCAAAATTTGTTTTTTCTTTTTGTGAAAATCATCATTGATTTTTATTTCAGGAATTTCAATTTTCAATCCGTCAATCATTTCGTCATAAGTCAATTTGTTTTCAAGAAGTAGTGTGTCCTCAATAGCAACTATTTTTTCTTTTATCAAAACTATTCCCGCTTCGTTAAGATTTTTCTTTTGTTCGTCAGTGAGTTTATCGTAATGCAAAAATTTAATAGGCAAAGCATCTTTGCTTTCATGGTTTTTCACTTGAATCAAAACTGCTTTGAAAGAATATTGTGAACTTTCAAAAATTTCAGTTGTCAGCGATGAACGGAAATTTTTTATGTAGTCAACAATGTTTGCAGCACCTTTCTTTTTAAGTTCACTCTTTGTTGCCTCAATAATATTTTGAGGAGAATTTGCAATCTGCAAACTGAAAGACAAAAATGCTTTTAGTGAATGACTGGCTCCGAAATGTTTTTCAAGAAAACTATCATAGTTGAGTAACATTGATTGACACTCACCGAAAATCTGAATATCAATTTCAGGAATGTATCTGTGTTCAATCATGTTCCGCAATGGAATGAAGAATTCTAAATTTACTTTGACTGGATTTGCAGAATCACTTGCAAAATATTCTTGAATACACTTTGTCAAGTCCCACCATTTTTTCTCTTTGATAATTCTTCCGTCAGGAAGTTTTTCAATGATGATTTCAAACCTTGGTCTCGTTGCTCCTGTTTGCTGCTTTTTAAAAAAAGGTTTCTTTTTATTCTTGATGTAGTAAGCATGAAAGATAGATGTCCATGCAATAACCATCATTGTAATAAATCCTTCTGACTTGAATCTTACAGCAGGTTTGTTGTAGAATTCAACTGCAAGCATTGCAGAATCTTTTGACTTCTGCAATAACTGTTTTACTATGTTGGATTCGCCTCTCATTTTATTTATGCTGCTAATGCTTCGTTTAGTTCGTTAATAATTTCATACAAGTTGTTACCGAATGCGTTGTATGCTTTACCTAACATTCCTTGTTCAATCAGTTCAAAATCGTCTGCCTCAAAATGAAATGAGTTCATGATTTGGGCTTTAATCATTGTTACAAAAATCATTTGCTCATCAGTAAAGCGGTTGTGTTTACCTGCGTTCTTTTTCAAAATCCATTGCTGAAAATTCTTTGCAACCGTATTGTCGTAAGTTGTAAGCGTTTCATCAATGCCACAAACTTTGCGAATCAAACTCACCAAAGCAATTTCTTCTGTGAGTGGTGAACCGTTTGCTTTTTCTAATGATGCGAATGCACGATACACATTCATAGGTGCAAGTATGGGCTTGTCAGTTTTCAAAAGTTTAACAACATCTTTTATCATGCTCAATGTGAGTTCCCGTCTGCGGTATGGTTGCGAATAAAAAATCTGCAAAGCAATGATTTCATTTTTGTGCTGCTCAATCCATGTTTTGAAATCTGCAACTAAAGTTTCCGCTTTCTCTTTGCTTACGGTTGCCCAACCTTGGTTTACTAATTCATCAGGGTTGGTAATGTCAATGGTTTGTTCGTGTGCTCTGCGAACATTTTCAATATAGTTGTTCAGGTCGCCATTAAAAACTTCGGCTGCTTTATCTTTCAGTTCATCATGCAGTTTGTTGAACGCTTCTTCTTTTTTGATTGGAGATTCACCTGCAAGTTCCGATTCAACTTTTGCTTTCAGGTCGTCAATCACATCAGGATTGTAAGCATTGAGCAACTCTTTGATTACGGTGTTGAGTGCTTTGCCGTTTGTCTTTTCTTTGAATTCGTTTTTCTCTTGCTCTGTGATTTGTTGTTCCAATCGTGCCAAGCGATTTGCAAGAGAAGAAAATAAATCTTCATCACGATTGCCAACGGCAATTGCTCCCAACAAATCTTTTAACGGAACTCCTGGTTTCTTTTCCAAAGGTCGGCTGTCGGTCTTGCAACTTTTAGTAACTCCAACAGCATCCACAATTACGAAATGGTCTTTAGTGAATTTTGCAGAGGGAGAAACTTTTTTCAAATCATCCAATGGAATTACTCTTGTGCCTCTGCCTTTCATCTGCTCAAAATAATTTCTGCTTCTTACATCTCGCATGAATAGCAAACACTCAAGCGGCTTTACATCCGTGCCTGTTGCAATCATGTCAACTGTAACTGCAACTCTCGGATAGTAGTCGTTTCGGAACTGTGCCAAAACAGATTTCGGGTCTTCGTCTTTATTGTTGTAAGTAATTTTTTTGCAGAAAGAATTTCCTTCTCCGAATTCTTCTCTCACAATGTTTATGATGTCGTCAGCATGTGAATCTGTCTTGGCGAAGATTAAAGATTTGGGAACTTCAAATTTTCCATCAGCATCAAAACGCTTTTCGTTTTTGAAAATCTCTGGCAACATTTCTTTGAATGTTTTTACAATGAGCCGAATTTGATTTGGGTTCACAATATTTTTATCCAATTGATTTGCTCCGTAGGTTTCGTTTTCGTCTTGCATTTCCCAACGCTTCTTCCGTGAAAGTTTTTCCCTGCGTTCAACATATTCTCCTTTCTCAATGGTTGCTCCCTGCTGTGTGATTTTGGTTTCAATCAAATACACATCATGCCCAACATTCACTCCGTCTGCAACTGCCTGTTCGTGGTTGTATTCACTCACGATGTTTTGATTGAAGTAACCAAAAGTTCTGTTGTCAGGTGTTGCAGTAAGTCCGATTTGAAACACATCAAAATATTGCAACACTTGCATCCACAAATTGTAAATGCTGCGATGGCATTCATCAATCACAATGAAATCAAAAAACTCAATCGGAATTTTTTTCGCTGTAAACAACAGGCATTGCCTGTTGTGGTTGCCAGCGTTCATTTGGATTTTCTTCTTCGGCTGTTTCCTCTAACTCTGTTCCTTTTAGAATGGAATACAAGCGCTGAATGGTGCTGATGTAAACATGATTGTCGGTAGGAACAAAACTTGATTTCAAGCGATGCACACCATACAACTTTGTAAAAAGTTCGTTGCTGTCGTTTGGCAGATAGGACATGAATTCCTGTTCCGCTTGTTCGCCTAAGTTTTTGGTGTCAACCAAAAACAAAATGCGTTTTGCTTTTGTGAATTTCAGCAAACGATAAATGGAAGTGATGGCGGTAAAAGTTTTTCCTGAACCTGTTGCCATTTGAATCAATGCCTTTGGCTTGAAATCTTTGAATGAAGTTTCAAGTTTGTTTATGGCTGTGATTTGGCAATCACGCAAACCATCAGTAAGCAGAGAAGGGAGTTTGCCGAAACTGTTTCGCAAAGATTCGTCTTGCTTCAACCAAGCCCTGAAAGTTTCTGGTCGGTGAAAAGTGAAAACATTTCTTGAACGGGGTTTCGGGTCACGAAAGTCCGTGAACCGTGTTACATCGCCTGTGCTTTCATACACGAAAGGCAAAGGGTCATTGTTCAAATATTTGAGTTTGCTTGTTGCGTATTCTTCGGATTGTGTTTCGTGAACTGTGAGGCGAACAGCTTCTTCTTCTCGTTTTGCTTCAATAACTCCAACAGGTTTTTTGTCAACGAACATTACATAGTCCGTTTCTTTTCCGTCTTGTGTCAAATAATACCGAACCACCACACCACCGCTTGCATACAGGTTTATCTTGTCTTTGTCCTGAATAACCCAGCCGCAAGCAATTAGATGCTTGTCTATAATATCTCTTGCGATTTGCTCAGGGTCTTGATTTGGCATTAGGGACGAATCATAATTTTGTTATTTTTTTTTGAGTAAAAATACGAAACAATACAATGAGAGGGAAGCGGTGTTTAAAAAACTTTGAGTATTTCTTTTCACTTTGAGATTGCACGGAAAGATGTTAAATTATCGCCGAAATTTTGCAATTGCAGATTTGAATTTTCATCATCCTAAACCACCGGAGGTTTCTTATGGCACTTTTTCAAGTTAGTATCCCTTTCGTAATTTTTTTTACGATTGCAACTTTTAGTCACGTTTCTTCTCAACAATTTACAATCAAGGAGCTGAAAACGCTCACCAATTTTGAAAACGACGTTAATACCGTCGCGTTCAGCCCCGATGGAAAAATGTTTGCGACCGGCGATGACGATGACGAAATTATCGTATGGCAAACCGATTCCTTAAAACCGCTCTTCACACTTTCAGGACATTCTGCTGATGTAAACTGTGTGGAATTCAGCGCAGACGAAAAATACCTCATAAGTAGCAGTAATGATAAAACCTTAAAACTTTGGTCGCTTAATTTACGCAAAGAGGTAAAAACGTTTGATGGTCATTCCAGTTGGATACAAAGTGCCGGCTTTAGTCACGATAGTAAATTTCTCATCAGCGGAAGTAATGACGATAAAGCAATAAAAATTTGGTCGGTGAATACGGGAAAAGAAATAAAAACTCTTCTTGGTCACGAAAGTTGGGTTGCTGCCGTTGCCTACAGCGTTGATGATGTTTACATAGCAAGCGGGAGTTTCGATAACACGGTAAAAATATGGAGCGGGGAAACGGGGAAAGAAATTATTTCACTTGTTGGACATTCTGATAACGTGAATCAGGTCAGGTTTAGTCCGGATGGAAAGTATTTTGCATCGTGTAGCGATGATGGGACAATAATTATTTATGTGGTGGGAACTTGGAAGGAGAGTGCGATATTAACCGGTTACAGTGAGAGCGTAAATTCAATTTCTTTTAGTCCGGAAGGAAAATTTATCGCAAGCGGACGAGAAGATGGCTCTATTAATTTCTGGCTGGTAAATGGAGGAGAAGAAATATTATCAATCATTCCTCATACAAAAACGGTGTACTCAGTTGCATTTAGTTCCGACGGAAAATATTTAGCAAGTGCGAGTGAAGACCAAACTGTGAAATTATGGACACTTGAAGGGGTACAAAGTCTGGAATCAATGCGCGATACAGTAGGACCGGAAATTGTCATCCACTCACCGGTCATCACACGAGGAATGAAAGTGGTGTTACCGGATCAGACAATGGTAGTAAAAGGAAGAGTTACTGATAAAACCGGTGTTGCAGAGATTCTTTTTAACGGGAAGAAAATTGTTGATTCGAGCGGTTTCTTTTCCGAAGAAATAAGTGTGTTTCCCGGAGATAATTTTGTTCAGATAAAAGCAAGCGATATGAAGGGGAATTTTACAGAAGAAACGTTTACCATTTTTCGTGAAGTGGCGATGGTTTCCGATGTCCATTCCAGCGACACAAATTTTACTATCGGAAAATATTTTGCATTGATAATCGGCATTGATAAATATTCGGGGGTGTGGCCTGTATTACAAAATGCCGTCCACGATGCGAATGCGGTAAATGCGATGCTCGATTCCCATTACCGATTCGATACGCTTATTACGTTGCTCGATAGCGTAGCAACCCGCGAGAATATTATCAAGCAATTCGAGTGGCTCGCCGATACGATTGAAGTCAATGATAATCTGTTTATTTATTACTCGGGACACGGCGAGTATAAAGAAAAGTTGAATAAAGGTTTTTGGGTTCCTGTTGACGCAACCGAACAATCAACTGCCAATTATATTTCCAATTCCGATATTCAAACATTCTTAAATGGAATTCGTTCAAAACATACGCTGCTTGTTTCCGATGCCTGTTTTGCCGGGGATATATTTCGGGGAAAAACTGAGAGCATTCCTTTTGAAGATAATGAGCGGTATTACCGTGAAGTCTATCGGCGTCCGTCGCGTCAGGCAATTACTTCCGGCGGTATCGAACCCGTTCTCGATGGAGGTCGCGACGGACATTCCGTATTCACCTATTATTTTTTGAACTCGTTGCTCACAAAACAAACGAAGTTTTTCGATGCTGGTCAATTATTCGAAGACCTGAAAATTCCCGTTGCAAATAATTCAGACCAAACGCCGATTTTTCAAGCCCTAAAAAACACCGGCGATGAAGGTGGTCAGTTTGTCTTTATCAGAAAATAATTTCCTTTTACGACAATGAAATATTTTTTTCTTTTTCTCTTTACGTTATTCTTCATTCCTCATTACTCATTCGCTGAACCACCGGATTGGGTAACAAATCAAGGCAAAAGCGTAAAACATCCCGAACAACTCTACCTCACCGGTTTCGGTATTTCTACAGTTACCAAGAATATGAGCAAGGAAGATGCCCTGCAAAGCGCTGTCGCAAATTCGAGGAGAAATTTAATTGAGAAAGTACGGGTTTCGGTGAGCAATACGGTTTCAATGTATGCAGAGGAGAATAATGAACACGTTTCTTCAAACATAAAAATTGCAACGCAAACGACATCCTCCCTTGATTTGCATGGATTGAAAAATGAACAATATTTTGATGATGAGGATGAACTGTGGTATGCCTTCGCCTTTGTTGCTAAGGAACAACTGAACGGTGCGTATGAAGAAAAATCGGAACATATCCGCAAAGAAATTTC
>JAGXTF010000018.1 GCA_018333525.1 Bacteroidota bacterium | reverse complement strand
CCGCCGATGCTAAAAAAGCCCGAACCACGAGAAAGGCGTGTCCAAAATCCGCCTGGAATAGCTGATTTTCATCATTGAGTCTACTCAAAAGAAAAAACGGACTCACCGATACAGAAAAACTGTTGGAATTATGATCAGTGAGCCGGCAGAATTATGAAAAAATCGAGTTTTCTTTCAGGCACTAATTAGATCGTAGGCCGGAATAAGCCGAAAGGCGTTTCCGGCAAACAAGTATCAGGTTCTGCCCCCTTTAATTTAGGCTGAGTGGAATTGCATAGCCGGTATAGGGTGATAATATAAAGCCATGATTGATCATGTACGAATAACTGGATTTGAATGGGATGCCGGCAATGCAAGGAAGAGCGCCGAGAAGCACAGTGTTAGCCAATCTTAAGCCGAGCAGGTATTTTTTAACCAGCCGCTGCTGATTTTGGCGGACAAAAAGCACAGCCAAAAAAAGTTCGCTTTCATGCGCTGGGTAGAACAGACGATGTTCGCCTTTTGCACATCACTTTTACCCTGCGTGCGGCCAATACCCAAATACGCATTATTTCGGCGCGCGACATGCACCGAAAAGAGAGAACCGTTTATGAGCAAAACCAATAAAATACCGACATTTAAAACCGAAGCAGAAGAACGGGTATTCTGGGAAACGCATGATTCCACCGATTATGTAGATTGGAGTCGAGCGCAATCCGTTTCGATGCCTAATCTAAAACCGTCAACTAAAACGATTTCACTGCGGCTACCCGAAAGTTTATTGGAAAAAATAAAGATTGAAGCCAATAAACGCGATATGCCTTATCAATCGTTAATCAAAGTCTGGCTTTCTGAAGATGTAAAAGAAAATCGTCGCGCTCAGTAAGCCTAACCCATTGCCACGATCGCGCTTTGCGTGTTTGACTTGAGGCGCGGCCGGGGACGGTGACGATCCGGTACTTGCCCCTCCTTGAGCGAAAAAGGCGAATGGCAAAAAAGTAGAAAAAGAATCAGTCCCCTTTAATTAGTTCGTAGATCGTAGGCCGGAATAAGCCGAAAGGCGTTTCCGGCAAACAAGTGCGCAATCGCTAATTCAGCTAAGCCCCCTCGCGGATTCTAAAAGGCAAAAAAGTCGCCATGCCCGGCCAGTTGGGAGAAACTCCGGTTAACTTAAAATCGCCAGAAACGCCTTTCGGCTTATTCCGGCCTACGGACTGCAAAAAATAGAAACGTAGGCCGGGTTTACCCTCAAGGGCATAAAAGCTCGATAGAGCGTAACCCGACAATCGAAGCCACTGAACCGCCATAAGACTATGCGTTGGGTTACGGCCGGCGCCTAACCAACCTGCGCCGAGTCGTTACAATCGATAACGCCTATCCGTAAAATCCCGGCGGAAAACAAATCGGGATTTATCCCTCATAACCGCAAACCGGTCTTATGTTTTAAAATTTCTTTAATCGCCGCGGCGTCTTGTTCCTTGCCAATCCAACGTTCCGCTTCCAGTATTTTTAAATCCACCAAACAGCGGTACCAACAGCCTTGCATGAAATGAAAGGCAAAGCCTTTTACGCCATCCAGAAAACCCAACTTCAAGAAATAGCGGTATAAAAAATACAATAATGGCCGCACGAAAAACGGCAATTTGGCGTAAATCACCGTTTTTATCCAGCGTTTAAGCTTGGCTTGACCGGCAACATGCTGAGCCATCGAGGCGTCGCCAGGCAAAAAGCCGTATTTCAAATTCAACAATTCCAGCATTTCCAAGGTGGCGTATTTATTATGTTTATCCACCCACCAGCCGACGCTGTTTAAGTTGTCGTCGACGATATTGCCCTGCAAGCGCGCCGCGCGACCGCGCTCCAACACGATATGTTCGTCCATCCAGCGCTGTTCGATGCGTCCGCTGCCGCGCCGGAACACCCGCAACACATCGATGGGGTACATCGCCCCCCGGCGTATCCATTGCCCCAAAAACACATATTTACGCCGCACGAAAAAACCGCATACCTCGGCATCCGCTTGCGGCAAGGCTCCGGCGAGTTCCCGTTTCAAATCGGCTTCCGCGTATTCGTCCGCATCGATACGAAAAATCCACTCCGTGGAAATATCGATATTGTCCAAGGCCCAATTAAACTGACTGGCATGATTAACGAAAGCATGTTGATAAAACCGCGCACCCAGATTTTCGGCAATCGTTTGCGTATCGTCGGTCGAAAAACTATCCACCACCACAACATCGCTGCAAAAGTCCCGCACGCTTTCTATGCAGCGTTCGATATGTTGACTTTCGTTAAATGTCAGAATAATGGCCGTGATATCCGCTTTCATTTAATTGCCGTCCCGCAAAATACGTTTTTTGATGAATTTAGCCGGGTTACCGCCTACCACGGACCACGCCTCCACGTCTTTAAACACGGCGGAGCGGGCGCCGATTACCGCACCTTCGCCCACTATTACGCCCGGCGCAAGAAACGATTCCGCGCAAACCCAGGCATGATCGGCAATTTCAATGGGCTTATGAATTAAAGGCCGGTTTAATAAACCAATATCATGCGACGCGGTACAAATAAACGAGCGTTGACTGATGGTTACTTTTGAGCCCATTTTAATTAAAGCCACGGAATAACAATCTACATGCTCCGCCAAACAGACAAAAGATCCTAACTCAAGATTCCAAGGCGCCCAAATTCTACAACTGGGATAAATCTTACAGTTATTACCGACTTTTGCGCCAAAACAACGCAACAGAAATATTCGCCAACCATGAAGAGCCCATCCCGGCGTAGGCCTAAAAAGAAGCAGATAAACTATATTCCAGATAAATCTTTTTATTTTAGATGAGCGGGAAAATTCGTTTTTATAACGGAATTGCTCAAATTTGTCGGCGCTCATAATAATTAATGCAAAGTCAAAATATCTTCGGTCGGCAATCTTGGCGAAGAGGCGGCCTTTAAATTTTCAGTAATCGGATAACCGAACGCCATCATCATTATTAATCTTTCCCGTTCATGAATATTGCCGGCTTTCTGAATGGCTTTTTCTTTTTTGTTGGTAACAGCCAAGTTTAAAGGACAGGTTGCAATACCGAACGATTGGCAGGCATACATTAGCGCCATCGAAAATAACGCGCCATCGACATAAGACTGGCTTCTTTGTCCCGCGCCGCCCCAAGCCGTTTGTTCGGAGGTAATCACAAAAAGGTTGGCAACGGAATCGACAAAACCGGAACTGCCGCCCTGTAACGTCAATAAATTAACGATTTGTTGTTTATTTTGAAAGCAATGTATCCGTGTGGATTGCCTGTTGCATTGCGAAGGAGCCGATTGTGCCGCCTTAACTATTTTTGCCACCAACTCGGTAGACACCAATTCAGGCAAATAGGCCCTACAACTAAAACGGCTGGTTAAAAACTCGGTATGAGATAAATCAGGATTGTTATTGTCGCCCAATACTTGTTTCGAACCGCCTGTGGCATGTTCGACAGACATGGCATCAAGTTGATTTTGCCAGTCGATTACCTGATGTAAAAAATCCGCTTCAATATTTTTAGCCGCATGCAGCGCATGATAATCCTTAAGTGCGCCCAAGGTCATTTCCAAAGGAAAAAAGCCGTAACTGCTTGGATTGTAACCCTTGGTCAACTGCATTAAATCGGTCATTTTAGCTTGGCCGAATAAAGGCCTGGGATTATCCAAGGACAGACCTTTTTCAATTGCATGGGCATTTATGATTATTCTGTAAAATAATCTTTTCTGCCGGTCTTCAAATGGCGAATAGGAGTTAAATTTTATAACCTTAATAAAGTCCGCTATATATTCATTAAGGTAAAGCGTTAATTTATAAATTTTTGATAACATGAGCTTAATCGATGATTTCCCTGTTTATAAAATCCAATGCCTCTTTACGCCAATCGGCCAGCTTTTGATTAACCGCATCCCAGTCGATTTGTTCCCGCAACAGAGTTTCCGCATTGGCCACGGTTAAATCGGTCAATAAACGCTGTTCCAAACCCACCCGTTTTAAAAGCGCCTTGGCCCTTGCATTTAAACCGCTTTTGCTGCCGCCAAGCCCGATAGTAATAAAGGGTTTGTTAAATAAGACGCTAAATACCGTACCGTGAAAAGAATTGGTTACCACAAAATCGGCATGCTTGATATAACCCAACCATTCTTCCGGGCCGGGATATATGGTTTCGCCTATAACTTTCCAGCGCCGCATGGGGTTATGCGGCACTAAAATGTCCAGCGATAACTTTTGGGCAATATGCGCTTGAATTTCCGTAATACCTTCCCCGCTTCTTAAGACATAAGAGAACATATACGGCTTCTGCCTGCCGGGCGCATGAACGATAGGCGTGTAATCGGTTAACAGAATGGTTGGATCGGGCATCCAATACACATCGCGCCCGGATAGTTTACGCGCTAATTCAACCCCGGTTTGCTCGCGCACCGATAGCGCATCGAACGCCTCTAGCAAACCGCCGATTTCCTGATGACAACCTTCATCCAGAGTATCCCGGCCGAAACTGGCGGCGTAAGAAACCCGCTTTGTTTGCTTGTCTCCGAAACTCAGAAAATACGCCGGGTCGACGCCGAATTGCTCCGACGGATTCCAGATTTGATCGCTGCCGCAAACGTATACATCATACGCTGGTGGGGCGTTTCTAAGTTCGGCAAGGCTTTTATAGCTGTTATCGGATACATGCAAATAATGCTGGCGAAACGCGGCGAACTTTTCTTTCAAGCCGTGGTTATTTCGCAACAACGAATAGAGTTTTGTTAATTTTTGATAGGCAATTACCAGGTTGGCCCGAATATTCTTTTTACTGGTAGGCAGTTTAAAGCCGCCGCCGCCTTCAACATAATCGGGATGGTAGTTAATTATTTCCGCTTCAACCCCAAGATTACGCAAGCAAGTAACCAAGCCGTAAGCCTGAAAAACCGCCCCGTAGTTTTCAGCAAAGTGGAATGTTAATATCCCTATTTTTTTCATTTAATAACTCCAGTTAATTATGAGATATTGAGACATCGTTGTACGAATATTAATTGTAAATATTCTGGCTCTTAAACACATTGCCGTAGTATGTGTTTTCTTTTCGAGTCGGCTCGTCGGATGATTTCATGTTTGCAGCTACAAATAACCCAAATAATTCAGCCAAATGTAACATGCCACTCCCGGCTGTGAACATTCTAATTAATGCGGGCGTAATAAATATGGCAGCCTGAATATTTTCAACACCGCCTTTTATAAATCCTCTTATGAATATCTTGAACACGTAAACTAAAAAAATAAAAGTAACGGCAAGGCCAAATACGCCAGATTGCAAAAATGCATCCAACATCATATTGTGAGGGCTGTAATATTGCGGTCTGTTATAGCCAAAAATATATTCGACAATACTCATATCCGAAAAAACGTGGCCAATTATCCATAAGCGTCCGGAAGTGGATCTGTCATCGGAAACGCGATCGCTTAACAGGTTAAGGGCCCAGTCAAATAACTTAGGATTAAGGAAAACAAATACGGCAAAGCCGATAAAACACACAAAACCCACAAACATAATTTTGAATAGGTTTTTGTGGAAATTCTTAAAAACGTCCTTAAATGCCAATATTATTATGATCATAAAAATTAACCATGCCGAACGGCTAAAAGAATACAGAATAAGATATAAACAAATTAGCGCAGCCGGCATGCTTATGTAAATGGGCGTACTTTTGTTATGAAAAATCATTGCCACAATGATTAGCGGAACAATCGCCATGGTATGTCTTAACCCCTTGCCGCCCTCTTCAAAAACGCCCGAGTAGAGTGAGTTATGAATAAATCCTTCCGAGGAAGAAATCTTGGTATTAGGAATTAAAGTGCCAAAAGCCAAATAAAAAGAAACTACTGTGGAAAACACAAGCACTAAGCATGCAAAAGGCCAAAAGTTTTTCCAGATTCTGGTTGGATACAAAAGCAAATAAGTTCTTGCGGCATAATATGAAAGAAACCCATATATATACAAGCTAAAAACTTTTTGAATGCTCCAGTGGTGGTAATTGTTTAAATAGCTTGGCAAGCATAAAACTAAAAAACTAAAAAACAAAAAGATCAAAACTTTAATTTTAACCGGCCCTATTGAACTGTTGCCCTTCCAAAGGTAAAAAATAATCAATGGAAATGCGGCAACCGTGGCCGGGCGTACCGCAAATAGGTTAATTCCTGGCACCCCTTGCCATACCCAGGAGAGTGACGATAAAAAAGCAAGTAAAAGCACCGCACCTATAAACATTAATAAACCTTGCCGCAATATTAAATAACAATTGTTAATTTTTTATGAAACACATGTTAGTCTAAAACCAATTTCAGCCAAAACATAAAAGAGGGATTGATGTAATAACCCCTATTTTTTTCTTCACGCGGCGAGTGACGATAATGTTTAAAAGCAGCATTGTTACTGCGCTGCCAACCGCAAAGCCAACATTACCATAATATAAAGCGCCGATTGCCATTGTTATATAGCCAACCAACAAGGAAAATATTCTTGACTTAAATACAAATAGCTCTTGCTTACATAAAGAAGCAAAAAGTAGATTCGCACCGGACATCACATTTACTAACTGCCCAAACATTAGAACAATTAGCATTAAGTAGTTAGGCAATAATTGTTCAATTTTAAAAATATCGAACCAGAAGGGGGACAGTAAAACAATCACCAGAACCATTAGGGTGGCAACGGGTAATGCCATTACCAATCCTTTGTGGGCGCATTTCTGAAGTGCGCTAAGATTTTTTAATGCATATTCTCGGGCAATTTCAATATTAATAGCCCAATTCACAATCACTTGCGGCAAGGAAATTAAATTGGACGCCCGTCGAAGTAAGGCATACACGCCTAGCGCAGTATCATCCAAAAATATTTTTGCAATTAAAACGTCTGATTGGGCAATTAACGCACCAACTATTGAAATGCCCCAAAACGTATAATATTCTTTATTGTCTTTTTCAGTCTTATTGCCTCTACATTTCTTTAAATACGGAATCGCAAAATAAAAAGCAAAACAGCAGCATAATAAAAGCGACGCACTGAAAGCTACCATAAGCATGTTGGCTGACGATGCCCCCAGCATCAAGCAAATGGTAAATCCGATTAAAAAAAACAGGTAAGGTAGGCAGTCGCTGATGGCTAAACTAAAAGTAGCCGATTTAGAGACCCGGACAACGGAAACAATTATATTTAATACGCTGTATAAATAACCGGAACAAATAATAATTATAAGGGCCTGCAATACATCGCGACCATAGCTATTTGCTAAAATAGCATCAATATCCACGCCGATATTAATTTCGTTGGCCAGTAAAATCCAAGGCAACGAAACTATAATCAGCAAAATACCGGTAAAGTAGAAGCTGCGTAAAAAAGCATGCTTAAATAATAAATAGTTTCCTAAGCCATTGTGTTTGGCATCGCCATACGCTAACTCTCTAATAAGAAATTCCGAGCCGCCAAAGCCCACTACGACGGATACAATTCTGCAAGCGTTAAAGAGAAAGCTAAATCGTCCGAATTCCTCAAGGCTAATAAATGCAGCAATTATAAAAACTGTAATTGACTGTAATAAAACCGTGCCAAACCTAATTGCATATAGCCATAATGTTTCTTTCCTAAAAATCACCCTTAAAGAATCAATTTTTTTTGAATTCATTAATTTTGATCCTTTTTCCTATTAAGCTTTCTACATCTGCTTCAACATTCGACAGTTTTTGCCTTAGGACGTCTTCTGTCTGTTTGGATAACTTTATATCCGGAACCGCTACTTTTCTTAAAACCATTTTCCTTAGACGCACTCTTACGCTGTCCGAAATAAAAGGTCTAATATATTGGCGATAAACCAGTGAATTCACCACTAATGATGCCAGCCTTCCGGTGCGTCGCAATTCAGTGCCTTTATTTTGAACCGCCTCAATATCTATTGACCGATCTATCTTAACGCCTAAAAATTTGGCGACATCATTGATCACTTCAATTCTATGTTTCTTTAAATCCGAGAATGACACGCATAACAAATTTTCTATACCAAACCTTGAAATCCAAGGAAGTAACTGTTTTGCATAATCGCTTATTGCTAAATACTCGGCATTTTCCAAGACTACACGATCTATTTCATCGGCGCTGATCAAGCCGCCGGCAATGTCATGTTTTAAGTGGCTATAAATGCGCTCAATCGGGTCGCGCATTATCATAATGAGTTTTAAGTTATTTCCACATAACTGATATGCTTTATCAACTACGCCTTCGAAAATCGGCAGTTTAGTGTAATCCGTTGAAGCTTCGCCGCACAATTGGTTGTCAGCCGCGCCTTTAAAATGCCTTGAGTATTCCGATTTGATTTTATCTTGATCGGAAAATTTCGTTAAAATAGCAGGCTCTTTTTCCGAAGGCATGTATAAAGACTGTAGTTGACTTAAATCGCTATACAATGTGGTTGTTCCGCATTTCATAGACCCAATGATTATAAAATCAGGCTTATTCTTCTCTTTGTTTATCATAAAACTGAAAAATTAAATTAGTAGAATCCATCAAAATACACTATCGGTCTGACGTGCCAATATTTTCTTTAACCACAAAAGAATCTTCTATAAAACTCATCAACTCCTTCCACCACATCATTTCGCTATTAAACGTTTGCTTGTATCCGCCCCACAATACAAATCCATCCGCATTTTCTCTTAAGAAATTCAACTGTGTTCGCCAGTAGTCCGCGGGTACCTCGGTACCTTTAGGATATTTCCCGCCTTGCTCATGAAAATTTGGCCAAATAAATGGATAAACCGGCTTTCCATTGCCTAATCGATGCGCTTCGTCGATAGAAGCCTTGGCTCTTGCAAGCCAACCCCGTTGATCGGAATTAATGGTGTACAAGGAAGGAAAAAATGCATCCACTGATTGCGCGACATCCATCATACGGCTATTTTCTTTTACCCATTCGCCATGCCCCCTACTGCCGATATTCTTTGCTCTTGAAAAATCAATAACCGGAGCAACCCCGTAGTATCCAACAGGTATATTCGGCAAGGATTTTTTCAAAATATTCATTGTCACCAAATAGTTGTTTATGGATTTTAAATATACCTTACTGCCAACCTTGGCTAATGGCCAGTGTTCTATATCAATTACCGTAACTTCGTTTTTAGTTTTTATCTTTTGAATGGCTTTTTCTATCACGGTCGGCTCTGGCATTCTAAAATCATTTTTCTTAGGGCCGCGAGGAAAGAATTCCCATGCATACATTACATTAATGGGTTCAATGCAATATTTCTTTAAATCTTGTAACTGTTCATATAATAAAGCATTGAATATTATAAAACGCTTACCTGTGTTTTTATCTTCTAGCCAACAGTCGGCTTTATTCTGGGCATTTGCACTATAACAAACCATCTGAAAACAGATGCACAATACTAGCAAAGCGCATCTATGCGTATTTCTGTTTTTATTTATGTTCATGACACCCACCTTAGTAATAAATGTAAATTAGCTTTTTTTTTCTATGATTTCGATTGGGGCGTCACCCCCATTCAGCAACCAATCGTATGTTTTTTGCATGTTCCCCGCTAATTTTTTCCATGAAAAGTCCTGCTCCATCCATATTCGGCCATTTATTCCCATGGCATCTATCTGATTACTATGTAAAGAAAGTGCATTTCGTAACGTATTAACCAGTTCTTCTTTAGTATTATTAATATACCAACCGCATTTTTTTGTTTGAATATCCTGCCATGGGGTATTTACTGTTGTTATTACAGGTGTACCATGCGCCAAGGCTTCCGCTATCGCAATACCAAAATTTTCGCTAAATGTCGGCAAGACAAATAGCCGTGCCGATGATAGTAATTTAGTTTTTTCATCTCCCAGCACCTCGCCAACAAATGATATTCTGGGTGCATGCAAGGTTTTGCTTAATTCAACCATGTCTTTTCCGTAGTCAGAATCTAATTTTCCTGCAATAACAAGACTCCAATCCTGAAACTCATTTGCGATCTGCCCCCATGCCTGAATCAACAAGTGCACACCCTTTTTTGTGTGTATCCGACTTAAGAAAACCAATTTATTTTCTTTTTGTGGCGCAAGATTTTCAATTTCGGGAAATTCGACTCCAATTGGAATTAAAGAGATAGGCTGCATGAACCCCAAACGTCGAATATCTTCAACTTCTTCAAGCGACGTAGCATGAAAACAATCCACTCTATTTAACGCAGGCTTTTGAAAGAAATACCAAAATGGCCGTTTGATATATTTTTTATAATTCCAACTCCATTCGCTCAACATTCCATCAGGGCTCCATATAATTTTTGTCTTGGCCTTTTTGGGGATTATTAGCGGCATTAAATTCATTATGCGCCAAACACCATGTCCATGAACAACTGCTTCCCCGGACAACATTTCTGAACGAATGGTTTTAATGTCACCAATTGACAATAGCCCTATTTTAGTAAATTTGTTTTCAAATAATTTCAATGATCCAAGATAAGGCCATTCTTTCGGTTTTTGGCCTGTGGCCACTACAAACACTTCATTACCCAAAATAGTTAGGTTGTGGGTAATAGCGCCTACCGAAACGGTTGTTCCGGCAGATAAATTATTAATTCCCTGTATTATGTGATAAATCTTCATAACTTTTCCATTTTTAATTAGTTATTAATTATTTAACTCAAAAACATCAGAAAATTCTCTAATGGCACGGGTCTTCGAAAAACTTTGCTCGAATTGCTGCCTTATTTCCGATACATGTACTTCATTAACATATTGGGAATTAATTGCGGTAATCAGTTGGCTATAATCATTTTGTTCCACTATTTGCCCGCTGTTTTGTTTTTGGATGATTTTGGCTAATTCTCCTTGCTTATCGCCAATAAATATCACCGGCCGCCCCACCGCCAAAACCCCATAAAACTTGCTCGGTACTATCAAACTTTCCAACTCCGGTTTTAAACTAATCAAATGCACATCCGCTACGGACAGGCTTTCCGAGAGTTTTTCCCTGGGCTGGTAGGGTTTGAACATTACATTAGATAAACCTTTCTCCCGGCATTCCTGCTGCACGCGAGGCAATTGCGCGCCGCCGCCTATCAGCAAAAACACGATGTCATCCCGCTGTTTTAAGGCTTCGGCCGCATCCAGTATGGTGGAAAAGTCGTGGCTGCGGCCCAGGTTGCCGGAATAGCCGACCACGAATTTGCCTTGCAGGCCCCATTCCGTGCGCAGCGGGTTTTGCTCATGCGGAACGGGCTTAAGCTGTTCGCCGTCCGCCCAATTGTGGATGACGGTAATTTTATGGCTGGGTATGCCTTCCCGGCGTAAGCGTTCGGCCATTAATTCGCCGATGGCGATGTTCATTTCGGCGTGTTGCAGGGTTTTGTTTCTGATGGTTTTTAATAGGCTATAAGGCAGGCCGCGCGCCAGTTTTACCCCCAGTTCCGCCGCCACTTCCGGAAACAGGTCTTGCAGCCAGTTGACCAAATGCGCGCGTTTTATGGTCGAGACTAAGGCGGCAACCACGGAAATGAGGGGAGGGTCGGTTTTGGCGATTAGCGTGTCGCCTTTTTGGGCGAGTTTAAGTAAACAAACAAACGAGGATAGGTAAAAACTTAGATAGTCGATTGCGCGCCCCGGCAAGTTTTGCCGGCCAAAGCGGGTGGTGGCTATGCGATGCACATGTACGTCTTGAATAACTTCGTATGCCGGCAGCCGGGCCGCCGCATCGTCGTAACGCTGGCGGCTGGTAACTATATGTATCGATTGCCGATTGTCTAGCTTCGCTAAGCCAAAGGCCAAATCGCTAAGCATTTGACTGGTGGCGGAGTGGTCCGGGTAAAAATACCGGTTGATGAAGATTAGTTTGGGCTTGCTGGGTTGAGTCATAAGGCATTATCCGTTGCTGTGATTCTCGATTGGGCTGTTTTTATTATCCACTAACATTGGATAAATCGTGAATTGACATTTGCGGGCGCGATTTTTTTCAGGTTTTGCATGATCCGTTGCTGGGGGCCGTTGTTTAATTTTTAGATTGTTTTTGGGTAACTATTCAGTGAATGCCATAAGCCGATGCGTTGGGTTACGGCTAGCGCCTAACCCAACCTACGCTGAATAGTTAC